>CAZHIM010000014.1:0-86803 GCA_964532525.1 uncultured Bifidobacteriaceae bacterium
ATTCCTGCGGAGCTGCTGCGGCTGGTCTGCGACACAGCCGCGGTCCGGGCACGGGGCGGAAAAACTTCTTTGCGCCTTTGCGCGGGCGGGGGTTTGCGTTAATGGTGTGATATGCAAGTGCGTTTTCTCCTGGGCCCGGCGGGCAGCGGCAAGACTTACCGCTGCCTGGCGGAGATTCGCGCCGCGCTGGGGCGGTCGCCGGAAGGGGCGCCGCTGGTGCTGATTGCGCCCAAGCAGGCGACGTTTCAACTCGAGCGGCAGTTGCTCGGCACGGGGGCGCTGGCGGGGTTTACGCGGTTGCAGGTGTTGTCCTTTGACCGGCTGGCGGAATTCGTTTTTGAAAAGTTGGGCGTGGCGTCGCCGCGGCTGCTGTCGGCGGAAGGGCGGATCATGGTGTTGCGGGCTCTCCTGCGGCGGCATGAGGGGGAGCTGAAGCTGCTGCGGGGGAGCGTGCGGCGGGTGGGGTTTGCACAGGAGCTGGCCGGGCAATTGGCAGAGCTGGAGCAGCATCAGTTCGGCCCGGCCCGGCTGCGGTCGCTGGCGGCGAAGGCGGACCTGCGCCCGGACTTGCGCGACAAGCTCGCGGACTTGGCGCTGTTGGCGGAGAAATATGCGGATTGGCTTACGACGCACGATTTGCAGGACGCCAACCGCCTGCTGGAGATCGCCACGGAAAAGCTGCGGGGCCAGCCGGCGGGCGGAGCGGTGAAGATCGGGGGACTGTGGCTGGATGGCTTCGCGGAGATGACGCCGCAGGAACACGCGTTGCTGGCGGCGGTGATTCCGGGCTGCGCGGAGGCGACGCTGGCGTTTTGCCTGGCCACGGAGCCGACGCCGACGAGTTCCTGGCTGTCCATCTGGTCGGCGATCGGGAAGACGTTTCAGCGCTGCCGGGATCAACTGGCGGCGCTGCCGGGATGCGAAGTGTGCGTGGAGCCGCTGCAACGCCAGCCGGGGCGAAACCGGTTTCCGACCGACTCGGCGCTGGACGCTTTGGAAAGCAGTTGGGCGCTGCCAGTGGCGCCGGCGGGCGAATTTCCAGGATTGGCGGCGGAGCTTTCGGTGACGGCGTGCGCCACGCCGGAAGCGGAGGCGGTGCTGGCGGCGCGAGAGCTGCTGAAATTCGTGCGGCAGGATGCGGGGAACCGGTTTCGCGATTGCGCGGTGCTGGTGCGCAACCTGGAGGCGTATCACGGGCCGCTGGCGCGGACGTTTCGCCGGTACGGCATTCCCTTTTTCCTGGACCGGCGCGAGAGCGTGGCGCATCACCCGCTGGCGGAGCTGACGCGGAGCGCGCTGCGGACGGTGGCGGGCGACTGGCAGCCCGACGACTGGTTTGCGGCGCTGAAGGCGGGGTTTACGGCGCTGCCGGAGACGGAATTGGACCGGCTGGAAAACGCGGCGCTGGAACATGGCTGGCGCGGCAAGCAATGGCGCGAGGCGCTGCCGGATGAGTATTGCGAACGGCTGCGGCTGCGGGTGCTGCCGCCGTTCGAGACGCTGTATCGCGCCTTGCAGCGGGGCAAGCTGGAGCCGACCGGCCCGGAGCTGGTGGCGGCGATTCGCGGGCTGTGGGCTGATCTGCGCGTGGAGGCGGTGCTGGCGGAATGGAGCCAGGCGGAAACGAACCCCACGCGGGGCCTGCAACCGGCGTCCGTACACCAGACGGTTTATGAGCAGATGGCGTCGTGGCTGGAGAACGTGGACCGGGCGTTTCCGCGCGAGCGGCTGCCGCTGCGCGATTGGCTGGTGGTGCTGGACGCGGGGCTGGCGGGGCTGACGGTGGGGGTGATTCCGCCGGCGCTGGACGAAGTGCTGGTGGGGGCGATAGACCGGGCGCGGAATCCGGACTTGAAATTCGCGCTGCTGCTGGGCGTGAACGAATCGGTGTTCCCGGCGCCGCCGCGCATGCCGGTGATTTTGACCAATGCCGACCGGGACGAACTGGACCGGCAGAACGCGCCGCTGGGGACGAACGTCTTCGACCAGATTTCGCGCGAGCGCTTTCTGGGGTACATCGCGTGCACGCGGGCGAGCCGGCGGCTGGCGGTGACTTTTCCGCGGCAGGATGCGGCGGGCCGGGCGCTGTCGCCGTCGCCGTTCATCCGGCTGCTGCAACGGAATTTTCCGCAGTTGGAGATCGGGGAATTTTCGGCGGCGCCGGACTGGCGGGGGGCGGAGCATGCCACGGAGTTGATCGGGGAAATCGTGCGGCCCGGGGCGGGGATTGATGGCGAATTGCGGCAATGGCCGGCGGTGCAGGCGCTGGGGGAAAAGCTGGCGCGGCTGCGCGAGCCGGACGAGGCGGAGCCGCTTTCGCCGGCGCTGGCGGAAAAGATTTACGGGCCGGTGCTGAAGACCTCCGTGAGCCGGCTGGAGGAATTTGCGCAATGTCCGTTCCGCTTTTTCGTTCATTCGGGATTGCGGGCATCGGAGCGGAAGCGATACGAGCTGGACGCGCGGGAGCGGGGGAGTTTCCAGCACGAAGTCCTGAAAAACTTCCACGACGGCCTGGTGGCGGAAGGCAAACGGTGGCGGGACGTGACGCCGGCGGTGGCGCGCGCGCGGGTGCGGCAGGCGGCGCTGGCGCTGGCGCCGGAGTTTCGCGAGGGGCTGCTGGGCGCGGACGAGCGGAGCCGGTACGCGGCGCGGTCGCTCACGGCGGCGCTGGAGGAATTTGTGGCCACGCTGGTGGCATGGATGCGGGGGCAATACGCGTTTGACCCGGCGAAGGCGGAGACGGATTTTGGGCTGGGCGAAACGGGGCTGCCGGCGTGGGAGATTCCGCTGGGGCACGGCCACACGCTGGCGCTGCGGGGAAAGGTGGATCGGATTGACCTGTGCGTGGCGGGGGAGCAGGCGCTGGCGGTGGTGATGGATTATAAATCAAGCGCGAAGAAGCTGGACAAGGTGTTCATCGAGCACGGGGTGCAATTGCAGTTGCTGGGCTACCTGGCGGCGGTGCGGCGCTGGCCGGCGGCGTTTTTTGGGGTGAAGCAGATCGTGCCGGCGGGGGTGTTTTACGTGAATTTGAAGGGGCAGTTTGAGAGCGGGGCCTCGCGGACAGAGGTGCTGGGGACGGCGGACGAGGCGCGGCGGCAGGCGTACCGGCACAGCGGGCGGTTCGATGCGGCGTTTTTGGATCACCTGGATCGGTCGCGGGCGGGCGATCAGTTCAGTTACCGATTGAACAAGGACGGCTCGGTGCGGTCGAATTCCGCAGAGTCGCTGGCGGCCGGGGAATTTGGGGCGCTGCTGGACGGGGTGGAAGAGCAGTTGCGGACGCTGGGGGGGCGGATTTTTGCGGGGGAGGCGGCGGTGGACCCGTATCGCAAGGGCGCGGCGACGGCGTGCGATTATTGCGATTACCGGGCGGTGTGCCGGATTGACGATTGGGCGCACGAGTTCCGGGAATTGCGGGCGGCGGAGAAGGCGGCGGCGGAGGCGGCAGGCTGAGCGGCTATGCCGGCCGGCCGCGAAACCATGGCGAGGCGCAAATGAAAACGTATTTGAAAATCTGGCTGGCGGCGGCGATGGTGGCGTTGGCCGGCTGTACGCACGGGCCGGCGGACAGCCCGGCGCCCAAGCCGGCGGCAAACCCGGAGGCCAGCAACCATTCAACCACAACCAACACAACGATGAACTTCCCGTTTCAACGAAGCGAAGAGGAGTGGCGCAAAATCCTGACGCCCGAACAATATCAAGTCCTGCGCGAGGCCAGCACGGAGCGGCCGTTCACGGGCAAGTATTGGAAGACGAGCGAGCCGGGGGTGTACCGCTGCGCGGCGTGCGGGGCGGTGCTGTTCACGTCCAAGGACAAGTTCGATTCCGGCTGCGGCTGGCCGAGTTTCTCGGACCTGGCGGCCAAGGGGACGGTGGTGGAGCGGCCCGATACGAGCTTCGGGATGCAGCGCACGGAGGTGCTGTGCGCCAATTGCGGCAGCCACCTGGGGCATGTGTTCGATGATGGCCCGGCGCCGACGGGCCTGCGCTATTGCATCAATTCGGCTTCGATTGATTTTCGGCCCGAGGCGCCCACCAACCCGCCGGCAAAATAGCTGCGGCCGGATTGGCCACAGACGCACACGAACAGGCGCGGACGGACACGGACGGCGGTGGAACTGGATCGTTCCCGCTCAGTAGTACTCCTGGACGGTTTTGACGCCGTAGCCGGCTTGTTTCAGCGAGGCGATGCCGCGGATGGCGGCTTCGGCGCTGGAAATGGTGGTCATGATGGGCGTGCCCGTATAGACGGCCGTGGTGCGGATGCGGATTTCGTCGGCCCGGGGGGTGGCGCCGCTGGGGGTGTTGATGACGAGCTGGAGCTCCTTGTTTTTGAGGAGGTCAATGGCGTTGGGGCGGCCCTCCTGGAGCTTGTGGATGCGCTCGACCTTGAGGCCGGCCTTCTGGAGAATGGTGGCGGTGCCGCTGGTGGCGATGAGTTCGAAGCCCAGCTCGACGAAGTTGCGGGCGACTTCGACGATCTTCTTTTTGTGGGCGTCGCTGACGCTGATGAAGATCTTGCCGCTGAGGGGCAGGGGGGAGCCGGCGGCCATCTGCGACTTGGCGTACGCAATGCCGCGGTCGGCGTCCAGGCCCATGACTTCGCCGGTGGAGCGCATTTCAGGCGAGAGGAGGATGTCCTGGCCGTGGAAGCGGTTGAAGGGGAAGACGGATTCCTTGACGGCCCAGTACTTGGGCCAGATTTCCTCGGTGAACTTCAACTCCTTGAGGGTTTTGCCGGCCATGACCTTGGCGGCGAGCTTGGCCAGGGGCACGCCGATGGCCTTGCTGACGAAGGGCACGGTGCGGGAGGCGCGGGGGTTGACTTCGAGGACGTACACGGTGCCGCCCTTGACGGCGTACTGGACGTTCATGAGGCCGACGACCTTCAGTTCGCGGGCCATGGCGTGGGTGTACTCGCGGATGGTGGCAATGGCCTTCTTGGCCAGTTGATGCGGGGGCAGCACCATGGCGGCGTCGCCGGAATGGACCCCGGCGAATTCGATGTGCTCAATCATGGCCCCGATGACGATGGTGCCGGCATCCGGCCGGTCGAGGCCGACGTCGGAGAGGCAATCCACGTCCACCTCGGTGGCGTCCTCAAGGAATTTATCCACCAGGACGGGGCGTTCGGGCGAGGCCTCGACGGCGAACCGCATGTAATGGGAGAGTTCGGCGTCCGAATAAACGATCTGCATGGCGCGGCCGCCGAGGACGAAGCTGGGGCGGACGAGCACAGGGTAGCCGAGTTTCTTGGAGGCGGCGAGGGCCTCGGCGACGTTGGTGGCGAGGCCGTTGGGCGGCTGGGGGATTTTCAGCTTGTTGAGCATGGCCGCGAAGAGTTTGCGGTCCTCGGCGATTTCGATGCTCTGGGGCGAGGTGCCGATGATATTGACGCCGTTTTTTTGGAGGCCGAGCGCGAGGTTCAGGGGCGTCTGGCCGCCGAACTGGGCGATGGCGCCCCAGCATTTTTCCCGCTCGTAAATGTGCAGCACGTCTTCGAGCGTGAGCGGCTCGAAGAACAGCTTGTCGCTGGTGTCGTAATCGGTGGAGACGGTTTCCGGATTGGAATTGACCATGATGGTCTCGAAGCCGTCCTCCTTGAGGGCGAAGGCGGCATGGACGCAGCAGTAATCAAATTCGATGCCCTGGCCGATGCGGTTGGGGCCGCCGCCGAGGATCATGACCTTTTTCCGGGAACTGTCCGGCTTCACCTCGTCGTCGCCGCGGTCGTAGGTGGAGTAATAATAGGGGGTGTAGGCCTCGAATTCGGCGGCGCAGGTATCCACGAGGCGGTAGCTGGGGACGAGGTTGAGTTTTTTGCGCAGGGCGCGGATTTCGTCCTCGGTGGAGCCGGTCAAATGGGCGATTTGCCGGTCGGAGAAGCCGAGCGATTTGGCGCGGGCGAGTTTTTCAGCGTTAAGTGGTGGCATCAGACGAACATCAAATTCACAATAGTAAGCCGGAATTGGGGCGGCGTGTCCAGCAAGTACGGGCGGCTAGGGCGGGCGGCTACGGCGCGTAGCCGAAGGCGCGGCCATAGGGGGCCAGGCGGTCGCTGAGCGGCGCGAGGGCCTCGGCATAATGCTTCCAGCGGCCGACGGCGCGCTGATACACGGGGCGCGTGGCGTCGCGGTAGGTGGGCGAGAAGACGAATTTCCCGCGGCTGGCCTCGGGGAAGGCCGCCTGCTGCGGGTGCCAGGACAGGCCGAGGAATTCGGTGACGCGGCGGCCCTCGGATTCGAGGTTGGCGACGAGGTCTTCGTAGCGGGTTTCAATCCAATCGAAGCCGCCGAGGTCGCGCAGGCGGAGCCAGACATCCAGGAGGTCGGCGTAGTGGGTGACGGTGCGGTCGAGGCTGAGGAAATTGGCGTTGGTGGCGTTCAAGCGCAGGTTCTGAAAATAGCAACTGACAATGACGTCGCGGGGATCGCGCAGGGCGACGATGACCTTCAATTCGGGAAAGAGGCGCAGCCAGAGCGGCAGCCAGGCGGTGGCGGAGGGGTTCTTGTCCAGGAGCAGGGAGGGCGGCGGGTCGGCCAGGGGCTCGCGGAGGAGGTTTTGGAAATAGCGTTGCTGGAACCGGGCGCGCTGGACGGGCGTGAGGGCGTTCAAGACGTTCACGGTGAGCGCGGGCGAGCCGTTGAGCGGGGCGAGTTTTTCCGCCACCTCGTCGGGGAAGGCCATGGGCTCGTCGTAGGCGGCGATACCCGGATGGGCGCCGAGGATCTGTTCGAGCAGGGTGGTGCCGGTGCGCGGGTGGCCGCCGAGGAAGGCGAGCCGATGCGGGCTGGGCGCGGCCGGGCCGTCCTGGCGCCAGCGGCGGAGGGTGTCGGGCGTCAGCGCGGCCAGCAGTTCACGGCGGCGGCGGACGGAGCGGTCGTAGTCCTGCTCCAGCTTGGCGACGTTGGTGGAGCGGCGGAGGATGGCCTTGGCCTCGCCGAGCCAGCGGAGGGCCTCGGCGTATTGGCCGAGTTCATCCAGGACCACGGCAAGCTGGTGGCAGGCGGAATAATTGACATTGGCGTCGTGCGGGCCGCGCTGGATGAGGTCGCGCAGCAGTGTTTCGGCCTGGGCATTTTCGCCGCGGCGGTGGAGCAGGAGGGCTTGGACGCAGAGCACCTGGGCGTTGCGCGGATCGCGGGCGAGGCAGGCTTCCACGCAATGCCAGGCGTCGTCGAGGCGGCGTTCGCGCTCGTACCAGTCGGCCAGGCTCAATTGAGCGTGGAGGGAAGTGGGCGCGGCGGCCACGGCCTGTTCGAAGCAGGCGCGGGCGCGGGCGGGCTGGCGCAGCCAGTGATATTGCTGGCCGAGCAGCACAAGGAGGGAAACATTCTTGCCGGCCAGGGCGGCGGCGCGCCGGCAGGCTTCATCGGCCAGGGCAAAATCGAGATGTTTGCCGGCGGCGAAGCCCAATTCGTACCACAGCCGGGGCGTGTCCGGGAAGTCCTTCAACAAATCGTGATAGAGGGCGAGGGCCTGGTCCGTACGGCCGCCCAGCAGGTGCTGCTGCGCCTTTTGCCAGCGGGCAATGTGGCGGGCGGCTCCGGGCGCGGTTTCCAAATCTTTGGGCATGAAAAATACGGGCTATCAATCCCATCCGGGAAAAAGCAAAGCAAGTATTTTCCTGCCAGCGCTTGACTGCCCCGGGGCGATCAACATCATTGGAGGCAACTCAGAATCGTCATGTTTATCGCCATTCCAGTGGGCATGAATTATCGGACCGAGCGGATGCCGGTGGTGACGTTTACCCTCATTGGAATCAACACGCTGGTCTGGGTGGTTTCAGAGATTTGCTCGGTGGCGACGGATGGGGCGTCACAACAGTGGATATTCGACCATCTCTGGCTGGTGCCGGCGGACTTCACGTGGCATGCGGCGTTGACTTCGATGTTTGTGCATGCGGGCTTTTTTCATCTGTTCGGCAACATGTTATTTCTGTTTCTGTTCGGCTCGTGCGTGGAGGATCTGGTGGGGCGGCTGCGCTTTGCCATCTCGTATTTGGTTTGCGGACTGATTGCGGATTTTGTGTATGTGGCGATGTCGCCGATGCATTTTCAATCGGTGGTGCCGATGGGGGGCGCGTCCGGGGCCATCAGCGCGTGCCTGGGGATGTATCTGCTGCTGCGGGCGGGGGCGGAGATTGAGTTTAAATATTTTTTCTGGTTCTTCCTGGTGTACGTGCGGACAGGGAATTTTGAAGTTCCAGCGTGGGTGGCCATTACGCTCTGGTTTGGCAAGGACCTGCTGTTTGCGGTATTGGGCATGTTTGACGTGTTGCCCGGGGGCGGCGGGGTGGCGTTTGGCGCGCATGTGGGGGGATTTGCGGGCGGGCTGGCGGCGGCGGCGATTTTCCAGTGGATGAAGCATCGCGGGGAAGCGCGGCCGGAGCCGACGAAAATGGTGATTGAGCCGGCGGCGGCGCTGGCTGCGGCGCGAAGGGTGCCGGCACCCATCCGGGCCACCGGCGAAACGCCGACGATCTTCTTGCATGACGGGCAGCAACAAACCGGCCCGTTCACGCTCAGCGCGGTGCAGGCGATGCTGGAGCGGGGCGAAATCAATACCGACGCGAGTTATTGGAGCGAAGGGATGTCCGACTGGCAAAGCGTAACGGATCTATCGAGCCAGCCGATGTAAGGAGCGGTTGCTTCGGCGGGGCGGCCCTGCTAATTTTTGGCATCAGGCAACCAGGCAAACATTACAATTCATGAACGAACAAAAATCTCCTTTGGCGGGCATCTTGATGGGCAGCGATTCGGACTGGCCGGTGATGAAGGCGGCGGCGGAGGTGCTGGCAGAATTCGGGATCGGCTCGGAAGCGCGGGTGATTTCGGCGCACCGGGACCCGCAGGGGCTGGAGGAATACGCGGGCGGGGCGGGCGGGCGCGGGTTGAAGGTGATCATTGCCGGGGCGGGTGGGGCGGCGCATCTGCCGGGCGTGACGGCGGCGTTCACGACGCTGCCGGTGATCGGGGTGCCGATTTTGGGCAAGGCGTTTGACGGTTTTGACTCGCTGCTGTCCATCGTGCAGATGCCGCCGGGCGTGCCGGTGGCGGCGGTGGCGGTGAACGGCGCGCGGAATGCGGGCATCCTGGCGGTGCAGATCCTGGCCGTGGGCGACGCGCGGTTGCAGGAGGCGCTGAAAAAGTTCAAGGTGCGCCTGCGGGACGAATCGCGCGCGAAGAACAAGACACTGGCGCAGTGAGGCCGGCGGCGGGAGCGGCGCCCCGGCGGCGCGGGGAAGCTTTTGAATTTTGAATCCGCAGGCTGCGCCGCGTCAGGGCGGGCGGCCGCGGGAAAGGAGTTTGGACCACCATGCAACGACTCATTGAAGGCGCGCACAAGTTTCGCACCACGGAATTTGGCAACTATCGGGAGCTGTTCCACAAGCTTTCCAAGGAGGGCCAGAATCCGCACACGCTGTTCATCACCTGCTCGGATTCCCGGGTGCTGGCGGAGCTGATCACGCAGAGCCAGCCGGGGGATTTGTTTGTGGCCAAGAACGTGGGAAACATCGTGCCGCCGGCGGCGCTGCGGGGCGACGTGAATTCCACGGCGGCGGCGATTGAATTTGCCGTGGCGAAACTGCGGGTGCACGACATTGTCATTTGCGGCCATTCCCAGTGCGGGGCGATGTCCGCGTTGCTGGCGGACACGCCGGTGGGGGCGGACACGCCGCATTTGCGCGACTGGCTGGGGCTGGCGGCGCCGGTACGGGCGACGGTGGAACGAAATTACGGGCACCTGCGGGAGCGGGCCGCGCGCGAAACCGCGGCCGCCGAGGAGAATGTCCTCTACGGCCTGGAGAATCTGCGCGGCTATCCGTGCGTGCAGGCGCGGCTGGCCGACAGCACGCTCCGCCTGCACGGCTGGTTCTTCAAGATTGGCACGGCGGAGCTGTTCGCCTACGACCCGCAATTGCGCCAGTTTGCGCCGCTGGCGGGGCCGCCATAGAACGGCGGCGTTTTTCAGCGTGTTTCAACGGCCGGTCCAACGGGCGCTGATTTCCGCCGTCAGCGTTTCACCGGCCGGCCGCCGCCGGCCGATTTGCGGGAGTCTTGGGGCCTGGCTTTGGCGCGGGCGCCGGCTGCGGGATTCCCGGTGGCGGGCGCGCGGGCGGCCAGGTCTTTCCGGTAGGAGATCACCAGCAGCAGCAGGACGACCACGGTCAGGCCCTCCGCCGCCAGGGTCACGGGCAGCCAGCCGGTGGGGGGCTGGAATTTGAATTCGATTTGGTGGGCGCCGGGAGGCACCTGGACGCCGCGCATCAGAAAATTGCAGCGCAGCAACTTCGCGGGCTGACGGTCCACCCAGACGTTCCAATTGGGATCGAAATGGTCGTTGAGGAGCAACACGGACGGCACGTGGGCGCTGGCGTTGAACACGATGTCCTTGGGCGCATAGCTGACATAGTCCACCGTGCCGGCCGGCTGGGCGGCATTGGTGGCGGAACAGTCCGGCGCGCCGCCGGCCACGAAGACGCTGGCCGCGGGATCGAAGGCGGGGTTGAACAATTGGCTCAAGACGTCGGCGTCGTTGGTGGTGACCTGCCAGCGGGAATACAGCTTGACGCGGGGCAGGGTGCCCGTCAGTTGAAACACGGCGAAGGGGCCGTTGGTGTTCAGGACGGCGGTGACTTGGTCGGCCCGCTTGGCCACGCGGACGCCGGGTTTGCGCTCCAGGGAGAAGCCGGCGATGGGCACGACGGAATCGGAGCCCACATAGGCCTGCTGTTGCAGGAATTCGGCGAAGCTGGCGGGCGCGAGGACATAGCGGGTGGCCTCGAGGTGCCAGGCGCGGACCAGATGGAACCAAGCCCCGAAACCATTGGTTGAATTGATTGCCTTGGTGAAGGCGCTGTAGTCCTCCGGAATGCGCGGCATTTCGACGGTCTCGAAGGAGTGGATGTTATAGTAGGGGAATTCGTGCTGGAGCCATTCCAACTGGTAAAGTTTGGCCAGCAGGGCCAGACGGCCGGTGGTATCGAGCGGGGCGATGGCCACGCGGTGGTCATAGGACTTGTCCCGCAGGAGGTCCACGACCGGATTGGTGGCGTACTTGTCCTGATAATCCCAGAAGCGGACCCACGGACGGTTGGCCAGGGTTAGGTCGGCCACCAGGAGCACCGTGAGGCAGCCGCCAGCCAGGAGGGGGCGGCCGGCAAAGGCGCCGCTGATCACCAACACCAGGAGGCCGGCGGCCAGGAAGAAGACGACGACGAACCAGCCGACCTGCTGGATGGCGAAGGTGGCGACGGTATCCGGGGAACTGCCGATTTGGGAACTTTGCAGATAGAACAGGAGTTCGTCGCGGTGGGCGGCGTAGGCCCACCATCCCAGGAGGGAACCCACCCATACCAGCCCGCAGGCGTAAACCCAGGCTTTGTCAAATGGGCCGGCCTGTTTCCACCAGGCGGCGAAGCCGCCCCGCCGGTTGGGGGCCGGCGGCAGGTAGCGGCGCACCAAGGCGTCCGCGCCGTAGGCGAACAGGACGGTCAGGGCCAGGCCGAAGAGGTACAGGAATTTGGTGGGATTGCGGATGGTGGAGAAATACGGCAGGGCATAGACCAACTGGTAAAAGGGGGCGAAGCGGCCCAAGGCCAGCAACAGCGAGACCACGGCGGCGGCCAGCCAGAACCAAAGCCAGTTTCGTTGCGCCGGGGGGAACGCGGGATCCTTGCGGCGGAACGATTGCGCCGCGGCCCAGAGGCCCAGGAGCACGACGAGTCCGCCGGCGTAATTGCCGCCGCCGTTGTAGCGCAGGAAGCCGGTCGGGGCGCGGCCCTGGCGGCCATTGTCAATGTAAGTTTGCCACGCCGGATCCCGGCCCATGGTGCCCCAATAAATCCCGCCGTCCGGGGTGTCCATGCGGTAGCCGAAGACGCCGGGCACGACGAGGTTCAAGGTTTCAATGCGGGGCAGGCTCCACTGGGTGGCCCAGTTCCAGCGCTGCTCCTTGGTTTGGGCGTCCTGCTGGGTGCCGGCGACGCCCTCGATGGAGGTGGCGACCAGGCCGTGGATGGACTGGGCGGCGAGGAACAGCGCGCAGACGGCCACCAACAGCAACCGGGCTGCGCCGGCGGCCACGTTGCGGAGGAGCGAGCCTTCGGCGGTCAGGGCCTGATAGGCGATGAAGGCGGCGACAAAGATGCTGAAAATGGCGCCGACGTCGGCGCCTTCGGTGACGGCCATGCCGAGGGCCATGCCGGCGAGGATGACGCGGAGCCAGCGGCGGGGCGACGAGGTGTCGGCCAGGGCGGCCAGGGCGAGGAAGCTGAGGCCGGCGGTGAGATCGTGGGCGCTCACGCCCCAGCAGGCCACGGAGAAGAAGGTGGAATTCAGGACGACAGCGAGGCCGCCCAGCAGACAGGCCAGGGGGGCGAGTTTCAACTGGCGGAAGAAGCACCAAGCGCTGAGGCCCAGGATGACCAGCGAAAGGAAGGCGTAGAATTTGGAGAACAGGATCGGGCCGAGCAGCCACTGGAGACCGAAGCTGAAGCTGGGGGCGGCGGCGGCGCCGGCGAAGCCAACGTTGTTCAAATCCTGCCAGCAGCCGGAGAAGCGCCCGGGCAGGCGATGGCATTGGGTCATCAACTGGCCCAGGGGGCCGTCATTGGAGAAGAGGGTTTGCCCCGGCACAAAAATGCCATACAGCGAGACACCCACCACCACCACAAAGAGGGCCAGCGCGGTGACGAATCCCCCGGCCCGCAACCGGGCCATGATAACGGACGATTTCATGATGCTTGATATTGCCTGATAAACTGAACGTTGGTTGAGGTTTACTTGGAATCCACCCGGGGAAGGCCGAACCGCCGGAAGCGCCGGAATTCCCGCCAGCGATTGAAGCGGGGTTGAAGGAAGCGGAGCATCCAAAAATCGCCGCGCCGCCGCAGGGCCCGGAGGCGGCGGCGTTCCGCCAGAATGTGGTGGCGCAGGCGCCAGCAATCCCGGACGGCGTCGAGGTAAGCCCGGCGCACGAAGGACCAGCGGCGCAACAGGACGAGCATGGCCGCGGCCTCGGCGGCGAGCAGGGCCAGTTGGAGCGGCACGAGGAGGAGCAGCAGATGCTGGCAATTCTTCAGCAGCACCAACAGATCATTGCGGTTGGCGTAGTAGCGCTTGGTGTCGGAGGTCCGGTTTTCCAGCATGCGCTCGCCGCCGGTGGGATTCACGGCCACGGCGCCGCGGTGGTGCAGGCGGGCGGAGGGCACCAGGATGACCTTGCCGCCGGCCAGCCAGACGCGCCAGCAGAGGTCGTACTCGTCCGCATACATGAAGAAGTGCTGGTCAAAGCCGCCCAGTTTGGCGAACCACGCCGCCTCCACGAACAGCGCCGGCCCGTTGGCGATCAGGACTTCCTGGTGGCCGGACCAGGTGCCGGGGCCGCACGGCAGGCCAAAGATGTCGAATCCCCGCTCGCCGGAGGATTGCATCGTGTCATCGCGGTAATCCATCACCAGGGGGGTGGCGGCCACGGCGTTGCTGGCCAGAACCTCGGCCAGCAGGTGTTCGAGGCAGTCCGGCTCCAGCCAGGTGTCGGTGTTGAGGAAGAGGAAAAACCGGCCTTGGGCGCAACGGGCGGCCTCATTGTTGCCGCCGCAATACCCCAGGTTTTCCCGGTGCCGCAACACGCGCCAGCCGGGCCGGTCTTGCAGCAAGTCCGCCGCGAGCAAATCGGAACGATCCGTGGACCCGTTGTCCGCCACGATGATTTCCGTCCGGGCGGCGATGGTTTGGGAGGCCAGGGAAGTGAGGCAGCGGTCGAGCCAGGCGGCGCCGTTGTAATTCAAGACGATGACGCTGATGTCCGGCGCCGCGGCGGGTTTTGGGGCGTCGGGCCGCAGGCCCGGCTGGGGGCCGGGGATCCGGGCCGGCGGCTCCACGAGGGACCCCGCGCGGGCGACCGAATGCACGGAGGCGACGGAAAATTTCATAGGGTGAGCTCGTCCGGGCGGTGGCGGGACGGCTCGCCGGGCTTGGTCCAGGGCGAGAGGTCGCGGCCGAGCAGGCGGGCCAGGCGCGCGACTTCGGGGGCGAATTCGCGGCGGAGTTCCGCCTTGAGCCTGGGGGCCAGCGGGACCGGTCGCTGGCTGCGGGAATTGATGCGCTTGAGGACGTTTTCGACCTGATGAAAGCCGTTGAAGACGGGCGCCGGCAGCAGGGGGCGGATGGCGAGCATGGCCGACCGGGCGGTGGGGTCGTTGAGGACGGCGCGCAGGGCCCGGCTGCGGATGGTTTTTGCGGCGTTGACGCGCGGGAATTCAGCCAGCGAGTACGAGTCATCCACGCCGAGGAACCGGAGCGTGTCCCGGTAAACGGCGGCGGGGTTGGCGGCCAGGTCCTCATACAGCAGCACCAGCACGCGGTCGCGGCCAAACACCTGGAGGTAGCGTTCCACCTGCGGCGCATAGCGGGCGGCATCCCGATAGACGAGGCCGGGCGCAAAATAGGTTTGCCGCCCGAGGCGCCGGCCGGCCCGGCGGTCCGGTTCGGCCTGCAAAGCGGAGGCGAAGCTGGCCAGCGGCTCGTTGCCGTCGTATTGAAAATAGCGAAAGAGGGAGTACATCATGTCCACCGGTTCCCGGAGCAGGATGATGATGCGGGCGGCCGGGTTGAAGGCTTTGATTTCGGCCGCCGCCTTTTCGGAGAAGAGATACCAGACGGAGGCTTCGCCAATGCGGGCTTGTCCCTTCCAGCCGGCGAATTCGGCCAAATACTCCGGTTCGGCCCGGCGGTAGAAATGGGGGGCAAAGCGCAGATCCCGGCCGAAGAAGTGCATTTCCTTGCGGGCCATGAAAATGTCGGGATGGTTGGCCAAATAATCCGACAGAGCCGTGGTGCCGCATTTGGGAGCGCCGACGATGAAGAAATCGGGCCGGACCCGCGCCTGGGGCGGATGCGACCGCCGGGCCGCCCGTTTGGCTGGAACGGGCGCGATCGGACGCTGGCTTAACATGGCCAGAAAGATACCGGGAATCGGGCTTTTTGTCCGAAGTTTGAGATGAAGTCACTGGAATCTGGGATAAAGGCGGTGTCCGTTGGGACGAAGTGACGTGCTAGACGTTGGACAAGCGGGGGTTTTCCGGTAGATTAAACCGAAATGAACGCTGAAGACTCCGCTGCGGGCCGCGTGCCGGAGCGGTCCGAGTTTCCCCCATCCGCCGACCTCCGGCCGAAACCCGAGCGGCTGATCTGGGGATTGTCGCGTTTCTGGTGGGCGGTGATGACGTTTTGGATTGTGGTGTCCATGGCGGCCGGGTTTGAAACGATCCTGTTGCAATCGTACAGTCACCGGGAGGCGCTGTTTGAAATCCTGTCCCGGCTGGCGCCGTGGCTCTTCATGACGGGGTTGATCATCCGGATTTCCTCCAAGCACACGCTGGATCGCGGCCACTGGCGGCGGGCGATCTGGATATACCTGGCGGCGTTTGCGGCCAGCCTGGCGGTGATTGCGCTGTTCACGTATTTTGGGCCGCCGCCGCCGCTGCTGGCCGGGCAGAAGCCGACGAGCGGGGCTAACTTTACGCGGGATCCGCGGTCCATGATGTTTTTGATCCTGGTGCGCATGACGTACCAGGTGCCGACGTTTTGGGGCTTGGTGGCGGTGGCGCACGCGGTACGGTTTTACGAGCGGGAGGATTTTCGGAAATTGCGCGAGGCGGAACTGCGGGCGCAACTGGTCCAGGCGCGTTTGCAGGCGCTGCAACTGCAGCTCAACCCGCATTTTTTGTTCAACACGCTCAACTCGATCGCGTCGCTGGTGCAGGACAATCCGGCGACGGCCGAGCAGATGATCGAGGCGCTGGGCGATTTGCTGCGGGTGGCCACCAGCATGCAACGGCAGCGGGTGACAATGCGCGAGGAGCTGCATTTTCTCGACCAATATCTGCTCATCGAGCGGATCCGGTTTGGCGACCGGCTGCGGATCGGGACCGAAGTGGACGACGCGGTGCTGAACGACCCGGTGCCGGTGCTGATATTGCAGCCGCTGGTGGAAAACGCGATCAAGCACGGGGTGGAGACGCAGGTGGGGCCGAGCTTTATCCGGATTGCGGTGCAGCCGGCGGGCGGGGGGTATTTTCTGCGGCTGGAAGTAAGCAACAGCGGCGCGGTTTCCCCGGCGCCCGGGGGCAAGATCGAGGAGCGGATCGGGCTGTCCAACACCCGGGCGCGGCTGCAGGCGATGTTTGGCTCGCAGGCCAGCCTGGAGCTGCATCCGCAGCCCCAGGGCGGGTTTGTGGCGCGCATGCTCATTCCGCGTCCGCACGCCGGGGCGGCGGTGGCCCCCCCGGAACTGGAGGCGGCGGCATGAGCATTCGCACGGTGGTGGTGGACGACGAGCCGCTGGCGCGAAACCGCCTGCGAAAATTCCTGGCGCAGGAGCCGGACGTGGAAATTGTGGGCGAATGCACCAACGGTCCGGAGGCCGTGGCGTGCATCCGCGAGCTGGGGCCGGACGCGGTGTTTCTGGACCTGCACATGCCGCAAATGGACGGGCTGCAGGTGGTGCGCGCGCTGCCGGCGGAGCGGCTGCCGGCGATTGTGTTTGTCACCGCCCACGACCAGCACGCGGTGGAGGCGTTTGAAGTGCGGGCCACGGATTATTTGTTGAAGCCGTTCACGCGGGCCCGCCTGCAGGAGGCGGTGCGGCGGGTGCGGCAGCGGTTGCAGGTGCCGGCGGGCCCGCGCCCGGCCCAGCCGGCCGCACCGGTGACGGTGGTGGAGCAGCCGTCGCCCCGCCTCAACCGCTTCGCCGTCAAAGACGGCAACCAGACGCTCTTTGTGAAAATCCAGGATGTGGATTACATCGAGGCGGCCGCCAATTACGTGGTGCTGTGCACCTCCAAGGGAAACCATATTTTGCGGGAGACGATGCGCAACCTCGACGTGTCCCTGCCGCCCTCCCTGTTTTTGCGCATCAGCCGTTCGGTGATCGTGAACTTGGAGCGCGTCCAAGCCATCCGCTCCGGGGCGCCGGGCGAATGCCAGGTGGTGCTCCACAACGGCCGGGAGTTTCTGATGACGCGGGGCGTGAAGGAAGTGCAGGAGCGGTTGCAATATGCCGAGCCGCGGCCAGCCGCTGGCGCCTAACCTGTTTCAGGCGGAGGCCCGGGCGGCTTCTTCGGCGATGATCTGGTAGCCGGCGCGGACGGCTTCGGGCTCGCGCGAGAAATTCAGGCGCAGACATTGCTGCCGGTGCGGCCAGGGATCGTCAAATCCGAAAAAGAAATAGTCGCCGGGCACGGTGAGCACCTTGCGGGCCTTGAGGCGTTCGTAGAGTTCGCGCGCGGTGATGCGGAGGTTTTTCAGCCAGAGCCAGTGGAAGAAGGTGCCTTCATTGGCGTGGAGGGCCCAGTCCACGCCGGCGGCGGTGAAGTATTCCCGGGCCCAGGCGGCGGCCGCGCGGCTCTTTTCCTCGTAAAACGGCCGGATGATGCGCGGGCCCAATTCCAGGATTTTCCCGTTTTCGATCCAAGGCAGGACGATTTGCTGGCCGAGGTTGCCGTTGGCAAGGGTGATGATGGCGGTGAGGGAGCTGATGGCCGTGGCGATGGGCTCGGGCGCGATGATGATGGCGGTGCGCGTGGCGGGGAGCCCGAGCTTGGAGAGGCCGAGCACGAGAATGGTGTGCGGCGCCCAGAACGGTTTGGCGGGCACGAACATGACGCCCGGGAAGGGCGTGCCGTAGGCGTTGTCGAGAATCAGCGGCACGCCATGCGCGGCGGCGAGCGCCGACAGGCGGGCCACTTCGGCGTCCGTGAGCACGTTGCCGCTGGGGTTGGTGGGCCGGGAGGCGGCGATGGCGCCGATGTCGCCGCGCGCCAGGGTCTTTTCCACCGCGGCAAAATCAATCGTGTATTTGAAGACGTGGCCGCTTGGCCCCTGCGGCCACTCCAGGCCGGGCCGGCAGGCGAGGAACATGTCCGGTTCGAGTCCCTGGTCGGCGTAGCCGACGTATTCGGGCGCGAGCGGGAAGAGGATTTTTTTGGCGCGGCCGCCGGCGAAGCGTCCGGCCAGGAGGTTGAACAGGTAAAAGAACGCGCTCTGGCCGCCGCTGGCCACGGCGAGGTTTTGCGGGCCGATGTCCCAGCCGAATTCGCGGCGGAGCAGGGCGGCCAGCGCGCGGATGAACTGCGGATTGCCCTGCGGCGGATCGTAATTGAGCAGCAGCCGGTCGAGGGCGCCGGCCTCCGCGAGCAGCTCGCGCATGCGCTCGCGGACGAGCGCCTCGAAGGCGGGGACGGAGGCGGGGTTGCCGCCCCCGAGCATGCGCATGTGCGGGTCCACAGTCATGGCGTGGCCCATGTCATCCATCAATTCGAGGATGCCGCTGCGGCCGGCGATTTTGCCGCCCGGCAGGGAGAATTCATAGGCCGGCGCGGACGAGGTCAACGGTTTCATGTAAAACCGCAAGTCTGGAAAGAAGCGGACGGCGGGGCAATAGCGAAGATGGCAGGCGAAAGCCGCGGTTTTGATTTTTGTTTCGCGCGGGGCCGAATTACCTTGGCGCGGCGATTATGAGCGATCCTATCATTGATTTGCACAGCGACGACTATTTCATGGGCGAGGCGCTACGGCAGGCGGCCAAGGCGTATGAACTGGGCGAAGTGCCCGTGGGGGCGGTGGTGGTGCGGGAGGGGCGGATCATCGCCCGGGCCGGCAACCAGGTGGAGACGCTGAAGGACGCCACGGCCCACGCGGAGATGCTGGCGCTGACGCAGGCGGAGAACGCCGTGGGCGACTGGCGGCTGATGGATTGCACGCTGTATGTCACCAAGGAGCCGTGCCCCATGTGCGCCGGGGCGGTGGTGCACACGCGGGTGGCGCGGGTGGTATTCGGCGCGAGCGACCCCAAGGGCGGCGCGGCGGGCGGCGCGCTGAATCTGCTGCAATTTTCCACGCTGAATCACCGTTGCGACATCACGTCCGGCCTGCGGCTGGAGGAATGCCGCGCGCTGCTGCAAAGCTTTTTTTCCGAGCAACGGGCGGCCAAAAAGAACGGCGAGGCGGCGAATTGACGGCGGCGAAAGAATTGCGTGCCATTCCGGGCGATTCGTGGCTTAATCTGCGCATGAACATTCAAGTGGCGGTCCTGTGCGACGCGGCGACGGACGACAACGGGAAATTGAACCTTCTGGGCGCCTTCGACACGATTTATGCGCCGCAAATGCCGGCCATCCATCCGCAGTGCGCCGTGGCGTTGCGGGCCACGTTCCAGCCGGGCGACGAGGGCACGCGCAAGCTGTCCCTGAACTTCATCAACGCCGACGGCCGCTCCATCCTGCAGGCCATCGAGCTGCCGGTGCCGGTGACGCTGCCGGACGACGCGCATTTTCTCACGCGGAATTTCATCGTGAACATCCAGCAGTTGAAATTTGACGAGCCCGGGCTGTATTCGGTGGATGTGCGGCTGGACAATGAAACCGTGGCCAGCGTGCCGCTGCTGGTGCGCCAGATGGCGGGCAGCCCGCCCTCGCCGTAAGCCTCAGGGGGCTGTGAAGCTGACGCTGTAAAAGGCCACCTTGCCCTGGCGATCGCACCAGGCGTGGACGCTGGCGTTGGTGCCCTGACGGGCCACGGATTCCAGAAACTGCGAACCCAGCGGCGAGAGACTGAATTCCGGCGGGTGCGCGAGATAGACGTGATGCGAATCGCGCGGCAGGACGGGGGTTTGTCCCCGGGCGGCCTGCCAGAAGGGCTCCGCCAGCCGGGGGCCGTCCGTCAAAAACTCCAGCGGCTCGTTGAACCCCCAGTCCAGGCTGCCCACGGTGACGTCGGAGCGGGGATTGATTTCGCGGGCGAACTTCACGAGGGCATCGCTCCACCAACCGCGTCCGCCGGTTTCGCGTATGAGGTCCTGGGTGCGTTGGACGGCGGCCAGGCTGCACACGGCCACGAGCAGCGCCAGGACGGTCATCAGCACGCGTGCCGTGCGATGGAAGGCAAAGGCCCGCCAGCGGCGGTGCCAGACGGCCACGCCGGCGGCGGCGATCAACAGGTGCGGAAACGGATAGACCAGCGTGGTGTGGTGCAGGCGCACCGCGCCGGGGAGGGCCAGGGCGCCCAGCGTCACGAACGCCGCCGACAGCAGGACAAAGACTTTAGCGCGGCGCAGGGCGCTTTCCGGCGGGCAGAGCCAGGCATCCCCGGCCAACACCAGCGCCGCAATGACGACGGCGAGGCCAAAGGGTGTCCAGACCGCCGAAGGCGCCTGATACATTTTGTCGAAGAGGCCGCCGGCGTCCATGAGCCGGTAGAAATAGGAGCCGTCGTACATGGCGCCGAGCGTGTGGAGTTTTTCCGGAAGTTCGCCCGGGAGGCCGGCGGCCTGCGGGGCAAAGACGGCGCGCAGGATCACGCGGGACAGCGCCAGCACCGGTCCGGCCCCCAGCAAAAAGCCCAGCAAGGCCGCCAGCGGAACCTTGGGCCGCTCGCGGAACGCCACGCCGATGGACCGGCCGCCGACCAGAAGCGCGGCCAGGGCGGTGCCGGCGAGGATCACGCCGAAGTCAATTTTGTTGAACAGGCCCAGGCCAAACACCAAGCCCGCGGCCAGCGCCCAGGAGGCTTGTTGCCGCCGCCATGCCAGCAGCGCCAGATAAAATCCGCCCAACCGGCAGAGCAAGCTCGGCAGCCAGGATCCCCAATCCAGTGTGCCCAAAAAGAAGAACGCCGGGTCCAGCGTCAGCAGCAGGCCGGCGAGCAGGGCTTCCGCCAGACCCAGGAGCCGCCACGTCCACAGCATGCACAGCAGCAGCGCCGCGGCGCTGAAGGCCAGGTTGGCGGCGCGCAAGACCGGCAGCGTGGCGCCGAGCAGCTTGAAAATGGGGAGGAGCAGCCAGCATTTCAGCGCGCCCAGGTACGGCTGGACAAAAAGCGGAAACGGCCGGTCGAAAACGGCGACGGTGGCAGTGCCCGGCATGTGGCCGCCCGGGGCGTGGCCGATGAGAAAATCCCGCGCCAGGCCGCCGTAAATCGCCTCGTCATAAAACAGCCCCGGCGCGGTGAGATTTTGCCAGCCCAAGGCGAACAGAAACGCCGCCAGAACCAGCCAGGCGCCCAGCAGGATGGAGGAATCGCGTTTCATGTGTGGCCGCAGGGCGAAGACATGGTTTATCAGTGCCAAACAGCGGCGGCACTGTCGAGCAAACATCCCGGGGGTCGGTGCCGTTTGCGGCCCATTACGGCTTGGGGGAATTTCCCTGCTTTTGGATTTGATTCACCAGCTCGTTGTACTTGGCGACAATATCATTGCGGTCCTTCACCTCGTTATTAAACCGGGCGGCCAGGTCGTCACGCTGGGCGACGAGGTTGGTGATGGCGCCGTTTTGGTTTTCCAAATCGGCGTAGGCGTCCTTCAATTTTGTTTCCAAAGTGTCCACCGCCTGCTGGTATTGGGTGATTTCGTTGGTGAGGCTCAGATTGGCGACGCGCAGCCGGGCGATCTCGGCTTTTTGGGAAACGACCGATTGGGCATTCGTGGCGGCATCCGCCTTGACGGACGTGAGGCTGGCGTCCATTTGGGCGAGTTGGTGGTTGAGCACGGCGATGGAGTTGGTGGCGTCGCGGATGGTCACGTCGCGGTCATAGACCAGGCCGTTCAAGGTGGCGATGATGTCGCGCTGCTGGGTTTGGCCGTGCCATTGCCAGGCGCAGAGGCCGCAGAGGGCGAGCGCGAGGACGAGCAACAGGTTTTGCTGGAAGTTTTTCATGGGATATCATTGGGGCGCGGCTTTCACGGCGATGGCGACTTGCTGGACGCCGGCGCGTTTCACCAGGTCCAAAACGAACACGATGGACCCGTGCGTGGCGTCCCGGGCGCCGGTGATGAAGACCGGCAGATTGCTGTTGAGGTTGCAGCGATTGGTGAGCAGCGCATTGAGTTCCGGAAAGGAAACAGGCTGCCGGTCCACGGAGACCTGGCCATCGCGGTTGACGAAGAGGTTGACGATATCCGGCTTGGCGCTGGGATTGGCGAGCGTGGCGGTGGGCAGGCTGGCCTTGACCGTGCGGACAATCTGCATCTGCAGGCTGACCATCATGAACGACGCCAGGAGAAAGAACATGATGTCAATCAGCGGAATGATTTCCAGCCGCGACTTCTTTTCGGGAACGGGCGTGCGGATTTTCATGGTCGGGGATTGGGACTCTCCGCCAGGAAGGAGACTTTCTGGATGCCCGCGCCGCGCACGACCTGATAGACGGCCACCATGTCGCCGTGCAGGGCGTCGCGATCGCCGCTGATATAGACGGGGAGGTTGGTGTCGGCGCGAAAGCGGTTGCTCACGACCAGGCCCAGCTCCGCCAGCGAAATCGGTTGCTTTGCCAGCCACACCGCGCCGGACTTGTCCACGGCGATGTCCAGCATGTCCGGCTTGAAATCCTGCCGCGCCTGGGAGGCGTCGGGCAGGTGGACCTTGATGTTTTCGGTGCGGCTCATTTGCAGGCTGACCATCATGAACGACGCCAGGAGAAAAAACATGATGTCAATCAGGGGGATGATGACGATCCGCGAGCGCCGCCGGGGAATGGGTGACGAAAGCTTCATGCCGGTTCAATGGCTGGTGGGCTGGCTGGGGGCCGTGGGCTTGTGAAGATGAACGGCGTCGCCGCCCTTCCCGCTGCCCACCAGCACTTCCACATTCGTCGCCGCCGTTTCCAGATCGAACTGCAACTGGGCGACTTTGGCGGAAAAATAATTAAACGGGATCAGTGAAAAAATTGCGATGCCCAGTCCGCAGGCCGTTGCAATCAACGCCTCGCCGATGCCGCCGGTGACGCCGGAGACGGACAACTCCGCACTGCCAATGTTTAGAAACGCGCGCATCAAACCGGTCACCGTGCCGAGCAGGCCGAGCAGCGGCGCCAGCGTGACCAGCGTGTCCATCACCATCAGAAAACGTCCGGCACGCTTGAGTTCCGCCCCCGCCGCCAATTGCAACGCGCCCAGCAAGGAACCGTGCGAATGGCCCACGTGGTCCAAGCCGATGCGGATAACCCGGATCACCGGGTCGTTCGAGTTTTCCGAAAGGCTGCTCGCGGTGGGGACATCGGCATTTTCGAGCGCGGCGAGGATCTGTTCCAGCTTGCGGGCGTCGCGGCGCCGGGCCTCGCGCGCCCACCAGAAGGCGCGTTCGCCCACGACGGCCACGGCCACGATGGCGCTGGCCAGGATGGGCCACATCACGGGGCCGCCTTGGGAGAAGAATTGGAAGACAATGTTTGCGAGCATAGGTTTGATTTGTTGGTTTAAAATTGGAGCTGGTAGGTGATGCTGGTTTGAAAAAGCCGGGAGCCATCGGCGCCGGGCAGCCGCCAATGACGTTTCACGAAATCCACCGTGGCGCGGTCCAGGAGCGGAAAGCCGGAAGACTCCTTCACGTCCACGGACACGATGTTGCCGGCGTCATCGCCGGCGAGCAAGAGTACCACGGTTCCCTGTTCCCCTTCCTGCCGGGCGATGGTGGGGTAGGGCGGTTCGGGCCGTTCGCCGCTGCCGCCGGTGCTGGACAGAGAACCGATTTGGGCCGGGGCGCGCATCGGTTCCAGCGGCGGTGCGGCGGCCAGGGCGGAGGGCACGACGAGCGAGCTGAGCGCCGGCACGCTGAAAGAAATATCCGGCGCCTGCGGAATGACCACGGCCACGCGGGCCGGCTGGTTGTCCGCGGGTTCCGTGCGTTCGGCCGGCTGGGCCGACGGTGCCGGCAACGCCACCGGTTCGGCCACCACCGATACCGTCTCCTCCAGTGGCGGCGCGGGTTTGATGGCGATGGCCCCGCGCCGGGCGCCAGCGAGGCCAATCACGAGAAAAAGGAGGCAAATTGAATTTGTCCACGCCAGCTTCAGGTTCGCGTCGCGGTTGGCTGAAGGCAGGCAGAGTCGCGCGAGTTCGTCTTTCAACTCGTATCGTGGCGCTGTCCGGTTGGTTTCCATGGTCAAGGACTCAAAACGTGGCCGTCAGGCCCACCCGCACCTGAATGGGCTCCACGGGATGAAACACATCCTGAAACACCGGCGCGGACGTCGGCGTCGCCCGCGATTCGTAGGCGTAGTCAATGTCGTGATCGTGCCGGTCAAGCAGGTTCAGAACCTCGACGGAAACACGCCACGTTTTGTTGATCTGATAACCGGCCTCGGCATTGAGCAATACCGTTTGGGAGGATTGATAAACCCCATCCGAGGTCAGGTCGCGCGGGCCGAAGTAGCGCAGGCGCAAGCTCGCCGAAAAGCCGTGCCAGTCGTGCAACGTGATGCCGGAGGAAATCACCAACCCCACCGCCTCGGGCACATGCGTGCCGCCCGGACTGTCGGGCGCCGCATCCGCGGCATCCACCGAGGCGAAACGGGCAATGGAATCCGCCGCGTCGAAGTCCAGCGTCAGATGCTTGGTCAGCGAGTAAAAGTTGGCCCATTCGACACCGTAGCGGTCGCTCGGCTGTTGCGAGGCCACGGTGCCCCCGGTGTCGCCATCCTGCTCCAGCTCGGAATCGCTGCGCAAATACCACAACGAAACAGTGCTTTGAAGTTTGGGCACGACCAGCGTCCGCACACCGATCTCCGCGCCCCGCGTCTGAATCAGGGCGGGAATTTTCGCGGTCGCCCCCCCGTAGGGATTGTCGGCCGAGATCGGCTCCTCGGTCTGTGTGGCGCCGCGTCCGTCGTTGCTGTGGAAACTGAAGCCGCCCTGCACATACAGTTCCGTTTTGTCCCACGGCCCGAAAATCAGGCTCAACTTGGGGCTGGGGAGGAAGGTGTCGGCGGTGCCGGAGTTGGTCGGGTTGGTCAGGCTGGTCACGTCAAAGTAATCCAGGTCGCCGCGCAGCGCCGCCACGGAGCGGAACTTGTCCGCCCATTGAATCTTGTTCTCCACATAAAAACCCGCCTGCGTGTCCGTCAGGCGATTTACATCAGTGTCGGCGGGCAGAATCGTGCCGGTGGCCGAATCCAATTTGTCCACGCGCACGCGGTCCTCCGTCTGGTACAGGCCATTGGCGATCCAGTCATTGCGCACCTGCAGGCCAAACGTGTTTTCCACGTCGCGCCCGCACCACTGGTTGAACAGGGTGTGGTGCGCGTCGAGGCCCGCCACCTCGCGCTGGTCCAGCTGCTCAAACTGGTCGCCGCGGTCCGGGTCCGTGAGGAAATAGGTGAAGTCGGAGAACAAATCGAGGTCGTAATAAAACGCGTAGGCGGTGATCTTGGTTTCGGAGCTGGCGGTCTGGCGATGCCATTCGGCTTGGAGACTGTAACGCTGCGAATCGCCGCCGTCCGTCGGATTGATGGCGCCGAACAGATTCGTCGCGCCAAAACTGGCCGGAATCTGGTCGCTGGAATTCCACTCGCCGTGATAGCCGCGGGCGGTGACGCTGAAACCGTTCGCCTCGTTGCCCTGGCTGTAGGTCAAAATGCCGTTGAACTTCCAGTAATCGTCCGGGTGCGTCCACGGCCCGTCGTCGTGATACGCCTCGCCGCCATATAAGATGCGGCCCGGCCCGTTCGTTTGCGAGACGCCAAACACGCCGCGCTCAAACCCGTACATCCCGCTCTCCAGCGTCACAAAATCCTGCGGCAGCGTCTGGTAAAATTCCAGATGCGCCGCGCCCGCCGAACCGTAGTTGCCCACCTCCGCGTCGTAGGGCCCCTTCTCATAATCCACCCGCTGCACAAATTCCGGGATGACCGTGTTCAGGTCGGCATAGCCTTCGCCGTGGGCGTGCGACGGCAGGTTGAGCGGCATGTCGTCCAGAAACACCGCGAAGTCCGTGCCGTGATCCAGATTGAAGCCGCGCAAAAAATACTGGTTGGCCTTCCCGCCGCCCGCGTGCTGGGTGATGATCACGCCGGGCACGGTTTCAAGAATTTCGCCGCTCCGCAAAATGGGCCGGTCGGCCAGTTGCGCCGCGCCGATGGTGCCCTGGCTGGCCGAATCCGCGCCGCCCAGCAGGCTGTCCTGCCGGCCCACCACCACCACGTCGGGCAGGCGCGTGACATTGGTCCTCCCCGCGATTTGATTCGTGACGGCGCTGCCGGCCGGGGAAACCGGCGCTGGAGTGTTGGTGTGGTCAGCGGCCATGGCGGGGTCGGCAAGCAGGAACGCGGCCCCAATGAATGGCGCCGCCCCTCGGCATAACCGTGTGAACACGCTTCCGCCCATGCCGGAAAATATTATCCGCAGCCTGGGTGTTACGAAATATAAAATTCGTA
The DNA here is from genome assembly GCA_964532525.1 of uncultured Bifidobacteriaceae bacterium. Lineage (GTDB taxonomy): Bacteria > Verrucomicrobiota > Verrucomicrobiia > Limisphaerales > UBA11358 > UBA11358. The sequence goes on from CAZHIM010000014.1 coordinate 26,214, forward strand.
TGAACAAATAAATCCCGGCGCCGGCCCGGCTGGCGGCCGGCGTCGGGAGGTGGGTTCGTCTCAAAACTCATAGCTTAGCGAGCCAAAGAAGCCCAGCCGCGCGCCGTATTGGGCGGCGTTGACGCCCACGCCGGTGCCATTGCGGAGCTCGTAGATGTTGTCGGTCAGATTCACCACGTCCAGCCGCGCCTTCAACCTGTCCTTCCCGTGGAGTTTGATCTCCTGTTCGACGCCAAGATTGATCGAGTAATAGGCGGGCACGCGCGCGCCGTTGGGAATGGGATCCGTGGGGTCCACTGAGCCGCCGATGGTCCCGCCGCCGTCGGCCCGCAACCCGCTGCCATAAATGGCGTCCACGTAGGCGCGCGTGGTCTCTTTTTCGCCTTCCACCAAGGTGTAGGACATGCCGAACGAGCCGGTGACGCGCTGGTCGTGATCGAGGTAGATCCAGTGGCCATTGACGTAGTTCACGGTGCCCTGGTCCGGCCAGAGGAACTGCGCGGAGGCCGCGCCCTCGCCTTGGGCGGTGGACCACGCCAGGTTGGCATAGGCGGCAAAGCGGCCCCATGTGAAGCTGCCTGTGCCCTCCAGTCCATAGACTCTTCCCCGTGCGTAGTTGAACGCCGAGAGAATGAGCGATTGGCCGAACAGGCCGTCGTCGAGCTGGTTGTGCGCCTGTTTGTAATAGCCGTCCACCCCCAGTTTCAGGTGCGGGGTGACTTGTTGGGACGCCCCCACGTCAAAATAATCCGCGCGCTCGGCCTTGACGCCGGTGTCCTCCTGCACGGCGGATTCGTTGGAAGTGCCGTTGAATTGCGCCACCGTGCCCGCTGGCACATTTTCCACCGGCGGTGGTGTGAAGTAACGCGAATACCCCGCGTGCAACGTCGTCCCATCCAACGGCTCGTAAATCACGTTGACGCGTGGACTCAACTGGTATTCGTTGTCAAACGAAGCCGCGTAGTCGTCGAAGCGCGCCCCGTAATTTATCGTGATTTTGTCGAAGAATTTCCATTCGTCCTGCAGGTACGCCCCGGAGAACAGGCCCGTGAGCCGACCGTCGTTGTAGAGGGTTTCCGGCGGGGCGCCGGTGGGGTTGCCGTTGCCATCCACGGGAAAGACCGTCGTGGCATTATTGTCAAAGACCACCTCATCCACCAACATCGCGCCGCCGCGCAGGGTGTTATGGTCGGTCAACTGGTAGCTGGCATCGGCCTGCAAGCCGCCGGTGTAGAGGTCTCGTTCCACATCGCTGGCCACGCCGTTGAAATACAGGTCGCCGATCTCGTCCGGCCGGAAATGCACGCCGCTGGCCCGCCCAAACACGGAGAACTGCCCGTTGAAATCGCCGACGGATTTCTGATAGGCCACGACCCCGTAATAATTCTGTTCCCGCTGCTGCTCATTCAAGTTGGACGAGTCAAAACTGGACGGCAGGCCGCTGCCCGGAAAATTCCAGGGCGTGCTGCCGTCCGGCGAGTTCCCCACCGGCAGCCCCGGCGTGTTGGGCACCTGGAAGTTGCTATAGGACGCGCTGCCCATGAACGTCAGCCGGCTCGTTTCGTCTATGAGGTACGACGCGAGGGCAAAGGCCCTGAATTGGTCCGTCACGTCGTGAATCGCGCCGTGGCTGGCCGTGGGATTTTCAATGCCCAGGTCGTTGTGGTCGTAACTGCCGTCCACAAAGTAGTCCCACTTCCCGGACGAGCTGCCGTATTCGAAGCTCGGGTGGATCGTGTCGAAACTGCCCCCATACATGTCCGCCGCGCCGCCGTTTTCGGCCGCGCCGGTTTTGGTCTGGATGTCCACCACGCCGGCGGTGCGGAAACCATACTGCGCCGGCAGCGAGCCGGTGATCAGTTGCATGCTTTGGACAAACCGCGGGTCCAGCTCCAGGCCGAACCCGGTGATGCCTTCCGGCAGCAGCACGTCGTTGATGCGGTATTGCAGGTTGGCGTGCTCGCCGCGCACGTGCAAATCGCCGTTCACCGCCGAATCCTGCGCCACCCCGGGCGACCGCAGCACCACCTCGTTGAATGGCGCATTGTCGCCTTGCGACTGCATTGCGATGTCGTCCGCGGTATGCGTGTAAGCGGTCGCCCCCAGATTGGGCAGGATGCTGCTCCGCGCCTCATTCAGCTTGCCAATGACGGTGATGTTGCCCAGTTGCGTCACATTCGTTCCCGTGGCCGCGACCCCATTCGTGGAACCGACCACCCCCGCGACGTTGTTCGTCTGCGCCAGCACCTTGCCGCCGCAGGAGAACGCCGCCACGGAAATAACGGCCCAATAAACCCGGCGATTCCGCTCTTTTTCCGCTCTTTCTGCTTTTGAAATCTTCATAGCTCATATCAGTTAAAGTTCTAAAGGAATTCGCGAACTCCCTGCGAGTCCGCGCCTCCGCGTTGCACCAAGGCGCAACGTGGAGAATCAAGCAAGGAAACCAGTTCCCGGCCGGCCAGTGGGCGCGGCGGGAACCGGCGAATCAGGAAACGGCGGGAAGGGCGGGCGGGCCGCGGCCGGCGGGAAGATCTTCAATGGCCGGGCGGAACGCCACGAACACGCCGCAGGGCGTGGTGACGATGAACAGAAGCGGGGCGGGCAGGGGAACCGTGACGGAGGCGGCATGCACCTGGCCGTGGGCAAAGAGGGTGACGGCGCACTGGTGCTCGGGAGTGCCGGCGTCGGCATGAATCCATTCATGGAGCGCCGGGGAGGCGGCCATGGCGTCGAGCAGCAGCACCGTTGCGACCAGAAACAATGCAATGACTGTCTGGCAGCGGGCGGCGGCCTGGCGCGGGTTGAGCCTCACAACATAGGGAAATTAGCAGAGGAATCGCCGGGCGCAAGTGGTTGCCGGATTTTTTTTATGGCCGCCCGGTGACGGCCCGGGGGCCGGCCCGACTTTGAGCTTTGAACTTGGGCCGGGGGCCTTTATTTTTTGGGGACGATGAACGAGCCAATTTTGAGTCTGGACCTGCCGGGGATAAAAAAAATCCGTTCGGGCAAGGTGCGGGAAGTTTTCGACCTGGGCGACCGTTTGCTGATGGTGGCCAGCGACCGCATTTCGGCCTTTGACGTGATCATGCCCAACGGCATTCCCCGCAAGGGCGAGGTGCTCACGCAGATCTCGCATTTCTGGTTCGAGAAATTTTCCGGCCTGGTGCCCAATCACCTGCTTGCCCGCGCCAATGATCCGCTGCCGCCGACCCTCCGGCCGTTTGCGGCGCAGCTCGCGGGGCGTTCGATGATCGTCAAGAAGGCCAAGCCGCTGGCCATCGAGTGCATCGTGCGCGGCTATCTTTCGGGCAGCGGCTGGAAGGAATACCAGAAATCGCAGACCGTCTGCGGTATCCACCTGCCGGCGGGCCTCACGGAATCGGCCGAGCTGCCGGAGCCGATTTTCACGCCGTCCACCAAGGCGGAGGCGGGCCATGACGAGAACATTTCGTTCGACGCGGCATGCCGGATCACGGGAAAAGAGATTGCCACACAGGCGCGCGACCTGAGCCTGAAGATTTACCGGGCCGGGCGGGATTACGCCCGCCAGCGCGGCATCATCATTGCGGACACCAAGTTCGAGTTCGGGCTGTTCGAAGGACGCCTGATCCTGATTGACGAGGTGCTCACGCCGGATTCCTCACGCTTCTGGCCCGCCGACCAATACGCGCCGGGCCGGGGCCAGCCGAGCTTCGACAAACAATTTGTGCGCGATTACCTCGAAACGCTCGACTGGGACAAGACGCCGCCGGGGCCGCGGCTGCCCGCTGACGTGGTGGCCAAGACCACGGCCAAGTACCTGGACGCCTACGAACGGTTGACGGGCAAAAAGCTATGACGCCGCGCTGAATTGCGCGGTTGGAAGCGGTTGTGCGATCAGGCGCCGCCGGACTTGGATGGGTTGCCGGCGGCGTCGTTTTGTATCATGAGCCGGCCTCCCGCCGGCCCAGCCGGACGCCGCTGTCGCCGTTTCATGCGACTGCCGGAAAATCCCCCGGCCACTAGATTTCTAAAACATGTCCCACGCATCCTCCGCCCGTCCGCCCTGCCGGATGCGGCCCCCTACGCCCAATGACCACCCACTTGTTTCGTGAGAGCCGCCCAGCCCGCCCAAAAAACACGCCCGGTTTGCGCGGAGTGAAACCCTTGGACCCGCGCCGGTTGGCGGGGCGCGGACGCATTCTGGCGCTCGGTCTGGCTCTGCTCCTGCCGGCGCTGTCCGCCGCCGCCTACAGCGGTGCCGCGGTGCCGTGGACCACTTACGAGGCGGAAAACATGACCATCAGCGGCGGCACGATTCTGGGGCCGCAGTACGGCACCGGTGAGGTGGCGTCGGAAGCTTCCGGCCGGGAGTGCGTGCAGCTCAACGCGACCGGCCAGTACGTGCAATTCACCGCCCAGTCCGCGGCCAACGCCCTCGTCGTGCGCTACAGCGTGCCGGATACCGCCAACGGCTTGGGCACCAATTACACGCTCAGCCTGTACACCAACGGTGTGTTCGTGGAGGAGCTGCCGGTCACCTCCCAGTATTCGTGGCTTTATGGCGCCTATCCGTTTACAAACAATCCCACCGCCGGTTCGCCGCGGAATTTCTACGATGAGGTGCGCACCAACGGTTTGAACATCAATCCCGGTGACGTCATTCGCCTGGAAAAGGGCGGCGCCGATACGGCGGCCACTTATGACATTGATCTGGTGGATTTGGAAAACGTGGCGGCGCCGGGCGCCGCGCCGGCCAGTTCCCTGTCCATCATGAGCTATGGCGCCGCGGGTAATGGCGTGAGCGATGACACGACGGCGCTGCAAAATTGCATAGCCGCCGCCATCAGCCAGGGCAAAACCGTGTGGCTGCCGCCAGGCTTTTACAAGATCACCTCGTCCATCAACCTGCCTTCCAACCTCACCCTTCAGGGCGCGGGCATGTGGTATTCCTCGCTGGTGGGCGACCCGGTGCTGTACACGAACTCGGCCCGGCGCGTCACCCTCAACGGCGCGGGCTCCAACATCCATTTGTCCGACTTTGCCATCGTGGGGAAATTGAATTACCGGAATGACAACGAACCGAATGACGGCTTGGGCGGTTCCTATGGCACGGGCTCAACCATCAGCCGGGTGTGGGTGGAGCATACCAAGACCGGCGCGTGGCTGGTCAACTCCAGCGGCCTGGTGGTGGACAGTTGCCGGTTTCGCGACACCGTCGCCGACGGCATCAACCTCTGCGTGGGCATGGCGAACACCGTCGTCACCAACTGCGCGGCCCGCGGGACGGGCGATGACTGCTTCCCCATCTGGCCGGCCACGTACACGTCGCAGGCCTATTCACCCGGGAACAATCTCATCACGCATTGCACGGCGGTGGTGCCGTTCCTGGCCAACGGCGGGGCCATTTACGGCGGCGTGGGCAACTCCATCCAGGACTGCCAGTTTTTCGACATCACTTATGGTTGCGGCGTCCTGTTGAGCACGACGTTTGCGGTGGGCACCAACAGCATCAGCGGGAACACGAGCGTCCAGCGCTGCGACCTCATTCGCTGCGGCGGCTATGATCCCGGCTATCAATGGCGCGCTGCGCTGCAATTCTGCCTGGACACCTATGCCAACGGCATTTCCGGGGTGACGCTCAACAGCTTGAACATCACCAACAGCGTCTCGGACGGGATGAGCGTGATTGGCGGCACCGGCACGCTGGCCAACACGGTGGCCGGCGGCGTGAGTATTCCCAATTACGGCATCGGGACCGGCGGGCGAAACGCCCTGTGGGCGCGCAACGACGCGGTGGGCAGCATGACGTTGAGCAACTCGCCGGTCGTGGAATATCTGGACGCCTCCTCCCAATTCACCTTCCACTTTGTGACCAACACCATCATCAGCGTGACCGTGCAAGCGAGCGTCGCAGGGCTGGCCTTTGCGGTGGACGGCACCAATTACACGGTCGCCCAGACCTTTCTCTGGACGCCCGGGTCCAGTCACACGCTGGCCACCACGGCGGTCCAAGACCCGGGCGCTGGAAGCCAATATGTCTGGAGTTCGTGGAGCGATGGCGGGGCCATTTCGCACACCATCACCCCGAATGTGGGCGCCACGTACACCGCCAATTTTAATTTGCAGTACTATCTCACCATGGCCGCCGGGCCGGGCGGCAGCGTGTCGCCGGGCAGCTTGTGGAGCAATAGCGGCACGGTGGTGGACCTCAGCGCCACCGCGTCGAACGGCTTCAATTTTAGCGGCTGGATCGGCAGCGGCAGCGGATCCTATTCGGGGGGCAGCAGTGCCGCCTCGGTGACCCTGAACGGGCCGGTGACCGAAACCGCCGGTTTCACGCCCGCGCCGCAGGCGGCCACGCTGGCGTTTGTGCAGCAGCCGGGGAATGTGCTCCCGGGCGCCACGATCGTTCCGGAAGTCCAAGTGGAGGCGTTTGACGGCAGCGGCATCCCGCTGGCCAATGAGAACGTCGTCATCTCGCTGGGCAGCGGCACGGGCACCCTGGCCGGCACGTTGACGCGTCTGAGCGATGCGGGCGGGATTGCGCATTTCAATGATTTAAACCTAAGCCAACCCGGTCCGAAAACGCTCACGGCCACCGCCGCCACCGGCACCGCCCCGCCCGTCAACAGCAACCCGTTCATGGTAATTGGGGCCGTGTCGGGACTGGCGTTCGCGGTTCAGCCCGGTCTGGCGGTGGCCGGCGTCGCCTTCGGCCAGCAGCCGGTGCTCGAAACCGTGGATGCGTATGGGAATCCCTCCACCACCGGGCTGCCGGCCAGCTTGCTGGTGGCGGTGTCCCTGACCAACGGCAGCGGCACTCTGTTGGGCGCCGGTACCAACGACATCGGAACCGGCGCCGGCAACGGCGTAATATCCTTTGCGGGGCTGGCCATTAACACCGCCGGCACCGGCGATCAGCTCGTGGCCTCCACCACCGCGGCGCCCGGCAACCCCGTCGTGGGTGCCGTCTTGTGGCTGGACGCGAGCGATCCCACGACGTTGTCCACGAACGCCACCAAGGTCCAGGCCTGGAAAAACAAGGGCGCGGGCGGGGCGGGCGCCGTCGGCACCAATCTCTGGTTCACGCAAAACACGGCCGCCTTGCAGCCCGCGCTGACGAGTCAATTGAATGGCAGGCCGGTGATCACCTTCAATAAAAACGGCAACGGCTACAGCGCCGGCTGCACCTACTTGGGCAACCTCGGCCAGCATTCGTACACCAACAGCGGCAATCAGATGAGTTACTTTGTGGTGGCGCGCCAATCGGAAAACACCTACGGCTGGCAGGCCCCGGTGAGCTTCAGCACCAACGGCCAGACCGACGGCCAGGGCGCGGCCGGGGTGGTGGTCTTGAGCGACGGCAGCCAGTCCGCCCCGTTTCCCATGGGCATTCAGCGCGACCATCCGGCCACGCCCATGCAGGCGGATGTGGCCGTGCCCGCCGCGAACACGCCCTTTGAGCTTTCCTTCGTGGACAATGCCGGCGCGGCGACGCTTTGTCTGACCGCGCCCGGCGGGGTTTTCAGCAGCAACAACGCGAGCATCGTCAACGGCATCAGCCCCTACCGCTACGGCATCAGCGATGTGGCCATCGGCGGACGGTTGGAGCCGGACCCGGGCACCGTGGACAATGGCTGGGATGGCGACGTGGCCGAGGTGCTGGTGTACAACACCGCGCTGAGCGCCGCGTCGCGGGTGGCGGTGGAGAATTACCTGACCAACAAATGGTTTTCGGCCAACGGCGGATTGCTCTTGAGCGCGGTGAGCGCGCCGTTCACCGTCCAGCCCGCCACGCCGCCGAGCCTGGGGATTCTCAACGTGGGGATCAGCGGCGGTGGCGCGGCGACGTTCACCTATGCCACGGCGCCCGGCTACCCGTATCACGTGGTGACCACCACCAATCTGACCGCCGGTTGGACGCCCGTGGCCGGCAGCCAGACCAATGCCACCGGCGCGGCCGTAATCTTTACCGACCCGGGCCAGCCCGGCAGCCCGCAACGGTATTACCGGACGGTCTCGCCGTAGGGTTAATCAGCGAAACTCCAGATAAGCGCGGCTGCCATCCCGGCGCAAGGTCTCGGCGCCGCCCACGGTGACGAAAATTCTCGCCGGCTCGACTTTGCCGGTATCCAGCAGGTACGCCTGCACGGCCCGGGCGCGGCGGGCGGCGAGCGCTTCAAAATCGGCTTCGTTCACCGGGAAGGTGGCCAGCAACAGCGCCTCGGATGGCGTGGGAGGCGGGTCGAGTTTGGTGACCGGTTTGGCCGCGTTGCCGGTCTGGCCGGCCGCCTTCGGCCGGCGGGAGAGGAGCACTGCGGCGCCCTTTTTGACCGAGGGCTGGCGGGCCAGTTGCTCGGCGGCATAGGCGACGAGATTCGAGTTGGCGGCGACCAGCGCGGGCGTGATTTTTTTGGCGGCGAAGGCCTCGCGGAAAAGTTTCTCCACGTAGCGCTCGCGCTCGTCAGCCGGGACGACGACTTGGTCCACGGAGTTGGTCGCGCGCACGGATTTGCGGAGCTTGGCCCAGAGGCGGGCGCGGATTTCATGGTCCAGCGCGGCGCGCTCCAGGCCTTCGCGGTCGCCTTCGGGGTCAATGCTGCCGGCGATGGCGAGCTGCAACGCCGGGCGCGCGTAGAGGGCGCGGGCCAGCGAGTCCAGCTTCTGCCGGTCCGCGGCGGTCAAGTCCGCGCCGCCGGCGGCGAAGTCCTGCCAGCCCAGCTCCTCACCCCCGCCGCCAAACGCCGCGCCCAGCAGCGAGAATGGCGAGGTGGCCACCTTTTCCAGAATATTCAGGACGGCGCGGGTGATCACCTTGCCCAGGTGAAATTTAGGGTCGTCCAAGTTGCCGCCAATGGGCACATCCAGCACTATTTTCCCGTCCCGGTCCTTCAAGATGGCCACGGCCAGGCGCACGGGCAGGTGCGTGGCGTCGGGACTGTTCACCTTGTCGCCAAACGTGAAATGGTCGAGGGTGATCACGTTTTTGGAGGACAGGTTCCGGCCGACCAGTTGATATTGGAGTTCCAGGTTCAGTTTGCCTTCGGCGATGCCGTAGCCGGCGAATTTGCCCGCGTACGGGCTGGCCGGCGTGAGATCCACGTCCTGCACGGAGATTTTCAGGTCGTTGGTCTGGGTGTTCTTGAGGGGATTGATGGTGCCGGTGATGGCTGCAGGGCCGATGCCATCCACCATGGCGCTGAGATTGACGACGCCATGCTCCAGTTCCTCGGTGGAAAGGTTGGCGATGGAGCCGTCCACCGATTGCACGGCCAGGTTCACGGGCGGCGCCACCGACAGGTCGGTAAAATGGAAGCTGGTATTGGTGATGACCACGGTCCCGATGGAAATCTGGATGGGCGGATTGGTGGTTCCCGCGGCGGCGGCGGGCGGGACGCCGTTGGTGGCGGGCGCGGCGGCGCCGGCGGGGTGGAGGACGTTGACGAGGTTGATGGTGTGGTTGGTTTCCACGACCAGCCGGGCGTAGGCGTTGTCCGCCACGATTTCGCGCACGGCGACGAGTGGCGGATTCAGGTTGACGACGATGCCGTTGAAGCGCAGGGCATCCCATTTCACCAGGTCTTCGCCAAGCACGCCGTCCACGGTGCGAAAATGCTCGAGGCTGGCGTCGCCGTTGAAGGAGACGACGGGCAGATTGTTGACCTGCGGGCGCAGGCGCACGGTGCCGTGCAAATTCACTTCGCTGCCGAGGATGTACAGATTGAGCTGGGAGGCCAGATAAGCGTCGAGCGTGGTGAGATCCAGACGGTCCACGTCCACGTTGACGTCGGCGGTGGCGGGCTGGAAGCCGACGTCGGCGGCGATGTGAATGGCGCCGTTGGTGTTCCAGCGCAGGGAGAAATCCGCGCTGAAGTTGGTGCCGGGCAGGTTGGAGAGATCTTTGGCGGTGAGGGAGATGTCACTCAGGTCGAGCCGCGCGGGGCGCGGGTTGGCGCGGTCATCCAGGTGCAGCGCGCAATTGGTGGCGTTGATTTCATGGATGGTGGCGGACCATTGATTGGTGCTGGCGAGCAGGAGGGACACGGCATTGGTCACGGAGCGGAGCAGGAACAGGATGCCGCCCGGGGCATTGGTGGCGGAGGCCGCGGGCCGGGAAAGCTCCACCAAATTCACCGTGGCGCTGGGATCGCGTTGCACGAGCGCCCGGGCGCCGTCCAGCCACACGGCCCCCACGTTGGCCACATGGTTTTGCAAATCCACATTGGCGTCCAAAACGGAGAAGAGCGGCACCTCCACCAGGTTCCGGCGGTCGCCCGCCACGCCGAGCTTGAAATCACTGAGCGAGCACGCCAGGTCTTCCACGGCGGCGACGCGGTTGGTGGCGCTGAATTCCACGCGGTACTTGGTGTCCAGCGCGATGGAGCCGTCGCGGACCTCGAAGCGCAGGAGGTCCTGGTAGAGCGGGGCGTACTTGGTGAGGGAGAAATGGAACAGTTGCAAACGCCCCTCCGAGCGCAGCGGCGAGAGGGAGAAGAAGCCGCTCCAGGAGATCGTCTCGCCGGCGTCGGTGGTGCCGGTGAAGGCGTAGGGATTCTTGTTGCCGGGCTCGGTGCGGAACTGGTTCAGGGTGATATCCAGCGGGCCGAGCTGGCGTTTGAAGGGCTGGCGCGGCGTCAAATCGGCCAAGGCGGCGGTGGCGCCGCCGATGTGCAGGCGGCCCACATGCACTTCCAGGGGCCGGGCGGGCGCGGTTTTGGCGGCGGGGGCGTTGGTGGAAAATTTCGTGACGAGGTCGGAAAAATTGAAGGTGCCGTCCCGGTTCATGCGCACGCGGATAAAGGGCCGGGACGCGCTGATCTCCTGGAACACCCAGGCGTGCCCCAGGAAGGACGAGAGCTGCAAATTGACGTAGAGATTGTCCCAGGAGACGAACGGTTGGCCGTCGGGGTCCTTGATGAGCAGGCCGTGGATGGAAACGGAGAGGACGAAGGGATTGATGACGACGCGATCAATGGAGACCGGGCGGCCGAGCTGGCGGGAGAGCTGGGTGACGGCTTCGTAGCGGACGATGGGCGGCAGGACGAGGAAGCCGATGATGGCGTAAACCAGCGCGAGTCGGAAGGCCCAAAGCAGGAGCTTGCGATTCCGCGGTGTCCACTGTTCCCAAAAGCGTGCCTTCATAAGTGCTCCGCGCACAGCTTCCTTGCAAATGCGGCGCCCGTCAACCTTTTCGCGTCAGATCGCAAAGTCGGTGTATTCGGGCTGCAAGGTTTCGGTGGGGGGGGCGAGCAGGCCGGCGGCCACCGTGGCGTTGGTGCCCTGCTCGATCAGGATGAACGAGCCGGTCAGGCGGTTGGTGGTGTAGCCGTCAAAGATGAGGGGCTTGGCGGTGCGCAGCTTGACGGTGCCGATGTCGTTCATGGCCAGCGAGCCGTCGGCGGGCTCGGATTCCAGGGTGTCGAAATTGATCTTGCTTTCGATCTGGGTGATGAGGGCCTGGACCGTCTGCGTGGTGTGCTTGAGCAGGTACTTTTTGCCCGGCTGCAAGGGCCGCGGGTGCATCCAGCAGATCCGCGCGACGGGTTCCGCGCTGCTGCCCGGCAGGTTTTCCAGGCCCACGATCATGTCGCCCCGGCTGACGTCAATGTCGTGTTCGAGACACAGGGTGACGGACTGCGGGCAGAAGGCCTCGGCCAGCGAGCCGTTGTAGGTCCACACATCCTTGACGCTGGTTTTGATGCCGGCGGGCAGGACGATCACCTGCTGGCCCTTGCGCACGATGCCGCTGGCGATCATGCCGCTGAGCCCGCGGAAATCATGCAGGGTGGGGTCGGTGGGATTGTTGGGCCGGTTGACCCACTGCACGGGAAAGCGGAAGGACGTCATGTTCCAATCGCTGGCGATGTGGACGTTTTCCAGGTGCCGGAGCAGGGTGGGGCCCTCATACCAGGGCGTGTGGCGCGAGCCGTCCACCACGTTGTCGCCGTTGAGGGCGCTCAGGGGAATGAATTTGACATCGCGGAAGACGTCCAGCCGGGGCAGGAAATCCTCGATCTCGTCGCGGATTTCGCGGAAGCGGTCCTGCTTCCAATCCACCAAGTCCATTTTGTTCACGGCGATGATGAGGTGGGGGATGCCGAGCAGGGCGGCGATGTAGGTATGGCGGCGGGTCTGCTCGATGACGCCCAGGCGCGCGTCCACGAGCACCACCGAAAGGTTCGCGGTGCTGGCCCCGGTGACCATGTTGCGGGTGTACTGCACATGGCCGGGGGTGTCGGCGACGATGAACTTGCGCTTGGGGGTGGCGAAGTAGCGGTAGGCCACGTCAATGGTGATGCCCTGCTCGCGTTCGGCGCGCAGACCGTCGGTGAGGTTGGCCAGGTTGATATGGCCGCCGCCGGTGATGTCGGCGGATTTTTCCAGCGCGGCGACCTGGTCTTCCATCAGCGACTTGGAATCGTACAGCAGGCGGCCGATGAGGGTGGATTTGCCGTCGTCAACGCTGCCGCAGGTGTTGAAGCGGAGGAGTTCGATGGGATGCTCGGTGGATGGCATGGGACAAAAGCTGGGTGGCGCGGTGGAAATGGGATTCAAAAATACCCCGCTTTCTTGCGGTCTTCCATGGCGGCCTCGCCGACCTTGTCGTCGGCGCGGGTGCCGCGCTCGGTCACGCGGGCGGCGCCCACTTCGGCGATGATGTCCTCCACGCTGTCGGCGCGCGACTCGATCATGCCGGTGCTGATCATGTCGGCAATGGTGCGGACGCGGACGACGAGTTTTTTGACGACGTCCGTGGGTTTGGGCCGCGCGCCCCGGTAGGGATCGGGCCGGCCGTTCTCGGCGTGGACCGGCGGCACGGGCAGCCACTGGCCGTTATGGCGGAAGCATTCGCGTTCGTGGCTGAAATAGATGGACGGCACGGCGAGCTGCTCCTTGCGGACGTATTCCCAGACGTCCATCTCGGTCCAGTTGGACAGGGGGAAGACGCGCATGTTTTCGCCGGGATTGACGCGGGCGTTGTAGAGGTTCCAGATTTCCGGGCGCTGGTTTTTGGGATCCCACTGGCCGAAGGAATCGCGGTAGCTGAAAAAGCGCTCCTTGGCGCGGGCTTTTTCCTCGTCGCGCCGGGCGCCGCCAATGCAGCAGTCGAAGCGGAACTCCTCGATGGCGCCGAGCAGGGCGGGAGTCTGGAGCTTGTTGCGGCTGATTTCGCCCGGCACGGGCTGGGCGAGCCCCTTGGCGATGGCTTGCTCCACAGTGCGCACAATGAGTTTGACGCCGAGTTGGTGGGCGCGGAAATCGCGGAACTGGATCAGCTCGGGAAACTCGTGGCCGGTCTCGATGTTGAGGAACGGCAGGGGAATGTCCGACGGCCGGAAGGCCTTTTCAGCGAGGCGCACCAGGCAGAGGGAATCCTTGCCGCCGGAAAAGAGCAGGGCGGGACGTTCAAACTCCGCGGCCACTTCACGCATCACGTGAATCGCCTCGGTTTCGAGAAGCTGCAAATGATCAAGATGATAACTGCTCATTTCAGATATATAACCAGAGACCAGCCCGGATAAAAAGCGGATTCATGGCATGGGCTTCCAGACCCGCAAACGCCACGCAGTTGCGCCACCCTGCCGATTTGGAAATCGGCGATACAGCAGGTTGGGAAACCTGCGCCACCGTTGTTTGGCGCGTCTTCACGATTTCAGCCGCTCAAATGCCCGCGCCGCCGGAAACGGCCGCGCCGCCCCAACTGGCATGCAGGCCGCACTCGCGTTTTTCATCCGCCTTGGCCGGGTCGAAATAGTCCCACTCGTTGGGCAGGTTGTGTTCGCCCAGGTACTTTTCCAGGTCCGCATCGCTCCAGTAAAAGAGCGGGCTCACCTTGAGGGAATGGAAGTTGCGGTCCTCGCTCAAGATGTCCAGGCCGGCGCGGTTGGCGTTTTGGACCTTGCGCAAGGCGGTGAGCCAGACCACCGGGGCCAGTTCGCGCATGCCGCGCTGAAACGGTTCGAGCTTCATGGTGGCGCTGAAGGCCTTGATGCGCGCCTCGTTTTCCGGGACGGGCTCGGGCATGCCGCCCAACACCGCGTCGTAATGCGCCGCCGTGCAGCGGGGCACGAACGGCTTGAGGTTCAACTTGAGCATGTTCTTTAGCAGCTCGGCGTGACGGTACGTGGCCGGGCGGTTGTAGCCGTGATCCACCCACAGGACGGGGATGTCCGGATCCACCTGGGTGACCAGGTGCAGGATGACGGCTTCGTACGGCCGGAAATTGGTGGAAACGATGGCGCGGCCCTTCGCCAGGGCAATGGCCCAGCGGATGATGTCCAGCGGTGCTTGCGAATGCAGTTCGGCATTCGCCTTGGCCATCTGTTCGGTGGTCATGGCCTCAGACTTTCGGGGCTTGCGGCAACAGCGCCCGCTGGCACCAGTCGCCAAAGCGTTCGCCGGGGTGGCGTTCGCTGGCAAAGCGCGTGAACAGCGGGCGGAACTCGGTTTCCAGGTCGGGTTCCTTGACCACGTCCTTCCACAGCCGGTTGAGCCGCGTGCCGGTCACATCGCCGCCCAGCCACACTTGGTAGCGGCCGGGGGATTTGCCCACCAGCCCGATCTCCGCCATGTAGGGCCGCGCGCAGCCGTTGGGGCAGCCGGTCACACGGATGATGATTTCCTCGCCGTCCAGCCCGGCTTCGGCGAGCAGTTTCTCGAAGCGGTCCACGAGCCCCGGCAGAATGCGTTCGCTTTCGGCCAGCGCCAGGCCGCAGGTGGGCAGCGCGGGGCAGGCCATCGAGGCGGCGTGCAACCGGCTCGCCTGGTTTTCCGTCTTCACGCCGTAGGCCGAGAGCAGCATGGACACCGGGTGCTGGTCCGCGTCGCGGACGTTGGCGAGGATGACGTTTTGGTTGGCCGTGAGGCGAAACTCGATGTGTGGGAACGTGTCGGCCACGTGCCGCAGCGCGGTCTTCAACTTGTAGCCGCCGGCGTCCTTGATGCGCCCGGCGTTCACGAACAGGCCGAGAAACCAGGTTCCATCCACGGCCCGGCGCCAGTCCAGCAGGTCGGCGGTGGTGGTGAATTGATACGGCTTGGCGGGGGCGAACTTGAGGCCGGCGCGTTTTTCAATTTCCGCCCGCGCCCAGTCCGCGCCGCGCTCGGCGATGACGTATTTCAGGCGCGCGTGGCGGCGGTCGGTGCGGTCGCCAAAATCCCGGTGGATGGTGAGCGTGGCCCGGGCCACGTCCAGCACCCGGTCCGGCGGCACGAAGCCGATGACATCCGCCAGGCGCGGATAGGTGGCGTCGTTGCCGTGGCTGCGGCCCATGCCGCCGCCCACCGAGACGTTGTAGCCGGTGAGTTGGTCGTGTTCCACAATGGCGGTGAACCCGAGGCAGTTGGTGAACACGTCCAGGTCGTTTACGGGGGGAATGACAAATGCCACCTTGAATTTGCGGGGCAGATAGGTCTGGCCGTACAGCGGGTCCACGAAGTCCTTGTTTTCGTCCGCGTTCAAATCGAGCTGCCGGCCGTCAATCCAGATGGCGTGATAAGCCTTGGTCTGGGGGGCGAGGGCCAGCGCCACCGCGTGCGCGTGGGCATAAACCTGTTCGCGGGCGCGGGTGTAGGCGGGCGTGGGCGGGGCCAGGACGTTGCGGTTCACGTCGCCGCAGGCCGCGAGCGTGCTGAGCAGCGTGTCGTTGATGGCCTTGACCGCCGCGCGGAGGTTGTTTTTGACGACGCCGTGAAACTGGATGGTCTGGCGTGTGGTGACGCGCAGGGTGTGGTTGCCGTAGGTGGAGGCCAGGGCGTCAAACGCGGCGTATTGCCGGGCGGTCATGACGCCACCGGGAATCCGGCTGCGGATCATCATGATGTATTTCTTGCCGGTCTTGCGCAGATCGCGGTCGTCCTGCTGGTAACTGCCGTGAAATTTCAGGAACTGGTTGTCATCCTCGGAAAAATGGTCGGTGGCCGTGTCGGCCATGGTCGCCGCAATGGTACCAGCCAGGGTCGGAATGGCGGCCTTGATCTCTTCGTTGTGTGTCAATTTTACCGGTGCGTCTGCGCTCATAAGCGAAAGTGCAGAATAACTTGTGATAAGCGCATGTTCAAGCACAGCTTAAATGTGAATGCGGAAAGGGGGTGCTGAAGACCGGCACAAAAGCCATAAAAACCGAGGATGGAGGATGGAGTGTGGCCGGCCCGGGCGGGGGTGCCGAAAAGTTTTTAGGGTTGACGAGGGTTGACGATGGTGGGTTTTGCAGGGGTTTTCGCAGATTTTGGCGCACGAAATTGAGGTCTTTTTGGGGCTGGCGGGAGGGTGGGGAAGGGATGAGACCGATGCGACGAATGGGACCAAACGCCGAGGCGCGGAGACGCCGAGGTGAAATTGTGGGAGGCGGTGGAACCAATGCGACGAATGGCTGCGCGGTGGCGGGACAAAGAAATCCTGCGGGCGGGCGCCGAGGGGGCGAACCGTCCGTGGCCGGACTCGATTGTGAGCATGGTGGCTCATCATGGCGGGGGCGGTATCCCAGCCAGGGCGAGTTTAGCAGGGTTGGCGGATTCGCAAAGTTAGCGGCTAACGGGAAATGCGTAAATGGTTGGGAGGGAGGGGAATTTAGTTTCAAAAAACAGCTCAGGAGCGGGGGAGACGCGGCCAGCCGTTTTATTTATCCACAGGAAGGATATCCAGTTCGGCCAGCGAGGCGTACGGTTTTGACGAATCAAAGCTGCTGTTCGCCACCAGTTTCAAGAAACGCGCCTTGACCGGGGTGGCAAATTTGACCGTGTGCCATTGGGCGTCTTGCGGAAAGGTGCTCCGGGCTGCCGGCTCGCCCCAGTGCATGCCGTCGTCGCTGGTGAACACGGCGAAATCCTTGATCCAGCCGTTTTGGTTGTCGTCCTGTCGCGGCAGACATTTGATGCCGGCCAAGGTGGCGGGCTGAGACAGTTCGACGACCAGTTCATGCGGAAAATTCGGCGCGGCTCCATCCCAAGGCGTGTGCCACATCGTGTCCGCATCGCCATCGATGGCCTGGCCGGCGTCATATTGTTCCGACGCCTGGCTGTCGGCGTGGATCTTCGCGCCGAGCGCCTGAAGCCGGTTGGTGGTCTCTGACACAAATAGTTGGTCCAAGGTGCCGGCGGCGAGTTCCGCTTTCGGATTGAATGCGGCGGAGCCAAGGTAGGCGCAGAGGCTTTTGGCGAACTGCCGCGCGGCGGGACGGCTGGCCAGGTCGGAAGCGATGTCAATGGAGCAGACGAGAATTTTTCCCTTGGCAACGCGGGCCTCAAACACCGTGCCGAGCTTGTGGTTCCTCGCAAAGTTGTCAATCACCTGCACGAGCGGGCGGAAATCCGCCGGTGTTTCATCGAGGATCATCGGTCTGGAATGTTCCATCAGATCGTGCCATTGCCAGTCGCTGTAAAAATCCGTCGGGAACTGCGCGAACAGCGGATGCTTCGGGTCGCAGAGAATGCCCATCGTGTCGGGCTGTTGCGACGGGAACCACACCGGACTCCAGAACGTCGGCAGAAAACTTCCGCCAAGCGAATGGTGAAGGAACTTCTTCGCGGGCAAAAGCAAAACGGTCTTGCCGTCGGCGAGCGCGGCTTTCGTCGCCTCATCCCACGCGGTGCTGACGACAACGCCGGCGGGCGGCTGCGGCGCGGTTTCGTGGGGATAAACCCAGATGTTCCACCAGTTGGCAACCTTCGTTCCTTGCAATCCCACGGTGACGGTGAGCTGGCACGGCGCGGGGGCTTTCGCGAGCGATGCGCTGATGGCGCCGAGCGGCGAGAGTTTTCCCGTGGGCGCGGCCAGCGAATCCAGTTCGCCGCCGGCGATTTCCTTTCCGTGCTGGTCGGAGATTTTCCAGAACGGCTTAGCGCCGGCGAGGTCCTGCGCGCCGTAATTGGCAAGATCGGCGGTGGCGGAAAAGGTTTCATTGGCGGTGTAAGTGCGCTTGGGCATCCGCAACAGGGGAACAACCGGACTGCAGAACCGGCGGAACTGCTTGGGCGTGATGAAGCCCTTGGAATCCCAGAAGGCGTCCAGCAGGCCGATGGTGGCCGTGCCCTGGGTTGGATAATCGTGCAGGTCGAGCAGCGAAAAGCCGCCGTAGCCCGGCGTGCGCAGCAGGACTTCAATTTCCTCCTTGTACAGCAGCGTGGCCTGCCGGCCCGTTGCCTTGGCGAATGCCGGCGCGAGGTCGAGCATCCCCTTGGTCTTCAGATCGTCGCGGATGGCCTCGTAGTTTTTCAACGCCATCACCCCGGACCATTTTTTGATCTCGGCGAAATCAGGGTAATAGACCCACTGTCCGATTTCGTGGCCGATGATTGGCCGGCTGTCGCGGGCGACGAACTCGCGTAAATCGCGCAGAGTGGCCGGCCCTTGCGCGCCGCGCCCGCTGCCGTCTTCAGTCCATTGCCGGTTAGGAGTGGTGGAATCCGACCACGACGACGGCGACGAATAAAGATGGCGCGGGTCGCGGTGAATCAGCATATCCACCCAGCGGGTGAGCAAGGCGCGATTGCCGCCATATTCGTTGCCGAGCGTCATCAGGCAGAACGAGGGATGATTCCCGTAAGTATCCACCATCCGCTTGAACTCCGCCTCGACGAACGCATCGCGTTTCGGGTCCGTACCAGCGTCCACATTCGCCTGCGGCCCCTCGGCTTGAATCATGATGCCTTCGAGGTCCGCCGCCGCAAACGCGGCCTCCGGCGGGCACCACGAATGGAAGCGGATGAAATTCAGGCCGTAGGATTTTTCAATCTGGAAAATCCGCCGCCAGGCCGCCACATCCGTCGGCGGGTAGCCGGTGAGCGGCCAGACCGAACATTCCAACGTTCCGCGCATAAACACCGGACGACCATTCATCGCGAATTGCGTGCCGCGGGCTGCAAACTTTCTCATGCCAAAACACACCGTGCGCTGGTCGTCGCCAAGTTTCACCGTCAACTCGCTCAGGTTTGGCGAGAACTCATCCCACAACTTCGCGGTGCTCATGTCCACATTCATCTCGGCACTGCCGCCGGTTTCATCCCATGTTGCTTCGACCGTCTGCCTGTCTGCGCTCAATTTTCCGTGTCCGGCCTTGCCGGTGGCATTGCCGATCTTGACCACCACGCGCGCCAGTTTTTTATCCACGTCGGGATACACCTGCACGTCGTCAATCCACAGCGGCGGTGTGGCGGCCAGTTCGATGCGGCCGACGATGCCGTTCAGGTTGCCCCAGGTGCCGCCGAACAAGGCGGACACGAAATCGCCGAGGTTGATCTTGACGGTGTTGTCCACACAGATCGTCAGCCGGTGTTGGCCCGGCGCGAGGCCCGTGCCGAAGTCATAAACATGCGGTGCAATCAGGCTGTCCTGCGAGCCGATGCGTTGGCCGTCCAGCCAGACCGTCGTGACCCAGCGGCAGCGCTCCAGGAAGAGCGTGACCCGTTTTCCCCGCCAGGCCGCCGGAATCTCGAGGTCGCGCTGGTACCACGCCGGCCCGGCGTAGTCGTAAAGCCGGTAAGGTCCGGCCAGCACGCCGTGCTGGTTGGCTAACTCAGGCGGTCTGGGATTTTTGGGGCCGAGGCCGGCGGCATCCATCGTGCCGGGCAGATGAATCTTCTGTCTCAATTCCGCAGGGCATTTTTCTGAACTTACCCCGGCGACGTCAAACCGCCACTCGCCTGCCAGCGAAAGGGTTTGGGCGGATCCGCGTTGACAATGAAGGCCGGTCAAGACAGATAGAATAAAGATGAGTTTTCTCATGTCATTGTTTTCTAAATACTTTTCGGGTCAGTGTAAATGGTCTTTCTTCCCTCCGCCTTTGCCCTCTGGGGAGAGGCGGAGATGCCGGCGCCAAACCGGCTCAGGTGGCGGGGGCGGTTTCACAGCCAGGGCGATTCTAGCAGGGCAGGCGGATCCGCAAAGTTAGCGGCTAACGGGAAATGTGGAAGTGGTTGGGCGGAAGGTGAATGCAGTTCCAAGAAAAACGAGGTCGGGAGCGAGGAGACCAGCCGTTCCGTGGGTGAGCTCTTTTTCGGCGATTACCAGGCGGATCCGTCTTGGCGCCTCTTGGAGCGCAAATGTCAGGCTGCACGAATGGATGAAATCGTGGGTTCTTCGCTGTTTTCAGTGGAATAGCTAAAACGAAGTTGCCTTGGAGTTCCCGAATTCTCGGGACATAACCCAAACAATTCCTCTTTGAAAAAGGTGAACTTCAAAGCTGGGATGGTTGAACAAAAAATAACACATACCCGCATTGAAGCCCCGCAATGCGGGTATGTGGATTTTAGAATTCATCCGTCGATTTGTCGAGTCGATAATTCAATGAACCCTGCTTTCCACCTCCAAATAAGGCGGTTTAAATCTCACAGATTCCTGAGGCATTGGATTCGTAAAGTGTATTCCACTGAAAACAGCGAAGAACCAAATCCGGTAACTGACTAGCACCAAGCAGTATATGAAAGAAAACGAGCCATGTTATGGATTGACCCCTTTCGTGGGCGCCCGCCCGGCTCCGACTCCGGCGATTTTGTTAAGCGTTCGATTTCTTACGTCTGGGTGAAAGTAATAACGCTAGACCAAGCACGATGGAAACAATAAAAACAGCCTGGAACCAAAGTGGAAAATGCACCGAGTAAACTGACGCGGTCGCAATGTTCGTGTTTGAACTGGAAGAAAACGTCTGGTTGGACTCCAAAGTTTCGGGAAAGACATGAAACAAAACCAGTAAAGTCGAGCCCACAAATGGCGCTCCAATGAGGGCTGCACCAATCCATCTACGTTCAGAAGTTTTCATGTGTGTTAACGACACCTGTTATTCACGAACTGCCGTCTCGTATTGAAATCGACGTTTCGGTAAATGCAAGAGTTATAAACCATTCATATTCCACGATTCCATGCCTGATTAAACGACTGGCGGATCGTTTTGCCAAACCAACTTTAATCATGCGCCCCAAAGGAGGCAAGCGCTTGTCAACGGACGCTTCTGGCCGCCTTCGGGGTGCGGGAAAATTTGGGGGACGTTTCCCGGCGGTGTCGCTCCCGATGGTCGCTCAACCGCCGGCTACTATCTGGAACGCCTTCGGCGTTCAGGGGCGCGGAGGGCATTGCCTATGGAGTGTGCGGATATGTGCGCGGATATGTCCGCGTCTTGGAACTGGCAGACATGTCGCCGCACTCCACATGATGCCTCGCGCAATTACGAGCCGCCCGGCAAGTCCGTGCGCGTCATGGACTGCGCCGGCAGAGCGCCAGCGGCGACGGCGCTTTCGCCCGCCCGCGCGAGCCGCGAGCTTTTAAGCACCGTTGCCCGCACGAAAGCGGCGTGGCGCTTCGCTTCCCGCCGCAGTCCATGACGCCCCGCGCAATTCCGACGCCCCGCCGCCGTTCCCCATGGCCGCTCAGTTTTCCACTGAAAACAGCGAAAGCGGGCTCAGGTGGCGGGCACGAATTTTTGGAGCCACTTGGTGAGGCCGAACAAGGGCAGAAACACCAGGGCGCTGAACCACGGGGGGATTTGCGGCGCCACGGCCAGCCAATCCACCAGCACGATGCCGGCCAGGAGGCTGCTGACGATCCAGCCGATATTGGGCTGATGGCCGAAGAAAATGAAGCGCACATAGCGCACGACCCACAGCACCAGCAACAGGGAGATCCAGAGCACGGGCAGGCGGAAGGGGCCGGCATTGATGGCCAGGGCCAGGAGCACGGGCGCGGCCAGCAATCCCAGCGGCCAGAGGGCCACCCGGCTGCGGGAGCTTTCGCCGCGGGCGAGATAGGTCAGGCCCACGACGTACAGGGCCAGGGCCGCGCCGCCGAAAACCGTGAAGCCGTTCAAGCCCTCCAGGCCCGTGGCGCCGGCGATGATATAGACCCAGAACCGGCACGCGCCCATCAACCAGGGCGAAGCCATCAAGAACTTGTGCGTGAAATCATAGAGCACGATGAACAGGGCGAGGATCATGGCGGCGACGGCGGCCACCTTGCCGCAGCCCAGCAGCAGGAGGATGCCAAGGGCGAGCTGGCCGAAGCCGAAGCGCCAGACGGCGGCGGCGGAGATTTTGCCCGAGGGAATGGGCCGCTCCGGCCGGCGCAGGCGGTCGAATTCCTGGTCGAAGGCGTCATTCAAAAACATGCCGCCGGTGTACAACAGGCTCACCCCCAGGAAGAGCAGGGGCAGTTTTCCGGAATTTCCGCCCCCGCCCAGCCACCAGGCGGCCAGGCAGTTGGACCAGACGGTCGGCAGGTTGGAAACGCGGCCCAGCACCACCAGGGTACGAAACCTTTGGTTCATCGGGGGCGAATGAAAGCAAAAACCGGCGGGTGTGAAAAGGAAGTTTGGATTCACGCCAGTCCCCGCTCCTTCAATTGGGCCAGCGTCCACTGGTATTCGGCGGCCAGTTGCGTCACCACGTCTTGCGATTTCAGGTTGGGTGGCAGCACCTCCCAGGTGTAGGTCTCCATTTCCAGATGGGAGCAAAGCTGCGGGTTCTGGGCGAGCAGATCCAGGACGCCCAGCAGATGATCGTTGGTGTTCTCAAAGGGCGGCGCCGCCGGGGCGTGCAGCGGCACATGGAAATGAATCCGCCATTCGGGCAGCTCCGCCGGGTCCGGCCCGTAGGCGGAGCGCGCGTGCGCCAGAGCCTCCGGCAAATCGGAGAAAATCATCCGGCTCCCGGCCGGGTCGCGGGCCACGACCTGGTGCAAATAGATGTCGTCGGCAAAGCCGCGCAGGGTCTCGCGGGCCTCCGGGGTGGGCACGACCTTGAGGGCGGAGCTGAGTTGGAGCTTGCTGATCTTGATGCCGTTATTGGCCAGGCAGGCCAGCGCGTTCAGCGGTTCCTCGAACTCCACGGCAAAATGGCAGGTGTCGTAATTGACGCCCAGATACTGGGCCAGCCGCTCATCGTGGGGATGCTCGGCGCGCAGGCGGTCGAAGAGTTGCAGGGTTTCGCCGCTGCTTTCGAGCTGGCACAGCGGCTCGGGCTCCAGCCCCAAATGCATTTTGCGTCCGGTCCGGGTGTGGAGCAGGGCGATGTGTTCCACGCAGCGCCAGAAATTTTGCCGGATCGTTTTCAAGGCGTCGGGCGACGGGTAGAATTCCTTGAACGTGCCGGGCAGCGTGCTCACGCTGCCTTCCAAGCCGGGGGGCAGCAACTCGGCCAGCAGGTCAAACAGCAGATTGGTGTAGGCCAGCCGCTCGGGCACCACCCAATCCGGACTGTAAACGTGCTCCTTGACGCGGGTCCCGTGGAATTGGCCGTAGGGGAAACCGTTGAGGGTGAAAACGTAGCAGGAGTTTTGGCCCAGCCAGCGCCGGAAATCCTGCAGCCGGGTGCGCTCGTTCAATTCCATGGCCGCCCGCTGGCTCAGGCGCAGGCCGATGCCAAACGGCTTTTGGGGACAGACCTCCTGGCGCACGGCCAGCGTGTAATTTTGGAGGGAAAAAAACGTCTCTTCCCAGCTCTCGCCCCGGTGAATATTGGTGCAATAGGCGAGCTGAAGCGAATGGTTTAATTGCATGACCCCTGCCCCTAACATGCGCCCAAATTGGCGAATTGCAAGTGCCGCGAAGTCATCGCGCCCTGATCGGCGCGGGGCACCAGGTGGATTTGCGGCGTTTTGACGAGGGCGCGCACGACGGCCGCCAGGCGGTTGCGCGGACTGAAATTCGCGGGGGGCAGCATCCAATACTTTGTGGGCAAACTCACGCAAAAGTTTCAGTTCCTGGCGGCGTCCGGGCTGGCCGGATCAGGGTGGCGGTTTCAGCAAAGCCGGTTTGCTGGCCGGCAAACTTACTTTGCAGACACGAGTTGGTCCGGGGGGCATGGACTCCAATAAGTTGCTGAAAATGAACGATTTTTGCGCTCAGGAACCGTTTGGCATGTTCCCCGCTAACCATCCGAACAGGTTGGCAGCCCCTGGCGATTATTCGCCCCCGGTGGCGGCACGATGTCCCGGGGCAGGGGTAGATTGGAAAAGCCGCTTGATTTTGCGATGTGGTTGGCTACGGTCATCAATCGCGTGTGGCAGAATTCCCGGTTCCGGGACTTCCGGACCCTGGCCTAATTGCGAACATGAAATTTGGTTATTTTAACGAATGGAAATGAACATGTCAGATCCGATATCGCAGTCTGTCTCTTCCCATGCCCAGCGGGAAACGAGTGCCGTCCTAGCGCGAATATTTTCCAGGCAATCTTGTAGCGCAGACTTCCAAGTCTGCTGTGGCGCGGGTTTCCAAACCCGCAGCCGCCACGCCATGGCGACACCCTGCCGATTTGGAAATCGGCGATACAGCAGGTTGGGAAACCCGCGCTACGCCGGTGTTGCCCTCCTCCGTCAATGCAACCATGAAATATCCCGGCTGGCGGCCCGTGGGCGCCAGCCGTGGGCCTGGCTCGTGGTGCTGCTGGTCCTGGCGCTGGCCGGTTGCAAACCGAACACCGCGGCTCAGCCGTCGGCGGCGGGGGGCGGCCGCGGCGGGGCCTCCGGGCCGATCATGATCAGCACCGCGACGGCGACCAACGGGAGCATCGGCATTTATGTGAACGCGCTGGGCGTGGTGACGCCGCTGCAAACGGTGTCCATCAACAGCCGCGTGCAGGGCCAGATCGTGGCCGTGCGCTACACCGAAGGCCAGCAGGTGAAGGTGGGCGACCCGCTGATTGAAATTGATCCCGGTCCCAGCCAGGCGGCACTCACCCAGGC
Source organism: uncultured Bifidobacteriaceae bacterium (assembly GCA_964532525.1). Lineage (GTDB taxonomy): Bacteria > Verrucomicrobiota > Verrucomicrobiia > Limisphaerales > UBA11358 > UBA11358. The sequence goes on from CAZHIM010000014.1 coordinate 50,863, forward strand.
CGAGGGGCAGCTCAAACGGGATCAGGCCATTCTGGCGGATGCCCGGCTGGATTTGCAGCGCTATCAGGAAGCCTACGCCAGCAACGCCATTCCCAAGCAGCAGCTCGATACGCAAGTCGCCGCCGTGGAACAGAACGAAGGCACGGTGAAACTGGACCAGGGCCTGTTGGACAACGCCCGGGTGCAGCTCGCCTATTGCCACATCACCGCCCCGATATCGGGACGCGTGGGTTTGCGGTTGGTGGACGTGGGCAACATGGTGCAGGCCAACAGCACGACGCCCCTGGTGGTGATCGCCCAGTTGCAGCCGATCACCGTGATTTTCAACGTGGCGGAAGACGACCTGCCGCGGATTCTCACGCAATTGCGCGCCGGCAAGCAGCTCCCGGTGGACGCCTTTGATCGCGCGCAAACGCGGAAGCTCGCCGCCGGCATGCTGGAAACCCTGGACAACCAGATTGACCCCGCCAGCGGCACGGTCAAGTTCCGGGCCGTTTTCACCAACGATGACGAGGCGCTGTTCCCCAACCAGTTCGTCAACGCCCGGCTGCTGGTGCGGACGCTGGACCACGCCACGCTGCTGCCGAACTCCGCCATTCAGCGCAACGCCGACGGCGCGTTCGTGTACGTGGTCAAGACCGGCCCCGCCGACGCCTCGCAGACGAACCAGGCGGGCGGCGAGGTGGCCGCCACCAACTCCCCCGCGGGTGCCGGCGGCCAGCATCCCGCCACGCCCGGCACCGTCACCATGCAAACGATCACCCCGGGCACCACCGACGGAATAGTCACGGCCGTGGAGGGGATTGACCCGGGCACGGTCGTGGCGGCGGATAATTTCAACCGGCTGACGGACGGCGCCAAAGTGGCTGTGCGGCCGGGCGCCGCCGCCCCGGGCAGCGGCGCGCCGGCGGGCGCGGGCCAGGGCGGTCATCATCACAAAAGTCCGCCGTCACAATGAGTCCTTCCCGTCCATTCATTTTGCGGCCGGTGGCGACGTCGCTCCTGATGGCCGCCATCTTTTTGACGGGCGTCATCGCCTACGAGTTGCTGGCCGTTTCGGCCCTGCCGGAAGTGGATTATCCCACCATCCAGGTGGTGACCTTCTATCCCGGCGCCAGCCCGGATGTCTCGGCGTCGGCGATCACCGCCCCGCTGGAGCGCCAGTTCGGCGAATTGCCGGGCCTGAACCAGATGACTTCGATCAGTTCCGGCGGCAGCTCGATCATCACCCTGCAATTCGTGCTGAATCTGAACATTGACGTGGCCGAGCAGGAGGTGCAGGCGGCCATCAACGCGGCCCAGACCTACCTGCCCAACGACCTGCCCTCACCGCCCATTTACAGCAAATCCAATCCGGCCGACGCGCCGATCATGACGCTGGCCGTCACCTCGAAGGCGCTGCCCCTGTCGCAGGTCGAGGATTACACGGACACGCGGATGGCCCAGAAGATTTCGCAGGTGTCGGGCGTGGGCTTGGTGACCATCAGCGGCGGCCAAAAGCCCGCCGTGCGCGTGCAGGTGAACCCCACCCAGTTGCTCGCCTACGGCATCAGCCTGGACAATCTCCGCACCACGCTCCAGTCCGCCAGCGTGAACCAGGCCAAGGGCAATTTCGACGGCCCGCACCAGGCTTACGAGATCAACGCCAACGACCAGTTGCTCAGCAGCAAGGATTATCAATCGCTCGTGGTGGCCTACCGCAACGGCGCCCCGGTGATGCTCTCGGACGTGGCCCAGGTGGTGGACGATGTTGAGAACACCAAGCTGGCCGCGTGGAAGAACGAAACCCCGGCGGTCATCGTGAATATTCAGCGTCAGCCCGGCGCCAACATCATCCAGGTGGTGGACCGGGTGAAGAAGCTGCTGCCGCAATTGAAAGCCAACCTGCCGGCTTCGATGGACGTCAGCATCCTCACCGACCGCACGACGACCATCCGCGCCTCGGTGCGCGACGTGCAATTCTCGCTGGCGCTCACCGTGGCCCTGGTGGTGATGGTCATCTTCATATTTTTGCGCAACGTCTCCGCCACGATCATTCCCAGCGTGGCGGTGCCGCTGTCGCTGGTGGGCACGCTGGGCGTCATGTATCTGCTGGGCTTCAGCCTGAACAATCTCACGCTCATGGCGCTGACCATCTCCACCGGCTTCGTGGTGGACGATGCCATCGTGATGATCGAAAACATTTTTCGCTACATCGAACAGGGCGAGAAGCCCCTCGCCGCGGCCCTGAAGGGCGCCGAGCAGATCGGGTTTACGATCATCTCGCTGACCATCTCGCTGATCGCCGGGTTGATCCCGCTGCTGTTCATGGGGGACATCGTGGGCCGGCTGTTCCGCGAGTTCGCGGTGACGCTGAGCGTGACCATCCTCGTCTCCGCCTGCGTGTCGCTCACGCTCACGCCGATGATGTGCGCGCGGCTGCTCAAGGCCAAGGGCGAGCGCAAACCCGGCCGGCTTTTTCAGGCTTCCGAGCGCGTTTTCAACGGCGTCATCGCGCGCTACGGCACCACGCTCCAATGGGTCTTCAAACGCCAGACGGCCACCCTGCTGGTGGCGGTGGGCACGCTCGCCTTGACGGTGCTGCTGTACCTCCTGGTGCCCAAGGGATTCTTTCCCGTGCAGGACACGGGCGTGATCCAGGGCATTTCGGAGGCGGACGAAAGCGTGTCGTTCACCGCCATGGCCGAACGGCAGCAGGCGCTCGCCCAGGTCATCCTCAAGGACCCCGCCGTGGAGAGCATTTCCTCCTTCATCGGCGCCGACGGCATCAACACCACACTCAACAGCGGACGCATTCTGATCAACCTCAAGCCGCTGGCGGAAAGAAAAACCAGCGCCAGCGACGTCATCCGCCGGTTGCAGCCCGAGCTGGCCAGGGTGGACGGCATCATGTTGTTCATGCAGCCGGTGCAGGACCTCACCGTGGAGGACCGCGTCAGCTCCACCGAGTACCAGTACACGCTGGAGGACGCCAACGCCGATGAATTGAACCTGTGGACGACGCGGCTGGTGGAAAAAATGCAGGCCATGCCCGAACTGCGCGACGTGGCCACCGACCAGCAAATCCACGGCCAGCAGGCCATCCTGGTGATTGACCGTGTGACCGCCTCGCGCCTGGGCATCACGCCCGCGGCCATTGACAATGCGCTCTACGACGCCTTTGGCCAGCGGCAGATCTCCACCTTGTTCACGCAGTTGAACCAGTATCACGTCATCCTCGAGGCCCTGCCGGATTTCCAGCGCAATCCGGCCAAGCTGAACGATATCTACGTGCCCGCCACCTCCGGCACGGCGGTGCCGTTGAGCGCCTTCACCCATTTTGAATCCGGCACCACGCCGCTGTCCGTGAATCACCAGGGCCAGTTTCCGGCGGTGACGATTTCGTTCAACCTCGCCCCCGGCGCGGCGCTGGGGCAGGCGACCAAGGCCATCGAGAAGGCGCAAAAGGACCTCAACATGCCCGCCAGCGTCCAGGCCTCCTTCCAAGGCACCGCCCAGGCGTTTATCGCGTCCCTCACCAACGAGCCGCTGCTCATCCTGGCGGCCATCGTCACCATCTATATCGTTCTGGGCGTCCTCTACGAAAGTTACATTCATCCCATCACGATCCTTTCCACCCTGCCGTCCGCCGGCATGGGCGCCATTCTGGCGTTGTTCATCACCGGCACGGAACTGGGCGTGGTGGCCCTGATCGGCATCATCCTGCTGATTGGCATCGTGCAGAAGAACGCGATCATGATGATTGATTTCGCGCTCGACCTGGAGCGCAAGCAGGGCAAGCCGCCCGAGGAGGCGATTTACCAAGCGTGCCTGCTCCGGTTCCGGCCCATTTTGATGACCACGTTCGCGGCGTTGTTCGGCGGCCTGCCGCTCGCGCTGGGCCAGGGCGTGGGGTCCGAGCTCCGCAAGCCCCTGGGCATCGCCATCGTGGGCGGCTTGATCGTCAGCCAGGTGCTGACCTTGTACACGACGCCGGTGATTTATCTTTTCTTCGGCCGGCTGGCCCGGAAGCTCTCCGGCGCCTCCGCGCCGGCGGCGGCGGGTGCCGCGCCGGCCATGCCGGCCACGGAGCGCCCATGAACATTTCGGCGCCATTCATCCGCCGGGCCGTGGGCACGTCCCTGCTCACCGCGGCCATCGCGCTGGCGGGGGCGGTGGCGTACCTGCAACTGCCCGTGGCCCCGCTGCCCCAGGTGGATTTCCCCACCATCAGCGTGGGGGCCTCCCTGCCCGGCGCCAGCCCGGAAATCATGGCGTCCTCCGTCGCCGCGCCCTTGGAACGCCAGCTTGGCCACATCGCCGGTGTCAACGAGATGACGTCCTCGTCCGTCCTCGGCGCCACCGGCATCACGCTCCAGTTTGACCTGACCCGGGACATCAACGGCGCCGCGCGCGACGTCGAGGCCGCCATCAACGCCGCCCGGGCCTATCTGCCCGCCAACCTCCCGTCCAACCCCACCTACCGCAAGGTCAATCCCGCCGACGCGCCCATCATGATCCTCGCGCTGACCTCGGACATCTACGATCGCGGCCAGCTTTACGATGACGCCTCCACCATCATCCAGCAGCGCCTGTTGCAAATCCAGGGCGTGGGGCAGGTGACCGTCGGCGGCGGCGCCCTGCCGGCGGTGCGCGTGGAAGTGGACCCCACCCTGTTGAACAGCTTCGGCCTGAGCCTCACGGACGTCGCCAACACGCTCAAACTGCAAAACGCCAATCTCGCCAAGGGCCAGTTGTCCGATGGCAAGACCACCGCGGACATCGCCGCCAACGACCAGTTGCTGCACGCCGTGGACTACCGGCCGCTGGTCGTCGCCTATCACAACGGCGCGCCCGTGCGGCTCTCGGACGTGGCCAAGGTGGGGGACGGGGTGGAAAACAACCGCACCGCCGGCTTTCTGAACGGCAAGCCGGCCATTCCGCTGATCATTTTCCGCGAGCCGGGCGCGAACATCATTGACACCGTGGACCGCATCAAGGCGGCGCTGCCCTCCCTCACGGCCTCCATCCCCGCCGGCGTCGTTTGCAGCATCGTGCTCGACCGCACCACCACCATCCGCGCCTCCGTCCAGGAAATTGAACGGACCCTGATGATCTCGATCATCCTGGTCATCTTCGTGGTGTTCCTGTTCCTGCGCAGCCCGCGCGCCACGCTCATCCCGGCCATCGTCGTCCCGGTCTCCCTGATCGGCACCTTCGGCGTCATGTACCTGTGCGGCTACAGCGTGGACAATTTGTCGCTCATGGCGCTGACCATTTCCACCGGTTTCGTGGTGGACGATGCCATCGTGGTGATTGAAAACGTTTCCCGCCACCTGGAAATGGGCATGAAGCCCGTGGACGCCGCGCTCAAGGGCGCGGGCGAGGTGGGGTTCACCGTGCTGTCCATCAGCGTTTCGCTGGTGGTGGTCTTCATTCCGCTGCTGCTCATGGGCGGCATCGTCGGCCGCCTGTTCCGCGAATTCGCGGTCGTGCTGTGCACGGCCATCCTCATCTCGCTGGTGGTCTCCCTCACCACCACCGCCATGATGTGCTCGCGCCTGCTGCGGCACCGCCGGCCGGAGGAACACGGCAAGATCTATCGGGCCAGCGAAAGTGTCTTCAACGCCATCCTGGGCTGGTACGAACGCAGCCTGCGCGTGGTGCTCCGCCATCCCGCCATCACGCTCACCGTCCTGGGCGCCACCGTGGCGGTGAACATCGTCCTCTTCCTGATGGTGCCCAAGGGGTTTTTCCCGCAGCAGGACAACGGCACGGCCATGGGCGGCATCCAGGGCTCGCAGGATGCCTCCTTCCTGTCCATGCAGGCGGCGGCCGGCCGCTTCTCCAACCTTGTCAAAAGTGATCCGGCCGTGGACAACGTCATCACCTTCACCGGCGGCAACGGCGCCGCCAACAGCGGCTTCGTCTTCGTTTCCCTGAAGCCGCTCGCGGAGCGCAAAATCCGCTCCGACCAGGTCATCGCCCGCCTGCGTCCGACGCTGACCAAGGTCTCCGGCGCCTCCGTGTTCATGCAGCCCGGGCAGGATTTGCGCATTGGCGGCCGGCAAAGCAGCGCACAGTACCAATACACCATCCAGAGCGACAACCTGGCCGACCTGGTGAAATGGGGCCCCGTGCTGCTGCAACAGATGCGCAAGCTGCACGGCTTCACCGAGGTGAACACTGACCAGCAAAACGACGGTCTCCAGGCCTCGCTGGTTTATGACCGGGCCACCGCCGCGCGGCTGGGCGTTTCCTCGCAGACCCTGGACAGCACGCTCTATGACGCCTTCGGCCAGGCCCAGGTCTCCATCATGTACACCGCCATGAACCAGTATCACGTGGTGATGGAGGCCGCGCCGCAATTCTGGCAGGGGCCGCAGGGCTTGGACGCGATCTACCTGCACGCCACCAACCGCGCCGCCATGGTGCCGCTCTCGGCCGTGGCCCATTACGAGCCCACCACCGCCCCCATCGCCGTGAACCATCAGGGCCAGTTCCCGGCGGTCACCATCTCCTTCAACCTCACCCCGGGCATGTCTCTGAGCGATGCCGTCAAGGCGATCAACCAGATGGAACAGGACATCAAAATGCCCAACACCATCCACGCCAATTTCTCCGGCACCTTGCAGGCGTTCCAGGATTCGCTTTCCAGCGAGCCGCTCCTCATCCTGGCCGCCCTGGTGGCGGTGTACATCGTCCTGGGCATCCTCTATGAAAGTTTCATCCATCCGCTCACCATTATATCCACCCTCCCGTCGGCCGGCGTGGGCGCGGTGCTGGCGTTGATGATCGCCAGCAAGCTGTCTGTGGCCTGCGGGGGACAGCAGATTGACCTGAGCATCATCGCCATCATCGGCATCCTGCTGCTCATCGGCATTGTCAAAAAGAACGCCATCATGATGGTGGATTTCGCCCTGTCGGCCGAGCGCGAGCGGGGCATGAGTTCGCGCGATGCCATCTTCGAAGCCTGTCTGCTGCGGTTCCGGCCCATCTTGATGACCACCATGTCCGCCATTTTCGGCGCGCTGCCGCTCATCCTCAGCGGCGCCACCGGTTCCGAGCTCCGCCGCCCGCTGGGCATCACCATCGTCGGCGGCCTCATCATGAGCCAGGCGCTGACGCTGTTCACCACACCCGTCGTCTATCTCTACCTGGACCGCTGGCGCGTCCTTTGGGGGGAGAAGCATCCCCAAAAAGTCACCGCCGCCATGCTGCCCGGGATCGCACCCAATTGAACGAATTGATTTGATGAATACCGACCTGTCATCCCACCGTGGAGCGCGCCGATCCGGGCGTGCCGGTCTGCCCGCCCTCGCCCTGGCCGCCGCCGCCGGCACCCTGTTCGCCGGCTGCAACTTCGCGCCCAAGTACACCAAGCCCCTGGTGGAAACACCCGCCGCCTTCAAGGAAATGACCCCTGCCGAGGCCAAACTGACCGCCGGCTGGAAAGCCGCCGAGCCCCGGGACGACGCCCTGCGCGGCAAATGGTGGGAGATGTTCGACCAGCCGGAGCTCAACGCTCTGGAGGAGCAGGTCACCGTCACCAACAACCAGACCCTGGCCGCCGCGCTCCAGAACTTCCTCGTGGCCCGCGACATCATGAAGGAGACCCGCACCGAGCTTGCGCCCACCGTCTCGGCTAACCCCAACGTCACCGTCTCGCGCTCCAATTTGCAGTTCCCCGGTGCCGCCGGCGGCTCCGGCAGTTCCACCGTCGGCCGGCGGATCACCTCATATTCGCTGCCGTTGGACGCCTCGTGGCAGCCGGATTTCTGGGGCAGCATCCGCAACGCCGTCAATGCCAATGCCCTCGAAGCCCAGGCCACCTTGGGCGACCTCGAAAACATGCGCCTGACGATTCAAGGCGCGCTGGCCGCCGATTATTTCCAGCTCCGCGAGCTCGATTCACAAAAGGCGCTGCTGGACGCCACCGTCGGCGCCTACCGCGATTCCCTGAACCTCACTCTCGTGCTTCACAAAACCGGCATCGCCTCCGACCAGGACGTGGCGCAGGCGGAAACCCAGGTGAACACCACCCTCGCGCAGGACACCGACCTGGGCATCCAGCGCGCGCAGTTGGAGCACGCCATTGCCACCCTGCTGGGCAAACCGGCTTCGGAATTCTCCCTGGCCACCAACACCCTTTCGGCCAAACCCATCCCCATTCCCTATGGCGTTCCCTCCGCCCTGCTCGAACGCCGGCCGGACATCGCCGCCGCCGAACGCCGCGTGGCCGAAGCCAACGCCCAGATCGGCGTGGCCCGCTCCGCCTTCTTTCCCACCATCACCCTCAGCGGCGAATTGGGCCTCAATGGCGAACACATCGGCAGCCTCTCCTCCGGCCCCGCCCTCCTCTGGTCGCTCGGCGCGGCCGCTTCGGAAACCTTGTTCGACGCCGGCCGGCGCCAGTATGTCACCAAACAGGCCTGGGCGGCTTACCGCCAACAGGTGGCCAACTACCGCCAGACCGTGCTCACCGCTTTCCAGGGCGTGGAAGACAATCTCGCCGCCCTGCGCATTCTTTCCCAGGAGCTCAAACAGCAGGATGACGCCGTGGCCTCTTCGCAGCGTTATCTCAATCTCGCCAAGGACCGCTATCGTCTGGGCATTGACAGCTATCTCAACGTGATCACGGCCCAGACCACCCTGCTGGCCAACCAGCGCACCGAGCTGACCCTCAAAGGCGAGCAAATCACCGACAGTGTGCAATTGATCGAAGACCTCGGCGGCAGTTGGAACGGTTCCCTGACGGCGACCACGGTGGCGCGGTGAGTGGGACTGGAGCGCGGGCTTCAGTCCGCTTCAGCGTGCAAAGCTCAAGCGGGCTGGGCAGGTCACGGGCCTCGTGTTTTTGGATATCGAAGCGGGCTGAAGCCCGCGGGCCGTCGCCGTATTGTGCGAGCCGCAATAAGAATCAGGCCACTACGCCGCGGCTGTGCCGGCGTCCGCCGCTTTGCTGGGGCGGAGCAAGCGCTTTCCGTCGGCCTCCAGATTGGGGCGGGCGGACTTGGCGCACCGGCACCCGAAACGTCGTCGTGCTGAACTGGCTCAACTCCAACGTCTGTCTGGGCGGGCGCTCGTCGCGCCGGTGATGGTTGCTTTTCTTCATTGCGGTTGCTTCGGCGCTTTCACCGGCCAATTATTTCACCAGGGAAGCGCCTGCTGCTGCGGCCGACACCCGTCCGCGAACCCGCCGGCGGCTGGAGGCCTTGCCCGGACCCATAGCGAGGAGTGTGCCAGATTTTCCGCCCGCGTTTTTTGGGGAATTGTGATTTTTCCGTCCCGCCGGGCGCGGCAGAAAGCAAAGCCGCTTTGCCGGAATGCTAACTTGCTTTACACCTCCCCCGGCCAGCCTCTCAAAAAGCCGCGCCGGGCCGCGTTTTTTCGCACCTTCCGGGCCTCGCCAACGCACGGAATTTGGCACGTCAGTTGCATGATAATGACCATCGGGAACGGCCGGTTTTAACGGCTGGTCCGGCCGGGCGGCCACGGGGCAGGGGACTCGTTCGGAGAAAAGAAGTTGCGCCAGATTTATTGCAAGACTTGAGGACGTGGATGGTAATATATATTGCGTATGAGTATGAACAAATGTGTAGTGGTAATCGGTGGGGCAGCGATGCTGCTGACCGGATGCGTGAATCCTGACGGAACTCCAAACAATACCGGATCGGGCGCCCTCATTGGCGGCGCTTCGGGTGCCTTGATCGGCGGCGCCGTGGGCGGCCGCCGTAACGGCGGCGTGGACGCGTTGATTGGCGCCGGCGCCGGCGTCGTGGCGGGTGCGCTGGTCGGCGCAGCCATGGACGCGCAACAGCAGGAGCGGCTCAAGGCCCAATCTCCCGGTACCTACGATCGCGTGAGCCAAGGCCAACCCCTCACCGTGAGCGACGTCAAAGCGCTGGCCAAGGCCGGCGTCAACGACGACACCATCATCAACCAGATCACCAGTACCCGCACGGTTTATCACCTGACCGCTTCGGATATCATTTCCCTGCGCAAGGCGACCGTGTCGGATAAGGTCATCAATTTCATGATTAACACGCCCGCGCTGGCGGCGGCCCAACCGCCGCAGGCGGCGGTGGCGCCGGCGCCCGAGGCCCCCGTTGTTGCAGTGGCCCCGCCGCCGGCCCCCGTCGAGACCGTCGTGGTGGCTCCGGGACCGGGCTACGTGTGGGTGGGCGGCGAATGGGCCTGGGGCGGCGCCGGCTGGGTTTGGGTCGGCGGTCATTGGGGCATGCCGCCCTATGGACATGCCGTATGGATCGGGGGACGTTCCTGGCATGACGGCCGTGGCTGGCATGTCGAACGGGGTCATTGGCGCTGAACCGTCGTGACCCATTTTCTGCAAATCACGGCGCCGACCGGCCGGAGGCTTCCGCCTCCGGCCAGCCGGCCGCCGGCAGACTCCCGGGACTTTTCCCCGGCCTTTGACCCCCTCCTTCGCCCGGTATGACTTCCGCCGTAAAACTCCGTCTCGCAGTCCTCGGTCTGGCCATCGCCATCATGGGCGTGTTGATTGCCGGTGTCACCCTCAACTCCCAGCGCCAGAGCGCCGATCTCAGCGGCAAATTGAAGGAGGTGGACGCCCAGAGTTACGGCATGGCCGAGCTGTTCAAGGACATGCTCCGCGACGGCAGCGACAAGTTCACCCATTACCTGCGCACTGGCGACCCCGCCGCTTGGAACGATTTTCTCAAGTCCAGCAGCGAATTGAATGCCTGGATTCAGACCCAGATTTCCAGCCCGGTCACGCCTCGCGAGCGGACCATCCTGCAACAGCTCAATGCCACCTACACCGACTACCTCAAGCTGGCCGGCCAGGTGCAGAAAAAAATCCAGGCCACCGGCCCCGCTGCCAGCCTCCAATCCGATCTCATTGATCAGCTCAGCCAGACCCGCCGTCATTTGTTTGACCAGGGCCAGGACCTGTCCCAGGCCCATCTGGATTTGAAGAAGCAGCTCGTGGTGGAGGCGCACCAGATGCTCCTCCACTTGCGGGTGACCATCCTCGTGTCGCTGTTCCTCCTCTTTCTGGCCGGCATTGCCCTGGCCACCTTTGTCTATCGCGACATGATCCAGCCGTTGCGCAGCAAGCTGGTGGAAACCCAGGCCATGGTCGAGCAGCGCGAAAAGCTCGCCTCCCTGGGCCTCCTCGCCGCCGGCGTCGCCCACGAAATCCGCAATCCCCTCACAGCCATCAAGGCCGCCCTGTTCACCCAGCAGAAAAAATTCGCCGCCGGCACCCCCGAGCACAACGACGTCAAGGTCGTCGAGCGCGAAATCGTCCGCCTCGAACGCATCGTCAACGACTTCCTCCAGTTCGCCCGGCCCGCCGACCCCGAAACCGTGGTCATCGCCGCCGACCTGCTCCTGTTGGAAACCAAGCTCTTCTTCACGCCGCAATTGGAGAAAAACCACATCCAGATGCACCTGGAAGCCTCCGCGCCCATGTATGTGAAGGTGGACCCCGCCCAGATGAAACAGGTGCTCATCAACCTCGTCCAAAACGCCGCCGACAGCATCGGCCAGAACGGCGACATCACCCTGCGCGCCCGCCAGTCCCGCAAGCCGCTCCTCAACGGCGAGAAAAGCACCGTGATTTTGGAAGTGTCCGACACCGGCAAGGGCATTCCCGTGGAGGCGCAGAAACGGCTGTTCGACCCCTTCTTCACCACCAAGGAAAGCGGCACCGGCCTAGGCCTGTCCATCGCCGCCCGCATCGTGCAAAAGCACGGCGGCGTCCTGCAATATCAAACGCAGGTGAATCGCGGCACGACTTTTGGTATTCTGCTGCCACAGGCAAACGCATGAATACCGGCGCCCGAATTTTACTCATAGACGACGACCCGGGCATTGTGGACACGCTCTCCCGGCTGATGGCCGACGAAGGCTACGCGGTGACCGTGGAAAAACGTGGCGACGAAGGCCTGGCCCGCGCCACCCGCGACGTCTTCAACGTCGTCGTCACCGACCTGAAAATGCCCGGCCTCGGCGGCCTGGACCTCGTGCGCCAGTTGCACGCCGCCCGGCCCCGCCTGCCCATCATCCTCATCACCGCGTTCGGCACCACGCAGACCGCCATCGAGGCCACCAAATTTGGCGCCTACGATTACCTGCTCAAGCCGTTTGAAATTCCGCAACTGCTCGATTTGGTCCGCCGCGCCGTCAACAGCAACCGCCTCATGTCCGAGCCCGTCACCCTCGGCGAACCGGGGGCCGCGCGCGACGCCATCGTGGGCCAGAGCTCGGCCATGCAGACCATTTACAAGGAAATCGGCCGCATCGCCGCCAAGCCCGTCAACGTGCTCATCCGCGGCGAAACCGGCACCGGCAAGGAGCTGATCGCCCGCGCCATCTACCAGAACAGCGACCGCGCCAACGCCGCCTTCGTGGCCATCAATTGCGCCGCCATTCCCGAGACGCTCCTGGAGAGCGAGCTGTTCGGCCATGAACGCGGCGCCTTTACCGGCGCCACCGGCCAGCGCATCGGCCGCTTCGAGCAGGCCGACCACGGCACCATTTTCCTGGACGAGATCGGCGACATGTCCCTGGGTACCCAGGTGAAGCTCCTCCGCGTGCTCCAGGAAAAATCCCTCCAGCGCCTTGGCGGCCGCGAAACCATTCCCGTGGATGTCCGCGTGCTCGCCGCCACCCATCACGACCTGGAAACGAGCATCCGTGAAAAGCAGTTTCGCGAGGACCTGTATTACCGCCTCAACGTGGTCGTCATCACCCTCCCCCCGCTGCGCCAGCGCAAGGAGGACATTCCCTCGCTCGTGCGTTATTTTCTGACGAAGTACGGTCCGGAGCTGGGCAACGCCAGCCCCTCGATTCATGCGGACGCGCTGGAATTTCTCCAGTCCCACTCCTGGCCCGGCAACGTGCGCGAGCTGGAGAACGTCATTCGCAAGGCCCTCCTGCTGGCCCAGGGCTACACCGTGAACGTGGACCATGTCCGCGGTGCGTTGCAAAAGGGCTCCACCCCGGCTGGCGCCCCCCACCAGACCCTTGCCGAATACATTGGTGACCTCCTCGCCGCGGCCCAGCGCGGAGAAGCCGCGGAAGTCCACTCGCGCGTGCTGGAATCCGCCGAGCGCGAACTCTTTCGCCAGGCGATTGATCTGGCCCAGGGCAACCAGGCCAAGGCCGCCCGCTGGCTGGGCGTCTCCCGCATCACCATGAAAGCCAAGCTCGTCCAGTTCGGCTTCCACCCCGGCACGGACAGCGACGCCTCGGCCGCGTAGCGGCAAACTGGCGTCTGCCGCCATCTGAAAATAAAGAGCGGGGCATTGAATCAGGGGTGACCAATGGGTTTTCGTATCTATTTTCCCCGTCTTTCATCTTCGCACGGTGTAACGATCCAACGCGACTATTCTGCGGCCGGCTCGTTGACTCAGCAGACCTTTCCAGCCGCCGGTTGACCTTGCAAAATGCAATTGAAGAATATAGCATCGGATAAATTTTTTAATCAAAACTAATGACTCTTAAATCATACAATCCATTCAGACTATTCAAGACGGTAGTGTATCTGATAACGCTGGCGTCGGTTTCCGCCGGGGCGGCCGGTTATTCAGTGACACCGACGAACTGGGTGGAAGGCCCCGTCAGGGGTACCGATTGCGTTTGGCTGGCGGTCAGCCCCGCGACGACCGCTTGGACCAACACGTCGGGCGCCACTTGGTTGCACCTCGGCGCCACCAACGGCACGGGCAGCACGAATGTCGCTTTCACCTTTGACGCCAATACCAATGCCACCCGCACCGGCCTCCTCAGCATCGCCGGACAAGCCGTTACCGTCACCCAGGCGGGAACGAATTATGTTCCGGCGGGCGCCGTCACGATCGTCGCTTCGGCGCCGGGTTGGACCGATCAGATTGCCGTGGACAAGAGCAACAATGTCTATGCGGCATACGGCAGCGGCATCTTGAAATGGACCGCGGCGAATAATACGAGCAGCAACCTGTTTCCGTCCGGGGCCAGCTATTACACCTATTATGCTCAGACCGTGGCGGTGGATGCCTCCAGCAATCTCTATTTCATCAGCGTGGAAAACGGCAAGCTCTCGGAATGGAACCCCAACAGCCAAATCACGACGACGCTGGCTTCGTCGGGATTCGACAACTCGGAGAGCGTGGCTTTGGATGCGGCGGGGAATCTTTATATTGCGGACACCGGCAGCAGCACCATCAAGAAGTGGAGTGTGACCAACAGCAGCCTCACCACGATGATTAGCACGAATTTGGACGGCCCCGGTGGCGTGGCCGTGGATGTGTCCGGCAATATTTATATTGCCGATTCAGAGAATTCGGCGGTGAAAATGTGGAACCCGGCCACGGGCAATCTGACGACCTTGGCGGGGCCATCAGTGATCCCGGCCTATTCCGGCCCTTACGAATTGACAGTGGATGGGGCGGGAAATGTCTTTTTCACCATCAACAATGCGCTCATGGAGTGGAACGCCGCCAATGGCGCGGTAACCACCGTGAGCACCAACGAAAGCTGGGGCGTGGCGGTGGATGCGGCCGAAAATCTTTATATCAGCACCTTTGCCGGTGCCTCGGTCATGGAATTGCCGCGCGCGTTCGTCAATTCCACTGCCGTAACGGAGTCCGCGCTGGCGGGAAATGACAGCTTGCCCGCGGTGGTGCCCGCCACGCAAAATCTGCAAACGCCCTTTGCCCCCGCCACCAATCAAGCGTGGCTCCGCATTACTGGCGTGACCAATGGCGTCGTCAGTTTCAGCTTCACGACCAACAGCGGCTCCGCCAGCCGCACTGCGGAGATCAGTCTGCTTGGCCAAAGTATCTCCATCGTTCAAGCCGCTCCTGTTTTTGTGGTCAGCCCCACTAATTTTAATGTCGGTCCGGCAGCCGGCTCCAACAGCGTGGCGCTGTCCGTGAATGTGGCCACGGCGGCTTGGACCAATACCGCCACCGCCTCGTGGCTGCACCTCGTCAGCACTAGCGGCGCCGGCTCCACCAATGTTGGCTTTTCCTTTGACACCAACATTGGGGCCGCCCGCACCGGCAGCCTGACGATTGCCGGCCAGACCGTCCTCGTCACCCAGGCGGCGCCCACGTTTGTCATGGGCCTGACCAACCGCGTGGAAGGTCCCGGTTCCGGCTCCAACAGCGTGATGCTGACGGTCAATGTCCCCACGGCCCTCTGGACCAACCAAGCCAATGCCACCTGGCTGCACGTCGTCAATACCACCGGCTCCGGTCCCACCAATATCCTCTTCAGTTTCGACGTCAATCCGGGCGCCACCCGCACCGGCACCCTGACGGTTGCGGGCCAGACTCTCACCATTGTACAGGCGGGCGCCACGTATCAGCCGGCGAATTCCCTTGCCACGCTGGCCTCGAAGGTGCCCGAGTCCGCCGGGGTCACCTTGGATGCCGCCGGCAACGTCTATTTTTCCGCCGGCATCAGCCAGGTTCAGGAATGGCTGGCCGCCAGCAACACGCTCACCACCTTGATTTCGACCGGCTTGAAGAATCCCCAGTGCCTGGAGTTGGACGCCACCGGCAACGTGTATTTTGCCGACTTTTACAACCAGGAGATCAAACGGTGGAACGTCGCCAGTGATACCGTGACCATCCTTGATTCCACCCAAAGTTTGTTCAACCCCACGGGCATTGCCTTGGATGGCGCCGGGAATGTCTATTATGCCAACACCGGCAGCAGCCAAATCCGGGAATGGATTGCCACCAGCAATCTCGACGTCGTTGTCTTCAGTTCCGGCCTCGCGAACCCCCAGGGCCTGGCCCGGGATATCGCCGGCAATTTTTACATCGCCGACAGCCGCAACAGTGCCGTTAAAGAATGGAATCCCGTCAGCGGCACCGTGACCACGCTGGTGTCATCCAATGCCACCACGCCCTTGTACTATCCCTACGGTGTGGCTGTGGACGGTTCCGGGAATGTCTTTATTGGCGACACCGATGACAATGCGATCAAACAATGGAACTTCGTCAGCAACTCGGTAGTCACGCTCCTCGCCTCGAATGCGACGACCGCCTTGTTCTATCCCGAGGGCATCGCCGTGGACGCCTGGGGCAACGTGTATCTGGCGGACCAGCGCGATAGCGCCATCAAGGAATTGACGCGGGCGTTTGTGGATTCCACGCCCCGGAGCGAACCGGCCGTGGGCGGCAACGATGCCTTGCCGGCCGTGCTGCCGACGGCCGAGAATCTGGCCGGCCCGTTCTGGCCCACCAGCGACCAATCCTGGCTCACCATCACGGGTGTCACCAACGGCATCGTCAGTTTCAGTGTCGCCGCCAACCCCGCGGGCGTCCGCACGGCGAATATCAGCCTGTTGGGCAAAGTCATTTCCATTACGCAGGCCGCGCCGGCCTTTGTTCTGGCTTGCACCAATCTGGTCGAAGGCCCCGCGGCCGCCTGCGATGGTGTGCTGCTGGCCGTGGACCTGCCCTCCGCGCTCTGGACCAACGTGGTCAACGTCGGTTGGCTGCATCCGTTCATGCCCAACGGGGTCGGCCCCACGAATGACTTCTTCAGTTTCGATGCCAATCCGGGCGCCACCCGCGCGGGCACGCTTGCCGTGGGTGGCCAGACCGTCACCATCACCCAGGCGGGCACCAACTACGTTGCGGTCGGTACTCCCACCACCCTGGTCTCCTCTGGTCTCAATTCGCCCTACGCCCTGACCGTGGACGGCGCAGGCAATGTCTATATCGTTGACACGGACAACGCGGAGGCCAAGCGATGGAATGTGGCCAGTAACACCGTTAGCACCGTGATCGTCTCCGGTCTGGCCCGTCCCTACGGGATTGCCTTGGATAGCTCCAACAACCTGTACATCACTGACCCGGGTTACTTCAACGGCAACGGTTATTCCGCCGTATTGAAATGGACGGCGTCCAGCGGCGCCCTGTCCATGCTGTTCGGCTCCGGCTTGAGCTATCCGTGGGGCGTCGCCGTGGACCGCGTTAACAACGTTTATGCTGCCGACGGCAACAATGGCACCGTGCAAAAATGGACCGCCGCCAACCACACGCTTTCCACGGTCATGTCCGGCCTGAGCAGTCCCTACGGGCTGGCGGTGGATGCGCTGGGCGACTTGTACACCGCGAATTATGGCAACAACACCTGCGCCGAATGGATTGCCGCCATGAACACCACCACGAACCTGCCCGTATCGGGTTTGTACTCACCCGCGGGTGTCGCCGTGGACGGTCGTGGCAATGTCTATATTGCCAACTCCTATCCCGTCAACTCGGTCACGGAATGGAGCCCGGCCAATCAGTGCGAGACCACGGTCGTTGGCTCGGGATTATACAATCCTTTGGGCGTGGCGGCGGATGGCGCCGGCGACCTCTATATTGCGGATACGCAGAACAACGCCATCAAAGAGCTGCCGCGGGCATTTGTCTTCCCCACCCTGCGGACGGAACCCCCGTCTGCCGGCAGCGACACCTTGCCCGCCGTCGTCCCTGCCACCGCCAACCTGACCGGGCCGTTTGCGCCCGTTTCCAGCCAGCCCTGGCTGGCCATCACGGGCGTCACCAACGGGATGGTCAGTTTCAGTTATCCCACCAACACCGGCGCGCCGCGGACCGCCAACCTCACCCTGCTGGGGCAGGCGATTGCCATTACGCAATCGGCGCTGGGTGCGGCCACGCGGCCCGTCATCGTCGGCCCCGGTTGGGGCGGCACCGGCGCGTTTCAGTTTGGCTTCACCAACGGTACGGCGGGCGCCTGCTACACGGTGTTGTCCAGCACCAATCTCCTGCTGCCGCTCGCCAACTGGACCGTGCTGGGCGTCTCCACAAACACTCCGACCGGCCTCTTTGATTTCACGGATACCAACCACGCCGGCGGACCCCGGTTCTACCAAATCCGTTCGCCGTAATCATCCGGCCCCGCAACGGTGTTGGCCGACCTCCCAAGTTTGCCGCTGCGGCCCCGTGGCGGCAAACTGGCGTCTGCCGCCATCTGAAAATAAAGAGCGGGGCATTGAATCAGGGGTGACCAATGGGTCGCCGTGTTTGTGCACGCGTCCGGGACTGGTTGGGTCATTTCTGCGGCGCCGCTGGCGCGGATGATTGCCGCTTTTTCAGCGGACTCGCGCTCGGTAGCGCGGCCGCCTGGCGCGTTTCCGTCAACAGGCGTGCGAGGGTGAAGCCGTTGGCCAGGGCGTTGAAGGATTCCAGCAGCATGCCGCCCACGGAGCCGGTCAGGCAGTTGTTCCCCAGCCAGCAGAGCGTGCTGATGAGCAGCACCACGCGCATGGGCGTGCCGGTCATCGTCAGCAGGGCCACCGAGCCGAGCACCCCGCCCATGATCGGCAGCACGTCTGTCCAACGGCGGGCAAACAGGATGCCCAGCCCCAGGTTCAACGCCACAAACACCAACGCCATCAACCAATGTCGGTACTTGATGGCCAAACCGGATCGGCAGCCGGACAGAAATGCACTCAGCGCCGCCGGCGGATTGCCCAGCAGCCAGAAATGGGCCGTATAAACGGCGCATTCTGCGGCCAGGAAACCTTTCAGCCGGGTGTCTTTCTTTTGCAGAAAAGCCGTCACCCCCAACGCGCACGCCACATAACCCAAACATTGAACCAGCGAAAAAAACTGCATAAAACAACAAAACTCTTGTGACAGGGAAATAGCGCCCGGGCAATGCCCCGCCTATCTCGGACACATTCGTTCACTTTACCACAGCCCGGCCCGGCGACAAGCAACATCCCGGGGGCGGGCATTGGCATTTCAGCCGACGCACCGTTCGGAAGACGTTAATGACCAGGACGTTGAGAACCCATTCTGCCTGATTCAGCCCGCCAAATGCCGCGCTTGGCGCTTGGCGAGCGAATTTCGGGGCGTGGACGCGGCGGCGCGCCGGCCGTTTTCCACCGGCAGAAATTCCCGGAGGCACTCGGGCACGTCGTGGCGGCCGCCGCGCTGCCAGTCCTCCGCCATCACTTGGGCCACGCCCGCCGAGGCCAGCTTCAATTCGGCGGTGAGAAACGCAAACACCAGTTCCGTCAATCGCGCCAGCGCGATGCTGTCCGTCCGCCCCAGCCGGGCATACAACCAGTCGCTCAGGCGCAGGAAGCCGGCGAACGGCGATTCCCCGCCCCAGATCAGTGGCGTGGCGCGCACGAAGTTGCCGCTATTGCCGATCAGCTCCCAATACTTCGCGAACCGGCGCAGGCGCTGCATCGTGGCAAAGTCAATCAACCGGTTTTGCAGGATTTCGTAGGGCGGCAGCGCATGGTAGATCATCTGCCACTCCGCATCGTGCCGCCCGATCGGCGTGCCGCGCAGCCGTTTCAAAATGCCCACTTGAATCTCCTGCGGCCCCAGCGCAATCAATCGGTCAAAGCCCGCCGCAAAGCTCTCCACCGTCTCCCCCGGCAGGCCGGCGATGAGATCGGCGTGAATGTGGACGCTCGTGTGGGTGCGCAAAAAATTGAGATTGTCCGCCAGCCGCTCGTAATTCTGCCGGCGGCTGATGTTCTGGCCCACCTCGGGATTGAACGTCTGCACCCCCACCTCGAATTGCAGCGCGCCGGGCGGGAACCGGGCGATGACCTCCCGCAATTCCCCCGGCAGCCGGTCCGGGACCATTTCAAAATGATAAAAATTCCCCGGCTGGTGCCGCGCCAGGAAGAATTCCAGGATCGCCCGGCCGGTGGCGATGTTCAGGTTGAACGTCCGGTCCACGAACTTGAACTGCTTGAGCCCGCGATCCAGCAGCTTCTGCATCGCCGCCAAAAATGTCTCCAGCGGCACCGCCCGCACCGGGATGTCCAGCGACGACAGGCAGAATTCGCAGGTGAAGGGACAGCCTCGCGACGCCTCGACATAGATGATGCGATGCGCGATGTCCGCGTCCGTGTAATACTCGTAGGGCAGGGCGAGGCGCGAAAACTCCGGCGGCTCGGCGGGAATGATCTTGGGCAGGGGCGCCCGGCTCGGGGCGTGGCCGTTCCCCTCCGGCGAACCGTTCCCGCCCGCCAGCAATTCCCCGCACACTTCCGCAAATTTCAGGTCGCCCTCGCCGGTGATCACGTGATCCGCCAGCCGCACCAGTTCCTGCCCCTCGGTTTCATAGCTCACTTCCGGACCGCCCAAAACGATGATGATGTCCGGCCGCACGCGTTTGATGGCCGCCACCACGGCGGTGGTTTCCGTCACGTTCCAGATGTAAACGCCCAGGCCGAGGATTTTGGGCGCGCGGGCCAGCAGTGCTTCGGCGATGTCCAGCGGGCGCTGGTTGATGTCGAACTCCGCGATGGCCGCGCGCGGCTGCAGCGCGCCGAGGTTGGCGAAGAGATAGCGCAAGCCGAACGCGGCGTGAATGAACTTCGCGTTGAGGGTGGCGAGGACGATGTCCGGCATTGCCGCCAAATTACCAACGTTTGCAGCAAACGCCAAAAGGGAAATCGGTCCGGCCGGTCAGGGTTTCGCGGCGGCGGCCTTCATGGCCAAGGCCCGGGCGAGGTTGTTGCTGGCCTCCGCGGAATCCGGCCGCAGGCGGACGGCTTCCCGGAACTCAACGATGGCGTCATCCAGCCGCCCCTGGCCGCCCAGCACCACGCCGAGCCGGTCGTGCGCCGCGGCATAATCCGGTTTCAGGCGGATGGCGGCTTGGAACTCGGCGATGGCCTCGCTCGCGCGGCCCAGTTTGGCCAGGGCCACCGCGAGGTAATGGTGCGCCGGCGCGAAATCCGGCGCCAGCCGGGTGACGGTTCGAAATTCGCCGATGGCGTCATCCACCCGGCCCAATTTGTAGAAGGCGCTGGCGAGATTGTAGTGTGCGTCCCGGTAGTCGGGCTTGCTGTGGACGGCGGCCTGGAACTGGGCGATGGCGTCATCGGCGCGGTCCCTGGCCGCGAGCAGATTGCCGAGGTTGTTATGGGCCTCGGCAAAGTCCGGGGCCAGCCGGATGGCCGCCTGGAACTGGCCCATCGCTTCGTCCGTGCGCCCCGCCTTGGCGAACAGGTTGCCCAGTTTGTAATGGGTGTCGGCATCATCGGGCCGGAGGCTCAGGGCCTGCTGAAACTGCGCGATGGCGCCGTCCGGCTGGCCGTTTTTGGCCAGCAAATTCGCCCAGTTGTAGTGCGCATCGGCATCATCCGGCTGGAGCCGGAGGGCCGCTTGAAATTCCCTGATGGCGGCCTGCGTTTGACCTCGCATCGCCAGCACGTTGCCCAGGTTGTTGTGGGCTTCGGGCCAGTCGTTTTTCAGCCGGACCGCTGCTTGCAACTGGACGATCGCATCGTCAGCCTGCCCCTGGCTGGCCAGCGCGTTGCCCAGCTCGAAATGGGCCTGCGGATCATCCGGTTTTTCGCGCAACGCCTGCTGAAACTGGCTGATGGCCAAGTCGGTTTGTCCGCCCCGGGCCAGCAAAGTGCCAAAGTTATAGTGGGCGTCGGGGTAGTCCGGGCTAAGGGCGATGACCTGCTGAAATTGGGCGATGGCTTCATTGGTCCGGCCGGCCAAGTCCAGCAGCGCCGCCAGATTGTTGCGGGCCTCAACGTAATCGGGCCGCAGGCGGACGGCGTTCTGGAATTCCTGGAAGGCGGCGTTGGTTTGGCCTTGGGCCAGCAGCATTGTGGCGAGATTGTTGTGGGGATCGGCAAACCCCGGTTGCAGGCGGATGGCAGTCTCATATTCCCTGATGGCGGCCGGCGTTTGGCCCTTCTGTTTCAAGGCGTTGCCGAGGTTGTTGTGGGCCTCCACGCAGTTGGCTCGGTCCCGGAGGGCGGCCTGAAACTCGTTGAGGGCGGCATCCACCTGGCCCCGGTCCATCAGGACGGTTCCGAGATTGTTGCGCGCCACCTCGTTGTCGGCCGTGACTTCCAGCGAGTGGCGGAAGAGAATCTCGCTGTTCTGCCAAAAGCCAATCTGGTGCCAGGTTGCAGCGCACAGAATGACGGCTGCCAAGCCGGCCAGCGCGCCGGCCAGCGCCTCCTGTCGCCAGCGCCGGGCCAACTCGGAGATGCCCCAGACGATCAGCACGAATATGCCCAACGACGGGATGTAAGTGTAACGATCCGCCATGGCCTGAATGCCCACCTGCACCAAGCCAATCACCGGCACCAGCGTGCCGATAAACCAAAACCAGCCCACCGGCAGAAACGGATATGGTCGCCGGGCCAGCCAAACCAGGATCGAAATGCCCGCCAGACATGCGCCAGCCAGAAGCACCCCCCCCACCGGCCAGTGCCCGGGATGCGGATAGAAGAATGCCAGGTCCACCGGCCAGACCAGCTTGAGCAGATAGCGGCCATAGGAAACCACGGCATTCTCGCACCGGCTGCCAAAAGTCAGGTGTTCCAATATCTTCATGGCGCCCGTTTGGTGTTGGACGTAAAACGTCATCAGGCTCCCCGCTGCTGCCAAGGCAAAGAAGGGAAGCTTTTCCACCAGCAACCGCCCCGCGCGGCCCGGCTGGAACCGTTTCAACGGCCAATAATCCAACAGCAGCAGGACAAACGGCCACGTCACCAGCATCGGCTTGCTCAGCAGCCCGAGGGCGAAACAAAAGCAGGCCAGCCAGTACCAGGCCGAGACATAAAACACGGGGCCGGCGCCGGCTTCCGCGGCTTCCGCATCCTTGGTTTTCCGCCCCTGCGCATAAGCCGAGTACAGCAGCAGTGTCACGAGCCCGAAGCAAGTGCTCAGCACGTCCTTGCGTTCCGCCACCCACGCCACCGACTCCACGTGCAACGGGTGCCAGCCAAAGAGGGCTGCCACCATTGCGCTCCGCCAGCGTGCCCCGGTGAGCCGGTGCAACAGCAGGAAGACCAGCACCGTGTTCAGGGCGTGCAGCAAAATGCTGGTGAGATGATGTCCCCACGGCCGCAAGCCATACCACTGGCAGTCCAGCATGTGGGACAGAACGGTCAGCGGATGCCAGTTCGAGCAAACCACAGCCGTAAGCGCCCACCGGATGTTTTCCAAAGTCAGACCGCGTTGCACCTCGAGATTTGCCGTTACATATTGGCCATCGTCATAGGCCACGAATTCATGACGCAGGACGGGCGTATAGAGTGCGAAGGTGAGCAACCCCAATACGGCGGCCAGCAACCAGGCGGGAAAGCGCGTCCGTTTCACCGACACGGATTCCCCGGTTGGCGGGTGGGCGGCTTCAGTTGGTGGTCGGAACATACGGATGTCGGGGTTTCGCGGCTCTTGGCGGCTTGGGCCTCATTTGTTAAACGAAAACCGGCTGGTTGTGCAAGCCGCTTTGGCGGCGCCGTTCGTCCGTTCGTCCCGGCGGAGGGCCGCCCGCGGCAGGTCTGCGAAAAGACCGGTTGGGGGGAAGATGGTGCGCGGTAGAGGTTTCGAACCTCTGACCCCTACCGTGTCAAGGTAATGCTCTACCACTGAGCTAACCGCGCAACCGATGGCCATGTTTGCTAGCGAACACCGCATTTTCATTGAGGTTTTACGGCCTTTTCCTCAACTCCGCTCAACGCAACTTCTACCAAGCTCCTACCAACCTGTTGCCCTTTTGCGATTGATTTTTTGGGCACAAACGGGCACAGTTGGCTCGATGAAATTCTCGATTTCATATTTGCCTGCCCGCAAGCGCTGGCGATTAGAATATCGTAATGGGAAACGCTTCAGGGTCAACTTCAAAACAAAAGCCCTGGCCCAGGCGGAGGCTGAACGGCTCCAGGAAGACCTGGAAAGGGCCGGCGCGGTGTGGGTGGCCATGTCACACCCGGAACGGAATGAACTCATGTCTGTGGTCACGGAGATGCGCGAGGAGGGCCTTACGCCGCGGCAGGCCTGGGATGAATTCAAAAGGCTGCGGGTGGCCGGTGGGGCACAAACGGGCACAGTGACGGCAGAAAAGGCGCTAACGGAGTTGCACAATGCCAAGCTGGCCGCGGGGCGGGCCAAGCTCTACCTGGCCAACTTGAAGCAGATCATCGGTGATTTCATTGTGGGCCGTGAGTATCTGCCAGTGTCCAGGTTCACCTTGGCGGACGTGGAGACCTTCCTGAACCAGTACAACATCGAGTATCGGAGCACGCTCCGCAGCCGGCTGGCGACTTGGTTCCGGTTCGCTGTCAAACGCGGCTACCGGGCGGATAACCCCTGTGAGCGCTTGGAGACCATCCGGCTCCGCAGGGGAGCCCCGCGGGTGTTCACGCTGCCGGAGGTCACGAAGGCCCTGGGCTGGCTCCAGGTGCATCCGCGGGCGCTGGCGTGGTTCTACCTGTCCACTTTTGCCGGCTTGCGCCCGGAGGAGGCTCAAAAGACAACGTGGAAGATGATAAATTTTCAGGACGGGTGGATACGCTGCGAGGAGCAGACCACCAAGACCGGCGAGCGCCGGGTGGTTTACCCGCGGCCCGGGGTCATGGACGCCTTGAAATACGCGAAGGCGGCGGGCAGCGTGCTTCCCTTGTCCCGCCTGCAAATGAGACGGGAACGGACGAAATTGCGCAAGGCCCTGGGGCTGGAAGCATGGCCGAAGGACGTGACACGGCACACCGCAGCCTCCATGTGGCTGGCTGCTGCTGGGGAGGCATCCAAGGTGGCTGGCCAGCTCGGGCATAGCGAACGCATCCTGCACAGCCGCTACAAGGCCTTGGTGTTGCGGACCGACGCGCAAAAGTTCTGGTGGCTGGTGGACAGTTGTGCCGAGCTGCCATCGTAATGCTGCCAGAACCTCATTTCAGGCTGCCGCTGGACCCGCGCAGATCTCATGAAGCCGGCGCTCCGCCTGGGCGGCGATGGTATGATCGTCGGTTTCAAAGATGACCTTGGCAGAGCCAGACTGGTGGTCAATAAAAGGCAGGGGGGAGAAGTCCTATACAGAATCATCTAACTATTATCTATTATTAACTATTAAATAATTGATAATAGATAATAGTTAGTAGCGTTTTATATAGAGCTTTCCCCCTCGGGTTTTCCCGCGGAGCCCCGGCCCCGGAGAAATTGCCCCCGGCCCCCGCTTTTTTTGAAAAATTAACCCCACCCCTCCCCTGCCAGGAGGTAGCTCCGATTTCCTGCACTCTAGATGAAGCAATATGTCCAGTGACGACAGGCGAGCAGTATAATATAGGTGGAACTCCGCCACGTTGCATCCTGGTGGCCATCTCTGGGACCAGGCAAGCCAACTCGGTCGGTAAGTTTTAGACCAGAAGAAGCCGGGCTGAGGGCGCACGCAGGCGCGCTGGAGGCCCGCCCGGACGCGTTTGATCGCGCGGCGGGGTGGAGAAGAGCCGGCAAGGCTGCTGCGAGCCCCTGGAGGGCATTCCTGCCCCGCCGGACGGACGCTACGCTGCCGGCGTTGCCGCCCGAAGCATGGTTCAGGTGGTCGAAACCGGGATTTTCAATTCCCGGGCTATCGCCCGAACCCCGAGCCCACGCGCCTTGAGCGTCAGCACTTCCGCGGGAACCCGGTTATGCTTTGGATGCCGGCCAAGCTTCACGCCGCGGGCCTTGGCGGCGGCCAGCCCGGCGTTAACCCGCTCGCGGATTATCTCGCGCTCAAACTCAGCCACGGCCATGAGGACGTTCATTTGGAGCCGGCCAACCGGATTGCTGTTGCTGGTGTCTATCCCCTGGCTCGTGGCGATCAGGGCGACGCCATTACGCTCCAATTCGGCCAGCAGCAGCGCCAGATGGGGCAAGGAGCGGCCCAAGCGGTCGAGCTTGAAGACTACCACCCGCTCAATCTTGCCAGCCCGTATGGCGGCCATGAGCGCGTCGAGGCCGGGCCGGACGAATTTGGCCCCCGATATCTGGTCAGAGTAGATTTGGACTTCGCGCCAGCCGCGGCGCTCGCAATAGGCGCGGAGTTCGTGTTCTTGGCTGTCGGTTGTTTGCCCGTCAGTCGAAACTCGGACATAGAGTGCAGTGTTCATAAAATCAATTGTATCCGGACACTAATTTGTGCTTGGGTATTCCCTCGGGAATTTAGTGCTTTTTAGGCTTCTTTTGGGGGAGGGATTCCGGCCGGCCTGAATCGTCGGTGGCGGCTTTCAAGAAGACGCTCCCGGTTAAAGGCGGTTTTTCGCCTGGCTTTGCCCCGTTTGCCGCGGGCCGGGACAGAATTCTCCAGCCGCCGGAGAAGAGTTCGGGCGCGTTCTCCGGCGTGGCCAATCTTATCCGCGAAGTTGTCTCCGGGCTTCCAGGCGCCGTTTGTTTTGCATTTTTATCGTTTTTCATGATTATCTCCACTTTCTCTTTTCTGGTTCCATCCAGGACTCCCCCAAGCCGGCGGGGAGGTACACGCACACCAGCCTGGTTCTGCCCCTCCCCTATAAAGCACCTTCAATTTATCAATTTAATTTTAAGTTGATAAATTGAAGGGGGTTTATGGAGGTTTTGCAGAGACCGAGGCCCCGCCGCCCGCCCAGACCCCCCAGGGTCAAAAAATGGCTTACCTCCTGATGGGGGAGGGTGGGGGTTAATTTTTTACAAAATATCCACGGCGGGGGTATTTTCCCCATAGGCCAGCTCCGATGCCTTCGATGTATGGTCATGGTCGTTTTTTTTGCGTGCTGCCTAACGCATCAGGGAGGATGTGCGACGACAGAATCCCTCCGCGGGATAAGGTCATCGGGAACAGTTTTCGGAGAATCTTTTCTCCGCACATCGGAGCCGGTGTTAGGCCCCTACCACCGTGACTCTCGCACCCGCGAAAGCTCGGATTGGTAGCCATGACCGCTACGGGTCAGGCATTCCTGATGCTCAAAACAGAGTGTGCCTTAGTACTAAAAAGGCAAGCGCAAAGTGGTCGGGCGTCGCATCCGGCGGCAGCGTCAGCTCCACCCAGGTCAGTGCCTGCGCCAAACTCCGTGGATGCCGAGGTCCAGCTCTGACGTGACCACCCCCTCGTCGCCTGCCCCTATGTGGTGTTCGATGCCCGCTACGAAAAGGTCCGCCACGACGGTCAACTCCGCGATTGCGCCGTCCTCGTTGCCCGGACATCACCGCCGAAGGCAAGCGCTCCATCTTGGGCGTCAGCGTCGCCCTCAGTGAAGCCGAAGCCCATTGGCGCACCTTCTTCCAAGGCCTCGTCCAGCGCGGCCTCTGCGGCGTCACTTACATCGTCAGCGATGACCACCCCGGCATGGCTGCCGCCCGTAAAGCCGTCTTTGGCCCCGTCCCGTGGCAGCGCTGCCAGTTCCATCTTCAGCAAAACGCCCAAGCCTACGTGCCCCGCCTGGATCAGCGGGCCGAAGTCGCCCGCGCCATCCGCAGTGTCTTGGACTGCCCCTCGCGCCACGCCGCTGAATTGCGGCTCAAGGAAATCGCCAGCGACTATGCCAAAAGCGCGCCCCAACTGGCCCGCTGGCTGGAGGAAAACCTGCCCCAAGGCTTCACCGTCTTCGCCTTGCCCGCCGCCCATCAGAAACGCCTGCGCACCTCCGATGCGCTCGAACGCGTCAACCAGGAACTCAAACGCCGCACCCGCGTGGCCCGCGTCTTTCCGAACGAGGTCTCCCTCCTGCGGCTCACCACCGCGCTCTTATGCGAAACCAATGACGATTGGGAAACCGGAAAAATTTACCTCAACATGGAGAACCAAACCCGGCCCTCAGTTTAAATGCTAACAACTTTTACAGAAAAAACTTGCGCCTCCTGTGAACAAATAAGGCTTGTCAATTGGAGGCTTACTGATTACCACCAAACGACAGCATTCAGGATTGACAGGAACATCAGATCATTTATGAAACCGTATCCCATTCAACTTGAAATTTCCGGCCCAACTGCCATGTGGACGCGGCCCGACACCGGTTCGTCGCCCGTTTCCTATACCGCACCCACATTCAGCGCCGTGAAGGGTATTTTCGAATCTGTCCTGCGCTGGAAATCCGTGAATGTCCGGCCGATGAAGGTCGAGATTTGTGCGCCCGTGCAATTCCACCGATACACGACGAATTACGGCGGGCCGCTCCGAGCCAGCGACGCCATGAACAAAGGCGCGTCATTCCAATTTTACGCCGTCGTGTTGGTCAATGTGTGCTACCGGCTTTACGCGCAGGCCGAGTTTGCCGGGCATCACGACAGCACCACTTGGCCGCCACATGCGTATCATGATGTTTTCAATCGCGCCTTGGAACGCGGCCAATGGTTCTACACGCCGTGTTTGGGATGGAAGGAATTCGCCCCGGATTATGTCGGCCCGTTTCGCTCGGAAACTCGCGTTTGCGAAGCCGAGAACCACGAACTGTCCTCGATGCTGCGGATGGTATTTGACCAGATGCAGGGCGGTAAAGTGAAGCCGTCTTTCTACAACATGCGCAATCACCCCAACCTCCGCGTCGAGAAAGGAGTCCTCACCTATGCTTAACGAACTGTCACAGGTGGCAGACTCATTGGAACGGCTTGGCACGGTTCCAGGGTCACGCCATCCGCGGATCAACCCAATGGGCAAGAACAGAGACTTGATTGTTGTACTGTTGGGCGGATCTGGCAATCCTTTACGCCTTGAGGTTCTGTCCGGCGAAATTGCCGCAAACTTGTTCCGTATTGAGCACGGTTCAGCCGGTTCGAGCTTTCCCGGTTTTAACATTCCATCTCCGTTACGGTGGCTTGATGACGCTCTCGTGACGGAATTGAGACCGGCTGTTGAGAAGCTGCTTGCACTCGGCAAGAATAAAAACTCCAGCGCAGCAGAAATTGCGCAAGCCGTTCTTGTGCTGTTTAGGCTCTCCAAGCCAGCTGTTTTCAGCGCGAGCCAAGAGAAGCAGTTCTACCGATCATGTTCCGAATTGACTTCAGAACTCAACGAATGGCTGCCTCGCGAAATGGCGGAGCTGAAGAATTTTACGACGCTGGTGGAAACGGTTGCAAAATCGAAGCCGACGCTGCCTGCATTCGCAGAGTCGCTTACGGGCTTGATGGTGAGTCAAAACGCTGAACCTGACCGCATGATGTTGCTGCTGTTTCAGAAAGTTTTATTCGGAACACTTGATTGGAAAAAACGCGCTCCCGAGATTGGGTCGCCTGACTATTGGAATGAGAAGGCCAGGCAGGACAAAAACGCCAACCAGCCAATTTATCTCGACTTGGCGTCGCCAGATATGGTCTTTTGCAGAGTTGCCCATTCAAAGACGAGTGCACTCGTCAATGAGGCCCTTATCCGAACCGAGTCCAAGGTCTCCGACTGTGAGCCGGAACAAAGGAACTTGACAGAAGACGCCTTCGGCGAAACAGCAGTGTTGCAGGACAAATTTCCACCCGGGCCGAAAGTTGCGGAACTTGGCAACGTAAAACTATTTTCAGTGAATACCAACGAGGTACAGGCGTTACAGCGGTATCGCTTCAAAGGTTCGCAATCATTTCCAGTTTCGTCGGCGCGAGTTCAGAAGATGAGTGACGCGTTGCTTTATCTCGCGAGCGAAGATAAGCGTGGCATCACCTGCCGCGCTATACCAAGCGCGCAACCGGACAAACGCGACCTGCTCGTTGCCTACTTGGAAGGTGAACCGACAAATCGCACCCAACTGGCGGAAATGTTTGGAGGCGAGGCAAACAAATTTTCGGATGCCGATTTCGAAGAGATTGCCAGGCCAGTTTTGGAGATGCTTGACGGCAAAGTGGCAGCCAACCCAAATCTCAGTGTTCGGCTGCTGGCGTTCTGCCCGATAGACAAGGCCAAGAAACAAATTAGCCTTAACCGACGCCTGCGTGTAGGCGATGTTGTCAGGGCGGCACGGGATTGGGAAATGGGCGCACGCAACGTACCTGAAATCTCTGTTTGGTTCTACGACAAGAACGCCAGACAATCTGTTTTCCGCTCACACACCGCGCCTTGTCCGCTCGAATTGGCATCGGTCGTCAACCGCGTTTGGAGCGCGGACGCTAAGAGTGGCTTCCAATCCACTTACCAGCGGGCGCTTTCTGTCGCCGACGCCTACGATGTATTTCTTGCGGACACGCCAGTTGCGCAGGAAAAGACGCGGACCGCCTTGGGATTGCTCATAACTCGAATGAGAACGGTGTTGATCGCCCTCGGCGCGGCAAAAACCGCCCGGGAGTGGACTGCTTTGAGCGATACTGTTCGCTGGCAGTCAGTCAAAACATTCGCCCTTCTCGGAATTCTCCTCCATCAGCTCAAACACCAAAGAAAGAACTTTATGCAAGAATCCATCACTCACGTCGGACGGTTGCTCGCCTTGGCAGACAGCTTGCACCAGCAATATTGCAAACATGTGCGTAAGGGCGAATCACCCTCGCAACTCATCGGTAATGCCCTTTTCAACACCGCGCTCGACCAACCGGTCTTCGCGTTGGCTCGGTTGGCGGAGCGATTGGCTCCCTATCAAGCTTGGGCGCGGACTTTCCAGAGCAATGATCCGGAAGCAGGCGTCGGGTTGATAAAATATTTCCTTGGCGAAATCGCCACCTGCACCGCTGCGATCCAATTGAACGAATTGCCCCAGCGTATGACCGACATTGACAAAGCGAAACTCTTGCTCGGCTATCTGGCAGACCACCCCAAAAGCGAAACTTCGAAACAATAATCCGACCCAAAACTGATTCAATTTATGAGCACAACCAAAGACAACAACCTTGTCCCCCGTATTACTGGACTCCTGATTTTGGAGGTCCGCAAATCCAACCCGAACGGCGACCCGGAGCGCGAGAGTTCCCCGCGCCAGCGCCCGGATGGCAAAGGCGAAATTTCGCCCGTCTCCGTGAAACGAAAACTCCGCGACCTCGTTCTTGAAAAGGAAGGTGTTGTCTGGGAAGAAATCAAGAAAGAGCTTGGCCTTGATGACAACCGCTTCCAAATTTTGGAGAGTCGAGGACGTAACCGCGAAGAGATCAAAAAGAAAATGGAGCCGAAAGACGGCAAAATCGGCCAGGAGTTTATAGACGCCTATTGGGATGGGCGTCTTTTTGGCAACACGTTTCTTGAGGAAGGCGGAGCGGACACAATTCGTGCTGGCGTCGCCCATTTTGGCGTGGGAGTTTCCATCGCCCCGGTTGAAATCGAATTCTCAACTTGGACCAGCAAGTCCGGCGTTGAAACTGGAAAAGATCGTGGCATGGCGCCAATGGCTTTTCGCGTTGTCAAGCACGGGCTTTATGCCGTTCCGTTTTTCGTGAACGCGAACCAAGCGCACAAGACCGGGTGCACGAAGCAGGACGTGGACTTGATGTTGCACCTGCTAAAGCATACCTACGCCAGCACTCGCTCGGTTGTCCGCTCGATGGTCGAG
Organism: uncultured Bifidobacteriaceae bacterium; assembly: GCA_964532525.1. Lineage (GTDB taxonomy): Bacteria > Verrucomicrobiota > Verrucomicrobiia > Limisphaerales > UBA11358 > UBA11358. Next base: position 82,025 of record CAZHIM010000014.1, read on the forward strand.
GTCGTTCACGCTCATACGCTCACCCACAAGAGCCGCGCAGGTTCGGTTTCTGATTTCGCTTTCATTGACGCCTTCACACCAAAGAAGCTCGAAAAGCCTTCAGAGTCGCTGGCGGATTACGGCGTGCTTCCAACATGGGAGAAGATCAAAGACCAGACCATCCGCCCCGACAGTAACGTTACGTTCGCGCAATGCGGTGAATACCACGACTACGCTTTGTGAGCGAACCCGCGACCAAGCTTGAGCCGCTTGCCCACAGCGCCCGCGATGGGGCACCGGAACAGTCGTATAGCGACCATGCCGGGAATGTCCTTCGTGATGCAACAGGGTTTGCGCGGGCAGCGGTCGCGTTGTCACCCAAGTGGTGCGGTTCGTTTGTGGCGGCGGTCGAGCGGGCGGCGGCTTACCATGACCTCGGCAAATTGGACGAGTTGTTTCAAGAAGTTCTACGCCACAATCGAAAGAACAAGCACGGATTCAATCACGTCGAAGGGGGTACAGCGCATTTGCTGCGCATAAAGCAATTTGAAGCGGCGTTTACTGCCTATGGTCACCACATCGGGTTGCCGTCGTTTCCCAAGGAAAAGGCCAAGTTTGCCAACGGTCACAATCTCGTGTTTCGCGACACGGGCGAACTTGATGGGTTGGAGCAAGCCGCATGGCAGCGAACCGAGGAACATCTGGAAAGCTATTTGTGCCAGCATCACAAATTGCTTGCTCCCATTTCGCCAGTAGCTAACCAACACTTTACTGGTTTGGTGCGCCGCCTTGCCTTGTCCTGCCTGGTGGACGCCGACCACTCGGATACGGCGCGGCATTACCGGAACGAGCGCGAAGTGCCCAGCCCGGATTTGCGCCCGGCGGAGCGTTTGGCGCGGTTGGATGAATATGTGGCCGGTTTGTCCGCGAAGAACCCGCCGGCAAATGACAGGGAGCGACAGCGGCTGAAATTACGGCAGTTGGTGTATAGTGCGTGCCGTGAGAGAAAACTTGGCGACGGGGAGCACATTCTTGCGTGTGATAGCCCCGTTGGCACAGGCAAAACTACGGCAGTCATGGCACATCTCTTGCGCATGGCGGCGGAGCGGAAATTGCGTCGCGTGTTCGTCGTGCTACCGTTTACCAATATAATTGACCAATCGGTGGACGTTTATCGCCGTGCGTTGTGTCTAGCCGGGGAGTCCATGGAGGCAATGGAGAACGTGGTAGCCGCCCATCATCATCGCGTGGATTTCTCAAGCTATGAGGCACGATGTCTTGCCGCGCGCTGGGATTCACCCATTGTCGTCACCACTGCCGTCCAGTTCTTTGAGACGCTCGCCGCTTGTGACACAGCTTCTTTGCGTAAACTTCACCAGGTAGCTGGCAGCGCAATTTTTGTGGATGAGGCGCACGCTGCTGTTCCGCCCGCACTTTGGCCGCAAATGTTTCGCTGGTTGCGGGAACTTTGCGACGACTGGGGTTGCCATCTTGTGCTGGCTTCCGGCACTTTGCCGCGTTTCTGGAATCGTCCCGGATTCCTTAGGGAAAGCGAACGCTGTGAGATTCCCGATCTCATCACGTCAGAAGTCAGGGCAGAAACGATGACGTTTGAGGAAAAGCGTGTATCTATTTGCAGCGAGTCGCAAGCCATGTCCGTTGGACGACTCGCCGATTTTGTCCACAATAAGCCCGGTCCGCGACTTGTCATTCTCAACACGGTTCAATCGGCGGCCGTTTTTGCGCACTATCTTCGCGAAGACGGAAAGCTCGGTCTGAATGTGGAGCATATTTCAACTGCCTTGACGCCACGGGACCGTTCCAAAACTGTGGCGCGGGTGAAAGAACGTCTCGCTGCAAAAGAAATAAATTGGACGTTGGTTGCAACAAGTTGCGTGGAAGCGGGCGTGGATTTTTCCTTCCGCACTGCGTTCCGTGAAAGCTGGGGGTTGGTGAACCTGCTCCAAATCGCCGGGCGCGCCAGTCGTTCGGGGGAATATGATGGCGCAGAAGTTTGGGATTTTAGGCATAACGCGGATAATGGTTTCTCCCTGCATCCACAGGCCAAACTGTCGCGCCGCATCTTGGGACAGATATTTGCGGAATGCGCTGGAAAAAATCGTCAGCCCGGCCCGGATGACTGCACAGATGCGCTCCAGCGTGAAATTCTGCAAGACCACGGCGAAAAGGCGTCTCGGATGGAGGACATTTTCCAAGCGGAGAAGGATGCAGATTATCCACAGGTCGCCAAACTGTGCCGCATCATTGATGCAGCGACACACACGGTCGTGATTGATCCAGAATTGATTAAGCGGTTGGAAAACCACGACCGCAGTCAATGGCCGGGTTGGCGGGAGTTGATGCTCGGCAGCGTGCAGTTGTGGGCGACCCGTTTGGACGCAGAAAAACTGCCAGTGAAACCTCTCGGCCATGACGGCGAAGTTTGGGCGTGGATCGGAGAATATAATTCGTTCCTTGGTTATATGGCTGGCATCCTGCCGCTGATTCGGGCGGGGCGGGAGGGGTTTAAGCCGCTTTGAGTCCAATCTTCGATCATAAATCAAAAATGGAACAACTGCCTCTTTCCCTCCTTAACGATTTTCTCTACTGCCAACGCCGGGCGGCATTGAAGATCGTTGAGGGTTGGCGTTCGGCCAATGAACACACGGCGCGCGGAGACATCGTCCATGAACACGCGGATTTGCCGGGCTACGAGGTCGCCAAAGGCGCGACGCTGTTGCGCGCGTTGCCGGTGTTTTCAGAACGACTGGGCTTGAACGGTAAATGCGACATCGTCGAGCAGCGGCCCGACGGTTCGTATTTCCCGGTCGAATTCAAGGTCGGCCGTCGCCGCGAATTCGACAATGATGACTCGCAACTTTGCGCCCAGGCGCTTTGTCTGGAGGAAATGTTGGGCGTGACCATTCCGCGCGGCGCAATTTTTCATGCCCAAAGCAAGCGACGCCGGGAAGTGGAATTCGATGCGGACTTGCGGGCGCGGACCGCACAGGCGGTGGCTGATTTGCACAAGTTGCTGGCGGTTGAATCAGTTCCGCCCGCCGTCTATATCGAAGGCCGATGTGAGGAGTGTTCGCTTTTTGAGATTTGCCTGCCGCGTTTGACACAAGCGCAGGCCGCATCTGCCACCGCTGCCGCCGTCCGCCGTTTATATCAAACCTGAAATCAACCCGAACAACGTGTGCCCGAAATCATCCAAAACACCCTTTACCTGACGACCAGCGGCACATTCGTGAACCGCGACCATCTGACGTTGCAAGTGGAAGTGCCCGTGTATCCTGCTGATCTGCCATATCATGAACGCACCCGCGACAAGGCCACCGGCTGCCATAAGGTCTCCATTCCGATTCACCATCTTGAATCCCTCTGTGTCTTTGGTCCGGTGACCGTCACGCCGCCCGCGCTCGATTTGTGCTGGGAACATGGCGTGGCCGTCAATTTCTTGAGCGAATGGGGTTATCTACAGGCACGGTTGACCGGTGTGGCGGATACCAGTGTCACCTTGCGCCGGGCGCAGTTCCGGGCCGCGGATATTCGCGGCCGGTGCGCCGTCGTTTCACGCGCCATGATTGCCGGCAAGATTCAGAACAGCCGCAATTCCCTGCTCCGGGCCGCCCGCGAAACCGATGACGCGACCGAGCAAACGAACCTCGAAACCGCCGCCGATGCTCTGGCGCGGCAGATTCAAGACCTGGGACGCTGGACGCCGGAACGGCTGGCCGCGCCGGAAGCGCTCGATGCGTTACGCGGCGCGGAAGGCATGGGCGCGCAAATTTACTTTTCAGTGTTTGCCTTGTTGCTCAAGCAGCAGCGCGACGATTTCTCGTTCAGCACCCGCAGCCGCCGTCCCCCGCGCGACCGCATCAATTGCCTGCTTTCGTTTCTTTACGCCCTGATACGGCATGATTGCCTTGCGGCGCTGACGGTGGTTGGACTTGATCCGTTTGTCGGCTTTCTTCACGCCGAGCGCCCCAATCGCCCGGCGCTGGCGCTGGATTTGATGGAGGAATTTCGCCCGTGGCTGGCTGACCGACTGGCGGTGACGCTCGTTAACCGCAAGCAAGTCGGGCCGGAACATTTCCGCACGCGCGAGGGTGGCGCGGTGGAATTCACGGACGCTGGACGCAAGCTGGTGATTCAATCGTATCAGACCCGCAAACAGGAAACGTTGCAGCATCCGTTGCTGGACCAGCAATTGCGTATCGGCCAGCTTCCGTTCATCCAGGCGCGCATACTGGCCCGCCACTTGCGCGGCGATGTCGCGGATTATGTGCCGCTTGTGCCAAAGTAACCGGACTAAAGGCCATGCTCATTTTAATCACCTACGACGTTTCGACCGTGGCGAAAGCCGGCCTGCGGCGGTTGCGCCGCGTGGCGCGAGCATGTGAGGACTACGGCGTCCGCGTCCAAAAGAGCGTGTTCGAGTGCCAAGTCGGGCAGACAGAATGGGTGCAGTTGCGCGACCGCTTGTTGCACGAGATAAAGGAGGACCAAGACTCGTTGCGGTTTTATTTTCTCGATGAGACCGCCAAACAGCGAATCGAACATCACGGGGTGGACAAGCCCATGGATTTGACTGAACCGCTGATTTTATGACCCCGCTTCCGCGAACCATGAGTGACGGCTGGCACGCCGGGGTTTCGCGTTTGGGCACAAACGCAATGCCGACGCAGAATTTCCATCGTTCTTTGACATACACATCGCAGAAATGCGGTGTCAACTTGGCAAGTTCGCGCAAATGGAGTAGAAAGTTGTTGCGGCTCAACCGAAAGAGTGAGCCGG
>CAZHIM010000015.1:0-78444 GCA_964532525.1 uncultured Bifidobacteriaceae bacterium
TTGGCATAACGATACCCGCTCTCGGGTAACAGTCACTTTTGGCAGACGGCGGGCGAAGGGCTCATAATATTTTACCCGACGCTCTTCCGGGGGGAAGGCAAAACTACAGGGCTCCCCGGTTGAATCAATCTCAGATTTTACCCGACGCTCTTCCGGGGGGAAGGCAAAACTATGAGGAGTTCGAGCAGCTCCTCGCGAATATTTTACCCGACGCTCTTCCGGGGGGAAGGCAAAACGCGGAGCGCAATGCAGACCGGCTGCACGAGATTTTACCCGACGCTCTTCCGGGGGGAAGGCAAAACACGGCGCTGTTTGCAGTCCGGCCGGCACTGATTTTACCCGACGCTCTTCCGGGGGGAAGGCAAAACATCTCGGCCGCGCAGTCCGCGATTGACAAAATTTTACCCGACGCTCTTCCGGGGGGAAGGCAAAACAGAGCGGGATGATTGCTGGAAAAAGGCCGGGACCAGTCCTTGGTTCGGTCCGTTTTCTTGGCATGATTTTTTGACTTTTGGTTTCCGCGTCGGCTCCGTCCGGTTCCTCAATTCCACCCCAATGGGAGCCCCCCGTTCCCTTCCGCATTGCCCAGAATTGAATCTGTGTGATATTTTACTATCACTATATTATACACATGCTCGACATTAATGGCCATTTGTTCTATATTCTCCCGTCCGGTGATGCCATCGGACCATGATGAACGCCGATCATGCCAAAACGGTCGCCGCCGACCGGGTGAACCCATCCGGAGCCCGCCGGATCGCAATCAACCACCTGTGCCCCAATGTGTTCCGCGCCCCGCGTCGGAAAGGTTCCGCCTTCCCCCGGTCAACCCTGGTCAACCTTGGTCAACCCTCAACCGCCCCCCAGAATTCTCCCGCCCGCGCTGGAACGCTCCCCCTAAAAATTCGTGTTCATCCGGGCGGATTCGTTTCAAAATTTTCTTTTTGTCAGACCAGATTTCCTCATCCTGTTCTTCTTGTTCATCCAGTCCAAGTTTTCTCCCCGGCAGGTCCAGGATTGAAATCTGCCCCCGTTTGCGCGACAGTTCCGCCCATGGAAGTGTCCAAGCCACCAGTCCCAACTGCCACCACCAACGGCAACGGCAAGCATTTTGACGCCTGTACCATCGTCATTTTCGGCGCGAGCGGCGACCTGACCTCCCGCAAGCTCATTCCCGCCCTGTATCATTTGTTCAAGGAAAAACAAATGCCGCCCAGCTTCCGCGTGGTCGGCTTCGCCCGCCGCGAAAAAACCGACGCCTCCTGGCGCCAGGAACTCCGCACCGCCCTCGACCAGTTCTCCCGCACCAAGCCCGTGGACGACCAGGTCTGGAACGCCTTCGCCGAAAACATCTCCTATTGCCAGGGCGACCTGACCGACGACGCCGCCTACAAAAAGCTGGAGACGCAGTTGACCGGGTTTGGCAGCGGACCGTTGCGCGAAAACCTGCTCTTCTACCTGGCCATCTCGCCCAGCCAGTTCGGCGAAGTCGTGGACCAGGTCCATCGCGCGGGCCTGCTCAACCGCGACGGCGCCGCCTGGCAGCGCGTCGTCGTCGAAAAGCCCTTCGGCCACGACCTCGCCTCCGCCCAGATGCTCAACCGGGAGCTGACCCGCTACGCGCACGAGGCGCAGGTCTTCCGCATTGATCATTATCTCGGCAAGGAAACCGTCCAGAACATCTTGATGTTCCGTTTTTCCAACTCCATTTTCGAGCGGCTCTGGGACCGCGAATCGGTGGACCACGTGCAAATCACCGTGAGCGAAAAGCTCGGCGTGGGCGACCGCGGCGGTTATTACGAGGAGGCCGGCGCCCTGCGCGACATGGTGCAGAACCACATGCTCCAGGTGCTTTCCCTCATCGCCATGGAACCGCCCGTCTCGCTCGAAGCCGAGGCCGTGCGCGACGAAAAGGTGAAGCTGCTCAAATCCATCCGCGCGCTCACGCCCGAAGCCGTGGCCAGGCAGGTCGTCCGCGGGCAATACTTCGCGGGCACCGTCGGCGGCGAGCTGCGCCCGGGTTACCGCCAGGAAACCAAGGTCAAGAGCGATTCCAACGTGGAAACCTACGTGGCCATGAAGCTCCTCATAGACAACTGGCGCTGGAGCGGCGTCCCCTTTTACCTGCGCACCGGCAAGAACCTGCCCGCCAGCGCCAGCGAGGTCCGCATCCAGTTCCGCCCCACGCCCCACGTGCTCTTCGCCGCCCAGTGCGGCAACCTGGACCCCAACGCCCTCACGCTGCGCCTCCAGCCCAACGAGGGCATCTACCTCCGCTTCAACGGCAAGATCCCCGGCGTCAGCCTCGCCGTCCGCCCCGTGCGCATGAACTTCAGCTACAATGCCGAATTCGGCGCCTACACCCCCGAGGCCTACGAACGCCTCCTGCTGGAAGCCATTGCCGGTGACGCCACCCTCTTCATCCGCCGCGATGAAGTCGAAACCGCCTGGCGGATCGTGGACACCATCCGCGCCGGCTGGCAAAACCAGCCGCTGACGAACCGCGAGTTCTACGCCGCCGGCACCTGGGGCCCCATCGCCGCCGACGACCTCCTGGCCCAGCTCGGCCACGCCTGGCATGAGCCGCAACTGGTCTGATTCTTCCATGGATTTTTATGTCTGAATACCAAGCAACCATCAAATGGCAGCGCACCAGCCCCGATTTTCTCCGGGGCAAATTCTCCCGCGAACACACCTGGACCTTCGACGGCGGCCTCACCGTGCCCGCCTCGCCCTCGCCCCAAGTCGTGCCGCCGCCCTGGTCCAATCCCGCGTCCGTGGACCCCGAAGAGGCGTTCGTCGCCTCCCTCGCCAGTTGCCACATGCTCACCTTCCTTTACGTGGCCGCCAAGCAGGGCTTCCAAATAGACCACTATGAGGACCAAGCCGTGGGCCTGCTCGCCAAAAACGAGAAAGGCATTCCCTGGCTGGGCACCGTGACGCTCCATCCCAAGGTCGCCTTCGGCGGCGAAAAAATCCCCACGCCCGCCGACCAGGAACGCCTGCACCACCTGGCGCACGAGCAATGCTACATCGCCAATTCCGTGAAGACCGCCGTCACCATCCAACCGCGATAATCCCCGTGCCCAACGTCGAGCTGCGCAACTTCCCGGACGCCGACGCGCTCGCCCGCGCCGCCGCCGATGCGTGGCTCGCTGAAATCGCCGCCGCCCGCCGCGCCGGCCGGCCGCATTGCGTCGCGCTCTCGGGCGGGCGCATCGCGGAAAAATTCTTCGCCGCCACCGCCGCCCTGGCGCTGGCGCGCCACGCCGACTTGGATCACGTCGAATTTTTTTGGGCGGACGAACGCTGCGTGCCGCCGGCCGACCCGCAGAGCAATTTCAAAATCGCCCGCGAACTCCTCCTGGCGCCCCTGAAAATTGCCGCCGAAAAAATTCACCGCCTGCGCGGTGAAGATTCTCCTAAAGTCGCCGCCCACATCGCCGATAAAGAGCTGTGTCAGATTGCGGCCAGAAACCACCGGCGGCAGCCAGTCCTCGATTTGATTTTGCTCGGCATGGGCGAGGACGGGCACGTGGCCTCGCTCTTTCCCAACGCGGTTGCGGAAAATCAGGACAATGTTGTCTCGTTTCTGGCCGTGGAAAATTCGCCGAAACCGCCGCCCAATCGGCTCTCGTTGAGTTATCCGGCGATTTTCGCCGCGAAAAATATATGGGTCTTGATTTCCGGCTCCGGCAAGGCCGCCGCCTTGCGCAAGTCCTTGTCCGCAACAGGCAAGACACCCCTGGCGCGCGTCATTGCGGCGCACCCGGTCAGGATTTTTTCGGACATTAACGAATTTTAATTTGTAACCAAACGGTTAATAGCGTAGAGTCAACGTGTCAGAGTTGAAGGCCCATAGAGGCCAAGGGCGATTAAAAAGAAGTGCGCCCAAAGTTTTTTGAAATAATTTTTGAAACCTTTTCAGACGAGTAGCGTCTAAAGCAGTGAAGGTTTTTAAAAATCGAAGATTTCGCTGTCCGTTTAGGGTTGGCATAGAGGTTTTGCTTGCGACGCGGCTCGGACAGCGTCCCCAAGTTGGTCGCGTCGCCCTTCTGAGCGCCTGGGTGAAGGCGTATTTAACCTCGTCACCATTAAAGGCCGGACGCAAGTCCGGCCTTTTTTTTATCTTATTTTCCCGTCCCCCGCGTCGCTGCGCTTTATCAAGCGTCCGGTTTATCAGGCATTCCGCGCTCCCGCCCCGCTCCAATTCCGCATTGATTAAGCCCGCCCCGCGCTTAAAATATTGCCCCATGAAGCATCACCTCGACTTCGAAAAGCCGATCGCCGAATTGCAGGAAAAGCTGGATGACCTGCGGGCGCATCCGGAGAAGCATTCGCTCGGCCTCAGCTTCGAAGAGGAAATTCTGCTCCTCGAAAAAAAGATCGAGGAGACCCGCCGGCAGATTTTCCTGAACCTCGGCCCCTGGCAGCGCGTCCAGCTCGCCCGCCATCCCAAGCGGCCCTATGCCCTCGATTATTTCCGCAAGACCTTTTCCGATTTCCAGGAACTCCACGGCGACCGCCTGTACGCCGACGACCACGCCATGATCGGCGGCTTTGCCAAGCTCGGCGAATACCGCGTCCTGGTCATCGGCACGCAGAAGGGCCGCGACACCAAGGAAAACATTCTCCGCAATTTTGGCTCCGCCCATCCCGAAGGCTATCGCAAGGCGCTCCGCCTCATGCGCCTCGCCAATAAATTCGGCCTGCCCATCGTCACCTTGATTGACACCGCCGGCGCCTACCCCGGCGTCGCCGCCGAGGAACGCCACATCGCCGAATCCATCGCCGTCAATCTCCGCGAAATGACCCTGCTGGAAGTCCCCATCCTCGCCGTCGTCATCGGCGAGGGCGGCTCCGGCGGCGCCCTGGGCATCGGCGTGGCCGACCGCGTGCTCATGCTCGAGAACGCCTACTATTCCGTCATCAGCCCCGAAGGCTGCGCCGCCATTCTCTGGAAGGACCGCGCCAACACCGCCAAGGCCGCCGCCGCCCTCAAGCTCACCGCCAAGGACCTCCTCCACCTCAAACTCGTGGACGAAGTCGTGCCCGAACCCCTCGGCGGCGCCCACACCGACCCCGTCGGCACCGCCTTGAATTTGAAAACGCATCTCCTCAAACACCTCGAACAGGTGCTCGCCCTGCCCGTTCCCGAGCGCCTGAAAACCCGTTACGCAAAATTCCGCGCCCATGGACACTTCCAGGAGAAGGCCCTCGAATCCGGTGAAATGAAACCCGCCAAGGCCGTCGAACCCGTCGCCGCCTGATCCCATGCTCTATCCCCTGACTTTTGAACCCCGGTACAAGGAACGGATCTGGGGCGGACGCGAACTGGAACGCCTTTACCGCCGCCCGCTTCCCGCCGGCCAGCCCATCGGCGAAGCCTGGGAAATCACCGACCGACCCGGCGACGTCAGCGTCATCACCAACGGCCCGCTCGCCGGCCAGAACCTCCGCTGGCTCCTGGAAAATCACGCCGCCGAAGTCCTCGGCGCCGCCCAACCCGCGGCGGCCGGCCGCTTCCCCCTGCTCTGCAAAATTCTCGACGCCCGCCAACGCCTCTCCCTGCAGGTGCACCCCCCCGCCGAGACGGCCCGGAAACTCCACGGCGAACCCAAGACCGAAATGTGGTTCATCGCCGACGCCGCCCCCGGCGCCTGCCTCTACGTGGGCCTCAAACGCGGCGTCACCCGCGCCGAATTTGAAAAGAAGATTGCCGACGGCAGCGTGGCCGATTGCTTCCACCGCCTGCCCGTGCGCACGGGCGACACCATGTTCCTGCCCAGCGGCCGCGTGCACGCCATCGGCGACGGCCTGGTGATTTTTGAAATCCAGCAGAACTCCGACACCACCTACCGCGTGTTCGATTGGAACCGCGTGGGGCTGGACGGCAAGCCGCGCGAGCTGCACGTGGCGCAGTCCCTCGCCAGCATCAACTTCGAGGACTTCGAACCGCACCTCGTGGCCACGAAGTTCGTGGCGGACGGCAAAATCAAAAAGCGTCCGCTGGTGACCGATCCGCTGTTCAACGTGGCGGCCTGGAAATTGAACGCCCGCGCCAGCGGCCCGCTCAAGCCCCATAAACTGCAGATCGTGGCCGTCACCGCGGGCGCCATTGAACTTCAGAGCGACGCCACGACGGTGAATTTATCAGCGGGCCAATTCTGCCTGGTGCCGGCCAGCCTGGCGGGGACGAAAGTTTCCGCGAAACCGGCGGCGGCGCTCCTGCACGTGGAAGTCTGATAACGGATTTAATTCAACGACAGATCCTCGGGCATCTGGGCCAGCAGCCGGTTTTTCCAGCCGCCCTTGTCGTACAGGATTTTTTGCCAGAGCTGCTCGGGCGGGGTCTCGAACACCAGCTGCACCGACGCCGGATACGTCAGCCACGCCTTGCGCTTCATCTCGCTCTCGAGCTGGCCGGGACTCCACCCCGCGTAGCCGGCGAACAGCCGCACTTTCTTCGTGGGGGAAAAGCCCTCGCCGATTTCCAGCAGATCATCCAGCGAATGTCCCAGCGCCAGGTTCGGCATCACGTCCGCATCCGGGATGAAGCTGTCCGTGTGCAAAAAACTCAGCGCCGCCGGCTGCACCGGCCCGCCCAGATACAGCGGCGATTCCTTGAGCAGGTTCGGCAGGTCCGCCACGATCATCTCGCCCACGGTCTTCCCCAGCGAGCGGTTCAGCACCAGCCCAAACGCACCGTCCCCGTTGTGCTGGCAGATCAACACGACGCTCCTTTGGAAAAACGACCCGCCGAGCTGCCCGCTGTCGAGCAGTAATTGCCCTTGCAGAAATTTTGGCTTGGCGGCCATCTGCGACAATGTGCCCCACAACCCCCCGGCTGGCAAATTTGTTTCCACGCGGACAAAACAAAAGCGCTGGAGCCATTCCCGCTCCAGCGCTTGCCAAGGAAAAACGTCCGCCGCGTTCGGCGGTTACAGCGACTTGACCTTCTTCACGATCGCCGCCGCGTCAATGCCAAACGCCGCCATCAGTTCCGCCGCATGGCCCGAGCGCGGCAGACCGTTGATCGCCAGCTTGTGCACCTTGATGCCTTCGCTGGAAAGCTCGCCCGCCACCGCATCGCCCAAACCGCCCTCGGCATAGTGATCTTCCACCGTGATGACGGTGTTGTGGGTCTTCTGCGCCGCCGCCAGGATTTCCGCTTTGCCCAGCGGCTTGATGCTGTACGCGTCCACCACCGTGATGTGGATGCCCTCGGCCTTCAACTGGTCCGCGGCCTTCAACGCCTCGAACAGCGTCACGCCCGCCGCCACCACCGTCGCTTTGTCGCCCGTGCGGAGCACTTTGGCCCCGCCGATGGGGAACTTCTCGTCGTTGCCGTAAATCACCGGGGTCTTCGGGCGCGACGTGCGCAGGAAGCAGATGCCCTTGTGCTCGGCCATCTGGTCCACCAACTTCTCCGTCGCCACCGCGTCGGATGGATACAACACCGTGCTGCCCACGATGGCACGCATCACCGCAATGTCTTCCAGCGCCATCTGCGACGGCCCGTCCTCGCCGATGCTCACGCCCACGTGCGAACCGGTCAGTTTCAAATTCGACTGCGAGATGCCCGCCACGCGGATCTGATCCATCGCCCGCGTGAAAAAGGTCGCAAACGTGGACGCGAACGGCACGTGGCCGCGCGCCGCAAATCCCACGGCCACCCCGACGAGATTCTGTTCCGCGATGAAGCATTCCGTGAAGCGTTCCGGAAATTTCTTGAAGAACTTCTCGGAGTAGGTCGAGTTCTTGGTGTCGCCGTCCATCGCCACCACGCGGAGGTCGGTTTCCCCGATCCGCGCCAGGGCGTTGCCGTAGGCTTCGCGCGTGGCCACCTGGTCGCCGAGATTGTAGTTGATGGGCGGATAGCCCGCGGGCGCGGCGAGATTGGGCTCCGGCAAATGCGACGGCGCCGGAATCGGCACGCCGATGCCGGTCTTCGAGCTGGGCTGGAGTTCCGCCACCGCCTTGGCCGCCTCCTCCTTGCTCAGGGGCTTGCCATGCCAGCCTTCCTTGTCCTGCAGGAACGATACCCCGGCACCCTTGTACGTCTTGGCGATGATCGCCAGCGGCTTGTCGTCCAGCCCCACGCCGCCCAGCACCTCGATGATTTCCTCGATGTCATGGCCGTCAATTTCCTCCACGCGCCAGCCGAACGCCTTGAAGCGGTCGCGATAGATATTGATGTCATGGCCGAACGCCGTCGCCTGGCTCTGGCCCAGCCGGTTGGCGTCCACGATGGCGATGAGATTGTTCAACTTGTAAATGCCCGCAAACGACGCCGCCTCCCACACGGAGCCTTCCGCGATTTCCCCGTCGCCGAGCAGCACATAAGTGTTGTAATCCAGCTTGTCCTGGCGCGCCGCCAGGGCCATGCCCGCGCCCACGCTCAGACCCTGGCCCAGCGAACCGGTGGCCACGTCCGCAAACGCCAGCCGCGGCGTCGGGTGCCCCTCGAGATCGCTCCCAAACTGCCGCAGCTTCAACAGCTCCGGCACCGGCAGAAAGCCATTCTCCGCCCACACGGCGTACAGCAGCGGCGCCGCATGCCCCTTGGAAAGTATGAAACGGTCGTTGTTGTAGTAGTGCGGATTCTTCGGGTCATATTTCATGTGACCGAAGAACAACGAGGCGACAACGTCCGCGGCCGAACAGCATGAAGTGGGGTGGCCGCTTCCCGCCGCCGTGGTTGCCTCGATGGAATGGATACGCAACTGGTTGGCGATCCCCTTCAGCAGTTCAATGTCCGTTTCAATCATAAATTGTAAGAATAAGAAGATTAACCCAGCCGGGCCGAAAGCCAAGACCGAAAAATTTCCGCGCCCCCCGCCCGCGCCGGCAAAATCGCCCCCCGCCCGCGGCAACCGCGCCGCCACCAGCGGCTTGGACCGCCCGCGCCCGTTGGCCCGCAAATTGACAAGCCCCGGCGGATTTGCTTGAATTAGTCCGTTGCAGCCTAAATCCGGACTCCGCGCCGGATGCGGGGAAACCGAATTCCCACAAAGGGACGGGGCGAACGGCTCGCGGCGACGCGGGTCCAGACCACTTTCAAGGCCCAGCCCGTCAGCTAACCTCGCCGGCATTGGAAGGGCGATCCGCTGGAACGCGCCGCGTCTCCATGTTCACCCCAGGCAAACGTAGATTGCTATGAATGTGTTTCATCTGGCGAAAGACGTGTTGATCGGCCGGGCGCACAACCTCTCCGACCACCGGATTTTTCAGCATCTGTCGCTGATCGCCCTCCTGGCCTGGGTGGGCCTCGGCGCCGACGGCTTGTCCTCCTCCTGCTACGGTCCGGAGGCGGCCTTTCTCGCGCTCAAGGGCCACACCCATCTCAGCCTCTTCGTCGCCGCGGCCTCCATGCTCACCATCGTCGTCATCTGCCTGAGCTATTCCCAAATCATAGAGCAGTTTCCCTCCGGCGGCGGCGGCTACCTGGTGGCCAGCAAGCTCCTCTCCCCCACTTTCGGCGTCATCTCCGGCTGCGCCCTCATCGGCGACTACATCCTCACCATCGCCATCAGCGTGGCCAGCGGCGCCGACGCCATGTTCAGCATGCTGCCCGTGGAATGGCAGCCTTGGAAACTGAAATTCTCCCTGGCCGTCGTCGTCTTCCTCTCTCTGCTCAACCTGCGCGGCGTCAAGGAATCCGTCATCCTCTGGGTGCCCGTGTTCTTCCTGTTCGTCTTTACCTACGCCTTCGGCATCGTCTGGGCCGTCTCCTCCCATTTCGGCCAGTTGCCCGATATCGCCTCCGGCGTGGCCCTCGATGTGCGCAGCGACTGCGCCGAGGTGGGCCTGTTCGGCTTCGTGGCCCTGGTGTTGCGCGCCTACAGTCTCGGCGCCGGCACCTACACCGGCATCGAGGCCGTGAGCAACGGCCTCAACGCCCTCCGCGAACCCCGCGTCAAAACCGGCAAACGCACCATGTTTTACATGGGCGTTTCCCTCTCCTTCGTCGTCGGCGGCCTCCTCCTCGCCTACCTGCTCTACCACGTCGAGCACGTGGACGGCCGCACGCTCAACGCCGTCCTCTTCGAAAAAATCACCGCCGCCTGGCCCCCCTGGCTGGCCCGCGGCTTTGTCATCGCCGCCATGGCCTCCTCCGCCGCCCTGCTCTTCATCGCCGCCCAGACCGGCTTCTTCGGCGGCCCGCGCGTCCTGGCCAACATGGCCGTGGACCGCTGGATGCCCACGCGCTTCGCCACCCTCAGCGACCGCCTCGTCACCCAAAACGGCATCCTCATGATGGGCGCCGCCGCGCTCCTGGTGGTGCTGCTCACCACCGCCTCCGTGGACCTGCTCGTGGTCCTCTACAGCATCAATGTCTTCATCACCTTCAGCCTCTCGCAACTGGGCATGGTGCGCCTCTGGTGGAGCGAACGCCATCGCGAGCCGCTCTGGCGCCGCCGCATCTGCATCAACGGCTTCGGCCTCCTCCTCACCGGCGGCATCCTCATCTCCCTCTGCGTCGTCAAATTCTTCCAGGGCGGCTGGGCCACCCTGCTCGTCACCGGCGTCTTGATCGGCCTGGCGTTCTGGGTGAAAAGCCACTACCGCGGCACCCAGAAAAAACTCTACCGGCTCAATGAACTCGTCGCCGCCGCCCTGGCCGATGACGCCCTGCTCACCACCGAAAAAGCCCCGCCCCCGTGCGACCACGACGCCCGCACCGCCGTCTTCCTCGTGAACGGCTTCAACGGCCTGGGCCTCCACACGCTGCTGGCCGTGGTGCGGATGTTTCCCAAGGTGTACCAGAATTTCGTCTTCCTCCAGGTGGGCGTGCTCGACGCCGGCAATTTCAAGGGCGCCGCCGAGGTGGACCACCTGCGCGAACACTCCCGCATCGAGGTGGAGCGCTTCGTCAGCTACATGAGCCGCCGCGGCTTCTACGCCGAGGGCTACTACGGCCTGGGCACGGACATCGCGGACGAAGCCGCCCGGTTGTGCGACACCATCGCCCAAAAATTTCCCCAGGCCACCTTTTTCGCCGGGCAGCTCGTCTTCAAGGATGAAAGCCTGGTCACCCGCTGGCTGCACAACCACACCGTCTTCGAGTTGCAGCGCCGCCTCTATCAAAACGGCCGCCCCATGCTCATCCTCCCCATCCAAGTCTGAATCGGGGGCAGGACTTTTAAGCCCGCCGCTCGCAGCCACTCGCCATTCAACATGCGCCGCAGGTCTTTTTTGCACGCCGGCAAACGACCACCATGGCCACGGCGCCGACGGCCAGGAGCGCATTCGTTCCCGGTTCCGGCACCGTGCCGCCCCCGGAGATTTGCAGGCCATTCACATCCGCTTCACCCTCGGCCGGGCTGTACGTCAAATTCATGGTGCCCGCGGCGTCCGTTTCGGCGCTGACGACCAGATAATTCTGGCCCTCCACAAAGCTGCCGGCGGTCGCCTCGGCCGCGCTCGAAGTGTAAGTGCCGAGATCCGTGGTCACCGCCAGTTCACGGCCGGAACTGGCGGAATCTCCCTGCGTATAGAGGTAAATCGTATAGTCCGACAAAGCCGCCAGCCCGCTGACCGCAATCGTATCGGCCCCCAAAGCATAGAGGTATCCGCGCATCAAATTGGCATCGGCGGTGCCATAGAATCCGTATTCCCCGGACCCGTTGGGGGCCGTCGCGGCTCCGTAGGAATTCCAAGAAATATTGACGGAACCGGACGATCCGGTGGCATTGAACAAAGTCTGGATGCCACTGCCACCCAAACAAAGATTCCATTCGTTTCCGGAACCGCCAATCGCAGCCGCCCCGCTTTGGGCGACCGGAGAATTGAAGTCACCGGAGAATTGAACATCCCACAAACTGGATTGCGCCCAGGCGCCGGAGGCGAGAGCGGTGACGGCGGCAATAGCCGGAAGGCATGCTTTTTTCATATATCAATATATCAAACGTTTGGATTTCGCGGCCACTCGCCGCTTGGATGGCTTATCGGCAGGATGTGGGCCGGCTGAAACGAATTATTGCCGCCAACGCACGATCTTTGGGCGGCTAATCCATCAGATTAGAAATGGCGTCGCATTTCCAATTTTCGGCGGCTAACGGATCCTGGGAACGTGGTAAAAAAGCTTATCTCTTCAACCACGATTTGATCCAAGCCGCCGCAAGCAGGAGGAGCAATACGACAATGGCCATTCCCTCCAGCGAAAGCAAATACTCGAAAGTGACGCGCCCAACGTGCGTGCCGAAGTCCCCGGCCAGGACCCCTTCACGGCGACGAGGCCGCTTCCAAGTCGCGCAGTTGCTGGCCCCACAGGCCGCCGATGTGGAGGCCCGCGATATAGAGGACCGCGCCAAAGCCCGCCACCGCCACCAACAGCGCCAGGAACAGCCAGAAGTGATGCGATTCAAACCGTTTCAGCGTGACCGCGAACGCCATCAATCCCAAAAACGCCGAGATCACGATCACCGCGTCCACGCTCGCCCGCTGCCAATAGCTCCCGCCCAGATGCAGCCACATGCCGAATTCATCGAACGTCAGCCCCATTGCCACGCCATACAGCAGCGCCGTGATTTCCGCCGCCCGCCCCGTGGGCCGCCGGAACACGCTGTAACCCGCCACCGCCGACAGCAGAAAAATCCCATAGTTCAGGTGATGCACATGTGTGCCGCCCATGAAGAAATACAGGTTGGGCATCGCCTTGGACATGATCAGGAACACAAACACCCGCGCCAGAATGAAGGTCATGAGGAAGCCAAACAGCGACATCCTCGCGAGTTTATGCACCGTTTCCCGGCGGTGGTGCGCTTCCAGATTCAGGTTCATGACTGCCCGCAGCCTAATCAGCGCGCCGCCGGGTCGTCAATCCTCGCGCGTCGCAGCGAACCGGTGGACCTTGTGGCCATGCTCGTGAGAGCATGGCTATTAACGCGTCAATTCTTATGCGCCGTGGCAAACTGATGCACGGCAAACGCCAACCCGGGCTCAAAGCGCTGTTTGCTCGCTCATCAACCCCAGGCGGGTGAATCAACGCCAACGTCATGGCCGCACCCAAACCATCCCAACTTCGGTGCACGGCGTCCGCCGGTCGTTCCGTTGCGAAACCGCGCCCAGTTTGCTACCCTCACAACATGACAACGGTCGCCACACGCGAATCCACCGCGCGGAAGCGCCAGGGGGAGCTGGGGCAGTTCCTCACGCCGGCTCCCATCGCCGACTTTATGGCCTCGTTGTTCGGCCCGCTTCCCCAATCGGTCCGCTTGCTGGATGCCGGAGCCGGTGCGGGGGCTCTCACCTCGGCTTTCGTTTCCCGCTTGTGTGATCGAAACCCCGGCGTCCGCACGATCGAGGCGACGCTGTACGAACTGGACCCGCGGATTCAGGCTGCCCTCGCGGACACGCTGCAAGCGTGCCAGGAACGCTGTGACCGGGCCGGCATCCAGTTCCGCTTCACCATTCATTCGTCCGACTTCATCCGGGAAATGTCGGATCGCCTCGCCGATAATTTGTTTGCCGTCAAGCCGCCCACCTTCAATGCCGCGATTGTAAATCCGCCGTATCGGAAGATCGGCTCTGACTCCGCCGAGCGCCGCAGCCTGCGGCTGGCCGGCGTGGAAACAAGCAATCTTTACGCCGGCTTCATCGCGCTCATCCACCGCCTGCTGGTTCCGGGCGGCCAACTCGTGGGCATTACCCCCAGAAGCTTCTGCAACGGTCCTTACTTCCGGACTTTCCGGGAGGATTTTCTGGCCAATTTGGAAATTCAGCGGCTCCACGTTTTTGAATCGCGCGACGCCGCCTTTCGGGGCGACAAGGTCTTGCAGGAAAATATCATTTTTCACGCCGTCAAAGGCCGCCACCAGCCTCCTGAATTGATTGTTTCCGGCAGCAGCGGTGAGCACGGCGACGTCGTCGCCGAAAAAATAATCCCCTTCGCGGAAATCGTTCACCCGCGCGACACGGAAAAGTTCATCCACATTCCCACGGCGGCAAACCAAGCCGTCGCCACGAAGGTGATGGGCAGCCTCCACACCAGCCTCGCCGCCCTGGGCTTGACCGTCTCCACCGGGCCGGTGGTTGATTTCCGGCTCCGGCACGCCATCCGCCCGCAACCGGAGAGCGGCACGGTGCCCTTGCTCTATCCGTGCCACTTCAACGGCGGCACCGTTCACTGGCCCAAAGCCAACAGCCGCAAACCCAATGCCATCCTGCACAACAACGCCACCCGTCCGTGGCTGCTCAGGTCAGAAGTGTATCTGCTGACGAAACGGTTTACTTCCAAGGAGGAACGCCGCCGCCTGGTCGCCTGCCTGTTCGATCCAAAGGCCTTCGACACAGAATGGGTCGGCCTCGAAAACCACCTGAACTATTTTCACGCCAACGGTCACGGACTGAATCGCCATCTGGCCATCGGGCTTTTCGCCTTTCTGAATTCCACGGTCGTTGACCAGTATTTCCGCCGGTTCAGCGGCCACACGCAAGTCAATGCCACCGACCTGCGCAAATTGCTTTACCCCGACCGCCAGACGCTCCAGGCCATGGGCGCGGCACTGAAACACCTTGATGCCTCTCAGGAAGAAATTGATAAACTCGTAGAAAAACATCTCCATGCCCACCGTCCAAGTCTGCCCCATCGGCTTGGGCCATCCTATCGGAATGGCGATCATCCAGCCTGGCGTAGGCGCGCCCACGCCTACGCCGGGTACACGTCTCAAACAATCGGATCAACCCTGTAAGTGATTGAATCAACCTTAACGCCCTGAGCGCGCCAGGGCCATCCAAACATCGGGGCGATGCGGTGCCAGACAAAGTCCTTCCAAGTTCAAACAAAAGTGGAGATTCTAGAGTAAAACCGACAGCATTCACCGGATGAAATTCTTCATCCTGTAAATCCTGTTCATTCTGTCCAAACCCTTTTTTCCGCTCAAGCATCTGGACTGCATAAACATATATGCCTCGTCTTTATGGGCTTGTTTGCTGGTTTTCAATATTCTGTCTCACGCCCGGCGCAAATGGTGACTTCCCTTTTTGATTGCCACGTTTCGCGGTTGGCCTACGATTGCGGAATCAATTCAGATGGCAACCGAAGCGGATACATGCCGTAAATTCGTCGCGCCGAAAATTCAGGCAACTGAGAGAGTGCGGAGGCTCTGCGCCAACCCGAACGAACCACCTGCATGCTGCCTGCCGCCGGAAACAAAACGGACAGGATTAACAAGATGAACAGGATAACTGCAAATCAAGGCGGGGGAAAACCCCATTCTGTAAATCCTGTCGACGGCTTTGCTTTGAACGAAATCGCCGGCAAATTCGCCTCCGCCATGCCGTCAATTAACCCCAGTCACCGTTGTATGCGGCTCATTTAAGGCCGAAGAGACAAATATGCCCGAACAAACCGACATCATAGACGAGGCATTCAAGCGATTGGTAGTCCTGTTTGCGGAAGCGGAGCAATTCGGCGACACCTTGTTTACGGAATCTGACACCCGAATCAAAATCATTGACACCATGTTGATGGAAGTTTTGGGCTGGCAGAAAGCGGATATCCTTACCGAAGAACAGGCCGGAAAAGGCTTCCTCGACTACAAACTTTCGATTGACGGTCTGTCAAAAGCCATAATAGAGGCAAAACGTGACGCCCGTGCTTTCGATCTGACAGAACGCGACTGCGGTGGTGCCTATAAACTTTCCGGTCCTGTGTTCAGAATCGCAAATGTCCAGGAGGGGATAACCCAAGCTGTTTATTATTCTGCCTACAAAGGTTGTGAATTGGCGTGTGTTACGAATGGTCACGAATGGATAGTTTTTCGCAGCAACCGCATCGGTGACGGGTTGGAAACACTTGATGGAATGGCGTTCGTTTTTACGTCTCTGGAATGCGTTCGCGAACAATTCCGGCTGTTTTATGATCTCCTTGCCAAGCCCAGGGTTAAAAATTTGGTTTTTCGCGGAATTTTCCAGCAAGCTGAGGGTCGAATCATTCGCCACTCGGATTTCGAGAAACGATTAAGACCACCAGCTAGCGCCAAGTTTTTGGCCCAGCCGGAAATAGCCCCAGCACTTGACCGGATTATGACGTCATTCTTTCAGCGGCTCACAGATGAGCACGACAGGGAAATGCTCGAAGAGTGCTTCGTTGAAACGAAGGAAAGCAAGGCGGCTGAGCAACGTTTGTTACGATTGGCTGAAGACCTCGTCGGCCACATACGTCCGCTCGACACTCGTTCCGGCGGTCAGCTTGCCGAGATTCTTGAACATGCGAGGAAGTCGAAGCTCAACCAATTCGTTTTGATTGTGGGGACAAAAGGGGCGGGCAAATCAACGTTCATACAGCGGTTCTTCGACTTGAGGCTACCTAACGAACTACGTGGCGTTTGTGTCCCCATCAACGTGAACCTATCAGACAGTGATGGTGATGAGCGCCAAATTCTCGAATGGTTACGACTAACATTATTGGAAAAGGCAGAACATGCCCTCGGCGGTGGCACGCCTACTTGGGATGAAATTATCGGGCACATGTTTTTCTCTGAATACCAGAGGTGGTCAACGGGCAGCATGAAGCACCTCTATGAACGTGATAAACAGGAATTTAAAATTCAATTTGGTAAACACATTGAAAAAATTCGCAATGAGAACCCATTGGAATACATTCGCGGGCTTCTGAGAAATCTTGTGCTTGGCCGGAAACAGCTTCCCTGCCTTGTGTTCGATAATGCGGACCACTTCAGCATTGATTTTCAAGAAAGGGTGTTCCAGTTTGCACGATCATTATTCGAGCAAGAGCTTTGTGTTGTGATAATGCCGATTACAGACAAGACGAGTTGGCAGCTTTCACGACAAGGGGCGCTGCAATCATTTGAGAACGAAGCTTTGCTTCTTCCGACACCGTCCGCCCGGCAGGTCGTAGAGAAACGAATTGCATTTGTTTTAAAAAAACTCAAAGAGGATGAGCCGAAGGAAAAAGAAAGTTACTTTTTTGGTAAGGGCATCCGCGTTGAGTTTTCAGACTTGCTGAAGTTCATTACAGCACTTGAAGAGGTCTTTCTCAACTCGGACAAAACCGGTTATTGGCTCGGATGTTTGTCAAATCATGACATCAGGCAAGTCTTGGTGCTGTCCCGGGATGTCATCAATTCACCGCACCTAGGATTCGATGAAGTTTTCAAGGCGTACGTCACCGGTAGTGTAATGGAAATCACTGAAGGCAAGATTCGGAGGGCCATGGTTCGTGGTCGGTATGACATATTTCCAGCAGACTCCCACAAGTTCATTCACAATATCTTCGATTTGAATGCTGAACTCCAGACATCCCCGTTGCTGGGTTTGCGGATTCTTCAGGTCGCAAAGGATGCTGCCATTCATCATGGCGAGACTAAGACCGATTACATTGCCAAGAATGACTTGGTTGCGTACATGTGCGGCATGGGCTTTGAGAGACGCACAGTGTCGCTATGGCTTGATGCGCTCCTTAAACGAGCGCTTCTACTTAACTACGATCCAACCCGCATCGATGAGCAGAATGCGACACAGTTGGAAATCTCACCTAGTGGCGAATTGCATCTTTTTTGGGGATGCGGTGGGTACGATTATATTTTCGCAATGGCTGAAACAACTCCTGTGCGGGACGAAGCAACATTCACCGAGATGGAGCTTGCTTACCGTCAACGATCGCAGAATCAATTTTATGGAGTCATGGCCAACTTTCTTCGGTATTTGGTAACCGAGGACCAACTCTTCTGTCGCATACCGGACCATGAAAGCTACCGCGGACAGGCGGTCCTTTTGAGCAAGCTGGAGGCCACAGCGCGAAAATTCGAGACTTTCGTGTGGCATTAACTTCGTAGCCGCTCAGCACACAAGAAATTCGATGTGAATGATGACACCAGAACAACCCACGCTCGCCCAACCGCTTGGAGCTCTCCAAATCTCCGCGCGCGTCATAACGCGCAAGGGAAGGGGGCTGAATGGCGAGCGTGGCTGTGGATCAGGACAGGTTTAACAAGATGGACAGGATTCCAAAAATGGAAGAGCAGGAATTGACGGAGAAAATCATTGGTTGCGCGATGAAAGTCCACTCCACACTGGGGCCGGGTTTTCTGGAATCGGTTTATCAGAACGCGCTGGCGCATGAGCTCGGTAAAGCCGGAGTGAAAATCGAGTGCGAGAAAGCCATTGTGGTTCACTACGACGGTGTCGCGGTGGGTGATTTTTCTGCCGACATGCTGGTTGAGGAAAAAGTGATGTTGGAATTAAAGGCAAACCAAGCGCTCGTGGCGGCCAACGAGGTGCAACTGGTCAATTATCTGACGGCCACAGGCGTTGAGGTCGGTCTATTGCTGAACTTCGGGGCAAAGCAGTTGGAATTCAAACGCAAGTCACGAACCTACCGCCCCAAACCTCTGGAAAAAGATTTTATCCTGTAAATCCTGTTCTCATGTCTTTCCTCAACTACAGCCCAGTCACGCCGGTTAAGACAGGATGGGCAGGATGCCGGAATGGGAGAGCAAGAATTTGCCGAGATAATCACTGGTTGCCCGATGAAAGTTCATTCCGCACTTGGGCCTGGTTTTCCGGAATCGTTTTGCCAGAAGTCACGGACATACCGTCCAAAAACTCCGCAAAGAGGTTTTATCCTGTAAATCCTGTTCATCCTGTCCTCATGCCTTTTAGTTTTTTTGAATTAAATTCACTTCCCGCTCAACGGCTTACGCCGCTCCCGTTAGCGGCTAACTTTGCGATTCTGCCGGCCCTGCTAAAATCGTCCTGGCTGGGAAACTGCCCCGCCACTATGAGCGATCATGCTTATGATCGAGTCTGGCCATGGACGGTTCGCCCCCTCGGCGTCCGCCCGCAAGAACTCTTTGTCTTAACCACCGATGGGCACAGATCTTCAGAGGCGTTGCCAAGTTGTACCCGTCTTGGCGTGGGGAAAACCCTTTGGCGTGGCATTTCGTTGGTCGCCCCAGTGGTTTTATTATCTGTGTTGATCTGTGTGAATCTGTGGTTAAAAAATTTCCTGCTGTCCCACGAAAAGCCCGCGAATTCGTTCGCCAAAATCTGCGAAAACCCCTGCAAAATCCACGATCGTCAACCCTCGTCAACCCCAAAACTTGGGGGGGGGCCGCCCGGCCTGCCCTTCCCCCAACCCTTCGCCGCCCCGCCGCCCGGCATCCATGGGAAAAATCTCGACCCCCGGCCCGTCTGCTGGCATCTACTCTGGGTGTGAATCTAATTGCTGCCCAAAAAACCGCGGTCACCGCCGCCCGCGCCGCCGGCAAGGTCATGCGCGACAACTGGTACGCCCCAAAAAAGATCAAGCTCGCCGAGGCCCACGACATCAAGCTCGAACTCGACGTCCGCTGCCAGGCCCTCATCGAGAAAATCCTCGCCGCCGATTTTCCCGGCGTTCCCGTGCTGGGCGAGGAAGGCAGCACCGGTGATCTTTCCGCCGAATACCGCTGGGTGGTGGACCCCATTGACGGCACCGTCAACTACACTTTCGGCAACCCGCACGCCGCCGTCTCCATCGCGCTGCAACGCTCCGGCCAGCCGCCCAAAACCGCCCGCCCGGGCCGCGCCCGGGGCGCCTCCAATCTCGTCACCCGCGGCGGCTCGCACCGCAGCGTCGTCGGCGTCATCTACGACCCCTTCACGGACGAGCTGTGGACCACCACCACGGGCCAGCCCACCCGGCTCAACGGGAAAATCGTTCACGTGAGCCCCTGCGCCCGGGTGCGGGACGCCATCATCGCGGTCGGCTTCTCCAAGAGCCAGGAGAACCTGGAAAAGTGCCTGCCCCATTTCATCCGTATCGCCCGGACCGCCCGCAAGATCCGCATCCTGGGCTCGGCCGCGCTGGAGCTGACCTATGTCGCCAGCGGCCGCCTGGACGCCTACCTCGAGCGCACCATCAACCTGTGGGATGTCGCCGCCGGCGCGCTGCTCCTGGAAAACGCCGGCGGGGAATTTTATGCCGCGCCCGCACCCGACGGCAAACTGCGCATGTGCGCCGACAACGGCCGCCTGCGGAAAAAATTGAAACTCGGGAGCATGTTGCAATAGCCCGCCCCTTCTATGGTCACCCGCTGCAGTCTCCTGTTCTGCCTGCTCGCCTCCTTGGCCGCCGCGGCGCCGGTGATCAATCCCGTGGCCAACGTCATCGTGCCGGCGGGCAAATCCCTCATCGTCCCCATCACCGCCACCGTCACGAACGGCCGGCCGCTTACCTACACCATCACCGGCAGCACCAACGCCATCGCCATCGTGCTCCACACGAACAACCCCTTCTGGAAGCTCAACGTGGCGCAGGCCTGCGCCACCAACGACCCCGGGGCCTTTCAAACCCCGTTCCGCGGCGGCTTGGCCACCGTGACCAACGCCGGCGACATGACCTTCATGCTGTTCCCGGAGTACGCACCCAACACCGTCTCCATTTTCCAGGGACTTTCCGCCGCCGGCTTTTACAACAGCAACACGATCTTTCATCGCATCATCAGCAATCTCATCATCCAGGGCGGCGACCCACTCACCAACGGCATGGGTGGTCTGGAGTTTGAATACGACGAAGAGCTCAATCCGCAGGCGATCTTCAGTGGCAACGGTCAGTTGGCGCTGGCGAATTCCGGGAGAAACACGGACGGTTGCCAGTTCTTTGTCACCATCGGCCGGCAGCGGCAATACGATTTCCAATATACTCTTTTCGGCCAGCTCGTCCGCGGCTTCGACGTGCTCACCAACATCAGCAACACGGCCGTGGACGCCAACAGCCGCCCGCTGGCGAACGAGATCATCACCCAGGCCGGCTTCGTGCCAGACACCTGCGACACTGTCATCACCCTGGTGGCCACCAACCGCGCCCACATCACCAATACCGTCACGATCGTCGTCAATGACGGCGCCGGCGGCTTGGCCACCAACAATTTCACCGCGACCACCATCACCGACACGAACAGCAATTTTCAGCCCTTCATCTATGGTTATACGGTCACCAACGTCGTGGCCAAGTTGAATACGAAGTTGACGAATATTCTCGACGCCCTGGAACTCGACGGCCGGACGCTTTTTTGGTTCCCGTATTTTGCAGATACCAGTTCCGGGACGAATTCAAGCGGGATCACCTACTCCAATAACTTCATCTTCCGCTCACTCACGTACAACGTGACCAACGACGGCGGCCAGTTGCGGTTTATTATCCAACCCACGACCAATTACGCCGGGCCGATCAACCTCAAGTTCTACGTAAGCACCAATAGCTCTACCGGCGTGTCCTACGACGAGATGACTTATTCCCTGGTTTTCGGAGACACACCGATTGTGGGACAGGCGGTCGCGGTGCCGCCGCAGGCCCGCGGCTTTTTCACGAATCTCCTGCTGGCCACCTTTACCAACGGCGTGCCAAAGAGCGCCCTCACCAATTTCTCCGCCTCCATCCAGTGGGGCGATGATTCCATCACGCCAGGCACGATTGCCACCAACTCGGCGGGCTGGAAACAGGTCTTCGGTTCCCACACCTACACGAATTCCGGAGCGTTCCCGATTTCCGTGACCGTCCAGAGCAGCTTGGGAGTCACCACAGTGGTCACAAACACCGTCACGGTCATGCCTTCACTCTCACCGGCGGTCAGTGGCACAAATATCGTCATCGCTTGGCCATCCTGGGCCTTCGCCTACGGCCTGCAAACCAGCACGAACCTCGCCGGAACTAATTGGGTGACCATCACCAATGCCGCGGGGCTGTCCGGCTTTCAAAACGTCGTCTCCAACCCGCTGTCCGCGAACCAGTCCTTCTTCCGGCTGAAACATTAAATGTTGATGCTGAGCCAGTTCCGTTAACCCGCTAAAATCGGCCTGGCTGGGAAAACGCCGCCGCCACGACGCAAAAAATTGCCGGAAAACCGGGGAGCGTTTCCCTGGGGTATCGCTCCCGCTGGTGCTCAACCCCCGGCTGCGCGGGGACGAGCCGGCCCCGCTCCCACGCTGCCGGTTATCGCGGCAGGGACCTGCGGAATTCGGCGCGTTCCCGGGGCGAGGTGATTTCGGCCGCCAGCATTTGCCAGCTTGACATTGCAGTTTGAATCATCAAAAACACCCGCATGAATCACGGCGGCTTAAGTTCCCAGGCGGAGAATTTCTACGCCGTCTGGCGCCAGCAATGCGGCGCGGTGAACCTGTTGCGCGACGGCGGCGCCGTGCCACCGGAACGGCTGCTGCAAGCCGTGTGGCAGCACCAGCGCCTCCGCCGGGACCGCCTGCTGACCGCCGACGGCATCCGCGTGCGCGTGCTGCATCCGGGCTTTGCCAGCGCCGAGGGCGGACCGGATTTTCGGGGGGCGGTGCTGCAACTGGACCAAGCCGCGCCGGTGTCCGGCGACGTGGAAATTGATTTGCAGTGCTCCGGCTGGCACGCGCACGGCCACGACACGAATCCCACTTTCAAAAACGTCATCCTGCACGTGGTGTGGGAGGAGCCGGCCGCGGGCAAATCGCCCATCGGGACGCCGCCGGTGCGGATTGCGTTGAAGGACGTGCTTGATGCGCCGCTGGCCGAGCTGGCGCTGGCGCTGGAGACGGAGTCCGCCCTGCCCGAGAACCTGCGCGGCAACTGCTCGGCGCCGCTGCGCGAGTTTCCCGCGGCCCGGCTGGACGAGCTGTTGCACGCGGCCGCCCGGGTGCGGTTTCAAAACAAGGCGGCCGCCATGCTGGCCCGCGCCAAAAACGCCGGCTGGGAGCAGGCGCTGTGGGAACAGCTCTTTCGGGCGCTGGGCTACAAGCACAACGTCTGGCCCATGCAAAACCTCGCGGAAAGCCGGCCGCGCTGGACGCGCGGGGCGGATTCGCCGCTGGCGCTGCAGGCGCGGTTGTTTGGCCTGAGCGGCCTGCTGCCGGCGGAATTGACCCGCGCGCAAAAATCGGCGGACACGTTCCTCCGCCGCGCTTGGGACGTCTGGTGGCGCGACCGCGACGAGTTTGCCGATTGCGCGCTGCCGCGCAGCGTCTGGAGGTTTCACGGGCTGCGCCCGGCGAATCATCCGCAGCGCCGCCTGGCGCTGGCCGCGCACTGGCTGGCCGCCACCGACTTGGCGCGGAAACTGGAAAACTGGTGCGTGGCGGACCTGCCGGAACGCAGTTGGCCGGGCTCGCTCCACGAAATCTTGCAGGTGGAACGCGATGACTTCTGGTCGTGGCACTGGACCTTTCAATCCGCCCGGCTGGCCAAGCCGCAGCCGCTGCTCGGCCTGGCGCGCGTGACGGACCTGGCCGTCAACGTCGTGCTGCCCTGGCTCTGGATTCGGGCACGGGAGGGTGGCAGGGCGAAGGTTTTGGAGGCGGTCGAGCGCCGGTTTTTCGCCTGGCCGGCCGCGGAGGACAACGCGGTTCTGAAACTGGCACGGCAGCGCCTGCTGGGCACCACCAATCCGCGCATCCTGAAGGGCGCGGCGCAGCAGCAGGGGCTCATCCAGATCATCCGCGATTTTTGCGAACATTCCAACGCCGTCTGCGCCGATTGCCGGTTCCCGGACCTGGTGCGCGGCTGGCAGACCGGGCAGACGGGAACGGCCAATCAAGCCGCGCCGTGACGACCGGCTGACGCGCCGGTCCAACCTTTGTGATTGAAACCCGCCAACTCACCAAAGTCTTCCGCGACCGGAAGCGCGGCGCGGTCTGCGCGGTGAACGCGCTGACGCTGCGGTGCGAACCCGGGCGCATCTACGGCTTGCTGGGCGCCAACGGCGCGGGCAAGACCACCACGCTCCGCCTCCTGGCCACCCTGCTCCGGCCCAGCTCCGGCTCCGCTGCGGTGGCCGGCTGCGACGTGGTGCGCGAGCCCGAGCGGGTCCGGTCGCTGATCGGGTTCCTCTCGTCCGGCACCGCCCTGTACGGCCGCCTCACGGCGCGCGAAACGGTGGAATACTTCGGCCGGCTGCACGGCCTGGCCGGGGCGGCGCTGCCGGCGCGGATCCGCGAATTGTTCGCCACGCTGGGCATTGCCGAGTTTGCGGACCGGCGCTGCGACAAGCTGTCCAGCGGCATGAAGCAGAAAGTGTCCATCGCCCGCACGCTGGTGCACGACCCGCCGGTGATGATTTTTGACGAGCCGACGCTGGGCCTGGACGTGATGACCGCGCGCGCGATCGTCCAGTTCATCCGCGATTGCCGGCAGCGGGGCAAGACCGTGATCCTGTCCACCCACGTGATGAGCGAGGCGGAAAAGCTGTGCGACCGGATCGGCATCATTGACCGGGGCTGTTTGCGGGTGGAGGGCACGCTGCCGGAATTGCGGGCGCAATACGGGGCGGCGGACTTGGAGGACGTATTTGTGCGGGCGGTGGGAGGTGAATCATGAGCTGGCGGGCCACGCGTATCGTCTTTGGCAAGGAATTGCGCGATTCCCTGCGCGACCGCCGCACCATCATTTCCATGATCGTCGTGCCGGTGCTCGGCATACCGCTCCTGATGTTTGGCGTCGGCGCGCTGACGGTCAAGACCATGATGAAAGCGCGCGCGGAGGTGCCGCGCGTGATGGTGGTGGGCGCGGAAAATTCGCCCCAGGTGCAGGCGGCCTTGCACGATGCCAAAAACCTGCAGCTCGTGCCCGCGAGCGCCGATTTCACCAACGCGGTCGTGGAGAAACGCGTGCGGGCCGTCGTGCGGCTGCCGGCCGATTTCGATGCGGCGGTGGCCCGCGGCGAACCCAGCCAGGTGGAAATCTTCGAGTATCAGGGCGATGTGAAATCAGACTTCGCGGCCGGCGACCTGGACCAGTTCTTCTCCAACTTGCGGGACACGACCGTGCGGGAGCGCCTGACGGCCCGGGGCGTTCCGGTGGCGGTGCTCAAGCCCTTCAGCATCCAGCGCCAGAACGTGGCCCCGCCCGCCAAGGTCACCGGCAGCCTGCTGGGCGGCCTGCTGCCGTATTTCATCATCGTCCTGTGCCTGACCGGCGCGATGTATCCGGCCCTGGACGTGACGGCCGGGGAGAAGGAGCGGGGAACCATGGAGACGATCCTCTGCTGTCCGGTGGCGCGCACGAGCCTGGTGCTGGGAAAGTTTTTGATGGTGCTGACCGCCTCGCTCGGCACGGTGATCCTGGCGCTGTTGAGCCTGAGCGGGACCTTTTTATTTGCCAAGCACGTGGGGGCGCACTCCCTGCCGCCGGCGGTGCTGCAATCCATCACCACCCTGGATCCGGGGGCGCTGGCCGGGGTGTTCCTGATGCTGCTGCCGGTGGCGGTGATGCTGTCGGCGCTGCTGCTGATGGTGGGGCTGATTGCCAAGAATTTCCGCGAGGCGCAGAGCTATGCGGGGCCGCTGATGCTGGTGGCCGTCGTGCCCTCGATTGCGGCGGCGCTGCCGGGAGTGGAACTGAATTACCGGCTGGCTTGGGTGCCGTTGGTGAACGCCTGCCTGGCCGGCAAGGAAATGATGACCGGCATCTGGCATTGGAATTACCTGGCGCTCATCTTCGCCTCGGCCTCCCTGTACGCCGCCGCCGCCCTGGCGGCAGCGGTGTGGCTGTTCCATCGCGAAGCGGTGCTGTTCCGGTCCTGAACCAAACGAATCCGCCCGCGGCCCGGACAGCCTACTTCACTTCCAGCTTGGTGAACGGATTGTTGGCGAAACCACCGGCCGTTGGCTCCGAGTCCGGCTTCTCGATCTTCACCGGCTGATTG
Source organism: uncultured Bifidobacteriaceae bacterium (assembly GCA_964532525.1). GTDB lineage: Bacteria > Verrucomicrobiota > Verrucomicrobiia > Limisphaerales > UBA11358 > UBA11358. The sequence goes on from CAZHIM010000015.1 coordinate 25,632, forward strand.
GGCGCGGACGGACTGACGGGGGGCTTGGGTTTCGGGGCCGCCTGGCCGCCCTCCGGCCCGCCCTCCGGCCCGCCCGGGCCGCTCTCGCCGCCTTCGGGCTGATTGGGATTCTTCGGACGCTTGGCGCGGGGCAGGGGCGAAATCATCAGGTTGATCGCGCGGCCCACCAGCTTGGGCTGGAAATCCGGATGGCCGAAGGCCGCGATTTCGCCGAGGAACTTGGTGACGACTTCAAAACCGATCTCGGTGTGGGCCATTTCGCGGCCGCGGAATTTCAGCGCCACCTTCACCTTCATGTCCTCGCACAGGAAACTGACGGCGTTCTTGACCTTGATCGCCAGGTCGTGCGGGTCAATGCGCGGGCTCAACTGCACTTCCTTGACGGTGGAGGCGTGCTGGTTCTTTTTGGATTCCTTTTCCTTCTTGGCGAGTTCGTAGCGGAACTTGCCGATCTCCACCAAGCGGCACACCGGGGGCACCGCGTTGGGCGAAATCTCCACCAGGTCCACGCCGTGCTGGCGGGCCAGGGTGAGGGCATCGTTCAGTTGAAAGACGCCGAGTTGCTTCCCGTCGGCGCCAATGACACGTACTTCACGGGCGCGGATTTTCCCGTTAACGCGCATTTGCGAGGCGGGGGAATTATTACGTTGCGACGGAAAAGGGCGACTCACGCGACCCTCTCTGGTTGGGGCTGGTTGGCTATGTGCATCAAAGCTGTCGTCTGGCTAGGTCGTACAATGCGCCTTTTTTAAGCAATGCGCGGAGCGCCTGCAAGCAAATAATGGCAATAAAATCATGACCGATTTCAGGACACTGCGCATTTCCGGCGCGCCAGCAGGTTCAAATCCATGCCCTTGCAGGTTGCCGGACCCCTGGGACGGGCCGGCGAAAATGCGGTCCGGTCGTTCACAATTTATGATGATGCCGGATAATGCGCTCGCGGTTCTCGAAGAGATACCAGACGATGACCACGTTTACGGCGAGCACGATGGCAATCCCGATCTTGGGATGCGCCAGCAAGTTGGGATGCTCCGGATTGGGGATATGGTGGCGGACGAGCTCAAACACCTCGATGGGGATGAAGAAGGCCGATTCCAGGATGACCAGCCAGACGGCCCAGCTCACGCGGAAAGCCAGGCCCACGGCCTGCACCAGCATGAACAAGCCGTACAAGATCGAGAGCCTGACGACCCATTTCAAATTGTTGGCGGTGATTTCGCCGATGCGATCGGCGATTTCGAGAAAGAACTTCTTTTCCGGGTCAATGTGGAGAAACTCAAGCAGTTTGCGGAAATCCTCCGGCAAGTTGTTGTCTTCCAACCGGAACGCACCGAAGGCCAGCAGCAGCGCCGCCACCCCCTTGAGGAGCTTGATGACGGCAATAAGGTAAACCGTCGGCGCCCGTTTTGGCTTCGCGGGCGGAGCCAAAACAGCCAGATTCTTTGACTCGTCACTCATTAACGAATCTTAGACAGCAAAAAGTCCCGAAGTTCAGATATTTTCAGACGATCCTGCCGGCCGTCGTCCCGATAGCGCAATGTCACCGTGTCGAGGAGTTCGGGTTTTTCGCCCAGCGTGTCAAAATCAATCGTCACGCAGAACGGCGTGCCGGCCTCATCCTGGCGGGCGTAGCGCTTGCCAATGGATCCGCCGTCGTCGTAAAAGACATTCATCCAGGGACGCAGCAGGTCCCGCACGGCCAGCGCCTTCTTGACCAGCTCGGGTTTGTTCTTGAGCAGGGGCAGGACGCCCACCTTGATGGGGGCGATGCGCGGATGAAATTTCATCACGTACAGGGTCTCGGTCTTGCCCTTGGCGTCGGTCTTGGTGGTCTCCGAGTAGGCGTTGGTGATGAGCGCCAGGATCAACCGGTCCACGCCGGCCGAGGGTTCGATGACGTGGGGAAGGTAGTTGCCCCGGGTCAGGGCGTTGGCATCGTCGGTGGCTTGCTGCTGGATCTGCGCGGGCGATTCGTCCGGCTTGGCCATCTTGGTGAGATACTTTTTGCGGTTCTCATAGTAGCGGCGCCAGAGGTCGTCCTGCCTGGCCTTGGGCAGCTTGGCCCAGGCGTTGCGCAACTCTTCGTCAAACACGCCCATGGGTTTGCCCGAGAAGCGCTGGTGCTGGGACAGATCGAAGTCGCTGCGGGCGGCGATGCCCTCGAGTTCCTCGCCCTTCAGCTCGCCGTTTTCATCCCGCTTGCTGAACGGGAACTTGAACAGAATGTCCACGCAGGCGCGCGCGTAATGGGCCAGCTCCTCGGCGGTCTGGCGGTGGAACCCGAGCGTGTCGCGGGAGAGCCCGATGCCTTCGTAGAAACGCACGCGCTCCTCGACCCAGTATTGGTGCCAGGCCTGCCAACCCCAATTGGGCTGCGGTTCACCGGGATGCCCGGTTTCCGGCACGGTAGCCACGGAGCCGTGGATGGCCTCGATGGCCTCGTCCGGCTTGATGAAGAACTCCAGCTCCATCTGCTCGAATTCACGGGAGCGGAACGTGTAGTTGCGGGGGGTCACCTCGTTGCGAAACGCCTTGCCGATCTGGCCGATGCCGAAGGGCACCTTCTGGCGGGAGGTGACCATGACATTCTGGAACTGGGCAAAAATGGCCTGCGCCGTTTCCGGCCGGAGATAGGCAATGCTGTCCTCGCTCTCCACCGGCCCCACGTAGGTCTTGAACATCAGGTTGAACGGGCGCGGTTCGGTCAAATCCGTCGCGCCGCAATTGGTGCATTTGGTTCCGGGCGGGAAGGAAAACTTGCCGCTGGCATCCTTGGTGAGTGTCAGGCCCTGGTCTTCGCAAAGCTGGTCGGCCCGGAAACGCTTCTTGCACTTCTTGCAGTCGCACATGGGATCGCTGAACGTATCCACGTGGCCGGAAGCCTTCCAGATGGCCGGGGACATAATGATGGTGGCTTCGAGGCCGGCGACATCGTCCCGCTGGCGGGTCATGGCATTCCACCAGAGTTCCTTGACGTTGCGCTTGAGCTCGGCGCCGAGCGGGCCGTAATCCCAAAAGCCGTTGATGCCGCCGTAGATTTCGGACGATTGGAAGATGAAGCCGCGCCGTTTGCACAGCGACACGATTTTTTCCATCTGCAGATTTTCTTTTGCTTCGGCCATAGAATTAGCGAGTGTTCGCCAAAAAAGGCGGAAAATCAACCCCGAAGAAAAACTGGGGAGGGACGGCTCCATCAGCCATAGGCTCGCGCTGCATCCACGCCGGTTCAGGGGTTCAATGCGCCAACCGAAAAAAATCATCGCGCATGGGGCCGCCGTCTCATACGTTTAGGTGACAGACTGAAACAGTTATGACGAATGAACCGCAGCAGGATACGTTGGCAATCATCAAGCCGGATTCGTTCTGGCGCGGCTTGGCTCAGCAGGTGGAGGCCCGCCTGACGGCGCTGGGCTTGCAGGTGGTGGCCGCCCGCCAACTGGCCGGGGAGGCCAACCTGCCGGTGGAAAAATGGCGGGAGTTTTATTTCCCGTCCATCGGCAGCCGGCCGCCGTGCCTCGACGGCACCTCGAAATACATGGCCCACGGCCCGGTGAAAGTTTTTCATCTGCGGGGGCCCGACGCCATCCAGCGGGTGCGCCGGGCGGTGGGCGCCACCCGGCCCTGGCAGGCCGAAGCCGGGACCATCCGCGGCGATTTCTGGCCCGGCGCCACGGAGGCCAACGCGCCCTTCCGGCTGAAATTCCAGCAGCCGGGCGACGACCAGTTCCTGTTCAACATGATCCACGCCTCGGACTCGGAGCCGAGCTTCGCCCGCGAGATCCAATTCTTCCCGCCGTTGGGGACCGCCGGCTGCGACAAAGTTGCCTAGCGGCCCGGGCGGGCGGCGGTAACATTTGCCCGGGCACGCCCGCGGCGCCCGGAAAATCAAGGGAAAACCGCGCTGGCACGGTCGTTGCTGATCGGGCAGCGTATGGATGTCAGCCTTTATTCCGCCGCCGCCGCGATGAACGCGTCGGAGCGCTGGCAGGACATGGTGGCGGACAACCTGTCCACGGCCTCCGTGCCGGGGGCCCGGCAGCAGGAAATTGATTTCTCGGCCGTGCAGGCCGGGGCCTCCGCCAGCTCGCCCGGCGCCGCGGCGACTAATTTTGTGATCCCGTTTGCGGGCGCCTCGACCAATTTTTCCCAGGGCGAACTCAAGGCCACCACGCGGCCCATGGACGTGGCGCTGGAAGGCCCGGGCTTCTTCACCGTGCAGTTGCCGGACGGCTCCAAGGCCTACACGCGCAACGGAGGATTCCGATTGAACAGCCAGGGGCAGATGACCACCAACCAAGGCTACCTGGTGGTCGGCAGCGGCGGGCCGCTGACCTTTGATCCCAACAACACCGCCCCCATCACCATTTCCAATGACGGCCAGGTGAGCCAGGGCGCCGACGTGAAGGGCCGGATGGCGGTCACGGAGTTCGGTAATTTGAAGGCCCTGACCAACGGCGGCGGCGGCTATTTCCGCGCGGACGACCCGCAACTGGCCCAGGCCAAACCCGCCGCCGCCACCAACGTGCGGCAGGGCTTCGTGGAGGAATCCAACACCTCGCCCACCCTCGCCATGGCCAGCCTCCTGACGTCCATGCGGCTGTTCGAGTCGAACCAGAAAGTCATGCAGATGCAGGGCGACCGCATGACCCGGACCATCAATGACCTGAGCGGAACCGCCTCCTGATATGAACCCGCCCGCCACCTTTTTTTCCCCCCCGCGCTGACCTATGCTTCGTGCCCTCTACTCCGCCGCCGCCGGGATGCAATCCCAGCAGCTCAACCTGGACGTCATCTCGAACAACCTGGCCAATGCCAACACGACGGGCTACAAGGCCACGTCGCTGCAATTCCAGGATTTGCTGTACGAGAACACGCGCGAGGCCGGGTCCCAGCAGGGCGGCGGCAACATGCTGCCCGCCAGCTTGCAGATCGGCCAGGGTTCCGTGCCCGTGGCCACCGAGCGCTCCTTTGCCCAGGGCGACCTGACCCAGACCGGCAACAATCTCGACCTGGCCGTTCAAGGCCAGGGCTTCTTTGAAATCCAGATGCCCGACGGCACGCTGGCCTACACCCGCGACGGGTCGTTCAAAACTGATGCCCAGGGCCGCGTGGTGACCAGCGACGGCTACCCGGTGCAGGGCGGCTTCCAGCCCGTGCCCACCGGCACCACCGCCATCACCATCACGGCCAGCGGGGCGGCCACCTACACCACCGCCAGCGGCAATACCAATTTCCAGATCCAGCTCGCCCGGTTCACCAATCCCGGCGGCCTGGACGCCATGGGCCACAATCTTTACCAGGAAACCACCGCTTCCGGCACGCCCGAGCTGGGCAATCCCGCCCAAAACGGCTTCGGCGAAATCCAGCAGGGTTCACTCGAACTCTCGAACGTGAGCGTGGTGCAGGAAATGGTGAACCTCATCCTCGCCCAGCGCGCCTATGAAGTGAATTCCAAGGCCGTGCAGGCCGCGGACGAGATGATGCAGGAGAGCAATAACCTTCAAAAGTGATGAACCGCCCCGCCCCAGTTCCGGCCGGCCGGCCGCCGCGGATCAACCCTCCGTCCGCGCGGGGGTTCCGGCCGTGGCTGCTGGCGCTCTGCCTGGGCGGCCTGGCGTTCGGAACGCGCGCCGGCGAGGTGCCGCTGCAATTGCTGCCCTCCGTCCCCGTGGGCGCCGACGGCATCTTCCTGGCCCAGATTTTCTCGTCCCCGCAGCCGCTGCCGGCCATCCGCCTGGCCGATGCGCCGGCCTTCGGCAAAAATGTGATTTTGACCCGGGCGCAGATTGGCGGCCTCCTGGCCGCGAACGCGCCGGGCGTCGGGACCAATTTCTCCGGTCCCGACGCCGTCAAAATCTTCCGCCGCGCGCGCACGCTCGGCGAGACGGACATCCTCGACCTGCTCGGCGCCACGCTGCAACACGATTACATCCGCGACCGCGGCCAGCTCGAGCTCCGCCTGGCGCAGCCGTGGGCGCCGCTGGTGGTGCCGGCGGAGCCGCTGACGCTGGAAATCACCGAGCTGCCCTCGGCCGGCGTCACGCCCGGCTTCATCGTCCGCTTCACGCTCCGCGCCGGCAACGAGACGCTGGGCAACTGGTCGGCCAACCTGAAGGCCAGCGTCTGGCGCGAGATCTGGGTGGCCGGCGTCCAGCTCAACCGCGGCGACGCGCTCGCGGCCGATGCGCTGATCCGCCAGCGCCGCGATGTGTTGAATTTCCACGAGCCGCTCGCCGCCTTTGCCGCCGGCGACGACGCCCTCGAAGTGGCCGAGCCCGTCCCCGCCGGCCAGCCCCTCCTGGCCCGCATGGTCAAGCCGCGCACCGTCGTGCATCGCGGACAGCGCGCCGAGGCGCTCGTCCAGGACGGCGCCCTCAGCATCCGGACACAGGTGGTCGTTTTGGAGGACGGGGCGCCGGGCCAGACCGTCCACGCCGTCAACTCCGTCACGCACCACGACATGATCGGCACGGTGCTCAACGAGAAAACCATCCTGATTTCGTTATGAAGCTGAAACTCGCCAAGTCCCTTTTGCCGGTGCTCCTGGCGCTGGCCGCCCTGGCTGCCGCCGCCGCCCGCGGCCAGTCCCTCTGGCACGACGACACCTCGCGCGCCATGTTTGCGGACCGGCGCGCCAGCGGCGTCGGCGACATTCTCACGGTCATCGTCTCGGAAATCTCCGCCGCCAACAAAAACAACGAGACCAAGACCGAGAAGCAGTCGAGCTGGACCGCCGCCGTCTCCTCGTTCCTGTTCCCGGGCTTTGCGCAATACAAGGGCACCACGCCGGCCGTGCAGTACAATTCAGACCTGAAGCATGACGGCAGCGGCGCCATCAACAACTCGGAGACCATCGTGGCCCAGGTTTCCGTGAAGGTGATGGACGTGCTGCCCAACCGCAACCTGGTGGTGGAAGGCCGGCGCGAAACCTCGTTCGCGGGCGAACATCAGACCATCGTCCTGCGCGGCGTCGTGCGCCCCGAGGACATCTCGCCCACCAACACGATTTCCAGTTGCGACGTGGCCGACGCCACCATCCAGATGGTGGGCAAGGGCACGGTGACCGACAGCCAGAACAAGGGCTGGTTCACCCGCATCATTGACAAAGTAAACCCCTTCTGAGCATGCCCCTGGTTCCCCGTCAACTCCGTCCGCGTTCCCGCACTCCGGGCGCGGCCCGGGCTTTGCCCGGCCGGCGCGGCGGCCGCGACCGCCGCGGGCCGCAGTTCCCGGCCGGGAAGCGGAACCTGGTCTCCCGCGTCCTGGCGGCCGGGTTCCTGGTCCTGCTTTTGCTGCCGCGGTCCCTGCCCGGCGAGGGCGTGCGCCTGCGCGACCTGGTGATGGTCTCCGGCGCGCGCGACAACCAGCTCGTGGGTTACGGCCTCGTGGCCGGACTCGCCGGCGATGGCGACAAGGACCAGGCTTACACCAAGCAGACCGTGGCCAACATGCTCCTCCGCTACGGCGTCAACATCCCCTCCACCACGCTGTCCGAGAAAAATGTCGCCGTCGTCATGGTCACGGCCGACATCCCCCCCTTTCTGAAAAACGGCGCGCGGATTGACGTCACCGTCGCCTCGATGGGCGACGCCAAATCGCTGTCCGGCGGCGTGCTGCTGCAAACGCCCCTGCTGGGCGCCGACGGCAAGGTCTATGCCGTGGCGCAGGGCCCGCTGGTCCTCGGCGGGTTCGCGGAGGGCGCGGGCGGGCCCGGCGGCGCCTCCGTCACCAAAAACCATCCCACCACCGCGCAAATCATCAACGGGGCGCTGGTGGAAAAGGAAATCCCCACGCAATTCGTCCACGACCACGCCGTGGAACTGCTGCTGCGCGATCCCAGCTTCAATTCCGCCGCCGCCATGGCCGCGGCGATCAACGAGGTCTTCACCAATTCCGCCCACGCCGTGGACGCCACCACCGTGCACGTGCAATTGCCCGAAAGCGCCGAGGCCGCGCCCGTGGATTTCGTGGCGCAGCTCAACCGGATCGAGATGATCCCGGACACCCCCGCGCGCATCATCATCAATGAGCGCACCGGGACGATCGTGGCGACGGCGTCCATCCACATCTCCAGTTGCGCCGTGGCCAGCGGCAACATCACCATCAACGTGGCCTCGACGCTGGAGGTCTCCCAACCGGCGCCCTTCAGCCGCACCGGCTCCACGGTGGTGACGCCGCGGACCAGCACGACGGTCACCGAGGCCAAGTCCAGCCTGGTGACGTTGCAGGAAATGCCCACGGTGGAAAAAGTGGCCGCCGCGCTGAACGCGCTGGGAGCCACGCCGCGCGACATGATGTCCATCTTTGAAGCCATGAAACAGGCCGGCGCCTTGCAGGCCGAACTCATCACCCGCTGAATGCAAATCTCCGCCCTCACCCCGCCCGTGGACGCCAGTCATGTCCAGCTCGAATCGCTGGCGGGCAACCAGGCGCTCACGCAGGAGCAGAAGATCGCCGAGGCCAGCCGGCAGTTCGAGGCCGTGCTGCTGCGCCAGTTTTTATCCGAATCCCAAAAGCCGGTCATCCACTCTGAATTGACGGACGACTCGAATGCGGCGGGGATCTACCAGGACATGGTCACCACCCAGCTCGCGGACACTCTTTCGCGCAACGGGGGCATCGGCCTGGCCAAAACTTTTGAACGCCAGTTGGCGCCGCGCGCCAACCCGCCGGCCGCCGCGCATAAAATCTCCCATTCATGAACGAATTGTTGTCCCATCTGATTGAAGCGCTCCGCGAGGAGCTCAAGCAATACGGCGAAATGCTGGCGCTGCTGGACCAGCAACAACAAATGGTCATGCAGCGGCAGGTGGCGGAACTGCCGGAGAACGTCACGTGCGTCAACGCGCAGGCCGGCGTCATCGCCGCCGCCCGCCAGGAACGCGAGCAGCGCCAGCGCCACCTGGCGCACCACCTCGCGCTGCCGGAGACCACCGGCTTCGCCGTCCTGATTCCCCTCCTGCCGCCGGATTACCGGCCGCTGTTGGAGGCCTTGGTGCGGGAAAACAACGAGCTGCTGGCCCGCGTCCAGCAACGCGTCCGCCAGAACCACCTGCTCCTGAGCCATTGCGTGGAGCTCATGCAGCAGTTGATCAATTCCATTGTCCCGAATGTCAGCCCCACCACCTACGACGGCACGGGCCATGTGCCCCTGGCCGCGGTGCCCCCCCACCCCATTTACCAGGCGGTAGGCTGAAGGAAATTTATGCTCGGACTATTCAGCACCCTCAACCTGGCCTCGCGGTCGCTGCAAGCGCAGATGACCGGCGTGGAAGTCGCCGGGCAAAACCTGGCCAACGTCAACACCACCGGCTATTCCCGGCAGACGGTGCAAATCACCGCCAGCCCGGACGCCAACACGCCCATCGGGCCCGAAGGCACCGGCGCCGACGCCACCTCCATCCAGCAGGCCGTGGACGCCATCCTCAACGGCCAGATCCAGTCGCAAAACACCACCAGCGGCTACTGGAACGGGCAGCAGTCCGCCCTGCAGGACGCGCAGAACGCGCTCGACGAATTCCTCAGCGGTTCCAGCAGCACCAGCTCGACCAGCTCCACTGATTCCACCGACACCACCGGCACCGGCCTGTCCAGCCAGTTAAACAGCTTTTTCTCCGCCTTCAGCGCCCTGGCTTCGTCCAATTCCTACACCAACCAGCAAGCCGCCGTCACCGCCGCCCAGTCCCTGGCCACCACCTTCAACAACCTCGGCACCCAGTTCGGCCAGGTCAACACTGCGCTCAACCAGTCGCTGACCCAGGACGTCAGCTCCGCCAACCAGCTCCTCACCAACATCGCCAGCCTGAACCAGGAGATTTCCAACTCCGAATCCAGCGGCAACCCCAACGACCTCCTCGATGCACGCGAGCAGGATTTGGAAAACCTCTCCCAGCTCACCAATATCACCACCAGCACCGGCACCGGCGGGACGGTCAACGTGACCATTGGCGGCCAGACGCTCGTCTCCGGCGACACGGTCAGCGACACGCTGCAAACCTACGACCCCGGCAACGGCAACCTGCTGGTGCAGACGGCCAGCGGTGGCGTGAACCTCACCCTCACCGGCGGCTCCATGCAGGGCACCATTGACGCGCGCGACGGCACGCTGGCCACCCTGCAAAACAGCGTCAACACGCTCGCCAGCACGGTCATCACGCAGGTCAACAACGTCCAGAACAGCGGCTACAATTCCACCGGCGGCACCGGCAATACTTTCTTCACCGGCACCAACGCCGCCACCATGGCCGTCAATTCCGCCCTCACCGGCAACCCCGCGCTCATCCAAATTTCCGCCAGCGCCACCGCCGGCGACGATACGTCGCTGGCGCTGCAAATCTCCCAGCTGGCCACCGCCACCCAGTCCGGCTTGAATAACCAGACCTTCAACGATTCCTACGACGCCACCGTGGCCGGCCTGGGCGACGCGCTCAGCAACGCGAACAACCAGGTGACCGACCAGACCACCGTCTCCAACCTGCTCGCCACCCAGCGCAGCTCCATCAGCGGCGTCAACGTGGACGAGGAAATGACAAACCTCATGACCTATCAGCGCGCCTATGAAGCCTCCGCGCAACTGGTCACCACCGTGAACACCATGCTGGGCGACACCATCAACATGGTGAGCGGCTCGGCTGCTTGATCGTTATGCGCGTCGCCACCAATTCCTACACCGGCGAGATGCTGGACCAGTTCAGCTCGCTGGTGGCCCAGCAGGACAACTTGCAAAGCCAGGCCTCCACCGGGCTGGCCGTGCAGGCGCCCTCGGACAATCCCGCGGCGATGGAAACCTCGCTGGACGACATCGCCCAACAGGCCCGGCAGACGCAATACAGCGCCAACATCAGCGCCCTCCAGTCCCGGGGCGACACGATCTACTCCACACTCGAATCGCTGCAGACCATCGTGAGCAGCGCCAGCGAAATCACCACTTCCGTCGGCAGCGCCGACACCAACAGCACCAGCCTGGCCAATTACGCCGACCAGGTGAATTCGCTGATCAACCAGGTGGTTTCCGCCGCGAACGCCAAGGATCCCGCCACGGGCCAGTACCTTTTCGGCGGCACTGCCTCCGGCACGCCGCCCTACACCACCACCACCGACGCGAACGGCGACGTCACCGCGGTCACCTACAATGGCAACGGCAGCGTCAACCAGTCCGCCATCGGCGAGGGCCAGACCCTGTCCGTGGACATTCCCGGCGTCAACACCAGCGGCTCCGGCCCTCGTGGGCTGATCACCGACAGCCAGTCCGGTGCCGACCTGTTGAACCACCTCATCAGCCTGCGGAACGACTTGCAATCCGGCGACACCACCGCCATCACCGGCACCGATGCCGCGAACCTCCAAAAGGACGAAAACAACATCACCTACCAGGTGGCCAACAACGGGGTGGCCCAGACCCAGTTGACCACCGCGGCCACGGCGGCCACCAGCAACTCGCAAACGCTGAACACCATGATCAGCAGCGCCTCCAGCGCCAACCTGGTCAACACCATGGTGGAGCTCAATTCCGCCCAAACCGCCTACCAGGCGGCCCTGGAAAGCGGCTCCAAGATCATGCAGCTCTCGATCCTGAATTACATTTCATGAAAAATCCCCCTTCCTTCCGCTCCCGACTCAGCCGGGGCGGGGAAATTTTGACCCAGCGCCTGCCATTTTTGCCGGTTGGACCGGTTCCGGCGGCCGCCGCTGGGGGAATTCTCCGCCCGAAACTGCAACCCCGGGCCGGTTTTTTGCCGGTTTTCAGGTTTAACCGGAAAAATTTGACGCTGGCACAGCCGTTGCTTAAGGAGGTTTGCGATGAATTGCGCTGAAATGATCGATATCGAAAAGCCGGCCGTCACGCGCCGCGACGCCGTGCGCATGCCGACGGGCCTGTTGGGCTTCGAGGAGATCAAGGATTATGTCCTGACCACCAACCCCGAGGAGCAGCCCTTCGCGTGGCTCCAGGTCCAGGACAACTCTTCGCTCGCATTCGTCGTCATGGACCCGTTTGTCGCCCTGGCGGAATATCAGCCGGACATCCCGCAGACGGACGTGGACTTTTTGAAATTGAAGGAGCCGGACGACGCCCTGTTGCTGTGCATCGTCACGATCCACAACCACCAGCGGGCCACGGTCAACTTGAAGGGGCCGATTGTCATCAACCGGCACACGCACATCGCCAAGCAGGTGATCATTGTCAACGCCTCGGCGTATTCGGTGACGCATCCCCTGCCCGTGGCCGCCTAGACCGGTATGCTCATCCTGTCGCGAAAAATTGGCGAGAGCATCGTGATTGACGGACGGATCCACGTCACGGTGATGCGCGTGGAAGGCGAAGTGGTGAAGCTCGGCATCGCCGCGCCCTCCGAGGTGCCGGTGCACCGCAAAGAAGTTTACGAAGAGATTCAGCGCAGCAACCAGCAGGCGCTGACGAAGCAAAGCACGCCGCTGCCCAAACTGGCCGCGCGCCTGCCGAAAGCAAAGGCTGCCGCCGGGGCCTGAACCCGCCGGCGTGAATGATGTCGCATCCGCCGCGCGGCGGCCGGATGCAAAACGATGTCCAGTGATATTCGTCGGCCACTAACCACGGTTGGGCGAGACCGCTGGCTCCTTCCCCGGGCGGGCCGCAAGGCCCGCCCGGTCACTTTAAAACCATATAATCCACGGTGAACCGGCGGCCCATTTTCAAATTTGCATGAATGCCTCAATCAGTGCGCCGCCGCCCGGGCCCGCAAACCCGGCGCCGGATTTCACCGACGGCGGATTCTGGACGCCCCAGACGGCCATGCTCCGGGGCATTCGCGATTGGGTGTCCCGCTGCGCCGAGGAACCGGTGGCCGCCCTCAGCGTGGACCACAATCCCTCCCTGGACCAGATCTTCACCGGGCGCTGGCCCGGACTCCGCATCCAGCGGGCCCTGCCGCCCGAACACGACATCCAGTGCCTGAGCCGGATCCCCGGCAACCGCTTCGACCTGGGCTATTCCAACCAGGTCCTCGAACATGTGCCGCACCCCTGGCTGGCGGGCGCCGAACTCCTCCGCATTCTCCGGCCCGGCGGCATCGGCATCCACACGACCTGCGCCTACAACCCGCGCCACGGCGCGCCCGCGTTCAACGACTATTACCGTTTCCTGCCCGACGGCCTGGCCGCCCTCTTTGACGGCGCGGAAATCCTGGTCAAGGCCGGCTGGGGCAACCGCCAGGTCATCCAGTGCAACCTGACCCTGGACGAAGGCCGGGGCGTCGCCCGCTCCTCCCGCCGTTTCCATCCCGACCTCGCCGCCCCCAATGATCCCAATTATCCGTGGGTCACCTGGATTATTTTTCGCAAGCCCGTCGCCGGCCAACCGCCGGCGGCCGTCAGTCCCTCCCGCTTATGAACCAAAAAGAATATCTTCCCCCGGGCGTTCCCGCGCTCACCCACGACAGCACGCTGGCCAATTATTGGTTCGACACGGAAAAGCGCGAGCAACACCTGGTGCGCCGGTTCGTCCGGCCCGGCATGACGCTTTTCGATGTGGGCGCGCACATCGGCCGCTACACCCGCCTGTTCAGCCTGGCCGCCGGCCCCACCGGCCGCGTGTTCGCCTTTGAACCCACGCCCGCCACGGCCGCGAAGCTCGCCCGCGGCATCCGCGAGGAGCAAATGAACAATGTGGAACTGATCCGCGCCGCGGTGTCCCAGGAAGCCGGCACCGTCATGCTGCATCTGTTCCCGGAGGAATATTCCACCTGGAACGGACTCGGCCACCCCCGCATGGAGGACCCGAAGCGCCCCGCCCAATTTGTCCCCTTCGCCAGCGAAGTGCCGGTGACCGCGCTCCGGTTGGATGAGTTTTGCCAAAGCCGCGGCATTGAGCGGATTGACTACCTCAAGCTCGATGTGGAAGGCGTGGAATATCGCGCCCTGCTCGGACTGGAAGGCCTGTTGAAACGCCAGGCCATCGGCGCCCTCCAGTTCGAGATCTCCCGGAAAATGCTGGAGGGGCTCGACACCACCGCCGCCCCCGTTTTTCAGCTCCTGGAATCCCACGGCTACCATTGCCACCGCATTGGCGAGCAGGGCGAAGTGGGGCCCCAAGTCTCGAACTCGGATGCCTTCTACGAGAATTACATCGCGCTGCCCGCGGCGGCCGCCGCCCCCGCGCCGGCGCCCGTTGCGCCCGCGGCCCAACCCGCCGCCGGCCCCAAGTTCAGCTTCGTCACCATCGTCCTCAACGGCATGCCGTTCTTGGAGCCCGCCCTGCGCGCGGTTTATGATTTTGCCCACGAAATCATCATCGTCGAGGGCGCGGTGACCAACTGCCGCTTCGCCGCCAAACCCGACGGCAGCTCCGTGGACGGCACCGTGGAATGCATCCGCCGTTTTCCCGATCCGCAGCAGAAAATCCGCCTCCTCCAGGGCGCCTGGCCGGAAAAATGCGAGATGCACAACGCCGCCCTCCCGCTCGTCACCGGCGACTACGTCTGGCTGCTGGACGCGGATGAAATCTACCGGCGCGCGGACCTGGCCAAGATCGCGGAGCTGCTCCGGCGCGAGCCGGACATCACCCAGGTCAACGTCATTCCCGATAATTTCTGGAAGGGTTTCGATCACCTGATGATCGCGCCCTATTTCTTCCGCCCGGAGGCGCACTACCGCCGGATTTTCAAATTCCAGCCGGGCGCGAAGTTTACGAGCCATCGGCCCCCGACGCTGCTGTGGCCGGGCGAAACCCGCACCACCGAGCAAATGAATTGCGTGCCGGGCGAAATCACCCGCGCGATGGGCGTCATTCCATTCCATTACAGCTACGTGATGGAGGCGCAAGTGGCGCAAAAGATCGAGCTCTACCACCGCTACGGCTGGGGCAAGGGCTGGAACCTGGACATGGCCCGCTGGTTCCGCGAATGCTGGCAGGCATGGACGCCGGAAAACCGTGCCGAAGTGGAGCGCCACTGGCCCGTGTGGACCGGCGGCCAGGGCTCGCGCACCGTGCCTTTCACCGGCGAACACCCGGAAGTCATGCGCGAATTCATCGCCGAATTCCGGCGGGCGGCCGCGGCCGCACCCGCCGTCAAAGCGGAAGCTCCCGGGGACCGTCTGCACGGAATCATCGGCTCGCGCGCCTACCTGGAAAAAACACTCGCCGCCTGGCAGCACATCCAGCTCGATGCGCCGCTGCAACGCCGCGTCGGCCTCATCCGCGAGGCACTGGCCGCGGGACGCCCGTTCTGGAACAACCATGTGACCTTGGCTTTCCTGGCCGACCGGCTGAAGCCGGCGACCTACCTGGAAGTGGGCGTGCGCACCGGCGCGTCCATGGTGCAGGTGCTCACGCACGCCCCCGTCCGGGTGGTGGCCGGCGTGGACATTTGGTCCGGCACCTACTCCGGACTGCCGAACACCAAGGCCTTTGCCGAGGCCCAGTTGTCCCGCCATCGCCAAGCCACCGGCGGAAAATACGATCTCCATCTGTTGCAGGGCAGCAGCCACAAGGTCATGAAGGACATCTTCGCCAAACACGTGCTCTTCGAACTCATCAACGTGGACGGCGACCACAGCGAAGCCGGAGCCGCGGAGGATTTGGAGGACGCCGTCCAATTGCTGGCGCCCTGCGGCGCCATCCTGGTTGATGACATCATTCATCCCGCCCACCGCTGCCTGCTGGACGTGGTGCGCCAGTTTGCGGCCCGGCATCCGGAATTCACCCTGTTGCTCAATACCCAGGACGACAACGGCGTGGCCATCCTGCTCCGCGGCGTGGCGCTCACCCGGCTCCTGCCCGAATTGACCGGCGCGGACCCGGCCCCCGCGCCGGCGCCCGGCGCCCCGAAACACCTCAAGGTCGCCGGCGACTACGCGCACCAGGAGGACCTCACCCAAATTGACGGCGAGTCCGAGTTCGCCCGCGCCATCCGCAACGTTTTCCAGACCTGCCGGCCGCGCCGGATCATCGAAACCGGCACCTACCTCGGCACCGGCACCACCCGCGTCATCGCCGGCGCGCTCCGCGACCTGGGCGCGACCGATGCGGTGTTCCATTCCATTGAAATTAATCCGACCCACTTCAGCCACGCCGTGGCCAACCTCCGCGCCGCCGGCCTGGATTCCTACGTCCGGCCGCTCCGCGGGCTGTCCGTGCCCCGGGCCTTGCTGCCCACCCTGGCCCAGATCGAGGAGCGGACCGTCCGCCGGCCGGAATACGACGACATCTTCGTGGACCATCAGGAAGCGGAACGCGCCCGGCTGTATTTCGCCGAGACGAATTTCGCCGATTGTCCCGACGATCTGCTCGGCCGGGTGCTGGCCGGCTTTGACAACCACCCTGACTTCGTCCTGCTGGACAGCGGCGGCCACATGGGCTTCGTGGAATTCCAATACCTGGTGCAAAAACTCGCCGGACCCTGCCTCATCGCCCTGGACGACATCCATCACATCAAGCACCACCACAGCCTCCAGTTCATGCGGCGCGATCCGCGCTTCCAACTGCTGGTCGAGTCGCAGGAAAAATTCGGCTTCTGCATCGCCCGCTTCACCCCGGCGGCCCCGGCCGCCCGCCCGACCCCCGTGCAACGCATCCTCTGGGTGCGCACCGACTCGATCGGCGACGCCGTGCTGGCCTCGTCCATGCTCGAGCCCATCCGAAAAAAATATCCCGGCGCCACGCTGGCCGTGCTGTGCCAAAAACACCTGGCCGATCTCTATGCGGCGTGCCCGTTCGTGGATTCCATCATTTGCTTTGACTTGGACGGATTGCTGGAATCCGCCCCCGAGCGGCAGCAAATCCTGAACGAAATCGCGGCGTTCCAGCCCGATCTGGTCTTGAATTCCACCCGCTCGCGGGACGCGTTGTCCGACGCTTTGGCGCTGGCCGCCGGCCGGGCCCGGCATGTCGCCATCGAGGGCGACCTGAACAACCTCTCCGAGGCGCAACGGGCCCGCGCGCGCGCCCAATACGAAGTGATCATTCCCACGCCCGACGTGCCGCAGACGGAGCTGGAACGGCATGCGTCCTTCCTCCGCGGCCTGGGGATCGAACCGGCGCCGCTGCAGCCGGTGGTGTGGACCGCGCCGGCGGACGAGGCGCTGGCGGACGCTTTCTTTAAGCAACAAGCGTTGAACCCCGCGCAAACGATCGCCGTTTTCCCCGGCGCGCAGCGCGACGCCCGCGTGTACCACCGCTACGCCGAAGCTTTGCAAGCCCTGGAGGGCTTCCGGTTCCTCGTTTTTGGCACGGCGGCGGAAACGCCGCTGGCCGAAGAGCTGGAACGGCAATTGCCCGGCCGCACCGTGAACTTGTGCGGCCGTTCGACGCTCCGGGAAACCGCCGCCCTGCTGCGCCGTTGCCGGCTCTATGTGGGCGCGGAGTCGGGCGGAGCCCACATTGCCTGCGCCGTGGGCGTGCCGAATGTCGTCCTGCTGGGCGGCGGCCACTTCGGCCGGTTCATGCCCTACAGCCCGCTCACCTCGGCGGTCATCCTGCCCATGGATTGCTTCGCCTGCAACTGGCACTGCCGGTTCGAGACGGCCCGGTGCGTGGCGCAGGTGGCCCCCGAAGTGTTGGCCGCCGCCGTCGCCGCCGCGCTGAAAGGCCCGCGGCAAAAACCCGCGCTCTTTGCCCAGACCGCCCCGGACGCCAGCCCCGCCCTGCCCGCCTTCCTGGCCACCCGCCTGGCCCCGGAGAGCGTTTACTACGTCGCCGTGCCCGTCGCCCAGCCCGTGCCGCCCGCGGCGCCCGCCAGCCCGGCCGTGCCCGTCATCAATTGGGGCGAGCCCCAGCCGCTGCCCCAATCCGCCGCCGTCTGACCCCCTCCCGCATGAACGCCCAACCGCTTCCCCGCATCAGCGTCGTCATCCCCTCCTTCAACCAGGGCCGCTTCATCGAGGACACGCTCACCAGCATCCTCGACCAGGGATATCCCGACGTCGAAATCCTGGTCTGCGACGGCGGCTCCACGGATGCCACCGTGGAGGTGTTGAAGAAATATGAGCGCCAGCTCACCTATTGGGTCAGCGAAAAGGACCGGGGCCAGACCGACGCCATCAACAAAGGCCTGCGCCGCGCCACCGGCCAGGTGCTGGCCTATCTCAATTCCGACGATTTCTTCCTGCCCCACGCCTTCCATTACGTCAGCCAGGCGTACCAGGCCCACCCGGACGCCGGCCTGTACACCGGCAACGGCCTGGTGGTGGATGGCCACAAGGAGCAGGCGCGCCTGTATATGCGCGAAATCGGCTATAGCTACGAATCGCTCCTGCGCGGCTCCTGCTACCTGCTCCAGCCCTCCACTTTCATCAACCGCAAGGCCTGGGCAAAGGCCGGCGAATTCGACGACTCGCTCCGCTTCGCCATGGACTTGGATTACTGGCTGCGCGTGGGCAAGGATTTCGACGTGGTGCTGATGAACGAGCCGTTGTCCGCCTGGCGCATGCACGAGGATATCAAGACCGCCAATGGCGGGATGGTGCGCTGGAACGAGCTCTGGCGCGTTTACCGCAAATACACGGCCGATCAAATCACCCCCGGCCTGCTGGTGGAGTTCTTTTCCGTGCTGCAAAGCCCGCTCATCAGCCGGCAGCTCGGCCTGGAGGTTCGCGCCCTGGCCGGCCAATGCTTTAACACCCTGTACGCGGAAATGCAAAAGACGCTGAAGTTGCGCGATTGCGTTCCCGTGGGCCAGGGCAACGTCTTCAAACCCGGGCCGGCAACGGGCCCCGCGCCGGTCTTCCGCGCCTATCCGCCGCAGTCCCCGGCGCCCGCCGCCGCTCCCGTGGCCGCGCCGGCACCCGTCGCTCCCGCGCCCAGCCCGGCCCGGCCGCGGGTGGACATCGTCTTGCAGGCCACCGGCGTCCACGCCTGGGCCGTGGGCGGTGGCTGGGAAAATGCCGCCCGCCAACTGGGCGTGCATCATCGCACATTCCGGCCCCGCGCCAATTGGGGCGATCTGGACGTGGCCAACGACGACGGCCTGTTCGCGTACCTGGCCCAACCACAGGCGGACATTCTCCTGCTCGCCGGTTTCGATTGGCATTCGCAGCCGCTCCATGCCAGCCCGCGCTGGCGGGAACAGTGGGCCAAATGCCCCGCCCGGAAAATCCTCTACGTCCAGGAATCCGTGCTCAACCACGAGAAACTTTCCGGCTCCCAGGTGATGGCACAGGCCTTCCGCCGCGCCGCCGCCCTCGTGGACGCCATCCTCTACACCGATCTCGCCGACCGGCCGCTCATGGAGTCAGCCGGCAAGCCGGCGCTGTTCCAGCCGTTCGGGGTGGACGACACCCTTTTCTCCAGCCACACGCCGTTTGCCAGTCGCCTCCCCCGCGCTTTTTTCCGCGGCAAGCACCAGCCCTTCGCCGGCCAGGCCGCCGCCTATCAAGACCGCCGCGCGCTCATCCAACATTTGCTCGACCACCAGGCGCTCGACCTCCTGCCCTACCAGGACCGGCCCGTGACACCGCAGGATTTGGCCGCCGATTTCAACCGCTACCAGGTCGCCGTCAATTTCCCGTCCGTGTTTGCCAACCATCCCACGCGCATCTACGAGGCCATGGCCTGCGGCTGCGCGGTGGTGACCAACCGGACCGGCCTTCCGGAAATTGACCGCCAGTTCGAGTCCGGCCGCCATCTGCTCTACTACTCGAACGCGGAGGAATTGTTGCAAGCCGTCCGCCGGCTGGCCGCCGAGCCCGCGCTGGCCGCGCAAATCGCCGCCCAGGGCCGGCGGGCAGCGCTGGAGCAGCACGCCCTGCACCGCCGGCTGGCCGAGGCCCTCGCCTGGCTGGGCGCGATTCCCACCGTGCGCCCCCAACCCGCCGCCCCCGCAGCCAATCCCCGCCCCGCGGCCGCCCGCCGGACCATCGTCATTGATGGCGTCATTTTCGATTTGCAGCGCGGCCGGCCCCACGGCATCAGCCGCGTCTGGCATCGTCTGCTCGAACAACTCGCCCGCTCGCCGCTCGCCGGCGACATCGTCCTCCTGGACCGCGACGGCGCCGCCCCCGCCATCCCCGGCCTCCGCCGCCGCGCGGTCGCCGCCTACGATTACCAGCGCGAGACCGATTCCCTCTGGCTGCAGCGCTGGTGCGACGAGGAAAACGCCGCGCTGCTGATCTCCACCTATTTCACCTGCGCGGAAACCACCCCCACGGTGGTCATGCTCCACGACATGATCCCCGAGCTCACCGGCCAGAAGTGGCGCGCCAAGGCCCTGGCCCTCCGCAAAGCCATCGGTTATTTCGCCGTTTCCCAATCCACGATCAACGACTTCCATCGCCTCCAGCCGCAGTTCGCGGACCGGAAAGTGTTCCTCACACCCAATGCCGTGGGCGACGACTTGCAGCCCGCCGCCCCGGAGGGCGTCCGGGCTTTCCGGCAAAAATTCAACCTCCCGCGCCCCTATTTTCTCCTCGTGGGCCACCGGGCCAATTACAAGAATGCCGCCCTGTTCTTCCGCGCCTTCGCGCAATGGCCCGGCCGCGAACGCTTCGACATCGTGTGTGTCGGCGGCGCGTCGAAGCTGGAGCCGGAACTGGAGGCGCTGCGCCAAGGCGCCACCGTCCACCTGATGCAGGTCGGCGACGAGGCGCTCTCCGCCGCCTACAGCGGCGCCGTGGCCCTCGTCTATCCCTCCCGCTACGAGGGCTTCGGCCTGCCCCTCCTGGAGGCCCAGAAATGCGGCTGCCCCGTCATCACCTGCCGCAATTCCTCGCTCGCCGAAGTCGGCGGCGACTCGGTGCTTTACGTCGGCGAGGCCGACGCAGCCGCCCTGCGCCAGGCGCTGGTGGAGGTGCAACGGCCGGAAGTGCGCCAGGCGCTGCGGGCGGCCGGCGCGAAAAATGTGCTCCGGTTTTCCTGGTCCGCCACCGGCGCCATTGTGCAACAGGGCATCCAGGAATTCCGTGCCGTGGCGTCCGCGCTGCCGCCCCGCGCCCGCGACCCGCTGGACACCCTGCCCCGGCTGATGTTCGCCCTCGATGAAGGTGATGCCGCCGCCCGCCGGCTGGCGGCGCCCCTGCGCACGATCGCCTGGCAATACCAGAACCTCGAAAACTATGACCGCCCGCGTCTCGGCGCCGCCGAGGCCGCCGCCGCCGCGCTGTTCAATAAACTGGCGCCCGCGCCCCTCCGCGCCTTGGCGCCGCTGAAAGAGCTCGACGGCCTCACCGCCCTCGTGCTCGGCCTGGCGGCCGAACTCCGCGCGGATTGGCGCCGCGCCTGGGATTGTTATCATCAGGCCCTGAGCCAGCCCGTCGGCCCCATCTTTAATTTCCGGGCGGCCGTCCGCCTGGCCCGCGTCGCGGAGCACGCCGGCGAATCCGCCGCGGCCGAATCCGTGAGACAAAAGCTCATCCCCAAGGCGCAAAGCTTCCTGGATCAGCGGCTGAACCTGGAGACCGAGATCGCGGCCGTGCTCCGCTGGCCCGCCGCCGGGGAAACCCCGGCGCCGGCCCCGCGCCCTGCCGATCCGGCCGCCACCCCCCTGGTCACCGCCATCGTCTCCACCTTCAAATCCGAGCGGTTCATCCGTGGCTGCCTCGAGGATCTCGAAGCCCAGACCATCGCCGACCGCCTCGAAATCATCGTGGTGGACAGCCACTCGCCGCAGCACGAGCGCGCGGTGGTGGAGGAATTTCAAAAGCGCTATGCCAACATCGTCTATATCCGCACGCAGGAGCGCGAGACCGTCTATGGCGCCTGGAATCGCGGCGCGCGCGCGGCCCGCGGCCGCTATCTCACCAACGCCAACACCGACGACCGCCACCGTGCCGACGCCCTGGAAGTCCTCGCCCGCACGCTGGACGAACATCCGGACGTCTCGCTGGCTTATGCCGATTGCCTGATCACCTCGTTCGAGAACGAAACGTACGAGACCGCCAATCCCATCAGTGTTTACCGCTGGCTGGAGTTCAATCCCCAGGACCTCTGGGAAAAGGGTTGTTATTGCGGCCCGCAGCCCATGTGGCGCCGCGAAGTCCACGAACAGGACGGCTATTTCGACGCGCAAATGGTTTCCGCCGGCGACTACGAGTTCTGGCTGCGCCTGGCCCAGACGCGCAAATTTCTGCACGTGCCCATCACGCTCGGCCTGTATCTCCGGTCGCCCACCAGCGTGGAACACGCCAACGCCGCCGTAGGCGGCAAGGAGGTTCAGCTCGCCCGCCAGCGCTACGGCGACGCGATCATGGCCGGCAAGCGGCCCTTCCGGCCCGTCCTCCCCGACCCCACCGCCACGGTGGAAGTGCGGATTGACAGTGCCAGCCAACCGGCTGCCGCGGCGCCGGCCACGCCGGCCACGCCCGTCGCGGCTGCGGCGCCCAAACCGCTGCCGGCCGTCGCCGCGCTCGGCCAACTGAATGAAGCCCGCACCCTATTCGCGCAGCAGAATCATGCCGCCGCTTGGGAAGCGGTGCAAACCGCCCTGGCCAAACGCCCGTTTCATCCCGAAGCCTATCTCCTGCTCGCTGAAATCGCGCTGGCCGCCGGCGACGGCAAGAGCGCCAAACGCTGCGCCCAATTCGCACGCGAACTCGCGCCCGGCTGGGACGAGGTCCGGCGCTTTTTGGCCCAGCCGCTCAAGGGCCATGTGAAGCCGGCCTGGCTGCGCCTGTCCGCCCGGCCCAGCCCCGCGGCCGCCCCGCGCCTGTCCGTCTGCCTCATCGTGAAAAACGAGGAAAAATTTCTCGCCCAGTGCCTGATATCCATCCGCGGCCTCGGCGCACAGCTCATCGTCGTGGACACCGGGTCCACCGACCGCACCGTGGAAATCGCCCGCGAATTCGGCGCCGAGATCTATTCCTTTGCCTGGTGCGACGATTTCTCCGCCGCCCGCAACGCGGCGCTGGAACATGCCACCGGCGATTGGATCCTGATGCTGGACGCCGACGAAGAATTGCCCGCGGCGCAGCACGCAAAGCTGCGCGCGGACATGCGGAACGCCGCGACCATCGCCTTCCGGCTGCCGCTGGTGAACGTGGGCAAGGAGGACGAAGGCCGCAGTTTTGTGCCGCGGCTGTTCCGGAACGCGCCGCGCGTCTGCTTCACCGGGCGCATCCATGAACAGGTTTTTGCCAGCCTCCTGGTCCACGCCAAAAAGTGGGGCCTCAAAACCGCGTTCGGCGCGGCCGAACTGCGGCATCACGGCTACACCCCGGAGCTGCTGCAAGGCCGGAACAAGATCGAACGCAATCTGAAGCTGCTGCGGGCCGCCGTGGCGGAATCGCCGGCGGATGTCAATCTGCTCATGAACCTCGGCCTGGAACTCGTCCGTTCGGACGACCTGGCCGGCGGCATCGAGAAATATCGCCAGGCTTATGCGCTCATGAGCGCCCAGCCGGCGGCGGACGTCGTGCCTGAACTGCGCGAGGTGCTGCTCACCCAGCTCACCAGCCAGCTCTACAAACTGCACGCCCACGCGGAGGTGATCCAGACGCTGACCTCGCCGCTGGCTGGCCAGCGTCCCCTCACGGCCTCGCTGCATTTCGCCTTGGGCCTGGCGCATTTTGAATTGAAGCAGTTCCGCGAGGCTGCCGATCAAATGCGCCAGTGCCTCGCCCGCCGCCAACAGCCGTGCCTGACGCCCATCAACACGGACGTGCTCACCGCCGCGCCGCAGCATTGCCTGGCCCTGTGCCTGGCCGCCCTGGGGGACCCGCCGGCGGCGGAAAAAGCCTTTGTGGCCGCCATCGCCGGGTCCGGCCGCGTCGAGGCCGCCAAGCTCGATTACGCCACGTTCCTGCACCACGCAAACCGACCCGGGGACGCCTTGCGCCAGTTGCGCGACGTGACCACCGCCCACCCGCGGCAATTCGCCGCCTGGCGCCAGGGCGGGGAAATCGCCCTCAGCCGCCCCGAGCTGGCCGCGTGCGCACTCGAGTGGACGACCGCCGCGTTCACGGCGCTCCCCGAAAATCCGGTCATCGCCGCCCAGCGCGCCGAGGCGCTCCTGCTCAACCGCCAGCCCGCCGAAGCGGCCGGCTTGTGGGCCAACCTCTGGCGCAGCGAACACGACCCGCGCATCCTCGCCGCGCTGATCCTCTGCCAGTGCGCGGCGGGCCGGCCCCTGCCCGAAATCCAAGGCCCCGACGAGCCGGCCACCAGCCGCGCCTTCGTGGCGTGGTACCAAAAATTGATCGCCGCCGGCGCCAAGCCGGTGCTGCAAGAAATCAACGCCCGGCTGGAACCGCTGGCGCACTCGCTGCCCTCGGCGGCGCGGATGCTGCGCAGCGCGCTGTCCGAAGCGGCCGGCGCGCAGGCCTGACGGCCCGGTGCGGCCGTCACGGTTTCAGTTTCTTCAAGAGCGCCGCGGCGGGAGCATAATTTTGCCCCGCGGCCGCCTCCAGGCACGGCCGCGCGCGCGCATTGTCGCCCAAGGCGTGATAAAACACCCCCAGGTTGTAGTTCGCCAGGAAACTGCCGGTGCCCTGCACGCTCTTGTACTTGTCCGTTTCGCCCAGCGCCAGGCAGCGCCGGAAACTTTGCTCGATCTTGGGAATGTCCCCCAAGTGCGCGGCCGGGTCGCTGCCCGCGTAGCGCATGTAAAACAGGCCGCAGACGTGGTGGAAATCTGGAAAATCCGCCAGCCACTTCTCCGACGACTCAATGGCCGCGAGTCCCGCGGCAAATTCCCGCAGTTCCATCGCCGCATAAAGGAAATCCACGATGACGTTCGGCGCAAAGGGGTCCGCCGGTTGCAGGGTCGCGCGGGCCGCCTGCAGGCAGGCAAACGCCTCCCGCGTGCGCCCCAGCGACGCGAATTCCAGCGCGAGCTGAAACTGGAGATAGGCGCTGCGCGGCTCCCGCGCCAGCTCCGCCTGCAGCAGCGCAATGTTCCGTTCGGATTTTTTGGGCTCCAGGTAGCCGTCGTGCCAGAGTTCCCCGCGCAGGTTCAGCCGCGGCAGCGGCGAGTCAATCTGCTCGTGGATGCGCCCCGCAAACCGCGCCCCGCGCGGAAACAGCCGCGAGACAAACGTGCTCGAGCGCAGCGTCTGGCCGTGATGCCGGAAGTCGCTCACGATCTTCAGCCGGCCGATCCGCGCCGGACCGGCGATGAATTCCCGGAGCTCTCGCGCCAGCGCCTCGCTGGCATATTCGTCGGCGTCCAGCACCAGAATCCAATCGCCGCGGGCCTGGTCCAGCGCGAAATTCCGCGCGGCGGCAAAGTCGTTGCTCCAGGTGAAGCGCGATACCCTGGCCCCGAATTCCCCGGCGATCCTCACCGTGTCGTCCGTGGAGCCGGTGTCGGCCACCACGATTTCATCCACCACCGCCCGGATGCTCTGCAGGCAGCGCGCCAGGCAGCGGGCTTCGTTCCGGGCGATCATCGCCAGCGATAAATTCATCTTCGGTGCGCTCATGCGGCAGGTGCAACCCCCGGGCTCAAAGCGGCAGGCGTTTGAATCTCCCCGAAAAGCGCCTTGCTTTCAATAAATTAAAAAAACGCCCTTTTCCAGTCCCCGGCCCGGCCCGCCGGCAGGTCACCCGAAGACGGCGCGGGGGCCGGGCCGGTGTTTTTTTTTGGTTTCAGTTTCTTCCCGGCTGGCCGATAAACAACCGTTGGCATTTGCCCGCCGGAGCCACCGGGGGTTTTAGTTCACTTTATCCAGAGACATGAGCGACCGCAGCCGATTGTTTAAGCTGGCCGGGCACTTGCAGGCGGAAATCCGCGCCGCTCGTGCCGGTGACACCCAGGGGCAATTCCCCATCTTGGATCTGGTTGGCAATCTCCGTGATGAAGCCGCCGCCCATGCCGGGCTGGCCCCGCTGGTCACCCTCTGTACCGAAGCCTGGGAACGCACCGTGCGCATCGTGGAATCCGGCCAGCCCTTCACGGCGGCCGATATCGCCTGGCTCCCGGAATTGCTCGCCCGCATCCAGACCCTGATCGGTCCAGCCACCCCCGCCGAGATCATGCCGCTGCCCGCCCCCGCCAAACCGGCCGCCCCCGCCCCGGCGCCGCTCGCCACGCCGGCCCCAAAGTCCGCCGTGGCCGCTGTCCCGGTGGAGGAAGCACCCTTGAATTTGAATCTGGCCGAGGATGCGGAATTGTTGCGCGAATTCATCACCGAATCCCGCGAACACCTCGACAACATCGAGGCGGGCGTGCTCGTGCTCGAAAATTCGCCGGCCGACACCGAAACCCTCAACACCGTCTTCCGGGCGTTTCACACCTTCAAGGGCGGCGCGGGCTTCCTGAACCTGATTCCCATCAACCGGCTCGCCCACGTGCTGGAATCCCTCCTCGATCTCGCGCGCCAGGGCAAACTCGTGATTGACGCCCCCGTCATCGAATTGATTCTGCGCGGGCGCGACGTGCTCAAACAATTCCTGGACCAAATCGAGGCCCAGCTTTCCGGAAACCGGCCCCCGGAGGCCATCACCATTCCCACGGCGGTCTTGAAGGCCGAAGTGCAGGAAATGATTGAATCCCGGCAGCCCGCCGGCAAAAAGGCCGCCCCGCCCGCCCCCGCGCCGGTCGTGGCCGCCGCCGCCATTCCCGCCGCGCCAGCGGCCCCCGCCGAACCCGCAGCCCCGGAACCGGCGCCGAAACCCACCCCCGCTGAACCAGCCCACGCCGATGCCGCCGCGTCCGGCAACGCCGCCGATGCCGCCCGCTTCAATGCCCCCTCCGCGCACGCCATGGTCAAGGTGGACACCGCCAAATTGGACGGCCTGCTGGATCTCGTCGGCGAAATGGTCATCGCCCAGTCCCTCGTCGGCCAGAACGTCAGCGACCTCGCCGGCCTCAATCCCCAGGCCCTGCGCAACCTCGTCCAGCTCGGCCGCATCACCAAGGAATTGCAACGCGTCAGCATGGCCCTCCGCATGGTGCCCATCCGCGGCGTGTTCCAAAAAATGTCCCGCGTCGTGCGCGACCTCGCCCTGAAGCAGCAGAAAAAGGTCGCCTTCACCACCAGCGGCGAAGACACCGAACTGGACCGCACCGTCGTGGAGGAGCTCAACGACCCGTTGCTGCACATGATCCGGAATTCCATGGACCACGGCATCGAGCTGCCCGGAAAGCGCGTGGCGGCCGGCAAGCCCCCCACCGGCACGCTGGCCCTCCGCGCCTACCACCAGGGCGGCAACATCGTCGTGGAAATCGAGGATGACGGCGCCGGCCTCAACCGCGAAAAAATCCTGCAGAAGGCCGTCGAGCGCGGCCTGGCCCGGCCGGGCGAGCCGCTCACCGAGGAGCAGATCTTCCACTTCATTTTCGCCGCCGGCTTCTCGACCGCGGACAAGATCACCGAACTCTCCGGCCGCGGCGTGGGGCTGGACGTGGTGCGCCGCAACATCGAACGTTTGCGCGGCCGCGTGGAAATCTTCTCGCAGCCCGGCAAGGGCACCAAGTTCAAGATCAGCCTGCCGCTCACGCTCGCCATCATTGACGGCTTCATCGTCAAGGTGGGCCAGGAGCGCTACATCCTGCCCACGCTCTCCGTGCGCGAATCCTTCCGCCCGCGGCCGGGCATGGTGTCCCGCGTGCAGAACCGCGCGGAAGTCGTCAACGTCCGCGGCCGCATCATCCCCCTGCTCCGCCTCAACGAGGTGTTCGGCATTTCCAGCACCTCCCGCGAGCCCACCGACGGCATCGTGGTGGTGGTGGAGGCCGGCGCCGACCTGCGCTGCCTGCTGGTGGACGGCCTGTTGCACAAGCAGGAAGTGGTGATCAAGAATTTGAACGACATGCTCGTCCACAAGAATCAACTGCTCGCCGGGGCCGCCATCCTGGGCGACGGTTTGGTGGGGTTGATCCTGGATGTGAACGCGCTGGTGCATTTTCAGGCGCAGACGCATGCCACGCGCCCGCAGCCGACGGTCACGCAAACGGCTTGAAGCCGACCGGATGGCCGGGCGCCGGTTCAACAGATGGCGCCACGCGCCCGCATACTCCACTCTCCGGTGCCGCGCCATGCCCGAAACCTGAAATCCCCCCTCCCTCTCGGCCAGTGCAAACCGTGAGCACTGACCCGAATGGCCCTTTTACGCCCCCGCCCGGAAAAGATCCTGCCCCGAAGTGGGGCCGGTGTCCTTGCTCACCGCCGTTTGCAATCGGATATTACCCGTTTTTGTCAACCGTTGGGTCCGCGGGCAAATCAGGTTTTACGCCGAAAAATGGCGATGTATTCCGACCGCGACGACGGCGGGAGGTTTGAATTTCCACCCCAACTGGAAACCAGTTTTCCGTCGGGATCAAAGTCCACCATGCCAATTCGTTCGTAATGTTCGCGGGCGTATTGTGCAAACCAATCGTCAAGGTAGTGCGGCGAACTGGGTTTCGGCAGCCACGACAAATAATATGGCACTTGCACGATGAATTCAGGACGATTCGTTTCGATTTCCCGTGCCATGTCGCGCTGCATCTCCAGCGCATACGGTTGCGGCTCCAT
This sequence comes from uncultured Bifidobacteriaceae bacterium, assembly GCA_964532525.1. Lineage (GTDB taxonomy): Bacteria > Verrucomicrobiota > Verrucomicrobiia > Limisphaerales > UBA11358 > UBA11358. Next base: position 53,991 of record CAZHIM010000015.1, read on the forward strand.
CAGCGCATAGGTGTAGATGTAGCCGGTCGCCGAATGGCGTTGCGCGTAAAAATAAATTTCCGGTTCCGATCCCATGACCGCGATCCGCGCGTCGCTGGCGGAATGTTCCCGCACCAGCTTCGCCGCCGCGATCGCCTCCAGACATGGATTGTGCAAGTAAGCGTTGTCCCGGCGGACGGGCATGGCCGGCCGCTGGAAATAGGTTTGGGAATTATAAAAAATCATCCAGGTTACCACCGAGCCAAATGCGACCACCGGCAAACTTTTGAAGACATCGGCAAGCCACGCCGGGCGCCAGGACGATTGCAGCGCCGCCACCGACATACCCAGCAGCAACGCATACGCCGGCAGCACCAAAATGAAATAATGCCCCCGGAAATAGAAGCCCGCCGCTGTCCCCAAAAATGAAAACGACCAAAGCGTCACCGTGAACAACATCGGCTTCCGGTATTTCCGTTGGCCGGCCGCCACCAGCAAACCGACCAGCACCAGCGCCCAGAAACCGATGGACAAGTCGCGTGTTTGCCGAAGGTGGTCCGGCAAATATTCGCAAAATCCCGCTCGGGCTGTGATTTCACCTTCATAAGCGCGCGCATAAACCACCGTCCAGAACCAAAACCGGTGGAAAACTCCCACGACCGCGAGGGCCAGGCAAGTCAAGCCATAGGGCAAAACCAGGCCGGTTCCGAATGCCAGCATTTTGCCGGCGAATCGCCTGGAAAAAAAATCCCGGTTCTGCGCCGCCGCCCACAGCAGAAAAATAAAACCAAAAAGCCCGAAGCATATTCCCTGTTGTTTCATCAAAAAGGCCAGGCCCAAAAGCAGTCCGCTCCCGCATGAAGTTTTCCAACTGCCGGTTTCATTCGCCTTGAGCAGCAGCCAGATTCCCGGCACTGCAAACAGAACCACGAAATTATTGGCTTCCGTCGCCAGGCCGCCCCCCGCCGGATTCAAAGTCAGGATTGCGTAACTCAGGCACGCCATCACCCCGGCCACGCGGCCGAATAGTTTGCGTCCCAACAGAAAAACAAAAACAATCGTCAGGCTGTTGGCCACCAGCAGCGTCAGGTGCACTCCGGCTATGGTCTGACCAAACCACGCCATGCCCAGCGCATCGGCAAAATACGTTCCTGGCAATTTCATGTTGTACGCCAGTTCGTACGGCGGAATCCCTTGCAGCATGAGTTGTCCCGCGTATGCGAATTCTCCCTCATCCCGGGACAACGGCATGGCCAGCAGGCGAACACGAATAATGCAGCTGAACAAAATCGCGGCCAGCACCGCCAACCACGGCCAGAAACGGGGAAACCAGCGTGGCGAATGGCTGCTTATTGCCGCCGGTTCAATGGTCATTCGCATGTTTAAATAATGCAAACCACTTCAGATTTGGAAGATTATTATAAAAAATCTTTGCCGGCATCTGTCTCCCAAAGACGGTCTTCGTCAAGGCCTCCCACGCGAGGGCGCCGTCGGGCAGCGGCGAGAGGGCGCCAAGGGGGCGGTTCTGACTTTTGCCCTTTCACATTTCATCGCGCACGCTTGTGGCCGCGCCCAGCCGATTCGAGACGCGGATCCGCCAACCCGTCTCCGCGCAGGTTTCCCCCGGGGGCATCAACAAGCCCTTGCCGACGGCGCCCTCAGCGGCGCTTCCACCAACTCGTCAGCCGCTTGGGCTCGCTCTCCGCTTCCGGCACCTGGTTCTGCTGGCGCAGCAACAGGCTCCGGGCCGCTTCGAGCGTCATGATGAACTCGTCGTAGCTCAAAAACCGGTCCCGCGGGTCTTTCGCCATGGCCCGGCACAGCGCGTCGCTGGTGGGCTGGGAAATATGCTGCGCCCCCTCCACTTGGTTCGGCGGCGTCAGCGGCGTGTACACGTGCGCCTGCACCACTTCCTCCGGCGTCGGCGCTTCAAACGGCACCCGGCCGGTCACCGCGTGATACAGCGTGGCGCCCAGGCTGTACATGTCGGACAAAAACGTCTCCCGCTCGCGTTTGATCTTTTCCGGCGCCACATAATACGGCGTCCCCCGCGTGAAATCGGCGGTTTCCTCCTCCGCATCGGCCTTCCGCGCCAGCCCAAAATCCACCAGCTTCGGCACTTGGTCCGCATTGAACAGAATGTTGCCCGGCTTGATGTCACAATGCAGCAAATCGGCCTTGAGCGCCACGTCCAGGGCGCTCGCAATCTGGATACCCACGTCCAGCACCTTCAACTCGTCCACCTGCCGCAGTTTTTCAATGCGCGTGTCCAGGCTGCCCTGGTCGGCCAGTTCCATGACGAGGTAGGTTTGCCCCTCCCATTCGTCGAAGGTGTAAATGTGGATGATGTTGGTGTGATTCAGCCGGGCGACGGCGCGCGCCTCCCGGAGAAAATTCTGCATGGCGTTCGGCTCCGCCAGGATCTCCTTCTTCGTGAGCTTCACCGCCACAAAACGTTCCAGCGTGGTGTCCCACGCCCGATAGACCGTCGCCATGCCGCCGGACCCCACCTTGGAGCGCAGCTCGAACTGGCGGAGCTGCATGGGCATCATGATGGCGTGCCCGCATTTCTTGCACGGTTCGGTGGCCAGCGGGGGCAGGTCCCCGGGGATGAATGTCTTGGCATCGCATCCCGGGCAGGTGACCATTTTCAAGGGCTTGCTCGGTTCACTCATGGCGGATGAATTGAATTTATCATCAACCCCCAATCACACAATAGCCAAAAAAAGTGCCAAAATAATGCCTGAAAGCATTGACAAACAGCCGCAAATAGGGTTAGCTACCCGCGTAGGAAATAATGAACACCGCGTTCAACAAACAAATTACGATGCATGCGCCCGTCAGCGTAGGGCTGACTCGTTGGCAGCATAAATCCTGTTTCGTTGGCAGCGCGGGAGTGAAACCTTAAATCATTTAAACAAGTTTTTCCAGAACCCGCGATTGCCAAGTCAATCGCGGGTTTTTTGTTTTTACACCAACACCAAAAAAAGAGAACGAAAATGAATAGAACGACCAACAAACTGCGGGCCGATTTCGACCCGGAAACGCGCTTCGAGGTGCGGCCGGCGCCGCCAGCCACCTTCCGCGTGACCCAAGAGAACGAGTTCGAGCGGCTGAAGCACCGCCTGCTTACCGAGAGCCTCCTGGCCACCGGGCGGCCGGACCTGAACGCCACCATCCGGCGCGCCGCCAACGAGGCCGCCGCGCTGGCCTGGGTCACGTTCTATCCGCTGCTCCTGTTTCCGGCGTTGTTCGAGGAAAAGCTCCGCCACGCCGTCAGCCACGCCGAACGTCAGGCGCGCATCTACACCCCCAGCCGTGAACTCATGACTGTCGGATGAATATGCTGCGCGCTTCGTGCCGGTGACGGGTGACAAGTGGCGGGCCGCGTCAACGCGTCCCCCCGTCACCTGTCACCTGCCACCGCGAGGGTGGAAAACCGATTCGGAGCGCGGGCGGCCGGGGCGGCGGAATTAACCAATTTCTCCCGCTGCCCGGCCGTCCGCGCTCTTACGGTCTCACCCGGCCGCGGTCATTTTTCCTCGATGCGCTCGATCCGCGCGCCGAGTTTCTGCAGCTTCAAATCCATCCGCTCGTAGCCGCGGTCCAGATGGTAGATGCGGTTCACCTGGGTGGCCCCCTTGGCCGCCAGGCCCGCGATCACCAGCGCCGCGCTGGCCCGCAGGTCGCTGGCCATCACCGGCGCCCCGCTCAGCGGCCGCCCGCCCTTCACAATCGCGCTGGGGCCCTCGATCTCGATGTCCGCCCCCAGCCGCGCCAGCTCGCTCACATGCATGAATCGCGCTTCAAAAATCCGCTCCGTGATGATGCTGATCCCCGGCGCCAGCGTCAGCAGCGACATCATCTGCGCCTGCACGTCCGTGGGAAACCCCGCGTAGGGCAGCGTGGTGATGTCCGCCGATTTCAATTTGCCCTTCCGCCGCCCCACCAGGTTGGCGCCGCGGCGCTCCACGGCCACGCCGGCTTCGTTCAGCTTGTCTATCACCGCCCGCAAATGCTCCGGCCGCGCGCCCTTCAACGTCACTTCCCCGTTCGTCGCCCCCGCCGCAATCAAAAACGTCGCGGCCTCGATGCGGTCGGCAATCACCTCGTGCTCCGCCCCGTGCAGCTTGGCCACGCCGGCGATGGTGATGGTGGGGCTGCCGGCGCCGGTAATGCGCGCGCCCATGGCGTTCAGAAAATTGGCCAGGTCCACCACCTCCGGCTCGCACGCCGCGCTCTCAATGATCGTCACGCCCTCGCCCAGCGTGGCCGCCATCATCACGTTCGCCGTGCCCAACACCGTCGGCCCCGCCCGCCCGCCCAGGAACACCGAGGCCCCGATGAGCCTTTTGGCCGACGCCTCCACGTACCCGCCCGCGATCTCGATCTTGGCGCCCAGCGCCGCAAAGCCTTTCAGGTGCAGGTTGATCGGCCGCGCGCCGATGATGCAGCCGCCCGGCAGCGACACCCGCGCCTGCTTCAGCCGCGCCAGCAGCGGACCGGCAATGCAGATGGACCCGCGCATCTTGCGCACCAGCTCGTAGTCCGCGTAGCCGCGGATCTTTTTCGCGCGGATGGTCAGCGTCCCGTCGGCGAACCTCGCCGTGGCGCCCAGCGATTCCAGGATCTTCACCATGAACCGCGTGTCGCTCAGGTCCGGCACCCGGCGGATCACGCACGGTTCGTCCGTGAGCAGGGTCGCGGCCATGATGGGTAACGCGGCATTTTTGCTGCCGCTGATGGTGACTTCGCCGTGCAAGGGCACGCCGCCTTTGATCAAGAAACTGTCCATGTGTGTCAAATTTCGCCCCGCCGGGCGATTAAAATCCGGGCGCGCTGACTGTAATCCTCCCGCACCGCTTCCACAATCCACTTTTCACCCGTGAACATCGCCCCGACCCCCGCCGCCTGGCCGTCGCCAAATTCCAGCATGATCCGCCCGTCCGCCTTGAGAAACTTGGCGGCCTGCGCCGCCAGCCGCCGGTAGAAATCCAGCCCGTCCGCCCCGCCGTCCAGCGCCGCCCGCGGATCAAAATCCCGCACCTCCGGCTCCAGCGTGGCAATCTCGGCCGACGGGATGTACGGCGGATTGCTGATGATGAGGTCGAAGGCCCGCGATCCGCCCGCGCCGCCCAGCGCGGCAAACCCGTCGCCCGCCAGGAATTCAATGCGTTCGGCCACCCCGTTGGCGGCGGCGTTTTCCCGCGCCAGCGCCAGCGCCGCCTCCGATACGTCCAGCGCCGTCAGCCGCGCGCGGGGACACTGGTGCGCCAGCACAATGGCAATGCACCCCGTGCCCGTGCCGAAATCCAGCGCGGTGGGAGCTTCCGCCGCCGGGCGCGCCAGCAGGAATTGCCAGCCGGCCTCGGCCAGCAGCTCCGTTTCCGGCCGCGGAATCAGCGCCTGGCGGTTCACGGCGATCTCCAGCCCGTGAAACGACGTCGAGCCCACGATGTGCTGCAGCGGTTCCCGCCGCCCCCGGCGCGTCACCAATTCCCGCAGCGCATCCGTCTCCGCCGCCGTCAGCACGCGGTCAAAGTTCAGGTACAGCTTCATCCGCGGCAGCTTGAGCAGATGCGCCAGCAACAGCTCGGTTTGCAGGCGCGCCGAGGCGACATTTTTTTTGCCCAGAAATTCCGCGCTTTTTTGAATCGCTTCGAGGACGGTCACCGGCACAGCCTAAGTGGCCTGATTCTCAAATACGAGCACGTTTCATAGTGGCTTTGGTGGACGCGGCAGGACCGGCGTAGCGCAGGTTTCCCAACCTGCCGTATCGCCGTTTTCCAAATCGGCAGGGTGTCGCCATGGCGTGACGTCTGCGGGTTAGGAAACCCGCGATACAGCACACTTGGAAGTCTGCGCTACGGAATTGCCCATGAAATATCCCGGTCAGTGCAGCTCAATGAGCCGGTTCACAAACTCCCAATTCTCCTGCATCTGCTCGTCATACACGTCCAGGTGCCGGCTGCCGAGCGCCAGCAGTTCCAGCGCGCCCTGCAACTCCGGGTTCCCGCCGGCCTCCGCCGCCGGATGCTCGAACCGGTGCGCCAGCGCGTTGCCCACGCAGACGCCCGCCGCCATTTTTTGGGCCACCCCGCCGGCCGCGGGCCGGTGATGAAACCGCACGGCCAGCACCAATGAATCCGGCAGCTTCCAGGTCTCCATCAGGCCGGCTCCCACGTCCGCATGCGTGAATCCGTAGGCGGCTTTTTCGCGCTCCGTGACCTCGCCGCCGGCGCTCAGCGCCGGGTGGCAAAGCCGGCCGTATTCCGCACCCTTGGCCTGCGCCAGCACCACCCGGCCGATGTCGTGCAGCAGGCCGGCGGTGAACAGCAGGTTCCCGTCAGCCTCAATGTCTTCGGCGACGAATTTGCACGCAAAGGCCGTCGTGAGGCTGTGTTTCCAAAGCTGTGATCCGTCCACCCCGGAAGCCCCCGGCAGGTTGAAGGACTGGCTCCCCGTCACCGCCGAAACCAGCGCAAAAATGGTTTGGAACCCCACCCGCCCGATCGCCTCCGGCACGCTGGCCACCGGCTCGCGCCCGCTGAAATACACGCTGTTGCAAAAATGCAGCAGCGTGGCCGTCAGCACCGGGTCCAGCGAGATGAGCTCGCCCACCTCTTCCAGCGTGGTCTGCTCATGGCGCAGGGCATCCAGCACCTTCGGCAGCACTTGCGGCGAAGGCGGCAGGACCTTCAGGCCGCGCAAGAGTTTGTAAACCGCTTCCATCTCTGGCATTCCCGGGCTCATTCAATTCCCTTTGTCATTCGGCGGAAAACCGGAAAAATGAAGGCAAAAAGCCCCCCGCCGGCCTCCGCGCGCGGCCGGCCGCGGCTTATTTCCCGTCCAAACCCCGCAAATAGGCCAGGATCAACTCCGGCAAATCCTTGCTGTAGCCGCCCTCCAGCACGCTGAACAGCGGCGTCGCCAGCGCCCGCAACGCCTGCCCCAGCCAGTAATAATCCTCCGCCAGCAGCGACCCGTCCGCCAGCGGATCCCGCACGTAGGCGTCAAAGCCCGCCGACACCGCGATCAGGTCCGGCCGGAACGCCCGCAGGTCGTCGAGGGCGTGGGCAAATTTCGCGCGATACATCAGCCGCGGCGTGCCCGGCCCCACGGGGTAATTGAAGCAATTCCGGCCGTGGTTCTCCGCCCCCGTGTTCGGATACCCCGGATGCTGGTGCACCGAAAAGCATTCCACGCCCGGCTGGTTCGCCAGGATATCCTCCGTGCCGTTCCCATGGTGCACGTCAAAATCAAACACCGCCACCCGCCCCACGCCCGCCGCCCGCGCCTCCAGCACCGCCACCGCCACGTTGTTCAGATAGCAAAAGCCCGTGGATTTATCGCGCCGGGCGTGATGGCCCGGCGGCCGCATGAGGCTGAAAGCATTCTGGCCCGCGCGCGCCTGGTTCAGCGCCTCCAGCGCGCCCCCCACCGCTGCGCGGGCGTGCTCGGCGATGTGCTCAAAAAAAGGCGTGTCGTCGTCGAAATCCTGCGGCCCGGCCAGCCGCGCCAGCATCTCCGGCAAGTGGGCGCGCAGCAATTGCTCCTCCCGCACCGCCGCCGGCGCCGCCCAAGCCACCCCGATCTCCGTCTGCAGCCGCAACCGCTCCATGGTGCCGATGATTCGCTGCGGCCGCTCCGGATGCCCCGGCCGCGCATACCCCGTGCAAGCGTCATTGGTAATGATCGTCATAACCTTAATTTAACCTCGCCCCGGCACAAAGGCACCTGAATTTTCCGCAAAATGCATCCCCCGCGTGACCGGGAACGTGAGTTCGCGGCAAACTGAAAGCCAGCCCCCCGGCCCCTCCCGGCCCGAAATAAGGTTCGCGCATTGAACCCCTGAACCGCAGACGAAACATTCAACATTCGACGCCCAATATCGAAGGGGCTCGCACTGCCGCCTTCGTTCAGGGTTGGAAGTTGATTGTCGAATGTTGAATGTTTTCCAGGTTCAGGGGGAGTTTCGACATCCCAAATGGGATGCACATTGGGGCCATGAACCTAAGACGGTTCATGGAAAGGTGTTGCGTCCATCCACCTTCCGGGATTCATGGGCAGGAATTTCATCCTGTAAATCCTGTCTCCGTCCCGCGGAAAAGACTTGGACAGGATGAACAAGATCAACAGGATGGGAATTTCCAGAAAAACGATGGGGACGAGCCGCCCCCACTCCTCGAGGTATGTGCTGGCGGAAGTCTTTTTAGGGTTGACCAAGGGCGACCAGGGTTGACTCCAATTCGGAGCGCGGAGCGCCGTTTGAAGGCAAAATGCAGGATGAAGATTGCAAAATCGCGGAGATCGTGACGCTACGGGGATGCGCGGAGACGCGGACCGCATCCGGCTGAACGCGGCCACTCCATCCCGCCGCTGCTGCCTGGCAGCTTTCACCCGACCAGCATGACACAGTTTTCAGGAGGGTGTTAGTTAGCCGCTAACGGGAAATGCGTAAATGGCTGGGCGGGAAGTGAATTTAAGTTCAAAAAAACGACGTTGGGAGCGAGGGGAACCCGGCCAACCATCCCTTCGGCTTCGACGGGGATTGGGCCGCCACGGTTTGTGGCCATTAAAACCTTTGCGCAGGGGCTGTCATTTTTCTCGTCCATTCAATGCTTAAGTGTATTTACGATAGATGTCTTGAACCTACTGTCCATGTGATTTGGCCCTTCCCCTTCGCGAAAATTCGTGCAATTCGCGTCAACCCCTTGTTTTTTTTATTTTTCATAAAAAAATCCTTAAGCCCCGGCAAAATTTTCCGATGACGTGTTCGGTGGTGTATTCCCGCCCCTGAATAATGAACGGAACTGTCAAATCGGGACTTGGGTTCTGGACGGCGCTGGGCGCCCTCATGGTCCTGGGCGCAACAGCCCAGGCCGGCCTGCCGTATTTGCCGGTGGTCGGCCCGCCGCCCCTGCGCCTCGAAGTCATGGTTCATCACGCCGCCGCCGCCAAACTGGCCACAGCCCCCGTTCCGGCCGGCGCCCATTCGCCATTGGCGCTGGGGCAAACCAATCTTCCCCCGCCCGCCACGCCTCGGATCGCCGCCACCACGCCGGACGCGGGTCCGGGCCCGGATGCCGACCGCCCGGTGGGCGCCCCGTTGAGCCCCACCATCTTCGTGCTGCCCACGCCGGACCTGCTCGGCATCACGCCCCAGATGCTGGCCACGTATTTCACTCCCTTCGAAACCAGCACCAATGTCACCATCGGCGCCGCCATTCCCATCAGTTTCACGCCGCCAATGCCGCCGCCGGATAAATCCAGCCACGCGGAATATATCGTTAAATGAATGGTTTCTTCCCTGCTGGCCGGTCCCTCCGCTGCGGTTTGGCGTTGTGGGTCTTGCTGGGCCTGAAACTGGCGGCCCAGCCGGCGGATGCGCCCCTGACCAACATTGTCACCGTGGATCCCGCCGTGGCCACCAACACGACGCCCCCGAAAGTCATCCCGTCCGGCTCGGACACCGGTTCCTCCTCCCGGCCCACCCGGGCCGAAAGCCGCGATTTCATCCTGGCCAGCGCCCGGTATGAGGCCAACACCCACGATTGGACCGAGGCCGAAATGAATTACCAGTGGCTTTTGGCGTCGGATGTGCCGGAGGCCCTGCAGCAAACGGCCCTGTTTGAACTGGCCCAGGTGGTCCGCGCGGAAAACGACCTGCCCCGCGCCGAGGCGATCTACACCCAATACCTCCAACGCTGGCCCGGCGACGCGCGCACGCCCGAAGTCTTTCTGCGCCAGGGCCAGGTTTTCCGCGAAATGGATCTCCCGGAACTGGCGCTGACCAAGTTTTACGGCGTCATGACCACCGCGCTGTCGCTGAAGGACAGCCAGTTGGATTATTACAAGAACCTGGTGTTGCAGGCGCAGGTGGAAATTGCCGAAACGTACTACCGCGCGGGCAAGTTCAAGGACGCCGTGGATTATTTCTCCCGGTTGCTCGCCCAGGAAAATCCGGCGCTGGACCGCGCCCAAGTCGAGTTCCGCCTCATCCGTTCCCTGGAAGCCCTCCAGCGCCACGACGAGGCCAGCTCCCAGGCGCTGGATTTTCTGGCCCATTTCCCGGATTCCCCGGAGGCGCCCGAGGTGCGCTATCATCTGGCCCAAGCCTACCAGGGCCAGCACCGCAACACCGAGGCGCTCCAGCAGGTGAAGCTCTTCCTGAAGGCGGAGCATGACCAAAGCACCAACGACCCCGCCGTCTGGGCCTACTGGCAGCAGCGCATGGGCAACGAAATCGGCAATGAATTGTACCAGGAGGGCGATTATGTGAAGGCATTGGAGGTGTACCAAGCCCTCGCCCAGCTCGACCCGACGCCCGCGTGGCAGTTGCCCGCGCGCTACCAGGTGGCCCTCACCTACGAAAAACTCCTCCAACCCCGCCTGGCCATGGAAGCCTACCGCAACGTCCTCACCAACTCCGCCGCCGGCTTGGGCACCAATCTCACGCCTAACCTCAAAGCCATCACCGACATGGCCGCCTGGCGCCTGAATTTCCTCGAATGGAGCGGCCGGGCCGAAGCCTTCAACCGTCAAACCGCCGCCGCCAACACCGCCACCAACAACAACCTTGCGTCCCATCAGCCATGAATCCAGATATCTCCCTGCCGGGCCTGCTCGCCGAGTTGCGCGGCTACCGCGAGCTCTGCCGCGAGTTCCTCGCCCTCTTCACCGATGAAAATCAGACCCTCCGCCGCGCCCAAACGTGGTCGCCCTCGGTCTTCGGCGACCAAAGAAAGCGCTTGCTCCCGCGTTTGGAATCAGGGTTAATTCATCTGCGCAGCTTCCGCCAATGGTGGGAAAAGTTGCCGGCCGGGCAACGCGAGTCGTGCGGGGAAATAAGGGATTTGTTGCGGGAGGTGCAAAATCTGCTCCCGCGCTTATTGATGCTCGACCGCGAAAACCAGCAGGAGATGTTGCGGCGGGGGGTGATCCCCGCCACGCAACTGCCCCCCGCCGCCAGCCAGCAACCGAATTTTGTCGCCAATCTGTACCGGCGCCATGCTGCGGTGTAAAACATGTCCATCGAAAAAATCATCGTCCTCGAAGACGACGCGATTGTCCGCACTAATTTGGAGACCTTCCTCCGGCGGCAACATTTCGACGTCGCCGTCGCCCCCACCTTGGCCGCCGCCCACGATTTCCTCAGCCGGGACAATTTCGACCTGATTTTCATGGACATGCGCCTGCCGGACGGCGAAGGCATCGAGCTGCTCAAGGAGCTCCAAACCCGGCCGCAGCGGCCCCTGGCCGTGGTCATGACCGGCTTCGGCTCCGTGGAATCGGCCGTCGAATGCATGAAAAACGGCGCCTTCGATTACATCATCAAGCCCTTTTCCACCGACCAGATCGAGTTCACCCTCCGCAAGTCCCAGGAATTCAACCAGCTCCTCAAGGTCAACACCCTCCTGAGCCAGGAATCCGACAATGGCGACCAGGATTTGCTGGGCCGCAGTCCGGCCATGGACAATCTCCGCTCGCTCATCCGCAAGGTCGCCCGCACCCAGGCCACGGTCCTGATCCAAGGCGAAAGCGGCACCGGCAAGGAGCTGGTCGCCCGCGCCTTCTACCGGGAAAGCCCCCGCGCCAACGCCCCCTTCATCAAGGTCAATTGCGCCGCCATCCCCGAAAACCTCATCGAAAGCGAGTTTTTCGGCCACGAGCGCGGCGCCTTTACCGGCGCCCTCACCAAACGGGAAGGCCGCTTCGAGCTGGCCCACGGCGGCACGATCCTCCTGGACGAAATCAGCGAAATCTCCCCCGCCGTGCAGGCCAAGCTGCTGCGCGTCCTGCAGGAACGCGAGCTGGAACGCGTGGGCGGCAACCGCACCATCAAGGTGGATGTGCGCGTCATTGCCACCACCAACCGCAACCTGGAACAGTGCGTCGAAAAGAAGGAATTCCGCCAGGACCTCTTTTTCCGCCTCAATGTCGTGCCCGTCTTCGTCCCGCCGCTCCGCGAACGCCGCGAGGATATCCCCATGCTGGCCGACGAATTCATGCGCCGCCTGTCCCGCAAGCACGGCGTCCACGTCAAGGGTTTCACGGATGCGGCGCTGGCGGTGCTCCACGAGCATTCCTGGCCCGGCAACGTCCGCGAATTGCAGAATGTCGTCGAACGCGCCGTGATCCTGTGCGGCGACAATGGCATGCTGGAGCCCGAGCACCTCGGTTTGACCGGCCATCATTTGCTGCCCACCGAGGCCGCCGCGAACGCCCCCGCCGGCGCCCCCGCCGGGTCCGCGGACTTCCCCACCCTGGCCGAACTCGAAAAACACCACATTTTTGCCGCCCTGGACCAGTGCAACGGCAACCGCACCCACGCCGCCAAAATCCTCGACGTGAGCATCCGCACCCTGCGCAACAAGCTGCACGAATACAACGGCACCGGCCCCAAGCCGGAAGCGGAAAAGGCTGAAACCGGCGATTGACCGGGCGGGAATTCTTTGCCCGCCGCCGAACCCGTTCCTTCTTTGCCTAGCGGGTCCCTCCAGACCGGAAACATTTGCCCCCAGGCCCCCGCCGCCGCCCCGATTTCCCTGATTTTGCACGGGTTTGCCCCGCTGGCATCATCGTTGCTCTGCAAGGCCTGATATTATGATCGAAGCCTTGTTCAACCAGCCCAACTACCTGGCTGCCAAAAAGACCCTGGACGCCGTGGCGCTCCGGCAGGAAGCGATCAACAACAACCTGGCGAACCTGGAAACCCCCGGTTACAAGCGCGTGGACCTGGCCCCGAACTTCGAGCAGGAGCTCGAAAAAGCCAGCGCCGCCAAGGATTCCACGGAGATTTCCTCGTTGAACCCCACGCTGGCGGTGGATCCCTCCGCCAAGGCCGTGAGCAAGGACGGCAACACCGTGCAGCTCGAGCAGGAGCTCATGCGCATGAACCAAAACGCCGTGACCAATTCCCTCGAAACCCAGATGGTCACCAACCTGCTCGCCAAAATGCGCCTGGCCATCAAGGGCCAGTAACCCCGGGTTATGATCCAGATCCTCACCGGCATCCAAAACACCGCCGCCGCCCTCGACGCCGAGCAGACGCGCCTGGAGGTCATTTCCCAGAATATCGCCAACGCGCACACGACCCATGACGTGGACGGCAAGCCCTACCAGCGCAAGGTGGTGGTCTTTGAATCCGCCCTCCAAAACGCCATGAATGGCAACCTCGCCAGCGGCAATCTCCCGGCAATCCAAGTCGCCAAAATCCAGCCGGACACCAGCCCGCCCCTGAGCGTCTATGACCCGGGCAATCCCGATGCCGACGCCCACGGCATGGTTTCCATGCCCAACGTCAACATCCATGAGGAAATGGCGGATTTGATTTCGGCCTCCCGCACTTATGAAGCGAACCTGGCCGTCGTGAAGAACGCGCGTTCGATGGCCCTGCAGGTGCTGGCCATCGGCAGACATTGATTGAACCATTTACGCTGAAATGCCGCCGGCCGCCGGCCGCCCGGCAACCCAACATCGCAGCGTCCGGACCGTTACCATTGCCAACCACAAACCATGTCGCCCCTGTCATCCATCCCCGCCGTCTCGCCGGATCTGTTCTCGCAGATCGAGCGCCTGCCGGGCACGACGGACGTGGCGGCGCCCGCGGCCCTGCCCGCCGCCGCGCCGCCGGACGGCAATTCCTTTTCCTCGCTCCTGGGCAAGCTGGTGTCCGATGTCAACACCCAGCAGCAGGCCGCCGACCAAAGCGTCAACGCCCTGCAAAGCGGCGGCAACGTGCCCCTGCACCAAGCCGTGATCTCCATGGAGGAAGCCAATGTCTCGTTTCAACTCATGGTGGAAGTGCGCAACCGGCTGCTGGAGTCGTACCAGGAAATCATGCGCATGCAGATGTAGGATTTGAATGAACAACAATCTCTCCCGGCTGCTCAAGCAGCTCGCTGAAATCTGGGGCCAGTTGGGCGCCAGCCAGCGCCTCACCGTCGTGGCCGCCACCTTCGTCCTCGCGGCCGGCCTCCTCGGCGCCGCCCTCTGGTCCTCCCGCGCCGATTACGCCCTCCTCTACGGCGGCCTCGCGGATGCCGAATCGGCCAAGGTCGTCGCCGCCCTGGACGACGCCAAGGTGCCCTACAAGGTCGGCAGCGGCGGCGCCATCCTGGTGCCCTCCGACAAAGTCTATGCCATGCGCATGCAGCTCGCCAGCAAGGGCATCCCCCAAGGCGACGGCGTGGGCTTCGAGATTTTTGACAAGCCCAACTTCGGCATCAGCGACTTCGTCCAGCGCGCCAATTACCTCCGCGCCCTCCAGGGCGAGCTCGGCCGCACCATCAGCCAGCTCGACGAGGTGAAGGCCGCCCGCGTCATGATCGTGTTGCCGGAAAACCGCCTCCTGCTGGACCACGACAAGTTCCCCACCGCCTCCGTGTTCGTGCATGTGCGCGGCGCCTCGCCGCTCGCGCCCCAGACGATCAATTCCATCCGCTTCCTCGTGGCCAATTCCGTCGAGGGCCTCAAGCCCGCCCACGTCGCCGTGGTGGACAACCTGGGCAACACCGAGGAAATCTCCGACGGCGACTCGCCGGCCGGCCTGTCCTCCTCGCAGCTTGCCGCGCGCCGCAGCCTCGAACAATATCTCTCCAAGAAGGCCCAGGACCTGCTCGAAACCGTCCTCGGCCCCGGCCAGGCCATCGTGCGCGTCTCGGCCGACGTGAACTACGACACCACCACCACCACCCAGGAAAAATTCGACCCCGACGGCCAGGTGGTGCGCACCCAGACCAAGAACGACGAGAACAACGACACCGCCACGGCCGAAAACACCACCCCCACCGGCATCACCGCCAACACCGTCGGCGAGACCAACGGCCTCCAGGCCTCCGCCGCGCCCGTCAGCACCAGCAAGAATCACAAGGTCACCTCCACCGTCGAATATGAGATCGGCAAAACCACCAGCGCCGTCACCCAGGTCCCCGGCGCCATCCGCCGCCTCTCCGCGGCCGTCACCGTCGCCCAGCAGATGGACGGCGCCGGCGCCGACCGCAAGCCGGTCGCCCGCTCGCCCGAGGATCTCGACAAGCTGCGCCGCATCGTGGCCAGCGCCGTCGGGGCGGACACCACCCGGGGGGACACCATTGAGCTGGCCGAACTGCCGTTCAACGACCAGTTCGCCACCGAGATGAACCAGCAAATGGACCAGCAGGTGAAGCGCGATTTCTGGTGGGACCTGGGGCGGAATTCGCTCTATCCGGGCCTGGGGCTGTTGGCTTTCCTGGTTCTGCTCCGCACCTTCAAGCAGACCCCCGTGCAAGAGATTCCCCTCGGCGTTCCCGTCGGCCGCCTCGCGACCCGCGGCGCCAACGGCAACGGCCATGGCAACGGCCATTCGCCCCGCTTCCCCGAATACAACTTCGAGCCCGAACCGGGCGTGGTGACGGTGGATGTGCTCAACCGCCTCATCAAGGACAATCCCAACAACATGACCCAGGCCATCCGCGAATGGATGAACCGCGGCCACACCCCCGAATCCTGATGCTGCCCACCACCCCAGACGCTCCGGAACTCGCCGAAAACGGCAGCCTCACCAAGGCGCAGATGCTCGCCGCCCTGCTGCTCATGCTCAACTCGGAAAGCGCGTCCGTCATCCTCCGCCAGTTCCAGCCGCGCGAAGTCGAGGCCATCTCCCGCGAGATGGCGCGCTTTTCCCTCATCACCCGCGAACAGCAGGAACACATTCTGCGGGAATTTTCCGCCGTCGCCCTCGCCGCCAGCACCTCCGTCTCCGCCGGCGCCGACGTCACCCGCCACACGCTCGAAAAGGCGCTCGGCTCCTTCAAGGCCAGCGATGTCATGGGCCGCGTCACCAACTCCCGCGCCCCCCTCGGCTCCATGCAGGCCATCGCCGACATGGACCCGCGCCAGATTTTCAACCTCATCCGCGACGAGCAGGTGCAGGCCGTGACCTTCGTCGTCAGCCATCTGTCCCCCGAAAAAGCCGCCCAAGTCCTGAACCTCCTGCCGCCCGACAAGCGCGAGTTCGCCATCGAACGCCTCGCCTCCCTCGTGGCCACCCCCGTCGAGGTCGCCGAAAAGGTCGTCGAAGTCCTCAACACCAAGCTCGGCGTCAAACAGACCCGCGCCATGTCCCAGACTGGCGGCGTCACCACCGTGGCCGACGTCCTGAACGCCATGAACAAAACCGTCAGCCGCGAGCTGCTCGCCAGCCTCGAGAGCCGCAATCCCGAGCTCACGATGTCCATCCGCAAAAAGATGTTCACCTTCGAAGACCTGCTCCTGCTCGACAGCAGCGCCATCCAGCGCATCATGCGCGAAATTGACATGCGCGACCTCACCGTGGCGCTCAAAAAGGCCAGCACCCCGCTGAAAAATCTGCTCCTGAGCAACATCTCCCGCCGCGCCGCCGAGTCCGTGCAGGAGGAAATCGCCTTCCTCGGCAACGTCAAGGCCCGCGAAGTCGAGGCCGCCCAGTTCCGCATCATTGACGCCGTGCGCAAGCTCGAGGCCGAAGGCGAAATTGAACTCGACGATTCCCGGGTGACGGAAAATGAAATGGGCTGAAACCATCTCGTTTGACCAGCCGCTGCGCAACGTGCAGCTCCTGGCCGGCGCGCCCGCCCAGGACTGGCAGCAGTTCCTGAGCGACCGCGAACAGGCGGCGTTTGAAAACGGCCGCCGCGCCGGCGAAAGCGCCCTGAGCGAGCAGTTGCTCCGGCAGCGCAATGAAACCGTCGCCCTGCAGCGCGGCATCCTCACCTCCCTCCAAACCGCCCTCCCCAAGGTCGCCCACGAGGCCGAAACCGCCCTGATTGACCTCGCGCTCGCCGCCGCCAAGAAAATCGTCGCCGATATACCCATAGACGTCGCCCTGGTCGAAGCCACCGTCCGCGAAGCCCTCCGCCAGGCCGAGGACACCGCCGAAATCATCATCCAGGTGCATCCGGAAGACCTCTTGCTCCTGCGCCAGCACCAGTCGCCCATTCTGAACGGCCTGCCCGAATCCGGCCCCCTGCGCTTTGTCCCCTCCTCCGAGGTGGGCCGCGGCGGCTGCGTCATCCAGACCCGGTTCGGCGTCATTGACGCCCGCCGCGAAACCAAGATCGAGCAACTCCAGCAGTCGCTGAACGTATGACGCCCTCCCCTTCCTGTGCCAGCGGCCGCTTGCAGCGCGCCCTGCGGCGCGTGCGCGAGACGCGCGTCACCGAGACCTGCGGCCGCGTGGTCCAACTCATCGGCCTGGTCGTGGAATCCGAGGGCCCCCTCGCGGCGCTCGGCGAAGTCTGCCGCATCCAGTCCGCCCGCGGCCAGGCCGGCATGCTCGCCGAGGTCGTCGGCTTCCGCAATCACCACCTGCTCCTGATGCCGCTGGGCGAGCTCAGCGGCATCCACCCCGGCAGCGAAGTCATCGCCACCGGCGCCCCCCTGCGCGTCGCCGTGGGCGCCGCCCTCAAGGGCCGCGTCATTGACGGCCTGGGCAACCCCATTGACGGCAACGGCCCGATTGTCACCGACCATCTCGTGGGTTTGAATCTCCGGCCGCCGCATCCGCTCAAGCGCCAGCGCATCAACCAGGTCTTCCAGACCGGCATCAAATCCGTGGACACTTTCATCCCCCTCGGCCGCGGCCAGCGCCTGGGCATCTTCGCCGGCAGCGGCGTGGGCAAGTCCACCCTGCTGGGCATGATGGCCTCGCAGGCCGAAGCGGACGTGAACGTCATCGCCCTGATCGGCGAGCGCGGCCGCGAAGTGCGCGAATTCCTCGAACGCGATCTCGACGAACGCGGCCGCCAAAAATCGGTCGTCGTCGTCGCCACCTCCAACGAGCCCGGCCTGAACCGCGTCAAGGGCGCCTTCCTCGCCATGGCCATCGCCGAACATTTCCGCGACGCCGGCCAGAACGTCCTGCTGATGATGGATTCCGTCACGCGCTTCGCCATGGCCCAGCGCGAGATCGGCCTCGCCGTCGGCGAGCCCCCCACCACCCGCGGCTACACCCCCTCCGTCTTTTCCCTGCTGCCCCAGTTGCTCGAACGCGCCGGCGCCGGCGAGCGCGGCGCCATCACCGGCCTCTTCTCCGTGCTCGTGGAGGGCGACGACATGAACGACCCGATCGCCGATTCCGTGCGCTCCATCCTGGACGGCCATATCGTGCTCACCCGCGAGCTGGCCACGCAAAACCATTACCCCGCCATTGATGTCCTGGAAAGCGTCAGCCGCCTCAACCGCGACCTGTTGCCGCCCGAAAAAATCAAGCTCACCGCCGCCGGCCGCGAGCACCTGGCCGTGTACCGCAAAAACCAGGACCTGATCAACATCGGGGCCTACCCCGCCGGCAGCAACCCGGCCATTGACCAGGCCATCGCCCTCCACGGGCCGCTCACCCAATTCCTCCGGCAAAACCTCACCGAGGGGTTCGCCACCGCGCAAAGCTGGGACCTGCTGGCGCAAACCCTCCAACCCATCTCCAAGGCGCGATGAGAGCCTTCCACTTCCCCCTGGATTCCCTGCGCACGCTCCGCCAGCAGCGCGAGCAGGCCGCCCAACAACAATATTCCCGCGCGCTCGTCCTCTGCGACGGCGCCGCGCGCGGGCTGCAACTGGCCGAGGCCGGGCTCCAGACCGGCCGCCGGATGCTCACGGGCGAGCTCGCCGCCGGCGCCACCGCCGCCCGCATCCTCAACTTGCGCACCTGGTGCACCGTGCTCGAAATCCGCCGCAACGAATGCGCCGCCACCGTCGCCGAGACCCGCCGCCATGCCGGCGAAGCCTTCCGCCTCATGACCATCGCCGTCCGCGAGCGCGAGGCCCTCGACCGCTTCCATGACAAGTCCCTCCGCCTCTGGCGGCGCGCCTGCCAAGCCGAGGAACAGAAAATGTTCGATGAACTCGCCGTGCAGCGCCAGCCGGCCTCAATCCTCGAAAAACCGCTCTTGAACTGATATGTCCCGCCTGCTCCAATCCCCCATCACCGTCCTGGTCGCCTCGTGCCTCCTGTTCTTCCTCACGATGTACCTCCTGCTCCGCTCCCTCCCCCTGGGCACCGCCATGGCCGCCGCGGAGCCAATCCCGGCCGACGACGACCCCTCCTGGAAATTCCACAACCCCGATATTGACCAGTGGGTCTCCCAAATCCACGCCGAGCGGGACGCCCTGGCGGTCCGCGAACAGGAACTCAAGGACTGGGAAGCGCGCCTCCGGGCCGAAAGCCACGAGATCTCCCTCGTCACCCAGGCCGTCACCCGCACGCAGGCCGAATTCGACCGGCGCGTGCTCCGCTTCAACGACCAGCAAAAGGACAACGTCAAAAAACAGCTCAAGGTCATCTCCGACATGAGCCCGGACGGCGCCGCCACCATGCTCAATGAAATGCCTGACGACGAGGTCGCCCGCCTGCTCTATGCCCTCAAGCCCGACGTCTCGGGCCCCATTCTCGATTCCATGAGCAAGCTGGGCGGCGAGTCCGCCCGGCGCGCCGCCGCGCTCACCGAACGCATCAAGGACGTCCTGCCCGCCCCGCCCACCAACAACCTCAGCGCCAATGCCGGCCTTTGAAACAGGCTTCGCCGCCGCCCCCGCGGCCCGCGGAAAAGTATTCGACCAGGCCCCCGGCGAGTCCGCCCATCCGGCCGCCCCAGGCGAGGATTTTGACCGCGTGATGCAGGCCACGCTCGCGCCGCGCGCCTCCAAGCCCCCCGGCAAAAGCGCGTGGCGCGCGGAAAAAAAATCCGCGCCCGGCAACCCCTCCGTCAACCCGCCGGCCGGCCCCGCAAAATCCCCGGACGGCAAAAAAAACGGCAGCCAGCTCGCCGCCAAATCAACGGCCGCTGCAACCAAGCCCGCCGCCGACCCGACTTCGCCGGACCCCCGGACGCTGTCAGCCACCAGCGCGGGCGCCGAACCGCTGCCGGCGTTCCTGTCCCTGCCCGCGTTTTCGTCCGGGCCGTGGGGCGGCGTGCCGGAGGCCTCGGCCAAGACCGCGGTTGCCGATGCCGCGGAAAATATTCCACCCGTGGCCGGCCCGGCCGGCGGCAGCCTCCCGGCGGCGAACGCCACGGCTCGTCCGGCGGCGGACGCAACCGTTTCGGCCACGGCACCCATCCCGCGGTCCGCTTCGGCCGCCTTGACGGCACAAAAAAACCCGGCGCCCGCCCTGCCCGGCGCAACGCCCGGCAGCTCCGCGCCACCAACGGCCGCCGCCGAGCCCGAACCCGCGCCCGCCCCGCATTCCGCGCTGCAACCCGCCGACGCGGCTGCTCCGCCGGCCGCTGCCGAGCCCTCGGACCCTTTCGCTTTTGCCGCCTGGGACAACACGCTTTCACCGCTCCCCACCGACAATGCGTTGATCCTCCCGCGAACCGCATCCCAGCCGGAGAACCCCGCGACCGAGCCGACAAGCCCCGCGACAGCCGCCGCCACCCAGCCCGCGACCGAGCCGATGGCCTCGCTCGCCACCCCGGCTTCGCAATTGATCGCCGGCGGCCTGGCGCAAATCCTCGCCGCCGGCGCCGCCGGCCAACCCGCGGCCGCGGCGGGCCGGCCGCCGGCCCCGGCCCGGCAGAACTCTCCCAAATTGGCAGCCCCCGCCAACCCGGCGTCCGACACCTCGCCCAAACCCGCCGGCGAACGCCCGGCCGCCACGAGCCGCGATCCCGATCCCGCCGCCGGCGCGTCCGCCCCGGCCCCCGCCTCCGCCGCGCCCGCCGCAACCGACCCGGCGGCGGGAAATGCTGGCACGGGAGTTGCAATGATGTCCTGGCCGATGAAAAATCCGCAAGAAACGAACAAAGTTGCCGGGCCGGCGGTGAAAGTTTTGCCGGTTGCGCCAAACAGCGTGGCGGACGAGAAGAATTTGCCGCTCTCCGGGCCCGGGCCGGTGCGCGCGGACATTCCCGCCGGTGCGAATGCGGATTTTGCGCCGGCCGCCGGCGACAGCCATTCGCTGGCCGCCACCCCCGCCGCCTTGAGCAGCATGGGGCTGCCCTCGCTGACCGACACCCAGATGCGCGGGCTCGAGCGCGCGCATGACATGGTGGTGCTCCACACCATGCGCCTGGTGGAATCGAAGTCCGACGAGCTCTCGGTGGTCATCAAACCCTCCGTGGGCACGGAATTGTCCCTGGCCTTGCGCCAGCGCGGCGACGGCGTCGAGGCGCAGGCCACCCTCACTCGCGGCGATCATGAATTTTTGACCCAGCACTGGCCGGAACTCCAGCAGCGCCTCGAACAGCGCGGCATCAAGCTCGCGCCGCTCGGCAGCGAGACCGGCGGCGATTTTGCATCCGGCGAACACAGCCGGTTTCAACAGGAACAGTCCCCGGCGGAAGAGGCCGCCCAGCAGGCTTCGGCGTTCGCCGAGTTTGCCGCCTCCGGCCAGTCCGGCGGCGCCTCGGCGCGGCTCGCCATTCACGACGGCTGGGAATCCTGGGCCTGAACCCCGCACCCTGTTTTATGACGGTCAACTCCATCACCTCCAACGACACCACCGCCAACTCGGGCCAGTCCGCCTCGTCCGACACCGTGAGCGGCAACAGCACGCTGAACCAGGCCGATTTCCTCCAGCTCCTGGTCGCCCAGATCCAATATCAGGACCCCATGAACCCGCAGTCGGACACCGACATGGCGGCGCAATTGGCCCAGTATTCAGCCTTGCAGCAGTCCACCGCGTCCGCCGGCTCGCTGGCGATGATGCAGGCGGACAGTCTCGTGGGCAGCACCGTGACCGTGCAGGTGGACTCGACCAGCACGGCCAGCGGCGTCGTCTCCGGCGTGGTCATGAGCAACGGCTCGCCCCAAATCACCGTGGGCGGCACCAATTACGCCTTGAGCCAGATCAATTCCGTCACGCCCCCCGCGGCGAACAGCAGCACCAGCAGCAACAGCGGAACCTCCTCTGCCAACACACAAACGTCCCAATAACCAAGGATCCCCATGCTCCTCTCCCTCGATACCGGCGCCAGCGCCCTCGAACAATACCAACAGGACATCAACGTCATTGCCAACAACATCGCCAACGTCAACACCGTGGCCTTCAAGTCCGGCAGTGTGAACTTTGCCGACACGTTGAGCGAGACGCTCGGCTCCACCGCCGCCGGCACCACGCAGGTCGGCACCGGCGTCACCACCGCCAGCATCCTGAACGATTTCTCCACGCCTGGCGGCCTCACCAGCACCGGCGTCGAGTCCAACCTCGCCATCAACGGCAACGGCTTCTTTGTGGTCAAGGACCCCACCAGCGGCAGCAGCTATGTGACGCAGGACGGCACCTTCACCGTGGATTCAAGCGGCTACCTCGTCACCAGCAACGGCATGCAGGTGCAGGGCGCCGCCGGCCCCATCCAGATCAGCAACGCCTCCGACCCGACCGCCACCGTCTCCGGCTACACCATCGGCACCGACGGCACCGTCACCGTGCAGTTGTCGGACAACACCACCGCCTCGGCGGGCCAGATCATGTTGCAGAATTTCACCGACCCGGACCAATTGCTGAAGGTGGGCGACAATCTTTATAGCGTCACCCCCGCCGCCGGCGCCCTCGCCGCCGCCGCCGCCCCCGGTTCCGCCGGCTTGGGCACCATCCAGTCCGGCTACCTGGAAATGTCCAACGTGGACCTCACCACGCAGCTCACCGAACTGATCACCGCGCAGCAGGCCTATGCCGCCAACAGCAAAGTCATCACCACCAGCGATGACATTCTGCAAACGCTGATCAACATGAAACAAGGTTGAGCCCCGGGAATCTTATGGCTGATGATCGCAAACCCGCTCCGGCCGCCGAAAGCGCCCCCGAGCCCGCGCCGGCGGCCCCGGCCGGCGGCGTCAAGGCCTGGCTGCCGCTCATCCTCGCGGTGGTGCTCATGCCCGCGCTCGCCTTTGGCATGACCAAATTCGTGATCGTTCCCCAGCTTCAACAAAGCCTGGGCCTCAAGCCCGCCGGCGACGCCGGGCCCGCCAAGGTCAAATCCGCCGCCGATGCCAAGCGGATCTCCGTGCCCTTCAACAAGCTCCTCGTCAACATCGCCGGCACCATGGGCTCCCGCTACCTCCTCGTCAGCGTCACCGTCGTCGGCACCGGCGGCGAGGCTTTCAAGACCAAAATGGCCGAGGCCGACGCCCAGTTGCGCGACATGGCCATGGGCACCCTCGCCAACAAGACCCTCGCCGATCTCGAAAAGCCCGGCGCCCGCAACCTCATTCGCACCGAGCTCATCAATGGCTTCAACAACGTCCTCGGCGACAACGCGGTCAAGGAAATCTACATCACGGAGTTCGGCATCCAATAAACGCCATGGACGCTCCCGCCCCATCGGCCGACGAAGTCGTGGTCCTCACCCCGCGCGGGGTGCGGGAGCGCCGGCCCGCCGCCGCCATCCGCGCTCATAACTTCCGCCATTCCGGCTTCCTGGCCGCGAGCGAATTGCGCCGCATCCGCCAGCGCCACGAGCAGTTCGTCCGCTCCCTCGCCGCCCGCCTGGCCATCTTTCTGCGCCTGGAATTCTCCGCCCAGCTCACCAAGGTCTGCATCGAGGGCTACCAGAAATTCAGCGAGTCGCTCGCCAATCCCGCCTACATCACCCTGTTCAAAACCGAACCGCTCAAGGGCGCCGGCCTCCTCGTCATCCCCCCGCGCCTGGCGCTCACGCTCGTGGACCGCCTCCTCGGCGGACCCGGCCTGATGCCGGCCGAAACCCGCGACCTCACCGACATCGAAGTGGCCCTCAGCGACCAGGCGGCCATGCTCATCCTTTCCGAGTGGTGCAACCACTGGCCCGAGCGGCGCGACCTCCACGCCGCCATCCTCGGCCACGAAAACAACAGCAAGTTCCTGCAAACCTCGCCGCCGGACACCGCCATGCTCGTCCTCACCGTCTCGGCCACCATCTCCGAGCAGACCGAGACGTTCCAACTCGTTTTCCCCTACACCACGCTGGAGCCGCTCATGCGGCTGCTCAACCCTGAATTGAACGGCGCCGAGTCCCCCGCGCCCCGCACCAGCCCCCCGCACTGGAACGCCGAGTTCGACGAGATGAAGGTCCCGCTCACCGTGGAATGGCAGGGCTTGAAAATGTCCGCCGGCGAAGTCTCCCGCCTGAAACCCGGCGATGTCCTCGGCCTCGACGCCGCCTGCGCCGCCCAGGTGCTGGTGCGCTTCGGCAATATCCCCAAATTTTTCGGGCGCCCCGGCACCAGTGATGCCAAATGGGCCGTCCAGCTTACCGCCGCCATCAACCCATGAATGCCGCCGCTGAAAATCCCGCCAACCTCAACCTCGTGCTCGATGTCCCCGTGAGCCTCACCATCGAACTGGGCGGCTGCAAGCTGCCCATGCGCGAAGTCCTCCTGCTCAGCGTCGGCTCTGTCATCCAGCTCGACAAGCCGGCCGACGCCCCCGTGGAACTCAGCGTCAACGGCAAACTCATCGCCCGCGGCGAAGTGGTCGTCATTGAAGACCGGTACGGCGTCAAGATCACCGAGGTGGTCGGCCAGGCGTTGCCAGCAT
>CAZHIM010000016.1:0-78090 GCA_964532525.1 uncultured Bifidobacteriaceae bacterium
GCGACGCCAAGGCTTCGCTCAACGCGCTCGTGGCCGCCGTCAAGGCGAACTGAGCCCGGCGGTTCGGTCGGAGGGGAACAAATACCAATTTCCTAGGACCGACCCTTTCATGAACGTGCTGCTCGCCGAGGCGAATGTTCCCTACGACCAGCTCATCGAAATGGAACAAATCAATCCCACGATGGACCGCGTGGACGTGTGTCTGGTGATCGGGGCCAACGACGTCGTGAATCCGGCGGCGCGCGAGGAGAAGTCCAGCCCGATCTACGGTATGCCCGTGATTGAGGCGGACCGCTGCAAAACCACCATCGTGTTGAAGCGTTCGATGGCGGCTGGGTTTGCGGGCATCGAGAACCTTTTGTTTTACAAGGACAACGCCCGGATGTTGTTTGGCGACGCCAAGGCTTCGCTCAACGCCCTCGTGGCCGCCGTCAAGGCGAACTGAGCCCGGCAGTTCGGTCGGAGGGGAACAAATACCAATTTCCTAGGACCGACCCTTCCATGGGCGGAATTTTTGTGCGGGCCGCTGGATGCCACGGCCGAAGCCATCGCGCGACAAATCTTCCCGACCCCCGAACCCTTTCTGCCCGCCGATGCCGTGCTGGCGGCCCGCCTGTTCAACCAAACGGGACGCCGTTCCCGCAGTCTCGCGGATTGCATGATTGCGGCGGTAGCCATTCGTTGCGGGGCGAAACTGGCGACCAGCAACACCGCTGATCTTCAACCCTTCCTGCCTCACGGCTTGATTTTGGCCTGATTTAATTCCGGCCCGAACAATCCGTAAAAGGGCAATTTCCTGCCCCAACATCTGCAAAAACCAACGCCCGCCGCCACGAACAATGCACGCATCGGCCAGGGGAATAAAAGATCAGGCTCGGACTTCTTTTCAAAACAAAAAAATCATGCCGATAAGATGAACCGAACTACGCCCCCTTCCTCCCACATTGCCAATGCCAATATTGGAGGACCCTTCACGAGCCTTTCATATTGGATTGCCCCATTCTTGGGTCACCCCTTTCAAGGAAATTCGCTTCCCCAGGGCCTGTAGCCCCGCGAACCGGGCTATTTTCATCGGCCCGGCCGATTCAAGGAATTTTTACGCGGTAGAACCGTTGCGAGGACCCGTTGACGGCGCCGGTGACCATCAGGGTGGAATTGGTGGCCAAAACAACATCGCCCAAGTCTGTCCAATCGCTTGGCGCCAAGTTGGTCGTGTATTGAACCTGATAACGCAGCCCCGCCACTGCGCTGCAACTGAAATTGATCGTGTTGTTCGCCACCGTTACCGATTGAAACTGCGGCAGGGTGGCGCTGACGACCAGTATCGCTGGCGTACTCAGCGCGGACCCGTATAAGTTTGTAACCACGACGGCATAGCTGCCCGCATCGCCTGTCTGCAGGTTTGAAATGCTAAATTGTGGGCTCTGCGATCCGCTCAGGCGGTTGTCGTCAGCGATGTTCGTGCCATTGAACTGCCATTGGTAATACAATGGCATCTGACTGGACGCGACAACCGTGAACAAGACAGTGTTTCCGGCCATATTGGTCACACTGTTGGGTTGCGTGGCGATCACCGGTGCGACAAGATTTGTTGATCCCAAAATATTCACTTCGGTCTGGACATTGCCACGATAGGCGGGCGCTATGCAGCCGACTTGAAATTTCAACGTGTCACCCATTTTGACGACTAATCTAAAATCGAACGAATCTACATTATACCCGTCATAAACGTGCCAGATCTGAGTCGAATTCTGATAGATCCAACGGTCGCAGTAATTGTCGCCCGCTCCGTAGCTGTCCGAATAGGGAAGATGGCCGAACGCCCCCGAAACCTCGATGACTCCGGCAATTGGAGACGTCCAAACAGCATAAGACATGCCCGGGTTGTCAGCTTGCAATGAAATATAACCGGGCAGAATGCCGTAAGCCTGTGTCGCATCCGTGTTCTGATGGGGGTCGGAGCCCCCGTAGTTCCAGGCGCCATTGGGGTTGCTTCCGTTCCAGTCCCCCCTCAAGTTCCAACTCGGCCCGCTGGCCATGGTCAGGCTCGCCACCGTGCTGGTAACCGCGCCGTAGGTGTTCGTGACGATCACCTGATAAATCCCCTGATTGGCCGGCGAAACGTTGGAAACTGTCAGCCAACTGTTGGTGGCTCCGCTCAAGTTCGTGCCGTAAAAAAACCATTGATAGGCCAGGCTTGATGCGCCATAGGCCGCCACCGAAAAAGTTGCATTGGATCCCGCCATTGCGATTTTGTCCGCCGGTTGCCCGGAGATTCCGATCGACCCTAACAGTTCGAAGATGACCCCTTCATCGTTGCTGCCGCCACATTCGGCCACGCCGTACAATGCGCCGTTGTTGCCCAGTGTGAAAGCCATCGGATACGCCCCGTTTGTCCCATTAAACAAAGCCAGCGTGGTGAGCACCCCATTGGTTGTCACCTGAAATACCGTGCCATCCCCGGAATCAGCGATCATGGCGGAGAGGGGATTCGTAAGCCCGAGATTTCCTCCCGCGCCGGCCATGCCATACAGGGTGCCGTCCTTGCCCTGGGTCAGGTCGTAGGGAAACGCTCCATTCGTGTTGTTGAATGTGAACAGGGTGGTCAGCGCCCCGTTGGTCGTCACGCGGAACACCGTGCCATAACCAGACCCGGAGTTGAGAGTCAAATCCCCGCCCTTGTCAGTCGTGCCATAGAAATTACAGTCGTTGGCCAGGGTCAAATCACCCGGCGAAGCCCCGTTGGTATTGTTAAATGAAACCAGCGTGGTGAGCACTCCGTTCGTCGTCATTCGGAAAACTGTGCCGTCATTGCCGCTGCCGCCCCCATCAGTCGTCCCATAAAAGTTGCCGTCGCTGCCCGGCGTCAAACCACATGGATTGGCGCCATTGGTATTGTTGAATGAAACCAGCGTGGTCAGCACCCCGTTCGTCGTCATTCGGAAGACCGTGCCGTCATTGCCACTGCCGCCCTCGTCAGTCGTGCCATACAAGTTGCCGTCATTGCCGGATATTAACCTGGCCCAGGGAGTTGCCCCGTTGGTCCCGCTGAACGATGCCACAGTGGCCACCACCCCATTGGTCTTCACCCGAAAGACTGTGCCATCGCTGCCGCTGCCCCCGGAGGAAGTAACGCCGTAAAGGTTGCCATCGGCCCCAGCGGTCAAATCTTTCACCGGATATGTTCCGTTGGTGCCCGCGAACGAGGCCAGCGTGGTAATGACCCCATTGGTCGTCATCCGGAATACCGTGCCATATTCGCTGGTGCCTCCCGAGTATGTCGTGCCGTAAAAATTGCCGTCGCAGCCCTCTGTCAAGCCCGCCAAAGGATATGCTCCGTTTGTCCCTTGGAACGAAGCTAAAACCTGAAGGGTTGCCGCTTGGGTTTGGGCATTGCTTTGTCCAATCCCCAGCGTGGCTAGGACACATAAAAGAGCACCCAGAATTATTTTCATCGGTTTTGTTTTTTAGAAAAATGCGAATTTGCTGGCCGCCCATCGTTTGGGAAACCTTCATTGCAGTGGCAATTCACCCAACCCCATGGCACCCAACTGATTTGTTAGAAACGGGCTGTTTATACCTGTCGGTGGAAATGCTGTCAAGAACTCGTCGGTAGCACAATTTGTCGGGGGAGTGAGTATTAAAAGGGTCGGTCCTAGGAAATTGGTATTCCATTGCTGTTTTCACCTTTCGTCACCGGCGATAGTTGCCAGGTTTGATCTTGCCTGCCTCAGTTTGCGGACGTCTTGTAAAGGGGTCAACCCATAACATGATTCATTATCAGCTTAAAAACGAGCGATGTTATGGGTTGACCCCTGCTACCGGTGCGTCCACGCCGGGACAATACATATTCGTGCAGTGTAAATCAGCAAATCGCACGAGCAGATTGCTCCGTTCCAGCGTCGAATACTTTAGAAATTCCTCGTCCGAGATTGCGGCTAGTTTCTCCGAGTCTTTGATGAACGAGGTCGTGTTTTTGTTGAAGCTACCGTGTGTATTACGAAGCTCCAACAACTCACCCGTCACAGCGGAAATTACCACCACCACGCGCCCCATATCGTGCGCCTCACCGCTCGACCATTCCACATTTAAAATCGGATTTGGCACGTCGCCCCGGCTGGAATGAAATATTGGATACTTGTCCACCGCCGGAGACTTGACCTTTTCCATTTTCTCCACATCTATATCCATCGCCACTAGCCAGTTGGTGGCCATGCGATAAATGTCATTGGTATTCACAAGATATTTCATCTGCGACGCCCGCTCCATGGCGGACACCGAAGATTCCCTTGACTCGATTGGAATACCGAATGACCTTTTACCATATTGATCCACGCTCACAATAATTATGGATTTGCCGAAAAAACGACTGTCGCCGAATGTGAACCTGTAATTTTTTACCTGAAGGCAGCCGCCGTCGATACCCATCTTGGGGGTACTCAGCACAATGGATCGAATATCTTCCTCTCTCACTGGGATATCTATGGGCAAATGCATGCGCGGCGCGTAATAATTCACTTTCGCCATCAATATCATGATAATGACATATTTATAAGCCAGCATATTAAGTTTTGTCGTTGTCTATCTATTGCTTTCGACGGTCAGATCCCAGCATCCGGAAAGTTCCCATTTCACAGCGTTAGGAATTCCGTCATCACCAAAACTAAAGTCTCTCGCCTGATTATATGAAAAAATAGTCATGCAATCATGGAAGGGTCGGTCCTAGGAAATTGGTATTCCATTGCTGTTTTCACCTTTCGTCACCGGCGATAGTTGCCAGCTTTGCTATGGCCTGCCTCAGCTTGCGGACGAGGAAGGGGTCATAGGCCATAGCGCGGTTCGTTTTCTTGGCATGATTTTTTTGGTTTTTGGTTTCCGCGGCGGTTCCATCCACTTTCCCGTCCGCTCGCATCCAAGTGCGCGGCGCACAGTAAATGGGGCGGTTCTGACTTTTTGCACTTCGACATTTCATCGAGCTTTCGTTCGCGGGCGCCAGGGAGCCACTGCTCGGCAATTCCGGCCGCTGGCTCTGTGTTGTGATGGGAGAGTAGAGCGGAGTGGCCATCACGCCAAGGTATTCCATCGTTTTTGCCGCAAAACATGGGCGGATTCCCCTGACTTTCCGCCGGCATAATTTGTCGTAAACCCCTCCGTTTCCACCGTTTCCTTCGCGTTGGCCCCTCCCCAATAATCCGCGAAAATTCGTGTGATCCGTGTCACGCCTTGTCTTTAAATCGGTAATCCCGGATCTCCAGCGCGAGCAAAAGGGCATAAATCGCGGCGAACGGCCCCTGCATGCCAAGAAAAGCCAAGCTTTTGACAGTACATGGCTGGTTTCATTTTATCTTAACGTGGATTATGGCCCACATCGTATAATTGCATGAGCCAGAAAACTCGTTTTGATTTGACGCAAGCCGACATCCCGGCCGCTTGGTATAATCTCAATGCCGATTTTCCCGAGCCGCTCCCGCCGCCGCTGCACCCCGGCACCAAGCAACCGCTGCCGCCCGAAGCCTTGGAGGCCATTTTACCCAAGAATCTGATTGCCCAGGAAATCAGCGACGAGCCGTGGATTGAGATTCCCGAGCCGGTGCGCGAGATCTATGCGCTGTGGCGCCCCACGCCCCTGCTGCGCGCGGTGCGGCTGGAAAAGGCGCTGAACACGCCGGCGCACATCTATTATAAATACGAAGGCGCCAGTCCCGCCGGCAGCCACAAGGTGAACACGTCGGTGCCCCAGGCGTATTTCAACAAGGTGGCCGGCACCAAGCGCCTGGCCACGGAAACCGGCGCCGGTCAGTGGGGTGCCTCGCTGGCGCTGGCGTGCAGCCTGTTCGGCCTGGAGTGCAACGTCTATATGGTGAAGGTGAGTTATGAGCAAAAGCCCTATCGGCGCATGCTCATGCACACCTGGGGTGCGACCGTGAATGCCAGCCCCAGCAATCTGACGGAGTTTGGCCGCAAGGTGCTCGCCGAGGATCCCCAGTGCCCGGGCAGTCTGGGCATTGCCATCAGCGAAGCCGTGGAAGACACGGTCAAGACGCCCAACACCAAATACTCCCTGGGCAGCGTGCTGAACCACGTTTGCCTGCACCAGACGGTCATTGGCGAGGAAACCATCAAGCAGATGCGGAAGGCGGGGGAGGAGCCCGACGTGATTTTCGCCTGCTGCGGTGGCGGCAGTAATTTCGCCGGCCTGGCCTTTCCGTACATCCGCCGGAAAATCAAAAACCGGAAAAAATACCGCATCGTCGCCGTGGAGCCTTCCGCCTGTCCCTCCCTGACGAAGGGCGAACTGCGCTACGACTTCGGCGACACGGCGGGGCTGACCCCGCTCTTGAAAATGTTCACGCTCGGCCACACGTTCATGCCGCCAAGCATTCACGCAGGCGGGTTGCGGTATCACGGGATGTCGCCGATGGTCAGCCACGCGCTGCACCTGGGGCTCATCGAAGCCGAAGCGTATCATCAGACGAAGGTCTTCGAGGCCGCCACGCTGTTCGCGCGCACCGAAGGCATCGTTCCCGCCCCCGAATCGTCACACGCCATTGCCGCGGTGGTGAACGAGGCGGAGAAATGCCGCGAAGCGGGCCAGAAAAAAGTTCTGCTCTTCAATCTTTCCGGGCACGGCCTGCTCGACTTGAGCGCATTTGAAAACTATCTGCACGGAAAAATCCAGGACGTTTGACCGATCCTGGCGCCCCACCACCCAAAACAGAAAAACCCAGCACATGACCAAGACCGCATGCGTATTGGCCACGGGCATTATTGCCTTGGCTACTCAACTCCAAGCCCAAGAGCTCCCGCTGGGCAGCCATTATCCCATCGGGGCCGAAGGCCTCAAAGGCGCGGAATTGCCGCCGCCGGGATTCTATGTGCGCGACTACAATTACTTTTACTATGCCGACACGGTGGACGGTCTCCCGGCGAAAATGGATTTGTTCGTCTATTGTCAGGCCGTGAAGCCCGTCTGGATCTCCGAATACAAGATTCTCGGGGCCTATTGGGGAATGGACGCGATCATCCCCTTCACGTACAAGAACATCACCGGCCAGCTGGGCTCCGCCGGCCAGTTCAATCTCGGAGACGTTTACGCCTCCCCGCTGCTCCTTTCGTGGCATCTCAAGCAATTTGATTTCGCCGCCGCTTACGGCATCTGGGCTCCCTCCGGCAATTTCGACGCCAGCACGCCATTGCGGGACCTGGCCAGTCCCGGGGATGGCTATTGGACGCACATGATCACGTTCGGCGGGGTCTGGTATCCGGACGAGAAAAAGACCTGGGCGGTCTCGCTGTTGAACCGCTACGAGATCAGCACCGAGCAGGATCATACGGATATTACGCCCGGCAACATGTACTCGCTGGAATGGAGCCTGAGCAAGACCGTGATTCATAACGTGGACGTGGGCCTCGTGGGCTATTATCAGCAGGAGGTCACCCAGGATAGCGGCACTGGCGCGGCCACCGCCCTCGCGCATGTGGTGGCGGTAGGTCCGGAGGTGAGCGTGTTTTGGCAGTCGATCGGCCTGTTCTCCTCCTTGCGATATGAATACGAGGTCAATGCCAAAGACCGGCCCCAAGGACAAGCTGTGGTGCTGACGTTGACCAAGCGATTCTAAAACCGCCGCGCCTGAAATTCAAACCCCGCCGCCGGCCGTTCGGAAACGGCCGGCGGCGGGGTTCCTTTTTTGTATTTAAACGCCGGCTGAACGCCGCAGCTTCCGGACGCCAGACATGCGCCGCGGTGGTGTGGACTGGACCTTTCTGCTCTGGTACAGCGCCACCAGTGCCGCACCGATTGCCTGGGACATCTCGCCCAACTGCGCCGGCACAATTTTCAAGGTATCCTTTTGTTGGGGCCAGAGATACGGCCGCGCGGTCGTGCGAATGAGGCCCAGATAGCGCTCGCGAAATTCCGGCGTGGTGTTCTCGATATCCATCAGGCCGCCGCCGATGATGAAGATCCCCGGGTCCAGCGCCGCGGCCAGGTTGGCCACATGAATGCCCATGACCCGCGCTTGAAAATCGAAAATTTCCAGTGCCAGGGCGTCGCCTTTCTGTGCGCGATTCCGGAGGGAAAACGCCTTTTCCTTCAAGGGGGCCGGGGATTTGGCGAGTTCATGCGCGGGATACTTCTGCAATTTCTCCGCCAGCAAATAAGACAGGCCCGAGATGGTGGTGTAGGCCTCCACGCACCCCCAGTCCCGGCCACAGCCGCAGGGCAGGGGTTTGCCGGTCAAGCCGAACAGTTGCAGCGGCACCGGCATGTGGCCGGCTTCCATCCCGTTCAGGGTGTCGCCGTCAAGCGACAGACCATCCGAACCCACGAAGGCCGCGCCCAGGCCGGAACCGGGCATGAGCATGGCCACGGAGGCATTGGTCTTGCCGCGCGCGAGCCGCGCTTCGGCCACCCCGCCGTAATTGCCATCGTTGCCCACCACCAGCGATAGCGGCCGGCCCGCCTTTTGCGCCAAGGCGGCACTGTAATCAGCCCGCACGTCCCAGCCGCTGAAGCTGGCCGGCAGGTTCGGCGACTTGCCCCAAACTCCATAGCGCTCGTAAGGCCCTGGTATCGCCAAGCCTACGCCCGCAACTTGAGTCCAATCCAAACCGTTCGACCCGAGAAATTCGCTGATTCCGGCGACCCAGCCGCTAATGACGGCCCCACGCCCGTTCTGGGCGTTGGTTGCCCGTTGCAAAACCTTGATGGAGACCGGTTCACCGTTCTCATGGACGGCACAAAACTTAGTCGTGGTGGCACCGCTGTCGGTGCCCACAAATATCATATCGCTCATGTTTGGGCGGATAAGTTGCGTACTATGGCGCCAAAGGCAAGAATTATCCGTTCCCATCCACGGCCCGGTTGCTAATTCCAAGGCAAAAGCAATATAAACGAGTCGTTTGACGAATCGTGCGCCGCCGGAAAAACTGACAGGTCCGGCGGGGTCCCGGATTCAGTTTCCGTTGAGCTTTTTCTCCCACTCGGCCACCTTTTTGAGCAGTTCTGGCAAGTGGTGCAGGGCTACAAGCATGCGCTTGGCCTGCTTGTCGGGCCGGGCCGGAATGCCCAGCCAGACTTCTCCGTTGGGAATATTGTTCATCACCCCGGCCTTGGAGCCAATGGTCACTTGGCTGCCGATTTTCAGATGGCCGGCGACCCCCACCTGGCCGGCGAGCACGCAGAAATTCCCCAGCGTGGTGCTGCCGGCGATGCCCACCTGCGCGCACAGAATCGAATGGGCGCCGATTTCGACGTTGTGGGCCACCTGCACCAGATTGTCAATTTTCGTCCCCTTGCCGATGACCGTCGAGCCCAGCGCCCCCCGGTCCACGGATGCGTTCGAACCGATCTCCACGTCGTCGCCGATCACGACGTTGCCGATCTGCGGTATTTTGCGGTGAAAGCCGCCGTCAAAAACGTACCCAAATCCATCCGAACCAATCACCGTGCCGGCATGGATGCGCACGCGCCGGCCAATTTGGGAACGCGCATAGACGGTGACATTCGGGAACAGATGCGAGCCTTCGCCCAACGCGCAATCGTCACCCACGAAAACCCCCGCTTGGAGCACACAGTTCGCCCCGAGTTTCACGCGCTCGCCCACCGTGCAGTGCGGTCCGATGTGGACCGTCGGGTCCAACTGCGCGCTGGCGGCGATGACGGAAGATGGATGAATCCCGGGGGCAAAGGCGGGTTCGGGAAAGAAAATGGCGAGTGCCCGGGCGAACGCAATCCGCGGGTTTGCCACCTGGATGATCGTTTTGCGCGCCGACGTAAATTCCTTTCCCGCAATGATTGCCGTGGCTGCGCTGGCTTCGGCATTCGCAAAGTAATCGGCGTTCTCGGCAAATGTCAGGTCTCCGGCTTTGGCCGCATCGGCCATGGCCAAACCGGTGAGCACAGCCTGCCCGTCACCGAGGACCTCGCCTTCGATCTGTTTTGCAACTTCCGCAATGGTAAAACTCATTAGATTGACTAGATTGTCGCAGCTTACTATATAATGCAACTGGAATTCGGTTCTACCAACTTATATGGCTAAAACTTTTCGCGTGGCTCTGATCGGCTATAAATTCATGGGACGGGCGCATTCGAATGCGTGGCGCCAGGCGCCAAAATTCTTCAACCTCAAAGCCAACGTCGAACTCCATACGATCTGCGGCCGGGACGCCGCCGCAGTGCAGGCGGCGCGCGCGCAGCTCGGGTGGCAGTTTTCCGCCACGGACTGGCGCGAAGTGGTCGAATCGCCGCTGATTGATATCGTGGATATCGCCACGCCCACTTTCACCCACGCCGAAATCGCCGTGGCCGCGTTGAAAAGCGGCAAACATGTCCTGTGCGAAAAGCCGCTGGGCCGCAATTTAAAGGAATGCGAAGCCATCTTCGCCGCCGCCAAAAAGGCGAAAGGGGTCCACATGGTCTGCCATAATTACCGGCGCGTCCCCGCCATTGCGCTGGCCCGGCGGATGATCGAGGAGGGCGCGCTCGGCCGGCTTTATCATTTCCGGGCGCGTTACGCGCAGGATCGCCTGGCCGACCCGGAGTTTCCGCTGGACTGGCGGCTGGAAAAGGAGACCAGCGGCAGCGGGGTCCATAGCGACATCAATTCGCACATCATTGACTTGGCGCGGTATCTCGTGGGCGAATTCACCAAGGTGTGCGGCATCGTCAATACGTTTGTGCCCGAGCGGCCGCGCGCGGATTTGCTGGCCCGGGGCACGCGGAAAATGGGAAAAGTCACGGCGCCGGATTCCGCGGCATTCCTGGGCTGGATGGAAGGCGGCGTGATGGCCAATTTGGAAGCGACCCGGTATGCGCCGGGACGCCGCAACCAGATCGCCATCGAAATCAACGGCAGCAAGGGCTCGATCTATTTCGATTTCGAGGACATGAACCGGCTGAAATTCTACAATGCCGAAGACCCGAAAGACCGGCAGGGATTCCGCGACATTCTGGTGACGCAGCGTGACGGCGTGCAACCCTACGTTGCCAACTGGTGGCCGCCCGGCCATGGCATCGGTTACGAACACACGTTTGTCCACACCGTGGCCGATTTCGTGAACGCCTGCGCCGAGGGCAAACCGGTGCCGCCCACCTTTGAAGACGGCCTGAAAAACCAGCGGGTGCTGACGGCCGTCGAAGAATCGTCGGCCAAGGGAAAATGGGTGAAGGTGTAGGCCGGCGGCGCGAGCGTTGGTGCTGCCGGATCACGCGTGCAGGATCGCTGGCGCCCCCGCCTCGCAAACGGCCTGCCTTGGAAACTTGTGGTCCCGCGCCGGCGCCCCGCCGGTTCGCACGCGCGTGAGTCGTGCGGTGCCAAAGAAATAAATTGCTTTGAACGCGGCAACCTCCGCAAAATCAAAGTTCACAATGAAATCGTTTCGTCTTTTGATCCTGTGCGGCGTGCTGCTGCCCTTGGCCGTCTCCGCCCAGAATGAAAGTCTGGCCTCCATTTTCACCAATGCCCCCAAGGTGCGCCATATGCTGGTTCCGCGCCGGACCAGCATCATTTTCATCGCCTGTCACGGGCTGGCGCTGAGTGACCTCAGCTGCTATGGGCAGACGAATTTTCAGACGCCGAATTTGGACCGGCTCGCCACGGAGGGCATGCGGTTCACCGACTACCGCGCCGTCGGCGATGATTTGGAGCCGGCGCAAGCCGCGTTGCTGGCCGGAAACCAGGCGGCCTTTTCGCCCGGCCAGCCCACGCTGGCGGGGCGCTTGCAGCAGGCGGGATATCACACGGGCCTCGTGGGCGAATGGACGCTGGGCGCGCAGCCGTGGACCGAGGGCTTTGATGAGTTCGCCGGGTTTTTGAGCGAGCAGGAGGCGGACAATTATTACTCGGATTTTGTCTGGCGCTATGCGCCGAAAAGCATCTTGAACGCCAGCAACCACACGTTTGAAGCCTTCAGCCGGCAAGAGCAGATTTATCGAAACACCGGTGGCCGGAAAGGCGAATTCATTCCCGACCTCCTCATGACCGCGATGGTGAATTTTGTTCGCACCCACGTCCCGGATTTTGCCAATCATTTCCAGCCATTTTTCCTGCTGGTGACCCTGCCCGCGCCGCACTCGGTCACGCCCGGCAGGGACGACTACCCGGTGCCGACGGACGCGCCGTACGGCGGGGAAAAATGGCCCCAGGCCGCCAAAAATCGCGCGGCGTTGGTGACCCGCCTGGACAACGGCGTGGGCCGTTTGTTGGAGCAGTTGAACAAGCTGCGGATGACCAACAACGTCGCCATTTTCCTCAGCGGCGCCGTGGCGCCGGAAAAGTTCGTGGACAGCCACCTGGATTTCTTGAAGCTGAAAGGTGAAGTGCGCGGCGGAGTTTCGGAAGAGCGCCTGCGCGTGCCCATGATTGTCCACTGGCCGGGACACGTGCCGGCCGGCCGCGTGAGCGGCGAGCCGTGGGGCACCGCGGATTTTGCCCCAACCGCTCTGGCCATCGCCCGCATCAATCCGGTGGCGAGCCACACGGGCGTTTCGCGGTTGCCGATGCTGTTGGATCAGCCGGCCACCAACCGGCCCGCGCCGCCGCTGGGGACCAACCCTCCTTGATTGCCCAAGCCGCCTAGCGCGCCGGGGCGCCGCTGGGCAGCGGTCCGTTCACATCACGCTCGCGCTCAACTCTTTTGACCGCGGCGCTCATCCAGATGATCGCCAGCACGATGCCCAGCACCACGGCGGCGGCCACCAGCCACGGCCAGCGGTATCGGCGCGGAGGTTCGTTTGGTTCGTTCATCCTGTCCGGAGGTTAATCCGGATTTACACCCGCGGCGAATCCGAAGATCCGCGCCGGCGGCGCGGCTCCGGACCTCTGGCGAGAGGTTAGCATTTTTGGTGGCGAGCATGTCAATTTACAGCCGGTGTCGCGAAAAAAACCCAGTTGCGCGATTTGGTTTTGCGGTTATGTTGGCTCCATGAAATGGCAGCTCCTTTCCCTGTCCGTTGTATTAGTTGCGGCCGCATTTTTGGTGTGGCGCAGTTCCGGTAAAAAGCCCGGGCCCTGCGGGTGCCGGTGCGGCTGCACGCACGAGTCCGAAGCCGATTTGGAAAAAGAGGACGCAATGCGCTGAACATTTCAAAAATTGGAAGAAAAATCACTCAAGTCATGGCCGTCACCAAAGTCAGTTCCACCCTTCATTTTCTGTCCCGTAATTCCGCGGTCAGCGGCCCGGGCGAAACCCCCAATGGACGTTGGACGCCGCATACCGATGTTTATGTCAGCGACAACAGTCTGGTCATCAAAGTCGAGCTGGCCGGGATGAAAAGCGACAGTCTCGAAATCATTGTGGAAGGCCAGCGCCTCCGGATCACCGGCGTCCGGCCCGATTGCTGCCGCGGGCCGCATTGCAATTTTCTCGTCATGGAAATCAACTACGGGCCGTTTGAAACGGTTTTGGATTTGCCGGCGGGATATGATTTGGCGCGAGCCAAGGCGCTTTATGTGAATGGTTTCCTGCGCGTGGACGTGCCGCCCGCGCACCAGCAACATATCAAGACCACCAAGGTCCCCATTTCTGAAGGAGCCTGACCGCGCGGCTGCCTTGGGGCGTGGGGAGGTCCGGAGGCAGTCGAGACGACGATGAATTTAAAGGAAACACCGCCAGAAACCGAGTTTGTCAGCATCCTGGGCACGGGTGAGAAATCCGACGTGCCCACCCGTTTTTCCTCCCGTTCCCTCCCCGAAAAACTGCCGATTCTGGGCTTGTCGGACATCGTGATTTTTCCCGGCGCCGTGGTTCCGTTGCTCGTTGAAACCGGACCGAGCCTGAAATTGGTGGATGATCTGGTCGCGGGCGACCGCCTGCTCGGAGCCGTCTTGCAGCGCAATCCGGACGTCGCCGAGCCGGGGCCTGGAGACCTGCATTCGGTCGGTTGCGTTTCGCGCCTGACGAAGATGGTCAAGTTCCCCGACGGCACCGTCCGCGTGCTGGTGGAAGGGCTTTGGCGCATCCGCATCAAGGAGTTTTCCCCGCCGGCGCCGTATTTGCACGCCACCTACGAATTGTTGCGGGACGAGACGGAGGACACCGTGGAATTGCAGGCCATGCTCCGGAATGCGCACAAGCAGTTCGAGGAAATCGCCAAGATGTCCACCGCGCTGACCGACCAGGTGAAAATCGCCGCGCTGAACACGGAGCATCCCGGCCATTTTGCGGACCTGATTGCCGCGAACCTGAATCTGCCGCTGGGTGACCGCCAGAAACTGCTGGAGATGGTCTCCGTCCGCGAGCGGCTCCAGACCTTGCTGCCCATGCTCAACCGCGAGCAGGAGGTGCTGACGCTGAGTTCCAAAATTCAAAGCGATGTCGCCACCTCCATTGCCAAGACCCAGCGCGATTTCTTTTTACGCGAGCAGATGCGGGCGATCCAGCGGGAGCTCGGCGACGCGGACACGAACAGCGGTGAACTGAAATCGCTGCGCGAAAAGATCGAACAGACGCCCATGCCGGCCGAGGCGCGCAAGGCCGCCGAACAGGAACTCGAACGCCTGCAGCAGACCCCCCCGGCCGCGGCCGAATATGGCGTCGGGCGCAATTATCTGGACTGGATTTTGAGTCTGCCTTGGGAGAAGGCCACCGAGGACAAGCTGGATTTGAAGGCGGCGGAAAAAATCCTGAACGAACAGCATTTCGGACTCGGTAAAATCAAGGACCGCCTGCTCGAGTTTCTCGCGGTGCTCAAGCGCCGGAAGCAGATCAAAGGGCCGATCATCTGTCTGGTCGGGCCGCCCGGCGTGGGCAAAACGTCCCTCGGCAAAAGCGTGGCCGACGCCTTGGGCCGGAAATTTGCGCGCATCTCGCTGGGGGGCATGCGGGACGAAGCGGAGATTCGCGGCCATCGGCGCACTTATGTCGGGGCCATGCCCGGGCGCATCATCCAGACGCTGCGCCGCGTGGAAAGCAATAACCCGGTGATGCTCCTGGACGAATTGGACAAGGTCGGCGCGGATTTCCGCGGCGACCCGGCGGCGGCCTTGCTCGAGGTGCTGGATCCGGCGCAAAACTACACGTTCACCGATCATTACCTGGATCTGCCGTTTGACTTGTCGCGGGTGTTGTTCATCGCCACCGCCAACTGGCTGGAGCCGATCCATCCCGCGTTGCGTGACCGCCTCGAGGTGATCGAGCTGCCCAGCTACACGGAATCGGAGAAGCTGCAAATCGCCAAGCGCTATCTGGTGCCGCGGCAGATCGAGGAACACGGCCTCACCAAGAGCGACATGAAGTTCAGCGATGCGGCGCTGCGGGAGCTCATTCGCGAATATACGCGGGAAGCCGGCGTGCGCCAGTTGGAGCGCCAGATCGCCGCGCTCTCGCGCAAGGCCGTGCGGCGGATTGTCTCGCGGAACGGCGCGGCGGAAAGCGTGAAGCTCGAACCGAAGGATTTGGAAAAATACCTCGGGCACGCGCCCTTTGTCTCCGAGAGCGCCGAAAAAATCGTCGAAATCGGGATCGCCACCGGTCTGGCTTGGACGCCCGTCGGCGGCGACATCCTCTTCATCGAGGCCACGCGGATGCGCGGTCGGGGGAGCCTGATTCTTACCGGCTCGCTGGGCGAAGTGATGAAGGAGAGCGCGCAGACCGCCGTGAGTTATCTGCGCAGCCAGGCCAAGCGGCTGAATCTCGATTTGGATGACTACGGCAAGCATGACTTGCACATCCACGTTCCGGCCGGTGCCACCCCGAAAGACGGGCCGAGCGCCGGCGTGGCCATCGTGGCGGCCCTGGCCTCGCTCACCAGCAAGCGGCGCGTGCGTTCGGACACGGCGATGACCGGAGAAATCAGCCTGCGCGGCCGGGTGCTGCGCGTCGGCGGCATCAAGGAAAAGGTGCTGGCCGCCTCCCGCTTTGGTTTGAAACAAGTCATCCTGCCGGAAGGCAACAAGGCCGACTGGCTGGACGTGCCGGCGGAGGCGCGCGCCCGATTGAAGGTGCATTTCGTCAAGCAGATTTCCGAGGTGCTGCCCCTGGCCCTCATGCCGAAATGATTCACCCCCGCCTCTGCTTGCGAAGCGCCTGCGCGCTCGCGCTGGCTTCCATTTTCGCTTTCGTTTCCGTATCGGCCGAAACCCCGAACGCCTTGCCGGACGCCGAAGCGCAGGGACGGGTGCTCGTGCAAAAGATCCTGGAGCAGCGGCCGGCCGGCAACTATACCAACACCGGCGTCCTGACCATCCGCGCCAATGGCGCACGGACCGCGATCCCGGTTCAAATCGAAACCTCCGTCACGGATTCCAACTGGCAGGCAGCCTACTCGGCGCAGGTCGGGCCGAATCCGAAAATCAACGGCGCCCCGGAGTCCGCCGCCGGCGATTGCACCGCGTTGCGCATCACGCATAGCGACAACCGGCCGAACCGGTACGCGGTGGCCGGCGCCAATTCGCCCGGCCGCGCCGGGGAACCGGCTGATCTGTTCCGGCCGTTTGCCGGGTCCGACTATTGGTTATGCGATCTGGGCCTGGAATTCTTCCACTGGCCGCAGCAGCGCGTCGTAAAAAAGGAATTCCACCGGCAATGCGCGTGCATGGTTCTGGAGAGCACGAACCCCGATCCGGCCACCAACCGTTATTCGCGCGTCGTGGCATGGATTGATGAGGACTCGCTCGGCGTCGTCGAGGCTTATGCCTACGACGCGAGTGGCAAAAAGCTCAAGAACTTCTACCCCAAGAGCCTGGAAAAGGTGAATGGCCAGTACCAGTTGGAATCCATGGTCATGGAGAATCTCCAGACCGGATCGAGATCGGTTTTTGAATTCGACTTGCACAAGTGACGGCTAGCGGCTGGACCGCGGCTGGGCTGAAAGCCAGCCGCAGCAAGGTGCGCCATTCGCTGGCCCGAGCCACCCGACAGGTCTGCTGGCTGGCCACCGCGCTGCGGCTGGTCTCCGAGACACAGCCGCGGTCCGCCACCTGGGATAGGCTCAGCCAATTCCCGCTTGGGACAGTCCGGAAGAATTTTGTCTCACGCCCCGCGCGCAAATTCCTCGTCTCCGGCGCTTGACTTCAATTTGCGGCGGCTTCACGCTGGCGGCGTTTGCTATGAACCTGCATTCCCGTTGGAGACTTTTCGCCACCTGCGCCACGCTCTTTCTGGCGGCCCGGATTTTAGCCGCGGACACAAATGGAATCGTGCCGGTGACGCGCGATGAGATGGCGAACAATTATCTCCAGATCCAGGAACAGCTGCACGCCACGCAGATCGCCATCGAGCAAAACCAGGAGGCGGCGCTCGAAGCCAGCCAGAGCAACGCGCTGGCGCTCACCGCGCGATTGCAATCGCTCGAACAAACCGTGGCCAAACAGCGGCTGAGCGACGCGGACGCGGTGCGCCGAAGCCAGCAGATGACCCTGTTCATGGCCGGCGCGTTTGGCGTGGCGGGACTGGGGGTCATGCTGCTGCTGGTTTATTTCCAATGGCGGGCCTTCGCGCAACTGGCGGAAATCTCCTCGCGCCAGCACGCCGCCCTTGCCAACAGCGACGCCGTGCACCAGCTGGCCGCGCCCGGGCGCGCCACCGTGGAAGCCTCCACGGCCCAGTTGTTGAGCGTGGTCAGCCGCCTGGAGCAGCGCATCAACGAATTGGAAAGCGGCCAAAAGCTGCTGCCGGAAATCGGCGCGGTCAAGACGGGGGACCTGCTGGCCGAGGGCGAGAAATATCTGGAGGCCGAGGCGCCGCTCAAGGCGCTCGAGTGCTTTGACAAATTCCTGGCGGCCCAGCCCGAACGGGCCGATGCCGTGGTCAAGCGCGGCGCCGCGCTGGAAAAGCTCGGCCGCGACGACGAGGCGCTCGCAGGCTACAACCGCGCCATCGCCATGGACAGCTCGCTGGTCATCGCGCACCTGCACAAGGGCGGCTTGCTCAACCGGCTGCGCCGCTATGATGAGGCCTTGAATTGCTACGAACAGGCCT
Source organism: uncultured Bifidobacteriaceae bacterium (assembly GCA_964532525.1). Taxonomy (GTDB): domain Bacteria; phylum Verrucomicrobiota; class Verrucomicrobiia; order Limisphaerales; family UBA11358; genus UBA11358. The sequence goes on from CAZHIM010000016.1 coordinate 17,920, forward strand.
TGTTGGGGCAGGAAAAGAAGAGCAAGAGCTGATTGGACGCCGGGCGGGGCGCATCTTGGTTTTGAACGAGGCTGCGGAACGAATTGACGGGGTCCCAAAGGGACTTTTTGAAAATAGCCCGCTGCTTTGGCTGCGGGAATAGGCGTTAAACGGGCAGCCGTCCCGTTGGGACGCGACACACAATCGTCGTCCCCCCGGCAATAAATTGCCGGGCTATTTTCAATGGTTCCTCCGGAACCAAAGCCCGGCCGACTGGCGTTTAGAAACTGAGACGCGGCCCGCCGGGCGCGCCGTACGGATTGCAGTTTCCAGCCTGAACCGCTAGCTTCTTTGCATGGTTTTGATCACGGCCAACAAGCATCACCGGTTGCTGTTTTGGAATTATGTCCAGCGCGTTTCACCGGCGGAATTGGTCGGCGTGCAGCAGGAACTCAAGGTCGTGCTGGCGGATATGCCGCCGGGGTTCCGGCTGCTGGCGGATTTGAGCCAGGTGGAATTCATGGACCCGGAGTGCGCCGCCGAGATGGGCCGGGCCATGGACATCATTGACCAGCATGGCGTGAGCCTGATCGTGCGCGTGATTCCCGATCCCTCGAAGGATATCGGCCTGAGCATTCTCTCCGTCTTCCACTACCCGCACCAGCCGCAGACCATCACCTGCGAAAGCCTGGCCGAAGCGCTGCGCGAGCTCAAGCTCTGGCCTTAAGGGCATTGGACCCCGTGCCGGACCTTGCCGCTCGCGGTGGTGGCGATTTCGGCGACGATATCGAGTGTGGCGGGCACCTTCTGGCTGGACAGGCGCCGCCGGCAAAAAGCGATGAGGTCTTCGGCCGACGTCCCCGGGTGACCGGGGCGCAATTGCACGTCTGCATGTACGGCTTCGCCCATCTGGGGATGCGGCCGCGATGACACGCGCGAACGCAGCACGGCCGGATGCTGGTCGAGCACAGCGGCGACTTCCTCGGGAAAAACCTTGTGGCCGGCGACATGAATGACCGACGTGGTGCGCCCGTCCAGCACGATGCGGCCGCCGCTGTCGCGATGCGCCAAGTCCCCGGTCAAAAACCACCCGTCGTGCAGGACTTCGGCCCGCGAGCGCGGCGGGTTCAAATAACCGGAGAACATGCCCGGCCCGCGCAGGGCGAGCTGGCCGGTTTCCCCTTCGGGCAGCGGCTGCATGTTCTCATTCACGATTTTCGCCTCGAATCCGTCCACCGGCCGGCCGATGGCCTCCGGGTGTTCCGCCGCTTCGGCGAGGTTTTGGATGGGCAGGCCCACTTCGATGATCCCGTAGCCCTGCGACACCGGCACGTGAAACTTCGCGAGAAAATCCCGGGCCGATTGCGGATGCAGCTTGGCGGAAACCGACATCACCCGCTGGAGCGAGCGCGGCAGCCCGCGGCCGGATTGATCGCTGTTGAGCATGCGGACGTGCATCGGGGTGACATAGAGAAACGTGGCCTGATGCTTCTCCGCCGTCTCCAGCAGGCTGGCGGCGAGATAATCGGCGCTGACGATGATGGTGGCGCCCACCTGGAGATACAGGATGATGGAGACGTAAAAATGATACGCCATGGGCAAGACCCAGAGGACGCGGTCGGCGCCGGTGAGCCCGAGCCCGCAATTCGCGGCGTGGGTGCGCTCCAGCACGTCCTGATGGGTGAGCACCACGCCCTTGGCGGCGCCGGTGGTGCCGGAAGTGAACCGCACGAAGGCGGCGCCGGCAATGCCCGGGGCGAGCTGCGGCCGGGCCGGATCCAGCGGCGTAAAGCGCAAGCCATTGCCGCCGGGATTTTCCAGGGCGACGGTCCGCCCGGGCTGCGCGGTCCCGCTGCCATCATCGAGGATCGCCCACAGCGGCGCCTGGCGGAGCAGGTCGGCCAGTTCATCCGGTTTGATCTGGTGATGCACCGGCATGATAACGGCGCCGCAGCCGAGGGCGGCGAGCGCGCCGATGATGAAAGCGCGGCCGTTCCGCGCCCGCACGCCGACGCCGTGTCCGGCGCCGAGGCCCAGCCGGTCGAGTTGCACGCGCAGCGCCTCGACTTCGCGCCACAACGACCGGTAATCCAACGGCCCCGCGGCGTCAATGATGGCGACGCGCCCGGGCCACTGTTGGGCGGCTTGGGCCAGAGTTTCAAAGACGTTCATGTCCGAAGATTAGGTTTCTGATTTGGGGCTGGCAAGAATCGGCTGCTTACGATTGGCCGTGGTCCGGTTGCTTCTGGATGAGCGCCACCGCTTCGGCGGGCGGCCGGCCGGCCGCTTGCAACGCCGCCGCGGTCCCGGCCGCGAAGCCCGTGGCCAGCGCGGTGCCGATGACGCGGGCGGAAGTCATCGCGCCCGTTTCGGCGGAGAGACAGCGGCCGGCAACGAACACATTGTCGAGCCCGGCCGGCCGCAAGCAGTCCAGCGGGATGTCGTAGAAATCGCGTTCGGCGAAATAAGCCATTTCCGGGCGGGGAGCGCTGGTCCAGCGTTCCATGGGCCAGGCGCCGCGCGCAATGCCGGCGGGCGATTTTCGCGCGTTTAAAACATCATCGCTGCCGAGCCGGGCGCGGCCGAGGATGCGCCGGCCGGACCGGACGCCGAGTTGCGGGGCCACCGAAGCGAGCCGCGCCTGCCGGCAGGCGGGAACCTTGGCATTGAGAAACCGCACCAGCGCCGGCAGAAGCGCGCGCGCTTCGCGTTCCCAATCGGTCACCTGTTGCCAGAGGGCCACGCCGGGGCCGGCGGGCAGCAGGCTCAGTTTGAAGGCGAAGCAGCCGTTGGCGCCCGAGCCCGGCACCAGGGACAGCCGTTCACAAACCGCGGGCAGCGCGGCCGACTCCACCGCCAGGCGCAACTCGCGCCGCAGTTCGAGCAGGCCGCGGGTGGCCAGGCCGGGGTCAAGGTTTTCCAGGACGAACACGAGCGCCGGCGCCTGGTCGGTGGCGCCGTCTTCCGTGGCCGCGCCGCCCAGCGCGGCCGCGCAGGCTTCGCCGGTGGCGTCCACAACGGCGGCGGGGCGCAGGCACAGCGGCTCGTTCCAAGCCAGGGCGCGCAGTTCGTGCATGCGGGAGTGGGCGGCGCGCGCTGCCGCCACGGTGGCGTGCAGAATGATGCGGACGTTTTTCGTCTCGCCCACCAAGGCGTCCGCCACGCGGGCAAAGTCCGGCGGGAAATACGGCAGCACCCACAAACCGCGGTCCACGACCACCGGCCGGGTGCCGCCGGCGGATTGCAAGCGCCCGGCAAATTCAGCGGGGAACCCCCCGGCGACCGGCACGGGTTCAGTCCCGGCGGTGTTCCGCAAATACAGCCCGCAGATGGTTCCCACCTGCGCGGTGGTGGCGAGTCCGCCGAGAAATCCATAGCGCTCCAGCAGCACGACCTGCGCGCCAGCGCGGCCGGCGGCGGTGGCCGCGGCGATGCCCGCCGCGCCGCCCCCAATCACCAGCACGTCGCACGTCAGGGTCGTGTTCACACTTCTTGTTTCCGCATGTGCCGGCCGTAGCTGCGGAGATTCTTCCACTGCGGCCGCACATTCAGCATTACGGTTACCTTCTGTCCGAAACGGGTCACGAAACGCCGCCAGTCCACGGGCGAAGTCCACTCTTCGCGCCGGCGCGCGATGCGGTCGAGTCTCATTTCCGTGTCCTCCTTCATGGCGGTGGACAAATAATAGGCGGGGGCGAACAGATCCTGGCCGGGGGACAACTGCCCGTCGCGCTCGGCGATGGCTGTCAGCGGCGTATTCTCGAAGATGCGCAAGCCGAGCGTGGCGAAGACGGCGTTGGCGGGCGCGCAGCCGTTGAGAAAATTCTGCGTGTCCTGGACGTCCCGCCAGGTTTCGGTCGGGCCGCCGAACAGGAGAAAAACGGCGAAGGGCAGGCCGGCGTCGCGCGCGGCTTGGAGGGCCGTGCGCGTCTCGGCCTGCCCGAAGGGCTTATCCAGCGCGGCGAACATTTTGTCGCACGCCACATCGAGGCCGAACTCCACGCCTTCGCAGCCGGCGGCGGCCATGGCGCGGGCCAGCTCGGCGTCGAAGCCCACCGGGTTGCAAAAGGCCGACCAGCGGACGGGCAATTTGCGGCGGGTTAGTTCGCGGCAGACGGCGAGCGCATGCGCGCGCGGATCGTTAAAGACGCTGTCCACGAAAAAGAAATGGCGCAGGCGGGGATTGGCGGCGACGGCGGCAACCTCTTGGGCCACGGCTGCGGGCGGACGCAGCCGGTAGCGCCGGCCCTCCAGTTTGGGATAAATGCAATAGACGCATTTGAACGGGCACCCGCGCTTGGTCTGGACGCCGACGAAGCCGCCATGACGCTGATACCGCGCGTACCGGCACAAGTCATGGGCCGGCAGTGCCAACTCCCCCAGCCGGTCAATGGCCTGCGCGGGTGCGGCGTCGGCGGGCGCGGCGGGTTGGCGACCGAGCACGACGCCGGGGATGCCGGCAAGCGGTTGGCCGGCTTCGAGCCGCGCCAACACTTCAAGAAAAGCGTGTTCGCCTTCGCCCACCACGCCGCAATCCGCGTCCACGCGCTGCAGCCAGCCTTGGGGCGAGACGGAGAAGCCGGAACCGCCCAGGATCAACGGCCCGGAGTAGTGCTGGCGGACGATTTCGGCGAGTTCGCGGACTTCGGCGAAGTAGGAATGCGGCGCAAAGCACCAGCAATTATCCAGGTTGCGGATGCCGAAGGCAACGGCTTGGAAACCGGGCTCCGCGAGCGCCTGGCGCAAGGCCCGTGCGGGCAGGAAGGCCGAACCCAGGTCCAGAAATTCCACCTCGTGGCCGGCCGCCCGGGCGGCGCCGGCGACGAACAGGGCGCCCAGCGGCGCCACCGGATACGGTGAGCGCTCGCGGTTGGTGGCCACGAGCAGGATTTTCATCACGCGGTCTCTTCCAGCAAGGCCCGCCGGACGTCGCTTTCCATGCGGTCCATTTCCGCGGGCGCCAGGCAGTCGTCCACGGAGGATATTAGCGCGGACAACCGGTTGTTAAACCGTAAAAACACCACGGTCAAGCCCGGCGGCCGCCACGAGGGCACGAGGTGCGTGACCTCCTGGATGGGCGCGCCCCACAGTTCCGTCAGGCCGGCGCAGGTGTCGCCGGAATCGGAAAAGCTGAACGTGGCGATCTTGCCGCGGGTGGGCTTGCCGAGATGATGGAGATAATACCAGACCGGCAGCGGCTTGAACATTTCCAGCGCGGCCATGCAGGATTCCGGGAAACGGTCGCGGATTTGATCGGTCATCTGGCGGCTCAGTTCGCCCAGGATGTCGCCGATGCGGCCGGCGAATTTGGGTTCGATGCGATAGAACAGGATGGACAGGTGGTTGGAAAAGATCGGGCCGTTGGCGCCGCGTTTGCGGGTGTCGTGCGGCACGGGCACCAGGTAGGCGCCGTCCTGGTTGCCGCGTTGCCGGGCGATGGCGTGCAGGGCGCGAACGGAGGCGGCGAGGTAGAAATGACTTCGGCGGAAGCCGCAATTGAACTGCTGGCAGCGGGCGTCAACGCGGGCGGTTTCCTCAGCCGTGAAGGCAATGACGCGATAACGGTTCTGGCAATGCGCCGGCGGCGGGCCGGGGGGCAGGAGGCTGAAGATCGGTTCTTTGCCGGATTCGGTCAGCCATTTCAGGGAGCCACGGGCGCGGACCACGTTGGGCCACCAACCGGCGAGATCCCAGCCGCGCTGCGTGGGGCTGATGAAATTCTGGACGGATGGGACGTTCTTGGCGGAATCGTCGCCGTTCAGGTGGTTCAACAGCAGATCCAAGCCGCGCGCGTCGAGGTGCGTATGGTTCCAAGAGAGACAGAGATGGCAGGTGCCGTCGGCGTGGTGGAAGACATCGAAAAACAGGCCCGGCCCTTGGGAGTCCAGCAGTTCGCGCCGGGCCAGCACGGACGGCAAAACCTCGGGTTTGTCCTCCAGAATGTTTTCTGTATTATGCTCTGCTAAAATAACTTGTGGATTTCCATTAGCCCGCCATAGAGGGGGAAAAAAGATTGGCAACAGCCGGGAATACCGCACGCGCGCCAGCCAATCCACCAGTGGCGACTCGGAGATGCGCCGGCGAAACCGGTCGGTGTCAAAGCCCTTTCCGAGTTTGATGATCGCGCAGCAGACGTTTCCGGGCAGGCCCAAGCGGCGCATCCGGCTATCCTGGCTGTGCATGAAGTAATCGCCCGGGGCCAGGCGAATTTGGCGGGGCAGCTCAGGCATAAGCAAGGGCTGATGGCCAGCTAGGAAGCTGCCTGACCGTTGCGGGCCAGTTCGGCGATGCACTTGGCCAAGGAGGACATGGAGGCCAGATTGGCGGGAGTAAGATGAGAATCGGGGACCCGGACCCCCAGGGTGCGTTCGCAGAACAGAACCAGTTCGACGAGCGCGAATGAATCAATGCCGGCTTGGGACAAAGGGCTGTTTTCGTCAAATTTCACGCCTTCAGCCACGAAGTTGGTCCGCGCAAACTCGCAGAGTTTCGCGGCGATAATCTGGGGATCCTTCTCGGGGGTCATTACGGTGTTTGATTGAGTATGAAGTGGTGCGAGGCTGCGTCAAGCATGGAAGCTTGCGGGCGTTGATTTTTATGATGATTGGAGGTGAAGATGGAAATCAAAGCATGAGTTTGCGGATCTACTCCTCCGCTTCCGGTGGGATGGGACCAGAAAGGCCGGCCATGGCGGTGTCGCCATCGGGGTTGGGGGTGCTGGCACCGGCGCGCTTGAGCCAGACCAGCAGAATGCTGATGTCCGCCGGAGACACGCCGGAGATGCGTCCGGCTTGGGCGATGGTCCGGGGGCGGATCTTCGTGAGCTTTTGGCGAGCCTCCAGGCGGAGACTTGGAACGGCTGCGTAGTCGAACGAATCGGGAATGCTTTTTGTCTCCAGGCTCTTGGACCGGTTGACCTCGTTTTCCTGACGTTCGATATAGCCGGCGTACTTGATTGCGATCTCGACCTGCTGGACGACCTCGTCCGAGAGCCGGGCATTTTGGCCGGGCAGATCGCGATATAAGGCGGTGGGGCGCGAGAGCATCTTGGCCAAAGAGTCGCTTGAGCAATACGTTTTTTGCAAACGAGTTATCTCATCTTCAATGGCTTGTTTCTTGGCCTCCACAATCCGGCCATTGCGTTCGGGCAGCAGGCCGATTTGGCGACCAATGTGGCTTAGCCGGAGGTCGGCGTTGTCCTGACGCAAGAGCAGGCGGTATTCAGCGCGCGAGGTGAACATCCGGTAGGGTTCGGTGGTGCCTTTGGTCACGAGGTCATCAATGAGCACTCCGATATAAGCTTGGTCGCGGGCGAGAACGAGGAGGGCTTGGCCCCGAGTCCTGAGCGTGGCATTGATACCGGCCATGATGCCCTGGGCAGCGGCTTCCTCATAGCCGGAGGTGCCGTTGATCTGACCGGCAAGAAAGAGATTGGCGCAGACCTTGGTTTCGAGTGTGGGGAAAAGCTGGGTGGGGAAGGCGAAATCGTACTCGACCGCATAAGCCGGCCGGAGGATGTCGGCGTTTTCGCAGCCGATGATGCTCCGGACCAAATCAACTTGGACATCAAATGGCAGGCTGGTGGAGCAGCCGTTTACATAAAACTCATCCGTGGCGATGCCTTCAGGCTCCAGGAAGATCTGGTGCCGTTCCTTATCGGCGAATTTGACGATTTTGTCTTCGATTGAGGGACAATAACGCGGTCCGATCCCTTCGATCTGACCAGAATACAAGGGGGATTTGTGCAGGTTCTTCCGGACAATATCGGCCGTCTTGGACGTGGTAAAAGTGATATAGCAGGGCAACTGGCCATTGATGCGGTCCAAAATGGAGCCTGCGGGGTATTTGCCTCCCGAGAGGCTGAAGGGCGGGGTGGGAACATGGGATTGTTCCACGTGGAACAAATCATCTTTCCAAAAGGTAAAGTAGGGTACGGGTTCGTCGCCAGCCTGAACCTCGGTTTTGGAAAAATCGATGCTTCGCCGCAGAATTCGTGGTGGGGTGCCGGTCTTTAGCCGGCCCAGCTCCAGTCCCAATTCTTTGAGGGAGGCCGAAAGGCTCATAGCGGCGGCGTCACCCGCACGTCCGCCGTTTTGCTGGTTGGACCCGATATGCATCAGACCCCGGAGGAACGTACCGGTGGTCACCACGACGCAGGTTCCGAGGTATTGGACTTCCAAGGTGGTTTCAATTCCGATGGCTTTGCCGTCCTGATGCAGGATCTTTGAGGACTGTCCCTGTTTGACGTCCAAATTGGGCTCGGACTCGCAAATCCATTTCAATCGGAATTGGTATGCCTTCTTATCGCATTGTGCCCGGGGGGCCCAAACGGCGGGGCCCTTCCGGGTATTCAACATGCGAAACTGCAGGCCGGTCATATCGGTGACCTTGCCTATTTCACCCCCGAGCGCGTCAATCTCGCGGGCGAGATGTCCCTTGGCCAAGCCGCCGATGGCCGGATTGCAGGACATCTGCCCGATGGAATCCGCGTTAAGGGTGAGCAGGAGGGTTTGACACCCCATCCGAGCCGCAGCCAAGGCGGCTTCAACGCCGGCATGGCCGGCTCCCACGACAATTACGTCATACCGTTTGGGATAAACGAACATTACGCAAACTAGACCATTTTATAGCGGGCTTCAAACGGGCTCCGCGACGATTTTTTCTTGAACTTGCGCGCCGGATTGGCGGCAAGGTGCTCGACGATCTTAAAGACGGTCTCAATCTCTTCTTCCCGATTGATGGACTTGGCAATCTCGGCCAGTGTGAATTGCTTATTCAGATTGGCCTTGAGGTAACCGATGATTTCCCGCTGGAGGGTCAGGACATTACCGGCCGCCTTCTTGCCGGCTTCGACACCAGGTTGGTGATAGGCATTGATGTTGACGAGGCTGGCGTAGAAGCCCACCGCGCGTTCAAACAATGCGATCAAGGTGCCGACCATGGCAGCATCCACATCCTTGACGGTAAGGGTGACGGACTCCCGGCTGTTTTCTGCCAAGGCGGACCGGGTGCCAAGGAAGAAGCCCTCCAAGAAGTCGCCGGAGGTGGCTTCGGGCTCAGTCAAAAGCGGTGCGCCCAATTGGTCCTTTTGGACTTCAATGAACGTGACGAAGAAGTCATTTAGTCCATCTCTAAGCTGTTGAATATAAGAGTGTTGGTCACTTGAACCTTTGTTGCCAAAGACGCAGATGCCTTGATTCACCAAGTTGCCGTCCAAGTCCTTTTCCTTGCCCAGAGACTCCATGACGAGCTGCTGAAGGTACTTCGAAAAGAGCTCTAGACGGTCTTTATAGGGCAAAACGACCATGTTTTTGCTACCTTTACCGTTACCTGACTCAAACCAAGCCAGCGCCAACAGGGCGGCTGGGTTTTCTTTAACGATCTTCGCACGGGTGGCGATATCCACGGCGCGGCCGCCGGCGATGAGTGCGTCAATATCGAGGCCCTGCAAAGCGGCGGGGAGGAGGCCCACAGCCGAGAGTTCGCTGGTGCGGCCACCGACCCAGTCCCACATAGGGAAGCGGTCGAGCCATTGGTTGGCGACGGTATATTTGTCGAGTTCGCTGCCGGCCATGGTGACGGCGACGGCGTGCTGGCCGAACTTGAGGCCGGCCTTCTCATAAGCGGCTTGGGCCACGAGCATGCCGTTGCGGGTTTCCTTGGTGCCGCCGGACTTGGAAATGACGATGCACAGGGTGCGGCCCAGCGTCCGGCCGATGCTGGCGAGGGTGCGGTTCATGCCGTCGGGATCGGTATTATCGAAAAAGTAGGGCTTTAGCTTGTCCTTGCGGGGGTTGCCGAGGGCTTGGGCGACGAATTTGGGGCCGAGGGCGGAACCGCCGATGCCGATGAGCAGCAGGTTTTTGAACTCGCCACCGGCGCCCTTGATTTCGCCGGCATGAACTTTGGCGGCAAATTCCTTGATTTTGGTGAAGGTGGATTCGATTTCCTGGCGGATTTCGGGGGTGGGCGCGAGGGCGGGATTGCGGAGCCAGTAATGGCCCACCATGCGTTTCTCGTCCGGATTGGCGATGGCGCCTTTTTCCAAGGCATCCATGGCGGCGAAGGCCTTTTGGATTCTGGGTTCCATGGCGGCGAAGAACGCGTCATCCACGTTCATGCGGCTGAGGTCAATGGCCAGGCCGAGTTCGGGGAACTCGGTATAGTATTTCTGGAACCGTTCCCACCACTGCAATTTGGTATAATTCATAGAAAATCAAAAGTAATAGGATGATTTGGGTTGCGGCTCTGGCAAGGAAAATCGCCGTGAATTTGAGTTCGCCGGGCCAAGACGGGTGTTCTGGCGAACGCGTGCCGCTGGCTTGAGCCGGAACGAATCAGTTCAACCACAGATAAACACAGATGGACACAGATGAGGCCAAGGGAACAAGGCTGTTTTAAGTGATTGGCATCAGGCACTGATTGGCAATTAGGGTTGACCAAGGTTGACCAGGGTTGACCGGCTGGAACCGATTTCCCGGTAACGTCGCGGGAATCGTATTGGTTTCCGCGCCGCGAAAGCCGCCGCCCGCCCTTACGAGCCCCAACGCCCATTTCACCATCGTTCACCATAGTCGCCGGAGCTGGCGCCCCGACGCGGGAAGATTATAGCACAATTTCGGAAAGAGAAAAAGGGAGGTAAATTGAAGCTGGGCGAAAGGCCGGCCGCGGCTGGTGGCGGGTGCGGATTTTTTCGCACGCACAATCCGGCTGGTTTGGTGAAATGGAACAAGGAACAACAACGGCTCGATTTTGAAGAATGGTTCAAACGAATTCGGATTGCGGCCGCCGCTTTTTCATTCCGCGCGCCCGACGTTTGCCACAACCCCGTTGGGGTTGATCCGGATTTATCATCGTTTACCCAGGGTAGGCTCGCGGACTCGCCAACCCTGGGCTTTGAGGCACAATCCCTTTGGGATTGGAGGGATTCTCGCGCCTTGACCCCTGAACCACGACCCGGTGTCCAGCGACGGAACTTATGGGACATGCGCGGGAAGATTATAGCACAATTTCGAAAAGAGGGAGGGGACTTGGAAATGGGATTGGGGAGTGGAGCCAGCACTCAGGTTTGAACTGAGGACCCCGAAATTACGAATTTCGTGCTCTACCAACTGAGCTATGCTGGCACCCACACAATTGTGCCAGTTCGACTTTGATGAGTCAAGTTTTGCGGTCGAATTCGGCGTGGCGCGAATTGATGTGAGCGCCTGCCAGCATTTGAGGCGGCTGGCAGATCGGGCAGAACATCACGACGGGCGCCGTGGGCGCCCCTGCCGGGGGCGCGGGAAAATTGGGGGCCGTTTTCCGGAGGTATCGCATAAGTTCCCGCGGGTCGCTCACCCCCGGCTGTCTTCAGGAAACGCCTTCGGTGTTCAGCCGCACCATCCCTGCAAAAATGGGAAGACGAATTCCACTGAATAAGAGAACCGAAGGCGGCCGTCAGTCACCCGGTGGCAACGACCGCGGCCGGCCGGCGATGCCTTTGATCGGCTCGTGAATCCAGTGGCAGCCGGCCCCGTCTTCGTACATCAGATCTTCACGCCACCACGGCGCGCTGCGAAAATCCATCGGCGAGGCGGCATGACAAACGGGACAAGTGGCGTCGCCGTCCCGGTCCCGCACGATGTCCTGAATTTTGAAGACGCCGTCGCAATGCCTACAGAAAGCGTCGTCATCCAGCGACCATTGGTTTATCGGGTCACGTTCGTTCAGCCACTCGACCGTCTGTTTTGCGTTCATAGGTTATGCAACCTTGTTTTAACCAAGACCGGGTTGCTCTTCAAGTCGCCTCGGTCGGCGAGTTTGAAGCGCCCAACCGCCCGCGGCCAGGCCCCGGGGCGGCGGATAGCGCGCCGGCGGGTTTTTTTTGCCCGGCCCCCAGCGCTGAAAACCATGATTTCGCCAGTGGCGGCAAGGGAATTCGGTGCGCCAGCGCGGGGGATTTGCCTCCCCGCTTTCGGGGATGGAACAAAACCGGGCCGGGGCCTAAGGTGAAGGCGTAACCACTAGTTCGCGACAATGACAGCGGTCAACTCATATCTCAAATGAAAAAGACAATCCTATGGTTTAACTCGATGGCGGCGGGCCTGGCGGGCATCTGCTTATGCGCCGGCACCGCCCTGGCCCAGCCAACAATCAACAGCGTTTACCCCGACGGGGCGTACCTGATGCAACCGACGGCGGCCCTGACTTTCACGGCCAATTCGACGGCCGGGGTGAATACCACGGACATCAGCGTGCAACTGACGGCGACCACCCTCGGCGGCACGGTGGTGGCGAAGAATTACACGACGGCCAACGGGCTGGTGGCGACCGGCTCGGCGAATTCCTGGGCGGTGAGCGTGCCGCTGAAAGCGAACCGGCTTTATTCGGGGACCATCACGGTGAAGGATATCAACGGGGCCACGACGACGACTGCGCTCAGTGGGTTCAGCACGATCGCAGGCTACACGTTCGAGGCGGAAGATTACGATTACACGACCGGAACCACCGCGGGGCAGTACATAGCGGTTCCGCAGACGAACCAGTACGCGAATTTGCAGGCCACGCTGGGGACGGATATCAACCACGATCAGACCAGCGGGCCGGGCAACAACGCGTATCGTCCGCGTCCGACCGGTCTGGCGATAGAGACCACCGGCGACACGCCGCGAGAGCAATACGCCGGGGGCGGGCAGGATTACGACGTGGGCTGGAACAACGGGGGTGACTGGGCCAACTACACGCGGAAATATCCGGCCGGGACGTACAACGTGTATCTGCGCGGGTCGGACGGCAACGGGCCGCAGAGCGATGCGGCGAGCATGACGGTGCAGGCGGGCACGGCCGCGCTGGCGGCGTCGGCGAGCGGTAACAGCCCGTTCACCTTCAACGTGCCGGGGGGCGGTTGGCAGACGTTCCACTGGTGTCCGCTGCTGGACAGCGCCGGGAACCCGGCGACGCTGACGTGTGACGGGACGGCGAGCACGTTGCAGTTGCACGTGGACGGCGGGAATCTCAACATGAACTTCGTCCTGCTGGTGCCGGTGGAGGTAGCCGGGGTGAGCGTGGATAGCATCACGAACGTTTATCCGGACGGCTCGGAGCTGTATCAACCCACGAACACGTTCGCGTTCACGGTGACGACGACGGCGACGGCGGTGGATCCGACCAGCGTGTCGGTGTTGCTGACGGGGACGAACGTTTGGGGCCAGGGGGCGGTGACGCTCCTGCAGACGGGCAGCGGTCTGACGGCCAGCGGTTCGGGGACGAGCGTGAGTTTCACGGCGGCGCTGGCGGCGAACACCATCTACAAGGCGCTGGTGACGGCGACGGACGCGAACGGGAATTCGGCGACCACGAACGTGGCGTTTAACACGATCACGCCGTACTACAGCTTTGAAGCGGAGGATTACGATTACGAGGCCGGGCAGTTCATTGACAATCCACAGACCAACCTCTATGCGAACCTGAGCGGCCTCGAAGGCTTTGACACGCATGACAGCGACTTCTTGGACGGCTTTTGGACCTATCGCAACCAGGTCTATGGCAGCGGCGGCTTGGAAAACGAAGCCTGCAACGACAAACCCCGGCCGCAGTATGCGGGCGGACTGCAGGATTATGACCTGGGCTTTGCGGTGAGCGGCAACTGGGCCAATTACACGCGGACGTACCCCACGGGCATGTTCAACATTTACCTCCGCGCGGCCAACGGCAACTCGGCGCAGGCGGACAGCGCGAGCATGTGGCTGGTGACGGAAGGGCTGGGAACCACGAACCAGACGGAAGTGGATCTGGGGACGTTCGCGGTGCCGAACACGGGCGGATGGCAGACGTACGCGTTCGTCCCGCTGGTGGACGCCAAGGGAAACCTGGTGCAGTTCAGCGGCGGCGCGGTGAAGACGTTGCGCGCGCGGACGGATTCCGGCAGCTACAACGCGAACTTCTACCTGCTGATGCCGGCCAATCCCGCGGTGAAGCCGCTGCCCACGGTGGGCGGCTTCCAGCCGGACGGCACGGCGCTGTTCCAGTCCACGAACGTGTTCACCTTCCTGGCGCAATCTTCGCCGGGCCTGGCCGCCAACAACATCTCGGTGAGCCTGAACGGCGTGCCGGTGCCGGCGTCGAAGCTCACCTTCCTGGGGTCGGCCAATCTGTGGACCGTGAGCACCCCGGTGTGGGCCAACGCCTATTACACGGCGGTGATCACGGCGACGGATGCGAACGGCACGACCGTGGTGACGAATACGTTTGGCACGTTCAACGCCGCCGACTACCAGTTCGAAGCGGAAGACTACGACTACAGCGGCGGGCAATATTACGACACCGGAGTGGACCAATATGCCGGGAAGGCGGGCGTGCTGAGCGTTGACAGTCTCGAGAATGATCCCAACGCATTGTCCCGCGGATATACTTACCGCCCGGAAGTGGCGCAGGACTTCCCGGATACGACCAGCGGCGACCAGGCGCGGAGCCAGTTCACCGCGGTGAGCGGGACCGACTACAGCATCGGCTCGTTTGGCAGCGGTTCCTTCGCCAACTACACGCGGCATTATCCGGCCGGCACTTACAACGTGATGGGCCGGTTCGCGGAAGGCGCGGCGGCCTCGAAAGCCACGCTGGGCGTGGTGACGAATGGTTATACAACGACCACGCAGGCCGTGCAGCCTTATGGCACCTTCTATGTGCCGTCGGCCGGCTGGGGCACGTGGGAATGGGCGCCGCTGGTGGACAGCCAGGGCAACCAAGTGAAGGTGACGCTGAGTGGTTCGCTGACCACGCTGCAACTCGGCGGTTCACCGGCTCCGACCGACCCGGAAGTGAACGTGAACTTCTTCATGCTGGTGCCGACCTTTGCGAATGTGTGGCTGACGCCCAAGGTCAGCGGCGGGAGCGTGAACGTCTCCTTCAACTCGACGACCGGCTACAGCTACCAGTTGCAGTCCACGACCAGCCTGAACGGCGGGACTTGGACGAACGTGGGCGCGGCGGTCAACGGCAACAACCTGTCGCAGTCGGTGGCTGATACCGAGGGTGGCACAGAACGGTTTTACCGGGTGCAAGTTCAGCAGCTCAGTCAATAGGGAGATGGAACGGATTCCCGCGGCCGGTTGGGGCCGGCCGCGGGAGTTTTTCAGCAGCAAGCAGTATCAAAAACAACGGACTAATTATGTCGGACTCCAGGATGAATCAACTAGACGGGCGCCGTCGGGGCGGGGCGGGTTTTACCCTCATAGAATTGCTGGTGGTGATCGCCATCATCGCCATTTTGGCGGCGATGCTGCTGCCGGCGCTGTCGAAGGCGAAACAGCGCGCCCAGGGAATATCATGTCTCAACAACATGAAGGAACTGCAAACGGCCGCCATCCTCTATATCGGCGACAACAACGAACGGCTGCCCGGCAACGAGGGGCATCCGTCGTCCGGTAACGGGATCATCGGTTGCGCGCCGAATTCGCCGGACTGGGTGGCGGGGTCCTTTGCCAACAAAATGGGAAGCGGCTCCTCGCCGGCTGGCGTGGAGACCAACCTGTTTTTCCTGGGGGTGCTGGGCACTACGGACTCCAGCGGCGACACGCTGGTGGGTTCCATTGGCAGCTATATCAAGGCCCCGGGCTCGTATCATTGTCCGGCGGATACGAGCGCGGTGAACGGGATGCCGCGGGTGCGCTCCTGTTCGGCGAATGGTTTCATGGGCACGACCGCCTCTGAAGCCCTCAACCGCGGGGAAATTGACCCGCAGTTTGCCACGTTTACCAAGTCCACCAGTTTCAACTCGAGTTTGAGCGTCTCTTCCGCGTTCGTGTATTTGGACGAGAACCCCAACTCGATCAACGACGGCTTTTTCCGCGTGAATGAGGAACAGAACGGGTGGAGCGATCTGCCGGCGGTCAATCATGGCGGCGCCTCTTCCTTCTCCTTTGCCGACGGCCATGCGGAAATTCACAAATGGCACGATTCCTTTTTGAACCTCACCCAAGATCCATCCTGGCCGCCGCCGTCAGGCAGCCAGGATAACCCTTGGTTGCTGACGCATGCCTCCTACCAAGTGCTCCAGTGAGGACGGTTCCGCCTGGGGACGGCGGTTTTAAGCGATGGGCCGGGGGCGGAAGGCAGCCCACGGCCTTTCCGGCATTGACGGGTCCAGAGAGTTGCATTTTAAAACCCGGCGGCATCTAATCAACCTATGCCAGCCGGGTCGTTTTTTAACCAGCATCCTATTGCATGAAAATCACCATGGTCTTTGTTTCCGTGTTCCTGGCGGCGCTGAATCTGCCGGCCCAGGGCGATCGCCTGGCCGCCGCCAACGATGTGACCTGGACCCGGCCGGGGACCAACGAAAATGATTCGCTGCCGCTGGGCAACGGCGACGTGGCGCTGAATGTCTGGACGGAGACCAATGGCGACGTGGTGCTGCTGGCCGCGAAGGCGGACGCGTGGAGCGAGAACGGCCAGTTGCTGAAACTGGGCCGGGTGCGCATCGGGCTGTCGCCGAATCCGTTCACGGGGGCGGCGTTCGCGCAGACGCTGAAGCTGGAATCCGGCGAAGTGGAGATTTCCGCCGGCAAAAACCGCATCCAAGTGTGGGTGGACGCGAACCATCCGGCGGTGCATGTGGAGATCGCCACGGAAGCGCCGGTGGCGCTGGCGGCCCGGGCGGAATTGTGGCGGACCGGCCACCAATATCATTTGGATCAAAAGGCGGTGCAGCGCGCGGGGTTTTTTGAGTGGGGCAACGATCCGGAAGGCCTGGACTTCGACGCGGACACGGTCTTGCCGGCGCGGGACAACGCGCTGGCCTGGTGCCATTTCAACGCGCGGAGCATTTATCCGCTGGTGTTCACGCGGGAGCATTTGGAGTCGCTCCTGCCGCAATTCCCCGATCCGCTGCTGCACCGGTGTTTCGGATTGGCGATGAAAGGCCAGGGGCTGGCGAGCGCGGGAGACCGGGAGCTGAAATCGGTGCGGGCGGGGAAGCGGTTCCGGGTGGACCTGTATGCCCTGACGCAGCAAAGCGGGTCGCCGGAGGAATGGCGTGCGGCGGTGGAACGGGTGGCGGCGGCGACGGACGCGGTCTCGCTCCGGTCGGCGTGGCGGGCGCACCAGGCATGGTGGGCGGATTTTTGGAACCGGAGCTGGATATCGGTGGCGGGGACGCCCGGGGCGGCGCAGGTTTCGCAAAGTTACGCGATGCAACGGTACCTGATGGCGTGCGCGGGCCGGGGCGCGCAACCGGTGAAGTTCAATGGCGGCCTGTTCAGCGTGGGGCACGATTTGCCGGCGGGGACGAGCTCGAGCGAGGCGGAGCACGACCCGGATTTTCGGGCCTGGGGCGCGTCATTTTGGAACCAGAACACGCGCCTGTTGTACTGGCCGCTCATCGCCTCGGGGGATACGGACCTGCTGGCGCCGTGGTTCAACATGTACGTGCAGGCGCTGCCGCTGGCGCGGGCCCGCACGCAGGCGTATTTTCATCATGACGGCGCGGCGTTCGTCGAGACGATCTATTTTTGGGGGCTGCCGAACGTGAACGATTTCGGCTGGAACAATCCGGGCCCGGAACTGCAGAGCGAATGGATGCGGTATCATATCCAGGGCGGGCTGGAGGTGCTGGCACAGATGCTGGACCAATACGATTACACGCAGGACGCGGCGTTTGCGCGGCAGTCGGTGGTGCCGCTGGCCGACGCGGTGGTGACGTATTATGACCAGCATTGGCAGCGGGGGCCGGACGGGAAGATCTTGATGACGCCGGCGCAGGCGATCGAGACGTACCAGCGGGACGCGGTGAACCCGGCGCCGGACTTGGCGGGATTAAAGAGCGTGCTGCCGCGGCTGCTGGCGTTGCCGGCGGACTTGGCGGGCGCACCGGATCGGGCGGTGTGGGCCAGGGTGCTGAAGGATCTGCCGCCGCTGCCGGTGGGCACGACGGCCAAGGGCAAATTGCCGCCGCGGGGTGCGGGTGAGCCGGACGGGAAGAAAATCCTGCTGCCGGCGGAGAAATATGGCGGGCCGAAAAACATGGAGAATCCGGAGCTGTATGCGGTTTTCCCGTACCGGCTGTATGGGGTGGGCAAACCGGACCTGGAACTGGCGCGGGACACCTTCGCGGCGCGGCTGTATCCGTTTGCGAAGTGCTGGGGCCAGGACGGCGTGGAGTCCGCGCTGTTGGGGCTCACGGACGAGGCGCGGCAGGTGGTCCAGCGCGAGTTCACGTCGTATGGCGGCGAGCGGTTTCCCTGGTTCTGGTCGCGGAACAGCGATTGGATTCCGGACCTGGACAACGGGGGCGCCGGGATGGCGACGTTGCAACTGATGCTGCTGCAATGCGACGGCCGGGAAATCCGGCTGCTGCCGGCGTGGCCGGCGGATTGGACGGCGGATTTTAAATTGCGGGCGCCGCTGCAAACCACGGTGGCGGGGCACGTGGAACACGGCAAGCTCACGCGCTTGCAGGTGACGCCCGCGGCGCGCGCCAAAGATGTGATTGCGCCGCAGTGAAGAGCCCCCGATTTCGGGGATGCCGCCGGCCGCGGAAAAGCGGTAGGTTGGAAAAAGATTTATGCTTCGAGTTGTAAAAATTTGGCTGGCGCTGCTGGGCGCCGGGATGCTGGCGAGTGCCGCCAGCGGCGCGGATGTTTATTCCGTGCAGGATTATGGGGCGCTGGGCGACGGCAAGACCGACGCCACGGGGGCGTTTCAAAAGGCCTTGGACGCAGCCGGGCAGGCGGGCGGCGGCGTGGTGTATGCGCCGCGGGGGAATTATTTCTTCGCCGGGCATCTGGACGTGCCGCGCGGGGTCACGCTGAAAGGCACGTGGGAATCCGTGCCGTCGCACGTGGGGTTGCGGAACGAGGGCGGCGATCGGCCCACGGACGACGGGACGACCTTTTTGGTGACGGAAAACGCGGGCAAAGAGGCGGGCGATCCGTTCATTGTGCTGCATGACAACTCCACGCTGAAAGGGGTGGTGCTGTATTATCCCAAGCAGAGTCCGGCGGGCGATCCGGTGGCGTATCCGTGGGCGGTGGCGATGCGCGGGAAGAACCCGGCGGTGCTGAGCGTGGAGCTGCTCAACCCCTACAACGGCATTGACGCCAGCGAAAACGAGCGGCACCTGATCCGCGACGTGCAGGGGCAGCCGTTGCGGCGGGGGATTTTTGTGGACGCGATCTACGATATCGGGCGGATCGAGAACGTGCATTTCAACCCGTGGTGGAGCGATCAGCCGGGGCTGACGCATTGGATGGAGGAGCACGGGGAGGCGTTTATTTTCGGCCGCAGCGACTGGCAGTACGTCTATAACACGTTTTGCTTTGGCTACAACAAGGGCTATAAGTTTGTGAAGACGAAAACGGGGGTGTGCAACGGGAATTTCCTGGGCATCGGGGCGGACGATTGCAACACGGCGGTGGACGTGGAGGATTCGGCGCCGTTTGCGCTGTTGATCTCCAACGGCGAATTCACGTCGTTCCACGGCACGAATCCCACGATGGTGCGGGTGGGGAAGAACCACACGGGGACGGTGCGGTTTGTGAATTGCGCGTTCTGGGGGCCGTGCCGGCAAATCGCACACGTGGCCGGCCGGGGCACGGTGGGGTTCAGCGATTGCACGTTTGTGCAATGGGACGGCCAGGGGGAAGGCTGCAGCGCCATCGAGGCGGAGGGCGGGTCGGTGTTGGTGCGCGGCTGCGAGTTCAAGGAGAACAAGGCGCAGGTGGAACTGGGCGCGGGCGTGCGGCAGGCGGTCATTGCGGATAATCTCTTCGCGGGCAAGCCGCAGATCACCAACCACAGCAAGGTGGTGGTGGGACTCAATAAGCAAGAGGGTTTCTAGATTCCGGTCTTAGTTTGCGCGGCCTGTCAAATAATCTGCCCGCGCCCCGGTCCAATCATGGCGGGAGTATAGTTTGACTTCACAGTGGGACCGATCAAATTTCAATGTCCGGCGCCACATGCTGAAAGTGCGACGGGTTGCGCGTCACGATCTGAAGCGCTTTACGGTTGCCGCCGATCGGGTGATGCCGCCCGCGCCTGGACGCTCTTCGTCAAAAATTCGCGTCGCATCTCCCGGCCCACCAGGGAAAGTCCTTGAAAAAGCCGTCCGCCTGCCGATAATGAACTAGATCAACCTTGGATCCCGTTGCCTCGTGTCATCCGCCTGCATACCATCAGCGAACCCGGTTTTTGTTGTCGGCGTCTTCGGCTCCGGCACCTCCTTTTTCTATTCATTGCCAAACCAGCATCCGCCGACCGCCCGCCGGCATGAAGGCGCCGGCCGGGATTTCCCCGGCGCCTCTTCCGGGCGGCGCTGGCGGGAACGCCTGTTGTGACCAGCCAAGAACAAAAGCAATTAACCACGGGCACCCGTGTGGTGATGCTCACGGCGCTGTATTTCCTTGGCGGCTTGCTGGGCAAGGAGACGGCCTTCCATTCCGACAAGGTTTATTTTTCGCTTGTCTGGCCGCCCTCCGGCATCGCGCTGGCGGCCATTCTGCTGTTTGGCTACCGCTTCTGGCCCGGCATCGCCCTGGGCGCCGCCCTGTTCGCTTTCATTGACGGCGTGCCGTTCGGCTTTTTCACCCTCGGCACGGCCCTCGGCAACACCATTGGCGCCGTGACCTGCGCCTTCCTTCTCGAACGGTTCGTCAAGTTTGACACCGCGCTCGAGCGCACGCGCGACGGCGTGGGCTTTGTCCTCCTGGCCTGCGTCCTCGGCACCACCGTCAATGCGCTCTTCAACGTCTTCAGCCTGGTCTATGACCACCAGCTTGGTTCCGAGGCGGTGTTCCCGGCGCTGGTGGCCTGGTGGGTGCCCAACGCCCTCGCCGTGCTGGTGATCACGCCCGTGATCATCACCTGGAGCGTGCCCTGCTCGCTGCGCCTGAATTTCTGGCGGGGCGTCGAAGCCGCGGTCTGCGCGGCCGGCCTCATCGGCGGCATGCTGATTTCCTTCGACACTTGGTTCGTGTACGGCATCCAGCAATACCCGCTGGCGTACCTGCCTTATCCCTTCCTGGCCTGGGGCGCCCTGCGGTTCGGCCCGCGCGGCGCGGCCACTGGCACGCTCGTCGTGGCGGCCCTCGCCATTTTCTCCCTGCTCCGGAAGCAGGGGCCGTTCGTCCTGCCCAACGAGGCCGACAGCCTCCGGCTGGTCGGCAGCTATATCGGCGTGATTGCCGTCTCCAATCTCCTGCTGGCCTCCGCCGCCACCGAGCGCCGCCGCGCCTGGGACCAGGTCCTGGCCGACGAAAAACGCCTGCGCACCGTCATGGCCGACCAGACCGACCTCATCTGCCGCTGCCAGCCCGACGGCACCATCACGTTTGCCAATCCCGCCTATTGCGCCTTCCGTGGCAAACCCGAGGCGGAGCTGCTCGGCACCAATTTTTATCAGGCCCTCGCCAAGGCCGGTTTGCCCGACGGCGTCAGTCTGCCTCTCCCGCCCGGGCAACCCCATCTGGCATTCGACCGCCGCGTCGAGGCCCCCGACGGGCAGGTGGCCTGGCAACAATGCACGCTCCGCCGGCAGGAAGGCGGCTTGGAACCGGAGGAAATCCAGGCCGTGCTGCACGACATCACCCCGCGCAAGCGCGCCGAGCTGGCCGCCAGCGAGGCCAAGGCTTCCCTGGAAAAAACCAACCACCAGCTCAAGGTCGCCGCGGCCGAAGCCCGCACCCTGGCCGAGCAGGCCAACCGCGCCAACCAGGCCAAGAGCGAGTTCCTGGCCAACATGAGCCACGAAATCCGCACCCCCTTGAGCGGCGTGGTGGGCATGGTCGAGCTCCTCGCCCAAACCCGGTTGGACCCCCGCCAGCGCGAATTCGCCGATGGGGCCGTCGAAAACGCCAACGCCCTCCTCCACGTCATCAACGACGTCCTTGATTTCTCCAAGATCGAAGCCGGGAAGCTGACCGTGGTGCGCGAGGATTTTTCCGTCCGCGCCATCGTGGAATCCGTTTTGGAAAACGTCGCCCCCCGCGTCGCCGGCAAAAAAGTCGCCCTCGCCGCCGTCGTCGCCCCCAATGTTCCCCGGCGGCTCACCGGCGATCCCGACCGCCTCCGCCAGGTGCTCCTCAACCTCGTTGGCAACGGCGTCAAATTCACCGACCAAGGCGAAGTCGTCGTCCGCGTCGAAACCTATTTCCGGTCGTCCTCCCGGATTTTGTTGCGCTTCGAGGTGGCCGATACCGGCATCGGCCTCACGACGGCGGAGATCCAGCGCCTGTTTCAGCCGTTTGTGCAGGTGGACACCTCGTCCTCGCGCCGCTTCGGCGGCACCGGCCTGGGCCTCGCCATTTCGCGAAAGCTCATCGAGCTGATGGGCGGCAAGGTGGGCGTCAACAGCAGGCCCGGCGCCGGCTCCACGTTCTGGTTTGAACTCCCGCTGGCCATCCCGACGCAGCCGGAACTCGAACGCAGTTTCCCCGGCCTGGTCTTCCTGCAGGTCGTCGTCGCCATCCCCAATCCCAGCCAGCGCGAAGCCCTGCTGCAACAATTGCAGGGCTGGGGTGTCGTCGCCCGCGGCGTGGCCGAAGTCGCGGAACTGGCCCGTGCCCTCCGGCACGATTTCCGCTCCGCCGTCATGCCCCTCGTGATTTGCGATGATGAAATGCTCAGCCGGGGCGGTGATGAATTGAGCCGCCTGCTCGCCGAAAACCAGGAACGCGTGCGGTGCATCCTCCTGGCCAGCCCGGCCGCTTCCCTGGCTGCGCACGCCAAGGGTTCGGAGGCCCCCGCCAACGTGCTGCTCAAACCGGTCCGCGAACAATCACTGTTCGACGCCTTGGTGGCCGTGGCCTCCGGACTCAAATCCGCGCCCGACTCGCCGGCGGCGGCTCCCGCCGCCCCGCCCCCGGCCGCCGAGCCCGAAGCCAGCGCCCCGCCCCGCACGCCCATCGCGGGCCTGCACATCCTGGTGGCCGAAGATCATCCCTTCAACCGCAAGCTCTGCCAGTTGATGCTTGGAAATTTTGGCGCCCAGGCCGACTGGGCCGTCAACGGGCGCGAGGCCGTGGCTAAATTCTCCGCCGGCCACTGCGACGCCATCCTCATGGACTGCAACATGCCCGAATTGGACGGATTCGGCGCCACCGCCGCCATCCGCAAAATCGAGGCCGAGCAACACGTGGCGCGCCCGGTGCGCATCATCGCCCTCACCGCCAACGCCCTCGCCGGCGAACGCGAGCGATGCCTGGCCGCCGGCATGGATGATTACCTGCCCAAGCCCTTCACCACCCGGCAGCTTTACCACGCCCTCCTCGCCGCCGTGCCGGGACCCGCCGCCACCCCCGTTCCCGCCCCAACGCCCGCGCCGGCACCCGCCTCCGAGGACTTCAACCCCGCACGCCTGGAACAGCTCGGCCGCGAACTCGATGCCGCCGGCATCGCGGACATGGTCGCCGATTTCCTAGCCGAATTCCCCGATCGCCTCCGGGAACTCCGCCGGCTTCACGCCGCGGCCAAATGGCCGGAGCTCGAACGCGCCGCGCACTCGCTCAAGGGCCTGGCCGCGCTCTTCGGCTGCCCCCGGCTGTCCGAACGCTTCCGCGCCATCGAGGATGCCGCCGAAGCCGCCGACGCCCCGCAGACCACGGCCGCGTTGGCGGGCTTGGACGAGCCGGCCGAGGCCGCCGCCCAACACCTTCGCGCCTGGCTGGAGCGCACCCGCGCCCGCCCGGCAAGTGAGCCGGCCCACAACTAATCCCGGCCCCCGGTGTTGATACTGCCTGTGCCGGTCAACCTGATTCAAATCATGAAAACATTCCCTCTATTCATTGCCGTTCTACTTGCCGCCACCGCCTGTCAGGCGCAACCCTCGCCGGTGCCACCGGGGCTCCCGCAAAGACTCTCACCGGCCACGCCGGCGGGAGACATCAAACAGCCCGTCAACTACACCATCCGCGTGGAATGGAAGGCGCCCAAGGAAGACGCGAAGACTCTGCAAATCTTGACCGCCGACGGCTCGTTTGAGCTGGACACCATCCAGAAGACTTCCGTGAAGATCAACGACGCTGACATCCCCGTCACCTTGAAATTCAGCGGCACTCTGACAGCGTTGGATGATGAAAAGGGCCAACTGCGACTCTTCCTTGGCCGCACCGTCCCTTACATCACCGGCAGCAGCAGCGGGCCCGGCTCGCACTCCACCTACAGCCAGTTGAGCGTCGGACTGAATTCAACCTTCGTCGTCAAGTTCGGCCAATCGCAAGTCATCCAGTCGGATGAAAACGGCGACATCACCGTGCTGGTGAAGCGGGTGGAAAAATGATTACCAGTCATGGAGTCTTCAGCCTGAAAAATGCGTTGCTGGCCGGCGCGGGCAGCGTGACCTGATTTTGCAAGTTGGTGAGATTGAGCACGGGCGTATTGGTAACGTTGGACCAACCCGCTGTGCTCAAACCGGAAATTTGCTGCAAAACAAAATTGGTTGAGGGTATTCCCCAGTCCAGCATCAGATTCGTGGACGAAGGCGTGAGATTTAGCCGGGGCTGGGAGATAGTTTGCGACGTATAAATGCCGCCAGCACCCACTGTCGCGAACGATTTGGCGCCATCGGCGGAACTCGCAATCCACTCCCACGCGACGCCGGGGGCATTGTTTGACTGCCAAGTTACCCCAGAATCGCGTGAACTGTAAATGGACGCCAGTGCAGAGCCACTCTCCCAGACGACGATTGCGGTCATTTTGCTTCCATCCGCCGAAATTGCGACTGAATTCCAGTCTTGCATGTTCGTAGAGGCAATACTGTTCGAGATCCAAGTCGCTCCTGAATTCGTGGAAATGAATACGCGACCTTCATTCCCGACGATCAGTTTGGTGCCATCCGCTGAACAGGCTACTGAGGACCATTCTGAGCCAGAAAAGATTGAACCGAGAAGGTTGGGTAGCCCCCAAGTGGCACCCGAATTCTTGGAAATATAAACCAAGCGACTGTTTTCCGGCCAATCGGCGGGTTCGCCAATCGCCGCCAATGTGGTTCCGTCGGCCGACGATGCCAGCGAATACCACTGGTTGGTTTCGGTGGTAACGGTCCACGTGATGCCGGAATTCGTTGAAACGTAAATCGGGCCGCCGAACTCATCGTAATTCATGCCTGCTTCCGCGGCCAGCTTGGTGCCATCCGCGGAAGAGACGAGAACGCCCCAATTAACATTTGGGGCGTTGGTTTGTTGCATCCAAGTGAGCCCGGAATTCGTCGAGGTATAAATTCCGCCGTATTCGATTGAAGCGACCAATTTCACCCCATCAGCCGACGACGCGAGACCCTCCCAGAAGTTGGTTGGGGCGGACGTGGCCGCCCAACTGGCGCCCGAATTGGTTGAGCTGTAGATCCCGCCGTCCACACCAACATCAGCAACCAACTTGGCCCCATCCGCGGAAGAAGCCACCACATACCAGTCTAGTTTCGGCGCGCTCGTCTGTTTCCACGTCTGGGCAAACGCAGTCAATGCGCCGCAAACGAAAGCCGCTGCCAGAAATATAAAACGAGCTGTTTTCATCTGAATTCCCAAGACACCAAACCTTATGGCAGAAAGCCCGAACCTTGCCAAGTGGGAAATCGGTGCCGTCTTTGCGATCCTCAATCCTCCATCCTCTGCGGTCGTCTTTGCGTTGAATTCCTCCCCCGTTTGCCGCATCCTCTCTGCTGCAAATTTGTATGGCTGAAAAAACGACTCCCGTTTACGACGAAAGCAAAATCAAGACGCTGTCCTCCTTGGAGCACATCCGCCTCCGCACCGGCATGTACATCGGCCGCATCGGCTCCGGCGCGCACCCGGACGATGGCTGCTACGTGCTGCTTAAGGAGGTCGTGGACAACGCCATTGACGAGTACATCATGGGCTATGGCAAGGAAGTGGAGATCAAGATTGCCGGCAACCGCGTGAGCGTGCGCGATTTCGGCCGCGGCATTCCTTTGGG
Organism: uncultured Bifidobacteriaceae bacterium; assembly: GCA_964532525.1. Classification (GTDB taxonomy): domain Bacteria; phylum Verrucomicrobiota; class Verrucomicrobiia; order Limisphaerales; family UBA11358; genus UBA11358. Next base: position 43,801 of record CAZHIM010000016.1, read on the forward strand.
CAAGCTCGTGGACTGCGTCTCCAAGATCAACACCGGCGCCAAGTACAATGACGACGTCTTCCAATTCAGCGTGGGTCTCAACGGCGTCGGCACCAAGGCCGTCAACGCGCTGTCCAAGGAGTTTTATGTGCGCAGCCACCGCGACGGCGAGTTCGCCGAGGCCACCTTCAAGGTGGGCAAGCTGAAGCACGAAGCCACCGGCAAAACCACGGAGCCCAACGGCACGCTCATTGAATTCGAGCCGGACCCGCAGATTTTCAAGGCCAGCGAGTTCCATCTGGAACACGTCGAAAAGCGTCTCCGGCATTACAGTTATTTGAACACCGGGCTGAAATTGATCCTCACCATGCCCGGCCTGCCCGAGCCCGAGGTTTTCCAGTCGCGCCTGGGCCTCATGGACCTGGTCATGGAAGACCTCGCCACAGATGGCGGCGAACCCCTGTACGCGCCGCTCCATTACGTGGGCAAAACGCTCGAATTTTGCTTCACCCACTGCAACTCGCGCTACGGCGAGACCTTTTATTCATTCGTCAACGGCCAGTACACCAGCGACGGCGGCACGCACCTGAGCGCCTTTCGCGAAGGCCTGCTCAAGGCCGTCAACGAACAGTGCAACGGCAAGTTCGATGGCGACGACGTGCGCGAATCCATGGTCGGCGCCGTGGCCATCCGGCTGCAGGATCCCGTGTTCGAGTCCCAGACCAAGAACAAGCTCGGCAACACCGAAATCCGCGCCGACCTCGTCAACAGCGTGCGCGAGGAGCTCCTCCAGTTTTTCGGGCGCAACCGGCAGATCGCCGACCTGATCGTGGCCAAGGTCCGGGACACCGAGCAGTTGCGCAAGGAATTGCAGGAGGTCAAAAAGCTCTCGCGCGAGCGCGCCAAGGCCATTTGCCTGCGCATCCCCCAGCTCAAGGACTGCAAGCACCACCTCGACAAGAAAAGGGACAAGGGGCACGACAGCATGGTCTTCATCTGCGAGGGCCAGTCCGCCGCCGGCTCCATCACCAGTTGCCGCGATGTCAACAACCAGGCCGTCTTCGTGCTCAAGGGCAAGCCCCTCAACGTCTGGGACCTCAAGCGCGACGTCATGTACAAAAACGACGAGATGTACAATCTCATGCAGGCCCTGAGCATCGAGGACACCACCGACAGCCTGCGCTACGAAAGGGTGATTCTCGCCACCGACGCGGACGTGGACGGCATGCACATCCGCAACCTCATGATCACCTACTTCTTCAAGTTCTTCGAACAACTCGTCCACGACGGCCACGTCTTTGTGCTCGAAACGCCGCTCTTCCGCGTGCGCGACAAGGAAACGACCATTTATTGCTACAGCGAAACCGAGCGCGACAATGCCGTGAAGCAACTGGGGGGCAAACCCGAGGTCACCCGCTTCAAGGGCCTGGGGGAAATCAGCCCCAAGGAATTCGCGCAGTTCATCGGCAAAAGCATGCGCCTGAGCAAGGTCGAGTACGCCCCGCGCGCCGAGTCCGCCCCCATCCTGAATTTCTACATGGGCAAAAACACGCCCGAGCGCAAAGACTACATCATGGACAGCCTCGTCGTGCCCGCGGAAGAATAGACTGCCGGCCAAAAATTAGTGAGCACCGCGTGATAGGGTGACACGCATTGAGCGGGACCGGCGCGCGGCGTTCACGCCGCTTCAGCGGGCAAAGTTCAGGCGGGCTGGGCAGATTACGGGCCTCGTGCTTTTGGATATCCAAGCGGGCTGAAGCCCGCGCTCCGTCATGGCCGGCCATCAACCCTTTCGATACCGGAAAAATTTTATCAATTTGAGACTTCGCCCGGCCGGATTCAGGGTGGGAGCATGAATACTATCGCGCATCGTTTATTCCGCGCCGGGCAAATACTGGCGCGCATCCTCGGATCGTTGGCGCTGCTGGCCCTCGGCCTGTTTTGTGCCTTCGGATTCCTCGCCTCATTCGAGCCTGGCAACGGAGTGCAGTGGAGAATAGGTTACGGACTGCTGGGTTGCGGCTGTCTGGCCGGGGCAACCGCGGGGTTGCTCCGACCGTTCCTGCCGCGGATCACCGCGCTGGGAATCATCATGGGATCGGCCGGCCTGTTCGTTCTCGCCGTTCTGCTCCTTTGGTTTCATGTGATATTGCTTTGATCGTCTCCCGCTCCTTCTGCGGCGCCAGCTTTCCGCTTGCCCCCTTCCGGTTCCCCCGGCATTGTCTAGCTCATGAAGCCAATCCGCTTTCAACTTCTCACCCTGCTCGCAGCCGCTGCCTTGCTCCTTCCATTTTCCGGGACGCTGCGTGCGGCCGACCAGCCGGCGCCGGTGGCGCCGCAGTTGCAGGTGGCCGACCAGTTCTATCTGGCCATCCCCAAGGACGCCTTCGGCAAGGATTACTTGTTCAGCGCCTCCGCCATTCCCCAGGGCGTGGCGGCCACCAGCCAGGGGCTGGCCGGCAAAATCATCCGCTTTGAACTGTTCCCCGACGGCGTGGACATGTACGAATCCACCAAGGGCCTCGTCGTCACCGAAGATCTGCCCGCCCGCCGCCTCCTGGCCACCTTCCCGATCGTCCGGCAGGAATCCGGCCGCGTGGTCGTGGATTTCAACAAGGGGATGCGCCGCGTCTTTACCGAGTCTTGGACCGATGGCGGCATGCTCAATCTCGAGTGGCACGACAACGTGCTCGAAGTTCCGGACAGCCGCGTCTTTGAAATGCGCTCGGATGGCAGCCAGTTGATCATCCGCCAGAGCGTCCAGGTGCGCAGCCGCGAACAGGAAGCCGACCTCGAGGCGCGCTATGAGGCGCGGTACTTTATCGCGCCCTGGCAGCCGGGAAACTTCTCCGGCAAGGAGCCCAACGTGGTGGATGCCCGTTACACGCGGTTCTTTGAAACCGAAGGCCAGTTTGAGACCGGCAGCGGCCGCATTTCCACGCGCATTGACCGCTTTGATTTGAAGCAGCCCGTTTTGTTTTATTATTCCGCCAACACCCCGCCGGATTATGTGGAGGCCGTCAAGGATGGCGTGCTTTATTGGAACAGCGTCTTTGGCAAGGAAGTGGTGCAAGTCAAAAAGGCCCCCGAGGGCGTGACCGCGCCCGACGCCAGTTGCAACCTGGTGCAATGGGTGCCCTGGGACCGCGCCGGCTTCGCCTACGCGGATTTGCTGTCCGACCCCTTGAGCGGCGAGGCCAAACACGGACAGACCTACGTGACCAGCACGTTCAGCTACATCGGGCGGGCCCGGGCGCGCGCGCTGCTGCGCGCCATGCAGGAAACCGCCGAGGCCAAAACCAAACAGCCCCCCACCCTCTTTGGCGCACCCTTCCTCCGCTCCGCCCCCGGCTGCCAATCCGACCCGCGCGAATTTGCGCAGCAGATGGCCATGGGCTTGCAGGAGCTACTCGCCAGCGACCCGTTGACCGATCAAGCCGTCCTGCGCGCGTCCCAGGATTACGTCCGCGAAGTCGTCGCCCACGAGGTCGGGCACGTGCTCGGCCTGCGCCATAATTTTGCCGGCAGCCTCAGCGCCACTCTCACGGCCCGCGAGCTGGACGACTGGTTCAAAGCTTACCTCACCGGCAAGCCCCTCGACGCCTATACCAACAAGCTCTCCACCACTTCCGTCATGGACTACAACAACTTCAAGGCCTCCACCTTCGTCGGCTGGTCCATGCGCACCCAGAAACAGCCCCTCCCCCATGATCGCGGCGCCATCCGCTGGGGCTATTTCGACAACGAGGACGTCCGCACCAACAAGATGCTCTTCGGCACCGACGAGGACACCATGCGCTACGCGGACGTCCGCCGTTTCGATTACGGGTCCGAACCGGTTGTCGGCAATTACAATGAACTCGCCCAGTTCATTGACCTGCTGCCCAACGACGTCATCGAGACCTTCATCGCCGCCCGCGCGCCCCAGAACCCGCATGATCGCCTCCCGCTGGAGCTGGTGAATCTCAATTACACCTACGCCGCCAACGAAATCGCCTACTACTTTGTCAACTCCCTCGTCTGGTTCCGGGCCGACACCCGCTCCCTGCGCGTCGAAAACCAGTTCGATTTCGTCGGCCCCTTGAATCTCAAGGAGCGCCACCAGGCCCATTGGAAGTACCTCAATCACCAGATGGCCGAACTCGGCGGCGTGGACCGCGCGCTGTTCTCGTCCCTGCCGCCCGAATTCAAGCTGGATTTGAAGGATGAGCCGGCCGGCATGCTTGTGGTCCAGCGGTTGAGCGCCACCAACCTCTCGGCCAAGCTCGAGCACCTCCTGGCCTCCACCAACTACACCACCTTCGTGGGGCTCGATGACAAGAAATACACCTTCACGGCCGCCGAGCAGGCCCTGATTCTCGAGCGCGGCAAGGCCTATTTCGCGAAGCTGGAAGACGAGTCCGTCAAGCAGCTCCTCCGCCGGCTGGAGGACGCCCCGCGCGACCTGGGCGCCGAGGCCGCCGACACCGTCGGCGAAGACGACATCACCGCCAAGCTCGAACGCCGCATCATCGAAGTCGCCAAAACCGTCATTACCGCCCAGAGCGAAACCAACCGCGTCAGCGGCAAGGTGGACAAGAGCTACGTCGAGGCGCCGGTTTACAAATATGACCAGGACACGCGCATCGCGGCCGCCAAGGCGCTCAACGAAAAAACCGGCTCCTTCAAGACCTGGGCCGACGATGCCAAGAACGACCTCAACACCCAGTTGAAGAAACAGGTTGAGGAAGCCCTCAACGTTTCCCACTTCAAGGATTTTCAGGTCTCGCTCCTGTCGCGTCCGTTGCGCGAGTGGTATCAGCAGCAGCAGGACTTGCTCGCCCTGCTGCCCACCACGCCGCCCGCCCCCGGCGCCACCGCTCCGACTCCGCTGCCGGCGAAATAACACCGTCGTTTCAAGCGCGGCAGGGTATGGAGATCGGGGTGGGCATGCGCGAAGAATAGTCAGCCTTGCTCTCACGAACAAGGCCACAGCTCCCATATGGCGCGCCATGACTTTCTTGCCGCCCCCGTAAACTTCTGGCTTAATGCGGGTTGTTCATGAGTGCAGCGAAACGAAAGAAAAATACCAACCAACCGGATTTGCCCATTGATGGCACCAAACCCACCGCCGCCGCCAATGGCTCGGCCGCCCCGGGAAAACCCGCCGAGGCCAATGGCAACGGCGCCGACCATGTCGTTGCCCAGACCTTTGAGGCCCTCGCCCACCGGCCGTTCGACCCCAAAAAGCTCGCCATCGGCCTGCATACCCGCGTGGACCGCGGCTTTCTCGATTACGCCAGCTATGTCATCCGCGACCGCGCGATTCCCAATCTCGCCGACGGCCTCAAGCCCGTCCAGCGGCGCATCCTGCACGTGCTCCACACCATGGACGACGGCCGCTTCATCAAGGTCGCCAGCGTCACCGGCGAAACGATGAAATATCACCCGCACGGCAACGCCTCCATTGACGAGGCCATTGTCGTGCTGGCCAACAAGCGCTATCTCATCGAGGGCCAGGGCAATTTCGGCAATATTTACACCGGCGATCCCGCCGCCGCCCCCCGTTACATCGAATGCCGCCTGACCCAGCTCGCCCGGGAACAGTTGTTCCATGACGAGGTCACCGACTTCATTCCCACCTATGACGGCCGCAAGCAGGAGCCGGCCACCCTCCCCAGCAAATTGCCGCTCGCCCTCATGCTGGGCACCGAAGGCATCGCCGTCGGCTTGAGCGCCCGCATTCTGCCCCATAATTTCCCCGAGCTGATCGAGGCCGAGATCGCCATCCTCAAAAACCAGCCCTTCAAGTGCCTGCCCGATTTCCCCACCGGCGGCCTGATGGATGCCCGCGATTACCAGGACGGCAAAGGCTCCGTCAAAGTCCGCGCCCGCATCAAGGCCAAGGACGAATCCACCGTGCTGATCACGGAGATTCCGCCCACCACCACCACCGACTCGCTCATCGCCTCCATCGAGGACGCCGTCCGCAAGGGCAAGCTCAAGGTCAAATCCATCAACGATTTCACCTCCGAAAACGTCGAGATCGAGATCAAGTGCCCCCCCGGCGTGGAGGCTGAAAAAATGGAGGATGCGCTCTACGCGTTCACCGATTGCGAGGCCACCATCTCCAGCCGCATCGTCGTCATTCAGAACAGCCGCCCGGTGGAACTCACCGTCAGCGAGGTGCTCCAGGAGAACGTCCGCCAGCTCGTCGCCCTGCTCAAGCGCGAGCTTGAATTGAGCGAGAAAAAACTGCTGGACGAGCTCCATTACCGCACGCTCGAACGCATCTTCATCGAGGAGCGCATCTACAAGCAGATCGAGCACTGCAAAACCAACGACTCCGTCTCCGCCGCCGTCGTGGAAGGCTTCAAGCCGTTCAAAAAGGAGCTGATTCGCGCGCTCGTGGACGCCGACGTGGAGCGCCTGCTCCAGGTCCGCATCCGCCGCATTTCGCTCTTTGACATCAACAAGCACCGCGAGGAGATGGAACAGACCCGCGCCGATCTCGACCTGACGCGCAAGCATCTAAAGAATCTCACCAAGTACGTCATCAGCCACCTCGAGGCGTTGCTGGAAAAATACGGGCCCCAATACCCCCGCCTCACCACCAAGTCCGCCCGCCACGAGGAACTGGACGCCCGGGCCGTCGCCTTCAAGGCCTTCAAGGTGGCCTACGACCGCGAAAGCGGTTATGTGGGCTACAAGGTCTCCGGCGACGAATTCCGGCTCGAATGCACCAAATTTGACAAGCTCCTGCTGGTCTTTCGCGACGGCACTTACAAGCTCACGGAGCTGCCGGAGAAGCTCTTTGTCGGCCCGGACCTCTTTTACTGCGCCCTGCCGGAACGCGACCGCGTCTTCACCTGCGCCTACACCGACCGCGAGGCCAGCTACCTCAAGCGGTTCACCTTTGGCGGCATGATTCTCAACAAGGTCTATGCCTGCATCCCGGAAAAATCGCGCATTCTCTATTTCGCCCCCGACACGCCCAAGCTGCTGTACGTGCGCTACAAGCCCGCCCCGCACCAGAAAGTCTCGCAACAGACCTGCGACCCCTCCCAGGTGGAGGTGAAAAACCCGCGCACGCTCGGCCGGCAGATTTCCATCAAGGACATCTCGTCCGTCACCCCCGAGCCCACCCGCGGCTGGGACGATGACGCCGCCACGACGAAGATTGTGTTTGCGTAGGCCGGTTCCGGGGCTTTTGAATCGCCCATCTCAGTTTTTGAACGAGGCAGCGGAACCAATTGGCGTGGTCCCGGAGGAACTTTTTGAAAATGGCCCGCTGCATTGGCTGCGGGGATAGATGTTAGCCGGGCAACCGGCCCAGCGGGCCGGCTGAAAATGCGTTATATTCTTAGGTGCCAAACACAAGTGATTATTGAAGCCGCAGTCCGCGCCGGTGCCGGGCGACCGGCCGGCGGCGCGCAGAGAAACTTTGAACTTCCCGCGCCAGCCGCTATTTTAAGCGGATGTTTGATTCCTTAACCAGCAAGCTCCAGCAGGCGTTCAAGAACCTGCGCGGCCTCGGCAAAATCTCCGAGGCCAACGTCGCCGATGCCTTGCGCGAAGTCCGCATGGCGCTGCTCGACGCCGACGTCAATTTCAAGGTCGCCCGCGATTTCATCGAGCGCGTCAGGACCAAGTCGCTCGGCGCCGAAGTCATCGCCAGCGTCCAGCCCGGCCAGCAGATCGTCAAGTTCGTCAGCGACGAACTCGTGGCCCTCCTCGGTTCCCAAAATGCGGCCCTCGATCTCTCCGGCCAGCCCGCTTGCGTGCTGCTGGTGGGCCTGCACGGTTCCGGCAAAACCACCTCCGCCGGCAAGCTCGCCCGCCTGCTCCTCAAACAGGGCCGCACCCCGCTGCTCGTCGCCGCGGACGTTTACCGCCCGGCGGCCATGGACCAGTTGGATACCCTCGGCAAACAGGTCGGCGTCCCGGTCTTCGTCAAACGCGGCGAAACCGACGTCCTTCAGATCGCCCGCGAGGCCCTGGCGTTTGCCCAGGCTAACAACCGCAGCGTCCTCATCTTTGATACCGCCGGGCGCTTGCAGATTGACGAACCGCTCGTGCAGGAACTGGTCCGCCTGCGCGATCTCGTCAAACCGCAGGAAATCCTTCTGGTGCTCGACGCCGCCACCGGCCAGGAAGCCGTCAACGTGGCCACCCATTTCGACCAAGCCCTGCACATCACCGGCTCCATCCTCACCAAGCTGGACGGCGACGCCCGCGGCGGCGCGGCCTTGAGCTTGAAAGCCGTCACCGGCAAACCCATCAAGTTCGCCGGCGTGGGCGAAAAACTCGACGAGTTCGAGCCCTTTCATCCCGAGCGCATGGCCTCGCGCATTCTCGGCATGGGCGACGTCGTGAGCCTCGTCGAAAAGGCCGCCGAGGCGGTCACCGAGGACGAGGCGCGGCGGATGGAGGAGAAGATGCGCAAGGGCGAGTTCACCCTGGACGATTTTCTGGGGCAGTTGCGCGCCATGAAGAAGCTGGGTTCGCTCGAAAGCATCGTCAAGATGCTCCCCGGCGGCGGCGACGCGCTGAAGCAGATGGACATCAACAAGCAGGAGAAGGAATTCAAGCGCATGGAAGGCATGGTCTGCGCCATGACCAAAAAGGAGCGGCTCACTCCCGCCATCCTCAATGCCAGCCGCCGCCGCCGCATCGCCGCCGGCGCCGGCGTGACCGTGACCGAGTTGAACACCATGCTCAACAAATTCTTCCAGATGCAGACCATGATGAAGAAGATGGGCAAGATGTCCAAGATGATGGCCAAAATGGGCGGCGCCATGCCCGGCATGTTCCGCAAATAAGCCGGAACGATTCAGTTGAAAAATGAATCAACCTCAGATGAACCCAGATGATCCCGAACAGTATGGGATAACAGGTTCAAGGCTCTTGCAGACGGAAGAACTGATTTCCGACTGCAGGCTTGTTGGTTAGGACGAAGAAGAAGTTCGTCGAGGTGGCCGAATAGGGCGGGGAATACTGCGGCCATGGGCTCGTGGCATTGCTGAGGGAGTTCGTGTGTTCGAGCATCCAGCCCGCGGCGAACGCGGGCCAGGAAAGGACGATGGTGTTGGTGGCCGTGCGCGTGATGGAAAGCGATGGCCCAACCCCGGTGATCTGGGTGCGGAAGCCGCGGGTGAGCGTCGTAAAGGTCGTGCTGCCGGTGGTCACGTTGGCCCACATCGTATCGGTGGTGCCGGTGTGGCTGTCGTCGGCGAAGTACCACGCCCCGCCCAGGTTGCTATTCGGGGCATCGCAGACGATCCAGTAATTCGAACCCGCCGTCAGCGTTGGCGTCAGCAGCGAAGTGAAGGTCTGCACACTCCCGTTCCCCGGGCCGCCGGAGATGGTCGCGGAGGTCCAGCTCTCCAGCGCGGTGGCGGGCGCGTTGTTGCTGTCGGTCATCAGTTGCACCCTGGCCGTTCCGGACTGGGCGGAATTGCCCGAGGTGAAAAAGGCCTCGCCCAGGGCCAGCTTCAGCGTGGACAACTTGACCGTTTGCGAGGGCGTGAATTGTATGCCCCGCTGGTAGCGATCGCCATCGGAATAGAGCCCGAAGGTGGAATAGCCGTCCGTGTCGTAGGGCGCTGAACCGAGGTTGTCGTAAACCACCACGCCCGCCCGGCCCGTCAAGGCGACGCCCAAACCGATCACCAATGCGCAGACAAACCGGAACCCGAACCGGCGTCTTAGGCGGAACTCGTGGCGGCGGTTCAAAAAGAGAAAGGAACGGCTTCGATGAGGTTCAGATGCTTTCATGACACGGGTATGGTGTGGTTTTTATATGGCTTTCGTTTCCGGGGACGGCTCCGCCCCAAATTTCCATTTTGGTCGGACCGCGCCTCCTTGGCCTTGGCCTGATTTTAGTCAAGCCGATGCGATGCAGATTGACGAAAAACACTCAATCAGTCAACCTTCTTTCGGCCATTAATTATCAGCGCGTGCACGCGCTGGATCTGGCCACGGGCACCAACCGCCTGCCGCCGGTGACCGTCGTGGCCACTTACCCCGGCACCGGCGAGGGCCACGTCGTCACCAACGTGGTTTTTGATCCCGCCCAATACAAGGAGCGGTGCGGGCTCCTGCTGCTGAACGGCGTGATCTACACGGCTTGGGCGTCGCATTGTGATGACCAACCCTACACCGGCTGGATCATGGGCTACGATGAGCAGACCCTGGCGCAAACCAGCGTCCTGAATATCACCCCCAACGGCGGCGAGGCGGCCATCTGGATGAGCGGCGCCGGCGTGGCGGCCGACGCCGCCAGCAATCTCTATTTCCTGGCAGGCAACGGCACGTTTGAAACCAATCTGGTGGACGGTTTTCCAGACAAGGGCGATTACGGCAATGCCTTCATGAAACTTTCCACCGTCAGCAACCAGCTCGCCGTGGCGGATTATTTCGACATGTTCAACACCGTCGCCGAAAGCGCAGTGGACCAGGATCTCGGTTCCGGCGGCGCGCTGGTGCTTCCGGATATGGTGGATGGGCAGGGAATCACGCGGCAGCTCGCCGTGGGCGCCGGCAAGGACGGCAACCTTTATCTGGTGGACCGGTCCAACTTGGGCAAGTTCACTCCCGGCACCAATGCCATTTACCAGGAGCTGGCGGGCGCGCTGCCGAACGGGGTTTGGGCCATGCCCGCCTATTTCAACGGCGTCCTTTATTACGGCTCGCAGGGATACAACCTCCAGGCCTTTGCGTTCCAAAACGCCCGGCTCACCAACGCGGCCTCGAAGTCGGCCATCGCCTTTGCCTATCCCGGCACCACGCCGGGCATCTCGGCTGCCGGCAATTCCAACGGCATCGTCTGGGCCACGGAAAACACCTCGCCGGCCGTGCTCCACGCCTACGCCCCCACCAACCTCGCGCAGGAATATTACAACAGCACCCAGGCGCCCGGCGGCCGTGACAGTTTCGGCAACGGCAACAAATTCATCACGCCGATGATTGCCAGCGGGCGCGTCTATGTGGGCACCACCACCGGCGTGGGCGTGCTGGGGCTGCTCGATGAATCCACGCTGACGCCGCTGGAGATCTGGCGGAACACTTACTTCGGCAATCCCTCCAATGTGGGCGCGGGCGCCAATGGCGCGAGCCCGGCCGGCGACGGCGTGCCGAACCTGATCAAATACGCCCTGGGTCTGGCGCCGCTCACGCCGGCCACCGACGCCCAGTTGCCGTCCGGCAGCATCCAGACCTTCGACGGCACGAACTACCTAATCCTCACCATCAACCGCGCCGCCGAACCGCCCGATGTCACTTACGTGGTCGAAGTCTCCAGCAATTTGTTGAGCGCGTGGTCCTCTGCTTCGCCCTACACCGTGACGCTCGCGAACACGGCCACGCAGCTCGTCGTGCGCGACAACACGCCGGTGCCCGCCGCCACCGCCCGCTTTATGCGGCTGGCGGTGACGAATCCCTGACCGCCGTCACTTTGTCTTCACGGCCCCGCGCAGCACCTTCACCGTCTCGGGCAATTTGTAATGCCGCTTCAACCCGGCGTCCGCGAGCACGCCCGCCGGCACCCGCGCGATGAATTCCGGAAACGTCCGTTCCACCCGGTCGCGCAGCAGTTTCTGGCCGGTCTTGGACGCCCAGAAATCGTCCTCGATTTTCCCCAGCGCCATCGCGGCCTCGTCGTTCGTCAGGTTCTCGCGCTTGGCGAGCGCCCAGGCCAGCTCGGGGTCTCCCGGCAGGGCCACGGGGAAGGCGACATACTTCAGCGTCACCTCCGCCTCGTCGCTCGTTTCCGGCGCCACCGCCCGCACGGGAATGTGGTTGTGCAACTGCGTGCCGTCCGGCAGCGAGACCTCCACGTTCAGCCCCTTCTTGTCTTCGTCCGGCTCGATCTCCAGGTCCGCGTCGCTGCCAAAGCCGGCGGTGAAATGCTCCTTCACCTCCGCCACCGTCTTGGCCTCCAAATCCGGCAGCTCAATGCGCTCGCAGAAGGTTTCAAAGGAATGCACCTGGTTCTTGGACCGCAGCTCGGCCTCGCAGGCGGAATAAATGCGTTCCGCCAGCTTGGGATCGGGCGCCACTTTGGGGAGGATGGATCGCAGCAGGTCCAGCAATTGCGCCTGTTCGTCCCGTTTCGATTTGCTTTTTTTTGTTTCAGCCATGGGAAATAAATGGGGTCAATGGGGCCGGCCCTTGTTGAGGGCGGCGGTGAACCAGTCCACCGTCGCCGGTTTGGCGGGCGGGCGGGCGGGCCCGCCGGCATGGGGGCGCGGTGCGGCCGGCCCGGTGCGGCCGCCGGCCTTGGCCGGGCCAACTTCCGGCGCGGCTTTCATGGACAGCGCGATCCGTTTGCGCGGCAGGTCCACTTCGGTGACCGTCACGGTGACCTTTTGCGCCACCTTCACCACTTCCGACGGATCCTTGACAAACCGGTCCGCCAACTGGCTCACGTGCACCAGGCCGTCCTGGTGCACGCCGATATCCACGAACGCTCCGAAGGCGGTGACATTGGTGACGATGCCCGGCAGTTTCATGCCCGGCTTGAGGTCCTCCATTTTTTCCACGCCGCTTTGGAAGGAGAAAACCTCGAACTTCTGCCGCGGGTCGCGGCCGGGCTTGGCCAGCTCGCCCAGAATGTCGGTCAAGGTGGGCAGGCCGACCGTTTCGGTGACGTATTTGGGCAGTTGGACGGCCTGGCGCAATTTCGCATCGCGCAGCAAATCGTTCACGGAACATTTCAGGTCCCGCGCCATGCGGTCCACCAGTTCGTAGCTTTCCGGATGCACGGCGCTGGCGTCCAGCGGCTGCCCGCCCTCGCGGATGCGCAGAAACCCGGCGGCCTGCTCGAAGGCCTTTTCGCCCAGGCGCGGAACTTTCTTGAGCTCCGCGCGCGATTTGAACGGCCCGTGCTCGTTGCGGTAAGTCACGATGTTGGCCGCCAGCGCCGGCCCCAGCCCGGAAACATACGCCAGCAACTGCTTGCTGGCCGTGTTCACTTCCACGCCCACGCGGTTCACGCAACTGACCACGACGTCGTCGAGGCTCCGCTTGAGCGCCCCCGGGTCCACGTCGTGCTGATATTGGCCCACGCCGATGGACTTGGGATCCAGCTTCACCAGTTCGGCCAGCGGGTCCATCAGCCGGCGGCCGATGGAGACGGCGCCGCGCACGGTGAGATCCTGATCGGGAAATTCCTCGCGCGCGACTTCGGAGGCCGAATAAATCGAGGCACCGCTCTCGTTGACCATCACAATCGGGACGGTCAGCTTGAGCCGCTTGAAGAAGGTCTCGGTCTCGCGCCCGGCCGTGCCGTTGCCGATGGCCACGGCCTCGATTCGGTATTTCTTCACCAGGCTCAACACGGCTTCCGCGGCGTCCCGCACTTCGCCCTGGGAGGATGCGGTGGGAAAAATCACGTCGTGATACAGCAGCTTGCCCTGCCGGTCCAGGCAGACGGTCTTGCAGCCGGTGCGGAAACCCGGATCAATGGCCAGCACATTTTTGCCCCCGAGCGGCGAGGCCAGCAGCAGCTCCCGCAGGTTTTCGGCGAAGACCCGGATGGCCTCGGTGTCCGCGCGTTTCTTGGTTTCCAGGCGCAGTTCCACTTCGATGGCCGGGCCGAGCAGGCGTTTGTAGCCGTCCTGCACCGCCAGCCGCACCTGTTCGGCCGCCGGCCCGCGGCCGGTGACAAACAGCGGCTCGAGCAGCGGCAGCACGGATTCCTCCGGCACGCTGATGCGCATCATCAAAAAACCCTCGGTCTCGCCGCGCCGGATGGCCAGCAGCCGGTGGCTGGGAATCTTGGCCACCGGTTCGCTCCAGTCGAAGTAATCCTTGAACTTGGCGGCCGCCTCCTGTTTGTCGGACAGCACCTTGGATTTCACCACGCCTTCGCGCCAGAACAGGTCGCGCAGCTTCGCCCGGGCCGCCGCGTCGTCGCTGACCCGCTCAGCGAGGATGTCCCGCGCCCCGGCCAGGGCGGCGGCGGCATCGGCCACGCCTTTTTCCGCGTTCACAAACGCGGCGGCGGCGGCTTGCGGATCGGCCGTGGATTGTTGCTGGAACAGGAGGTCCGCCAGCGGTTCGAGCCCCTGCTCGCGGGCGATGATGGCGCGGGTGCGCCGCTTGGGGCGGTAGGGCTGGAAGATATCCTCCAGCGCGGTCAAATTGTCCGCCCCCACCACCGCCGCCTTGAGCGCATCCGTCAGCAGATTGCGCTCGGTGAGCGATTTCAGGATGGCCTCGCGGCGCTGATCCAGCTCGGCCAGGCCCAGCATCCGCTCGCGGATGGCGGTGATGGCCACCTCGTCCAGCGTCCCGGTGGCTTCCTTGCGATAGCGGGCGATAAAGGGCACGGTGGCGCCTTCGGCGAACAGCTTGGCGGTGGCCAGCACTTGGCGCGGCTGGATTTTCAGCTCGTCGGCGATTCTTTGAATGTGAACTTCGTTCATCGAGAAAAACGGGCGGATGGTTTACCCGAGCGGACCGGCGGTGTAAAACAGATTAATATCCAACCACAGAGACCCAGAGACGCAGAGGTTAGAAAAAAAGCCATGAGGCAGGCGTATCCAGACAAAGCATACATACTTGCGCGAAAAAGGTTCGCGCATTGAACTCCTGAACCGGCGCGCGGCGTTCACGCCGGTTCAGTGTGCAAAGGTCTTGCAGCATAGGAAGTTGAAGCGGCGTGAACGCCGCGCTCCAACGGCTCGGTTGCGGGGAAAAATTTTAGGCTTGACGAGGCTTGACGATGTGGTGTTTTGCTGGGGTTTAACGATACCGAAAAATGCGCGCCGGGGCCGGTTCCGGGGCGGTGGAAAAGAGGGCGAACCGGGATGGATTGCAAGTCATCCTGCCCAAGCTACACGATGCCGCGAGCGGGCGCATTGATGCTCAAAAGCTCGCGGCGGGCGCGTGCGGGCGAAAGCGCCGTCGCCGCTGCGCTTTGCCGGCGCAGTCCATGACGCGCCCGGACTTGCCAAGCGTATGGTTATTGCGCGGGGCGTCATGGACTGCGGTGACAGGTCGCCCAGTTCCAAAGCGCGAATGATGGGATGGAACAGTTGGAACTATTTCGGGTGCAATGTCAGCGATACGCTGATTCGCGGCATTGCCGACCTCATGGCGACCAACGGGATGCAGGCTGCCGGCTACCAGTTCATCAACATTGATGATTGCTGGCAGGTGTCTCGCGACACGAATGGAGTCATCATGCCTGATCCGACGCGTTTTCCGAATGGCATTAAGGCCCTCGCCGATTATGTTCATTCCAAAGGGTTCAAGCTGGGCGTTTATTCAGATCACGGCCTGGAAACCTGCCAGGGAAGGCCGGGGGGCTACGGCTATGAATACCTCGACGCCAACACCTATGCCGCTTGGGGCGTGGATTACCTCAAATACGACAATTGTAATTTGCCGGCGGGGGACGATGCCGAGGCGGATTACCTGCGGATGGCTGACGCGTTGATGAGCAGTGGACGGCCCATCACGTTCAGCCTGTGCCACTGGTCAATGGCTGGAGTGTTTATGTCTATTTTGACGGAAACAATCAGGAGACCCGCGAGGGCAATTATACGATCAGCGGCCCGGGAATCACCAC
Organism: uncultured Bifidobacteriaceae bacterium; assembly: GCA_964532525.1. Taxonomy (GTDB): domain Bacteria; phylum Verrucomicrobiota; class Verrucomicrobiia; order Limisphaerales; family UBA11358; genus UBA11358. The sequence continues at coordinate 59,336 of CAZHIM010000016.1, forward strand.
GACCTCCATTATCGGCTACGATACGGCCAATGTGGATTTCAGCGGGGCTTCATTCAGGCCAACGATTCAGCCGGCAATTATTTGGTGTTCTCCATCCCGAACGTGCAGGGTTTCACAATCAGCGCCACGCCGATAAATGACAGTGATACATATCCCCGCGCGCCAAGCAACGGGATTCAGATGATTCCAAAGTAACCTCGTTCAGCGAAACAGCCACGGCAGCCGGTCGAAGAAAAATTGCCCGTAGCCAATCGTGAAAATGGCGCAGCCATAAAGGGCGTGCTCGGCGGAGGTCAGCACCAGCGACCCGGTGCGCCGGTACGTGAGGCCAAAGAGCCAGCCGCCGGCCAGGGTCAGGGCCACTGCAAGCCAATTGTGGAAGACGATGTGGCAGTAGCCGAACGCGGCGGCGCTGGCGGCAAGCATGCCCGCGGCCCGGCCGAACAACGGGCGATAGCGCTCAAAAAAAAACGCGCGATAAATCAATTCCTGCGGGAAGACGGAAAACAGCGGGTAGGCCGCCAGCAACAGCAGCCAGAAGCCCGGGTGCCGGCGCGGCAGAAAAAACAGCGCCGGCGCATTCACCAGCCAGAGCAGGACGACCAGCCCGGGGAGGGCCGCCGCATAGAGGAGCAGCACCCGCACCCATTCGCGGCGGGGCACCCGCGGGCGCAGCAAACTGCGCACGCGGACGTGGTGGCGCCATTCGAGCGCGAGCCAGCAACCGGCGGTCATCACCAGCAGGACGGGTATGGCCGGCAGGGGCACCCAACGCGCGGCCACCGCCGCCGGCACGCCCAGGAACAGGGCGGCGCATTCCAATGCCAGCCAAAACCTCGGAACTCCTGGCGATGATTCCACGCGGCTCATCCGCACGAGCATGGGCGCTGGCGGGACGGGGCGAAAGGCAAAATCTATTCGCGCACCCAGGCCACCGGCCGGCTGGCGGCGCTTTCGTGAATCGCCTTGCCCAGCCACGCGATCGTCGTCCCCAGATCGGCCATGTTGCGCGCGGCCTCGGCGTCTTGGGCCACGGCGCCCCTGTCCAAGCCATACCCAAGATTCCAATACGTGGACCCCGGCACAATGGCGCCGGACATGAGGAACATGTGGTTGATGGTATCGAAGGCATGCGTGCCGCCGCCGCGCCGGACCGCCACCACGGCCGCGCCGATCTTGCCCCGGAACAGGCCGCCGTTGGCCAGCGCCACATATCCACTGCGATCGAGCAGCGCCTTCATCTCGGCGCTGACATCCGAGAAATACGTGGGCGAGCCGAGAATGATCGCATCCGCTGCGGCCATCTGCTCCATGCACTCATTAAAGGCGTCCGCCTTCTGGCCGCACCGCGAATTCTTGGTCTTAAAGCATTGGTTGCAGGCCCGGCAGCCGTGAATTTCCCGGCCGCCCAATTGGATGAATCCGGTTTCCCAGCCGGCGGCCGCCAGCGGCGCCAGCACTTGTTTCAAAAGATTTTCGGTGTTCCCGCCCTTGCGCGGGCTTCCGTTGATGGCAATCGCTTTCATAATGGTGAACTTGTAGGGGAAGGCCGGCCGGGTCGTCAAGCGGTTCCACGCATAAGCCGGATGGGTTTTCCTGATGGGCGCCGCTCATGCCCCGGGCCGCGGCGCTTTTGGCGGCCCGCCCGAAAAGAATCGGCCGCCGGCTTTTCGGCCGGCGGCCGATTCTGACTGTTCTGCTTTTGGGCGGACTGGCTCCTTCCCCGGACGTTGCTACCATTCTGGCGGTCCGGGCGGCCTCTCGCCGCCCGGGCCTTGCCCAGCGGCAGAAACCTGCCTATTAGCTCAGGAGTTTCAGCACCGACTGCGGCATCGAGTTGGCTTGCGCCAGCATCGCCGTGCCCGTCTGCACCAGGATGTTCTCCTTGGCGTAGGTGGTGCTTTCCGTGGCCACATCCACGTCCGCAATCTGGCTGTTCGCCGCCTGCAGGTTGTTGTTCAGCGAGGAGAGCTGGTTGCTGTAATAGGTCAGACTTTCCTCGTTGGCCCCGATATTCGCGCGATCCGACGCGAGCTGCTGGATCGCCTTTTCCGTATCGCCCAGCGCCTTCTGCGAACCGCTGACGGACGTGATGTTATCGCCCGTCGCCGTCGTGTAGGTGGCGCTGCTGAGCTTCATGCCCACCATGCCAAACGTGTCGCCACTGGGGTCGGTGGTGACATTGAGCGTCGTGCCGTCGAACAGGCTGACGCCGTTGAACGACTGGGTGGACACGTTGTTGATGTAGGCGCCGAGGGCGCTGTACTCCTGCTGGTACAACGCGCGGTCGTTGGTGGTTTTGGTGACGTCCTGCGCCTCCACGGCCAGTTCGCTCATGCGTGAAAGGGCGGTGTTGACTTGTTGCAGGTAGCCATCCTGGGTCTGGCTGAACGACGTGGCGTCCGCCACGTTGTTCGAGGCCGCGGTGACGCGGGCCGTTTCCGAGGTTAACTGCATTGAGACGGCCAGCCCGGCCGGATCATCCGCCGGCGAAGTGATCTGGGAACCAGAAGACAAGCGTTGGAGGGATTGGCTGAGGGAGGCCGTGGATTGCATCAGCTGCGAAGCAGCATTTAGCGCCGATATGTTTGTGTTAATGACCATGACTAACTCTTTCCATGAGTCGCCCCGGGAGGGGCTTTTGTTCTGCGCAACATCCATGTCGCGGGTGTTCCATTTGGGGGCGGAACACCGTTGGTCCCCGTCAGCTCTTGGAGGTGGCTGACCGCCTGTCTTGCGACACACCATTCATCGGAGGGATTCGCTGGAACTTTAATCAGGAAGCGGCCGCAGTGGTTTGCCCAGCTCAGGCGGGGGGATTTTTGATCTGCGCCCAGAGCTCGGGCAGGACCGCGCCGGCCGCACCGGGGAGCACAAAATGGGCCTGGCCGGTCAGCGGCGTGGGGAGAGGGTTGATCTCCACCACGGTGGCGCCGGCGCGCACCGCTTCGAACGGCAAGGCCGCCGCCGGATACACCACCGTGGAGGTGCCAATGGAGAAGAAAATCTCGCAGGCCGTCGCCGCCTCCATCGCGCGCTCCAGCTCCGCCTCCGGCAGCGGCTCATCAAACCACACGATGTCCGGCCGCAGGCGCCCGCCGCAGCGCGGGCACCGCGGCGGCACCTCGCCCGTATCCGCCCACTCGGTCACCACAGTGCCCTCGTCGAAACATTTCGTCCGCGCCAGATTGCCATGCAATTCGATCACGTCCCGGCTGCCCGCGCGTTGGTGCAGCCCGTCTATGTTTTGCGTGATGAGTTGAAAATTGGGAAAGCGCGCCGGCATTTCCGCCAGCGTAAAGTGAGCGGGATTTGGGGCGGCCCGGCTCATCAGGTTCCGCCGCCAGACACACCATTCCCAGACCAGGCGCGGGTTGCGCCGATAGGCGTCCGGCGTGTCGAGGTCCTGGGGCCGGTATTTCGCCCATAACCCCGTCTGCGCGTCGCGGTACGTGGGCACGCCGCTCTCCGCCGACACCCCGGCCCCGGTGAGCACCGCCACGGATTTTGCCGCCGCCAGTTGCCGGATAAGTTCCGCGGGAAATTTCATGCCCGCAGCTTGCCCCGCCGCCGGGTTGGCCGCGAGATTTTCCCACGCTTCCCGCCGGCGCCGCGCCCCGCGCCATTCGTCCGGGCGGACGGATTTAATTCTGGTGGCCCGCCCCCGCGCCGCGGCTGGCGCGCAGCGTTTCATCCAGCAGGTTCACCGTCAGATAATCCACGTTCACGCCGCCGTGGCCGCCGAGCAGCCGCACCACATTGGTGCTGCCCGCCCCCAGCGGGACCGTCAGGCAGGCTTGGCCCTGGTAAACGTCCCAGCCGCCCGTCGCCGGCGTGTTCAAGAAGGAATAATTGATCCCGTTCACCACCAGCGCCAGCTTGGCCCTCTCCCGGGTGGCATAGTGAATCCCGATGGTCGCGCGCCCGCCGCTCTGGCCGCCGCTGACTTGGTTAAATTCCAAATACGAATCCGCCAGATGGAGTCCATGAATACTCTTGCCGTCCGCCGCCGCTGGATCGTTCTCCAGTTGGGCGCCCTGCGCGGCCACCGCCAGCGCCGCGCCGTACTTGCTGGCCTCCTGCGCGAACGTGGACGCCGGCCCCACGCGCGCCACGCCTTCCTTGGTCTGTACCATCATCTGGATCGTCCCGTCGTCATTGAAATTCAGCTTGTCCACGCACATGGACCGCAGGTTGCCGTGTCCGGAAAGGACTTGGTTGTGATAGAACTGATACCACTGGCCTTTGTATTCCACCACCGACCCGTGCGTGGTGTCGCAGCCCGTGGGCTCGATATACACGCCCCGGTGCGTCCACGGTCCCAGGGGGCCGGAGCTGGTCGCATACCGCATGCAATTCGCCCCCGGATGATTGTCGGCATAAGTCAGATAATAAATCCCGTTGCGCTTGAACACCCAGGTTGCTTCGTGAAAATCCACCAGGTTCGTCATGCCCTGCATCGCGCCGTCAATCTCCATCAGGCTCGCCTTCAGCTTGCCGCCCTTGCAAACGCCGCCGCCGCCGTAATAGAGATAGACCTGTCCGTCCGTGTCCGTGAACACCGCCGGATCAATCATCGCGTTTCCATCCAGCCCGCCGAGGTAGCCGCGCGGCGTGAAATCGCTCGCCGGCTTCGCGCTCGTGGCCACGCCGATTTTCCACGTGCTGTTCCACTGGCTGCCGCTGGGATGCGGAAAATAAAAGTAATACGTGCCATCCTTGCAGGCGCAATCCGGCGCCCACATGAACCCGCCTTCGGGCCGGCCCCAAGTCACCTGGCTCGCCCGCAAAATTTCCCCTTCATCGCGCCAGTCCACCATATTGTCCGTGGAAAAAACGTGGTAGCGGTCCATCAAATCACACCCGCGCGCCGGATCCATGTCGTGCGAGGGATAGACATACAGCCGCCCGTCGGCCCACACATGCGCCGAGGGATCCGCCGTGTAAATGCTCGTGATGAAGGGATTCGCCCCCCGGCTCGAAGCCGCCATCAGCACCAGTGCCGCGCCCAGGGCCCACGCGGATAATCTGCCGGCCGACCCGGGCCAAACCTGGTTTTTTCGGCCACTCATCCGCAGGGATTCAATCATATTTCGCATTTTTCAAAGGGTGCCACGGAAGTTAATCCCGCTGCCATCCCCGAAAGCGGGGAGAAGCGTTAAGCCGTTTTCCGCGATGCCTTAGTGGCTTTCGGCGACGGTCCGCTCCGGCAGCGTTTTGGACAAAGGAATTTCGCCGCGCAGCAGCTTGCCCGCCTGGCCCGTCAGCCAGAGATATTGGTCCGTGGGCACGCCCCGGTACGAAACAAATCGCGCTCCCAACGGCGGCTCGGCGGCGCACTTGAAGATCGCCGTCCCTTCATCCATTTCGTCGAACATCGCCACGTACAGCCGCGTGGCGCCGCTGCCCACGGCGGTGCTGATTTGATCCCAATAAAACCGGCCCCCCTGGCGCGGAATCTGGTCCAGCGGACGCGCCCCGCCAAACTCCGTCTGGCTCAGGTTATACCAACTGAACCCGGGATAGACGCACGGCGCGTAATCGAGATGCCGCGCCGCGCACCACGCCAGATCCGCCTTCACGTGCGCCGAATACCGCGCCATTTCCTGGTGCAGCAACGGCGTGAACCGCTGCACCATCCACGGCATCACGATGTCCGCCGACGCAATCACGTCGTGCAAATACGGGTCGGGCAGGCAATCCACGTCCAGCTCGCGAAAATACGTCGGCACGCCCACCAGCACCGCGCAGCCGCCGTACTGCGGGTCGTGCTTGAGGAAATCAATCAGCTTCTCGAGGCCGATGTTCCGGATATTGTACGGCCGGTCCGGAAAGCCCAGCCCCCAGATCGCCACGAGCGGTTTCCCGTGGTGGTAGAGATACGTCTGGTTCGTGCCCTGGGACGTGAGCTTCAATTCGTCCACCAGTTCCTTCCAGTCCTGCATCACGCTCGCACAATCCTCGCCGCTGGCCCGCAGGCCGGACAAATCGTACATCACCGCAATGGCCCGGCCGTACTTCTGCGACGCCTTCAGCGCGTTTGCCAGGATCACCCGGCCCTGCCGCCGGCTCGATTCCGTCCGCGTCACGTCGAAAAACCGCTGCATGAACACGCCGTCAATGCCGTATTGCTGCATCCAGCGGAAATGCAAATCCGTGGTGCTCTCGTCCCACGAGCTGAAGACCCGCGCCGGCGCGCCGTCCGCGTTCGTCAGCGCCGTGGGATAAGTCTGCGCGTACTCCGAAACGTCCGGCCACAAATCCAGATGGATGTGCGCCGCGTCCAGTTTTCCCTGCGTGCCATAATGCACCCAGCCCTGCCCCGAGGCGTCGCCCGCCGCGCGAAACCAGCCCTGGTAGCCGCACATCACCAGCCCGTCATAGGCCGGGAACCGCGACCCCGCATCATGCTTGGTCTGCGCCCAGGCGGCGTCCGCTCCGGGCCACAACAACAGCACCGACAGCAGCGGCAAAAATTTCACGCAGCGCCTTTCTCTTGAAACTTGATTTGATTGAATCAGCGCCCAGCCAATCACTGGCCGCTGGCGCCGATGGTTTTTCGGCCCAATCAGGCTAAAGGAACCGCCGCCGCCGCACATCTCCCCTAAAACGGGGATACCGGCCGCCCGCGAATTCATCCACTATTGCAGACTATCACCCCGGCATGCCGAAGACTGCCTCATACTCTGAGAAACAAGTTTTCGCCGGACCATCATTTCCGCACCCAAAGACCACTTGAAAACGACGCCGAAAAATCTGCCCGCGCTCTGGCGCCGCGCCGCTCTGGCGCTGGCGCCGGTCTGCGGAATTCTGTGCCTGGCCGCCACCGCCGCCGCCGACCAGGTGAAGGCCAACAACAACAGCAACCTCGAAACCGGCGCCAGTTGGGTCAGCGGCATCGCGCCGGGCGGCGCCGACAATGCCATCTGGAACAGCATCGTCGCCAACCCCGCCAATTGCACCAACACCCTCGGCGCGGCCGTCACCTGGGCGGGCATCGTCATCAGCAATCCCGCCGCGCCGGTTTACCTCACCGGCAGCACCACACTCACGTTGAGCAACGGCATCAGCCTGGCCAATGCCACCGCCAATCTCACCGTGGATTGCGGCACCCTCGCCCTGGGCGGCAGCCAGACTTGGACCGTCCCCGCCGGCCGCTCCCTCACCACCGGCTCGCCGGGCCATGCCGGCTCCGTGAGCTCGCCCAACAACGGCAATTTCACCGTTACCGAAACCGGCGGCGGCGTCTGGACCACCAGCGGCACCGGCGACAACGGCAGCACCGGCGTCATCGTCAACCAAGGCACGTTCAATTTGAACAAAACCAGCGGTGGCAGCACCCATGCCATCGGCGGCCCGGGGTTGACCATCAAGAACAGCGCCACCGCGCGCCTCACCGGCACGGGCGGCGACCAGATTTACGACGGCGCCTCCGTGACGGTGGCCGCCGGCGGGACGTTTGATCTCTACGGCAACAGCGAAACGTTCGCCAATCTCCTCGGCGCCGGCGTGGCGGATAACACCGCCGCCGGCACGGCCGCCACCTTGACGCTGGGCAACGGCTCCGGGACGTTCAGCGGCACCCTGCAAAACAGCGGCGCCGGCTCCCGGCTGGCCGTGGCCAAGGCCGGCACCGGCACGCTCACTTTGAACGGCGCCAATCTCTTCTCCGGAGGCACCACCGTCAGCGGCTCCGGCACGATTGCCCTGTCCGCCACGGCCTACACTCCGATGCCCTACACGAACAGCGCCGGCACGCTGAGCTTCACGCCCGCCGGCGCCGCCTTGCCGATGACCACCCTGACGCTCGGCAGCGGCGCGCCCGAATTGGCGTTTAATTTCGCCGGCCAGCGCAACCTCACCGCGCCTTTCGTCAGCGTCAGCGGCAACTTGAACTTGAACGGCAACGTCACCGTCAACGTGGCCGGCATCGTCCAGTCCGGCACCAATGTTCTGCTGCAATACTCAGGCCCGCGCTCCGGCAGCGGCAGCTTTGTGGCCGGTTCCGTCCCCGCCGGCCTGACCGTGCTGGACGACCTAGCCAACCAACGCGTCGTCGCTATTTACGCTTCGCCCAACGAGCCGTTCGTCGTCATTCCGCCCTTGAACACCAACGAAATCGTCGTCGCCGTCGCCACCCCCCAGCAATACGGCGCCGTGGGCGACGGCATCACCGACGACAGCGGCGCGTTTCAAGCCGCGCTGAACGCCGTTTACAATGCCGGCGGCGCGGGCGGCGGCGTGGTCTTCGTGCCCGCCGGCAATTACGCCTGCTACAACAATCTCACCATTCCCTCCGGCGTCACGCTGCACGGCGACTGGCAGGATTGGGCCACCGCTGGCGGCCCGCTCGTGGGCGCCACTTTCAAGGTCTTGGTGGGCGCCGGCCAGAGCAACGGCACGCCCTTCATCACCATGAACGCATCCACCGCCCTGCGCGGCGTGAACTTCTGGTACCCCAATCAAAACGCCGCCAGCATCACGCCCTATCCCTTCAGCATCGAGGTGGGCGCCGATTCCGTGGTGTCCGACGTGGCGCTCGTCAACTCCTACCAGGGCATCACCAGCGCCGGCGCCAAAAACATTCTCCGCACCGTCGTCGGCACCCCGCTCTGCGTGGGCATTCACATGGACCAGATCTTCGATGTCTGCCACGCCGAGGACGTCCACTTTTCGCCCAACTTCTGGCCGCAGGCGGGCCTGACGAATTCGCCGGCCGTCGGCGGACCCCACGCTGCCTGGATGCGCGCCAACGGCACCGGCATGCAATTGCTCCGCGTGGACGGCGAAATGTGCATGGACACGTTCATCAGCGGTTACCAGACCGGCATCGCCACGCTGAGCGCCACCAACGGCCAGACCGGCGCCACCTTTTATCACGGCGCCGTCACCAATTGCGCCGTCGCCCTGCTGGCGCAGGAGATGCCCACCGCCTTCGGCCTCATGTTCGCGTGCTTCACCCTGGATGGCGACGTGGCCATCAGCCGCACCGATGCCACCACCGAGGCCAACGCCCAGTTCTACGGCTGCACCATCGTCGGCCGCGCCGGCACCGCCGTTAATGTCACCGGCCTCGACTGGCATTCGTGGATGCAATTCCAAAACTGCACCATCTCCAATGCGCTCGACCTCGCCGGGCCCGGCGTCTTCAACGTGGTCAATTCCACCCTGCTCGGCGCCACCCAGTGCGTCCTGAGCGCCACCGCCACCCGCGCCGCCTTCACCGGCTGCGCCTTCGCGCCGGCCACGAACCTCGTCAACTTCGGCAACGCCGGCAACCTGCTCGTGGACTCCCGGTCCCCCGCCGCCAGCACGCCGCCCAACGTCCAGTGGACCAATGTGATCAACGACGATTATTCTCGGCGGCCGGCCAAAACCAATCTGTTCGTGGCCACCGACGCCGGTTTCGGCGCCTACGGCGACGGCGTGCATGACGACACCGCGGCCCTGCAAAGCGCGCTGGCCACCGCCGGCGGCAACGGCGGCGGCATCGTCTATGTGCCGGCCGGCAAGTACAAACTCACCGGAACGCTCGAGGTCCCCGCCGGCGTCGAATTGCGCGGCGCCTACGAAATGCGCCACGGCACCCAGCCCGCCGCCGATGGCCACGCCAAGGGCACCGTCCTGCAGCCGTACGCCGGCCAGGGCACCACCAACGGCGCGCCCGCCATCGCCCTGGACGCCGGCAGCGGTGTCACCGGCCTGACCGCCAGCTACGAAACCCAGAACACCAATTGCCTCCCCTTCCCGCCCCTCATTCAAGGCCGCGGCCCCAATGTCTATGCCCGCGGCATCTGCTGCCCCAATCCCTATCTCTACGTGGATCTGGCCGCCTACACCTGCACCAATCATTTTCTCGACATGGTGGACGGCTGGGCCTTGTGGACCGGCTACCACATCGGCAACGGTTCCTCCGGCACGGTCCTCGATTGCCACGACAACTGGACTTACTGGGTGGACAACGCCGATTCCCAAAGCTCGCTGCCCGGCCCCATCCAGGAACCGGTCCTCAACTTCACCTCCCACAACCTGGAAATGTACGTGCTCGGCAACTGCCGCGACCTCATGGTGAAGGATTTCAGCATCATCGAGCGGACATACATGCACCTGGTGGCGGAAAACGGCTTGGGCCCGAATTTGACTCTCATCAATAATTACTGCGATGCCAGCATCCAGGGCTTCAATCTGGATGCCGCGGCGCCGGGCTGCACGTTGAGCGCCATCAACACGCCCATGACCACCTTCAACTTCGGCGACTTCAGCGACCAAGCCGAGGCCACCGTGGCCGTGGCCAGCACCACCAATTTCCAGGGCTCCGCCCAGTTCATCTCGACGGTGCTCTGGGGCGGCACCTGGCTGGACTTCGTCGTCAACGGCGGCGAACTCAGTTGCCAAGTCGTGCACATGGACAACCATTCGTTCATCGGCAGCCTCGTCAATGGCGGCGTCTTCCACCTCGTCAATAATTCCGCCTACATCAGCTACAACGGCACCAGCAATTTCCCGCCCTACAACGTGGCCTTCGGCCCCGCCGCCGGCCTGCCGGGACAAACCTCCGAGTTCAGCGCCTGCTTCGCCCTCAACGGCTGCGGCCTGTTCAACCTGGCCGCCAACAACCCCGTCAATTGCTGGAACGATTTCGCCCTCCAATCCTATGCGCTGCTCGACCCCACCGCGCCCGTCATCTACGGCGTTTATCCGGACGGCTCAAGCCTCTGCCAGCACACCAATGTCCTCAGTTTCACTGCGCTCTCCCCCGCGGGCTTCTCGCCGGCCAACCTCACTCTCACCGTGGATGGCGTCACCGAGACCAACGTGACCGTCTCCGGCCCGGCCACCAGCCGCACCGGGACCTTCCCCGGCCTGACGCTGAACCGGCCCCACACCGCTGTCATCCGCGCCACCGACAACAACGCGCGCACCGTTTCCACCACCCTGAATTTCGACACCTTTGATCCCGCCTGCTACACGTTCGAGGCGGAGGATTTCGATTACGCCGGCGGGCGGTTCTTCGACAATCCCCAAAGCGGCGCCTACGCCAATCTGGCCGGCCTCGAGGGCATTGATCTGCACAGCGTCAATCCCGGCCAGGGCAACGCCGCCTACCGCCCCAATCCTCCCGGCCTGGAAACCGAAGGCGCCTCCGACGCCCCCCGCCTCGCGTTCAGCCCCGGCCTGGTGGACTACGACGTCGGCTTCAATAGCGGGGGCAACTGGGGCAACTACACCCGCACCTTTCCCGCCGGCGCTTTCTATCTTTATCTGCGCGGGGCCGACGGCATCGCGGCCGCCGGCGACAGCGCCAGCCTGTCGCTCGTCACCGGCGGACAGGGCATGACCAACCAGACCACCACGCCGCTCGGCATCTTCTCCGTGCCCGCCACCGGCGGTTGGCAGACCTACACCTGGGTGCCGGCGTCCGCCGGCGGAGCCCCGGTGATCATCACCAACAGCGGCGCGGTGAAAACGTTCCGCGTGACCACCGATAATGGCAGTTACAACGCCAATTTCTACCTCCTCGCCCCGGTTTACACGCCGCCCGCCAGTCTGCCGCTGGCCGCCGCCGTCGCCGCCGGCAACCCGCTCCTTTCCTTCCCCACCCAGCCCGGCTACGGCTACCAGGTGCAGTACAAAACCAACTTGACCGACCCGCTCTGGCTGCCGCTGGGCAGTCCCGTCGCCGGCAATGGTTCCACCCAGACCGTCACCGGCGCCGCCGGCCCCAGCCGCTTTTATCGGCTGCTCATCCAGTAGCGTTTTCGCGTTACGATTCCCACCGCCTTTGCTATGTTTCCCTCGATGACCTCCACTGGTGCTCCTGCCAAAGCGCTTCTGGCTGCCCTGTGTCTGGCCTGCGCCACCGCCTGCCCCTCGCCAGCGGCGGATGAACCCGCCTCGCTCGCCATCCAATCCGTGGTGGTCAATGGCAAAAACATCGCCTTCGCCAATCACGATCTCGCCAATCTTGGCCCCTTCCCCATCAATATCGTCTTCGGTTTCGGCCCCGCCCAAGGCTCCGCCAAAATGCCCCTCCGCCTGCGGTACATGCTCGAACGCTACGAAACCGCGTGGCACGAGGCCGGGGGCGAAATGGGACTCACCGTCCGCTTCTACAGCGCCTCCGGCGACCAGATCGGCCAGAACCTTTACCCCGTCCACGGCGAAAGCACCGGCTGGACCGGTTCGCTCAAAAACTCCGCCCTCACCCACCGCCGCGAAACCCTCCTCGTGCCGCCCCAGGCCAATAAGTTGCTCGTCGTCCTCTCCTCCGCCGGCCCGCCGGACTCCGTGGGCATTTACGTCGTCGCCAATGTTGTCGTGTCCAAGGCCGACGGCACCGTCCTGCTCCGGTCGCCCTTCGACAGCCAGCCCGCGGCGCATGCCGATGAAGACCCGCCCGCCGGCTGGATGCACGACGGCACCCACCCCAGCATCGCGCGCGTGGTCAAATTCGGCCAGGACCCCCAGACCCCCGCCTTCGCCGTCCTCGACGAGGATCTCTCCGGCCACGGCGAATGGCACAACATCTTTGAGTCCGCCCCCGTGGTGACGCCCGGCGACCGCCTGGTGGTCGAGTGGAACGAAATGTACAGCATCGGCCTGGGTTCCTCCCGCGACGCCCACTATGAAGGTTTGGCGCCCGGCAGCTACCGGCTGCGGGTCGTGGGCACCGATGCCTTCGGCCGCCTCTCCGGCGTGGAAACCGGCCTGGACCTCTTCGTCCCCCAGCCCTTCTGGAAGACGCCCTGGTTCTGGGGCGGCGTCGTGCTGGCCGCCTGCTTCCTCACCATCGGCATCAGCCGCTATTTCGTGTGGCACAAGATGCGCCGGGAAATGCTGCGCCTCAAACAGCAGCGCGCCCTCGAACAAGAGCGCCTCCGCATCGCCCATGACATCCACGACGACCTGGGCGCCCGCGTGACGCAGATTTCCCTCCTCAGCGCCATGTCCCAGAACAACGCCGCTTATCCCGAGAAGGCGCGCACCGATTTCGACCGCATCTCCAAAATGTCCCGCGAGCTGGTGGCCGCCCTCTACGAAACCGTTTGGGCCGTCAGCCCGGAAAATGACAACCTCGAGGCGCTCGGCAGCTATCTCTGCCAGATGGCCAACAAATTGTGCGAGCAAACCACGCTCCGCTGCCGCTTCCATGTCACCGGCCTCCCCCCCGAGGTCCAGGTCTCCAGCCAGACCCGCCATAACATCAGCATGGCCGTCAAGGAGGCCATTCACAACATCATCAAGCACGCCCGCGCCTCCGAGATCTCCATGAACATGACCTTCGTCAACGGCGTCCTCGACGTCTCCATCCACGACAATGGCCGCGGTTTTGAGCCCGCCGCCGTGGCCGCGGCCGCCGCGGCCAGCGGCCAGGCCGATGGCAACGGCCTGGCCAACATGAAACGGCGCCTCGCCGGCATCGGCGGCCAATGCACCGTGGAAAGCCAGCCCGGCAAGGGCGCCACCGTCCGCATCCGCCTGGTCGTCCACCCCCTCGAAGAAATTGCCTGACCCTCCCCTAAAATGACCAGCCTCGCTCCACGTCCGCCGCTTATCAAAAAAAAAGTCGTCATCGTCGAAGATGATTCCGGCCTCCGCCAGCAGATTGCCGAAATCCTGCAAACCGCCCCCGATATCCAGTGCATCGGCGCCTACGCCTCCGCCGAATCCGCCCTGCCCCGCATCCTCGAAAACAAGCCCGACGTCGTGCTCATGGATATCAAGCTGCCCGGCATGTCCGGCATCACCTGCGTGGCCGAAATCAAAAAGGTCCTCCCCGCCATGCAGGTCATCATGGTCACCGTCTATGAGGACAGCGAACGCATTTTTCGCGCCCTCAAGTCCGGCGCCAACGGCTACCTCGTCAAGTCCAGCCCGCCCGAACAATTGCTCGCCGCCATCCGCGACGTCTCCACCGGCGGCGCCCCCATGTCCAGCCACATCGCCAGCAAGGTCGTCCGCCACTTTCACCTCATCGGCACCTCGCCCACCGAATCGGAAAACCTCTCCCCGCGCGAGCGCGAAGTCCTGGATCTCCTCGCTTCCGGCTTCATCTACAAGGAAATCGGCGACCAGCTCAAAATCAGCGCCGAAACCGTGCGCACCTACGTCAAAAACATCTGCCAGAAAATGCACGTTCGCAGCCGCCTCGAAGCCGTCGCCAAACACAAGTCCGAGAGTTACTGAGCATAAAAAACTTGCTTTCACGCCCACTGCGGATGATTTTTTGGGCATGTCGGACATCTTGTTGAAAGACATTCCTGATGATCTCCGGGCGCAATTGGAACAGGAAGCTTCGGCCAATTTCCGCACTTTGGATCAGGAAGCCCTGGCCCGGATTGAAATGAGTTTTCAGTTCCAGGAAGCCTTCAGCACCAAACGCGTTCAGGGTTGGATTGATGAAGCCCAGGCCAGCGGTCCGGCCTCCCCCCTGACGCGCGAAGAATTCGCCGCCGCCTATCAACGCGCCGTGAGCCGCTTCCAAGGCACCCCGCCTGCGGCTCGATGAACGTCCTTGTCCGGCCACAATTTTATTCGGACGTTGAAGCGGAGGTATATTGGCTGCTGGCAAACGCAGATGCCGTTGTGGCCCAGCGCTGGCACACCGCGGTTTGGGAAACGATTGAATTGCTGAAAACGCAACCCCTCATTGGCCGCGAGCGCAAAGACCTTAGGCAGTCGGGCATTCGTTCCTGGCGGGTCGACCATTTTCCCCGCTGGCTGATTTTTTACGAAGCGCAGGGAGAGACGATCGTCATTTATCGCATTCGTTCCGGTTTTATGGATTTAACGCAAATTAGAATGCGGGTTTAGTGGCTCTGGCATTCAGCCTTCCCCGCCCCCCCGATTTCGGGGATGGCGCCTCCGGCGTTCCGACATTAGGTTCACTCTCAACTCTTGTGAAACCAACCCATTGCCTGAAATCTCTCCTGTTTTGCGCACTGCCTTGGATCGGCGGCGCGCTCACCGCCTTTGCTCACGTCGGCGCCACCACCCCCTTCTTCAGTTTTGAGGCCGAAAATGGCGCGCTCGCCGGCGGCGCCCAAGTCGTGGCCCTCACCGCCGCGCCCACCAATGAATATTCCAGCCCGCAACTTGAGGCTTCCGGCCACGCCTATGTCCAGCTTACTAACACGGGCCAGTCCGTCACTTGGACCAATACCACCGGCCAGTATCTCACCGCCATCAACGTCCGCGCCTGCATCCCGGACGCCCCGACCGGCGGCGGCATCACCTCCACCATTGACCTCTATGTCAACGGCGGTTTCCGCCAGGCCTTCAGCGTCAACTCGCTCCAGAATTACTGCTACGAAGGCACCAATTACAACGGTCAGACCGATAAGAACCCCGCCGACGGCGATCCCCGCGGCTTTTGGAACGACACCCATGCGTTCCTCGCCGGCGCTCCGTTGGCCCCGGGCGACACCCTCACGCTGCAAAAGGACTCCACCAATTCCGCCAACTTCTATTACCTTGATGTCGTGGACCTCGAAGCGCCTCCCGCGCCGCTGTCCCAGCCGGCCAATTCGCTTTCCATTGTCAGTTACGGCGCCGTCTCGAACAGCCCCGCCACCGATAACACCGCCGCAATAAACAATTGCTTTGCCGCCGCCCAGGCCCAGGGCAAAATCGCCTGGATTCCCCCCGGGACCTTCTATATTAGTGCCATCAACGGCGGACTCAACCCCACCGGCATCACCATCGAGGGCGCCGGCCCTTGGTACAGCACCATTTACCGCGTGACGCCCGCCAACAACAACCAGGGCATCGCCAACATCATCAACGCCGTCTCCTGCACCCTGGAAAACGTCGCCCTGGACTGCAATTCCTCCAGCCGCGCCGGCAATAACAACAACGGCGCCGTGGATTTCAGCGGCGTGAATTGGGTGGTTAACAATGTCTGGATCCAGCACGTCACCTCCTCCTTCTGGTGCGCGGGTTACAACGGCATCGCGGAGAACTGCCGCACCCTGAGTACCTGGGCCGATGGCGGCAACTTCAACAACGTCCAAAGCGCCAACGGCACCGGCATCAATCTGACCTATTCCAATAACTTCGTCCGCGGCACCGGCGACGACGCCATGGCCATCAATTCGGTGACGGTGAATACTTATGGCACCAGCTCTTATTACTATACGATCATGAGTAACATCACCTATGTCAACAACACCGCCATCGGGCCGTGGGGCGGCAAGGGCATCGGCATTTACGGCGGCGTCAATGACGTGGTGACGAACAACCTGCTTTGTGACTGCGCCCGGTACATCGGCCTGGGCGTCGGCAAATTCGGCGTCAACGGCTCGCCGCTCGTTTCGGCCACGGTCATCGGCAACACCGTCCTCCGCTGCGGCGGCAACGGTTACTCCCAGCAGCAGCCCGGCATGATGATCGGCAACGGCGGCGATGGCCAGAGCCAGGGCTCCGTCGCCAACGCCTACTGCGCCGATAACATCATCAGCAATGCGCTCTATTACGGCGTCGGCTTTACCGCCACCACGAATAGCGTCTTTCAACACAACACCATTATCTCCCCGGGCTTGGACGGCATCGTGGTGGGCCCGCCAACCATCGCTTCGGGTATCATCGGCAGCGCCATCCTCAATTCAAATTCCGTCACCGGACTGGCCTCCGGCCGGGTCGCCTTTGCCAATGCCGTCGCCAATTTCACCGCCATCGTCCCCGTCATGGCCGCCAACTACGCCGCCCTGTCCGGTCCCGCCACCGAACCCTGCACCGAGGGCGGACAGGATCTCACCGCCATCACCGCCGGCAATTGGGCGGCCTATGCCGGCGTGAATCTCAACGGCGCCAATGGCTTTGTCGCCCGCGTGGCCGGCGCCGCCAATGGCGGCAACATTGCCCTCCACCTAGACAGCCCGGCCGGCACGCTCATCGGCACCTGCGCCGTGCCCGGCACCGGCGGCGGACAGGACTTTACTGATGCCTATTGCGCCGTGACCAACGCCAGCGGCACCCACACCGTCTATCTGGTCTTTACCGGCGGCGGCGGCAATCTGTTCAACCTCGAATTCTTCGGCTTCTTCGCCACGCCGCCCGTCTTTTCCCACCAGTTGCTCCCGGGCAACACCTACGCCTTGAAATCCGTGCTCAACGGACATTACATCAGCGCCACCAATAACGGCGATTACGTCCTCGCCGCCAATGCCAGTTCGGTGGGCGTGCCCGGGGAATTTCAAATCTATGACGCCGGCGGCGGCAACATCGGCCTGCTCGCCCTCGTGAACACCAACTACGTCTGTGCCGACAACGACGGCAACAATCCCCTCATCGCCAACCGCACCGGCGTTGGTTCCTGGGAGACTTACACCGAATTTGCCGGGCCCAACGGCAGCATCGGCCTGCAGGCTATGGTCAATGGCGAATATGTCACCGTCTCCAACACTGCCGCCACCCTCATCGCCCAGAGCTCCACCCTGGGCACCACCCAAGCCTTTGCCGTCCAGTTTGTCACCGGCGCCGCCCCCGCCTCGCCCGGCGGCCTCGCGGCCTCCTCCGGCAGTGGCCAGGTGGGCCTGGCTTGGGCGGCTTCCGCCGGTGCCACGGCTTACGCCGTCGAACGGTCCGCGACTTATTCCGGCACTTACGCCATCATCGCCACCAATTTGACCAATCCCGCTTACACCGATGCCAGCCTCACCAACGGCTCGACATATTACTACGTCGTGTCCGCCTTTAATCCGGCCGGGGTCAGCACCAATACCACGCCCGTCACCGCCGTTGTCGGCTCGCTGCCGCGCTGGTCCTGGACCCTCACCGCCTCGTCCACCGAAGCCAACGGCTCGCCGGCCAATGCCATTGACGGCGACATCACCACGCGCTGGTCCTCCGGCACCCCGCAGACCAACGGCATGTGGCTCCGGGTGGACATGGGCCAGCCCGCCACCTTCCAAGGCCTCGTCTTGGATTGCAGCACTTCCGCCGGCGATTACCCCCGCGGTTATCAGGTCAATGTCTCCGCCGATGGCGTCAACTGGGGCAGCCCCGTGGCCACCGGCGCCGGCACCAGCGCCCTCACCCCCATCACCTTCCCCAGCCAGACCGCGCGTTATGTCAAGATCACCCAGACCGGCTCCTCCGGCGGGAACTGGTGGAGCATTGACGAACTCAACGCCCTTGGCGCCGCCCCGGCCGCGCCCCTGGCCCTGGCCGCCGCGTCCGTCTCAGGGAGCCAGATCAATTTGTCCTGGAACGCCAGCACCAACGCCGGCGGTTATAACCTCAAGCGCGCCCCGCTCAGCGGCGGACCCTATACCACCCTCGCCTGGAACCTGGCCGGCACCACTTATGCCGATACCGGCCTGACCGGCGGCACCCTTTATTACTACGTGGTGACCGCCACCAATGCCTTCGGCGAAAGCCCGCTTTCCAATGAAGTTGCCGTCCGGCCCGTGTCCACCAATCCGCCGGCGCTCAACTACGCCATCACCGGCGGCCAGCTCCAATTGGATTGGCCGACGGACCACACCGGCTGGCGGCTGGAAGTGCAGACCAATGCCTTGGCCGCCGGCTTGGGCACCAACTGGACCACCGTCCTCGATTCCACCGGCACCAACCTGCTCGTCATCCCGCCCTCCCTCACCAACGGCAGCGTGTTCTACCGCCTGGTCTATCCGTGAACTAAGTCTGACTAAGTGCACCATTAGCCGTCGCAAAGCGACGTCATGACACTAGCCCGGCATTTCAACAGATTTCTTTGAGGGGCAGTTTATTGGACAGGTTTATTTGAAGCGGAA
>CAZHIM010000017.1:0-36166 GCA_964532525.1 uncultured Bifidobacteriaceae bacterium
TTCCTGAGGCATTGGATTCGTAAAGTGTATTCCACTGAAAACAGCGAAGAACCTGAGGGCGAGCGTTAAACCATTTAGCACAAAATGTTTTCAATACTTCAATGCTCGAAATCTGGAACGGCGGCGCTCTTGGGCAACTGGGAGGCCAGCGCCGCCGCCGCCATTTTTGTCCCGCTAATAAGAAACCGCCTTATTTTCGTTTTTTGCCATTTACGCTAATAGAGAGTTGCGCTATTTTCGGAATCGAAAACAGCAACCAATGCCAAAAATGAGCGCCATTCCGGGGAGAAAAGTGCCACAAGGCCGGTATTCGGCCTTTGTTCCCGCCCCCTTGCCGCCCGCGCTCGATTGGACGCCCCGGCTTGTCTGCTTGCTGTCGGATGCGGATCGGCTGATTGGCAAGCTGGCCGGTGAAGGCGGGCGATTGCCCAATCCACATGTCCTGATGCGCCCGTTCACCCGACATGAAGCGGTCCTGTCCAGCAAGATAGAAGGCACGCAGGCGACGCTGGGCGAATTACTGGCCGCCGAAGCGGGCATTGCCGTGGGACGCAGCCCCGACGATTTGCGCGAGGTTGGCAATTATGTGGTTGCCCTGGAGCATGGCATGGCGCGGCTTAAGGAACTGCCAATTTGCGTTCGCCTCGTCAAAGAATTACATGAAAAGCTCATGACCGGCGTCAGAGGCCATCACGCCCGAGGGGGGGAGTTCCGGAAAATCCAAAATTGGATTGGCAAGCCGGGTTGCACGCCCGCAACGGCTTCGTTTGTGCCGCCGCCGCCCGATGACGTGGAACCATGCCTTGCCGCATGGGAAAAATTTCTGCACGAATCCGACTTGCCGCCCTTGATAACCATCGCCCTGGCGCATTACCAGTTTGAGACCATCCACCCATTTCTGGATGGAAACGGGCGCGTTGGCCGCCTGCTAATCACGTTGTTCCTGATTGAGAGAAAGATTTTGCCAACGCCGTTGCTTTACCTGTCCGCGTTTTTTGAAGCGTCCCGTCGCGATTATTACGACGGTTTGCGGGGAGTCAGCGAGCGCGGGGCATGGCAAGACTGGATTGAATATTTTTTATTGGGCGTGGCGCGCATGTCGGAAGATGCAGTAAGCCGCGCCGGCAGGATTAACGCGAAGCTGGCAGAATGGCAAAAAAGCGTGGCGGGCGAATCCACCAAAACGCCGTTGCGGGTTGTCGAATTGCTGGCGGCGAATCCCTTCATCACCGCCAAGGGCAGTGTTGAGAAACTTGGCATCGCCTTCACCACCGCACAACGCGCCATTGAACGATTGGAGCGTCTGGGAATTGTCCAGCAGGCGGGAACGGCGAAACGCGACCGGGTTTATTGTGCGCGGGCATTACTCGACATCTTGGAAGAACCAGCACGGTTGTCGAAAATTGAGCTGTGAAATTTGAACCAAACCTGCGCAAAAGGAATATGAGTTTGGATGCACACCCGCCGCAGCCCCGGACCGATCCGGCCAGGGATTTCCACCTGCCCGTGGCCGGGTTCACCGGGACGCCGGAGGAAATCGAGCGGCAGTGGTTTGAACAGGTCTATCGCGGCCGCGGCGATTCCATGCGGCAGCTCACCTGGCGCGCCCTTCTGATGGGCACGGTGCTGGGCGGCATCCTCTCGCTCACCAACCTCTACATCGGCCTGAAATCCGGCTGGGCGATGGGCGTGGCCATCAGCGCGTGCATCCTCTCCTACGCCATCTGGACCAGCCTCGTGAAAATCCGGCTGGCCCGCACGCCGATGACCATTCTCGAAAACAACTGCATGCAATCCTGCGCCAGCTCGGCCGGGTATTCCACGGGCGGCACGCTGGTGTCCGCGTTTGCCGCCTTCATCATGCTCAACGGCCACGCCCTCCCGCTGCCCCTGACGCTCGCGTGGGTCTTCTTCCTGGCCGTCCTGGGCGTGACCATGGCGGTGCCCATGAAAAAGCAATTGATCAACGTCGAGCAACTGCGTTTTCCCAGCGGCGTGGCGGCGGCCGAAACCCTGCACGCCCTCCATTCGCACGGCGCCAGGGGCCTGCTCGCCGCCCGGGCCTTGGGCCTGGCCGGCCTGCTCGCCGCCCTGGACAATTTCTGGCACGACGGCTTCGCGGCCATCCCGCGGCTGGCCGCCTATTCCAGCGAGACCTTGAGCACCAAATTCAGTGAGCTCGTCTTCGGACCCGTCTGGATGGGCCGCACCGTGATCTTCAGTTGGGAGCCGATTTTCATCGCCCAAGGCGCCATCATGGGCCTGCGCGTCTGCGCCAGCATCCTGCTCGGCAGCGTGGTGTGCTGGATGGTCTATGTGCCGCTGTTGCAACACGCCGGACTCATCACCCACGGCGGCTTCCGCGACTGCGTGCAATGGACGCTCTGGCTGGGCGTGCCCTGCATGGTTTCCGGCAGCCTGTTGAGCCTGGCGCTGCAATGGCGGGTTTCCCTGCGCGCCTTTCGCGACCTCGGCAAAATGTTCTCCCCCAAAAACCGTGTCCTGACCGAAATGGAAGCCATCGAAACGCCCATGTCCTGGTTCGCCATCGGCCAACTGGTTTCATTGGTTGCGCTGGCCGGCCTGGCGCACGCCACGTTCGGCATGCCCTACTGGCAAAGCGCCGTCGCCGTCGTCATCTCCTTTGCCCTGGCCCTGGTGGCCTGCCGCGTCACCGGCGAAACCGACACCACGCCCGTGGGGGCGCTCGGCAAGGTGACCCAGCTCACCTTCGGCGTGCTCAACCCCGGCAACATGAACGTGAACCTGATGAGCGCCAACATCACCGCCGGCGCGGCCGGTTCCTCCGCCGATCTGCTGACGGACCTGAAAAGCGGCTACCTGCTCGGCGCGCACCCGCGCAAGCAGTTCCTCGCGCAATTCGCCGGCATCTTCATCGGCACCATCGTGAGCGTCGTCGCCTTCACGTTCATCGTGGACAAGCCGGAGGTGATTGGCTCCAACCAGTTCCCCGCGCCGTCGGCGCAAACCTGGGCGGCCGTCGCGCAGGCGATGAGCCAGGGATTGGAAGCTTTGGCCCCGGCCAAGGTCTGGAGCATCGTGATTGGCGGCCTGCTGGGCATCGTCTTCACGGTCCTGCCGGTCCTGTTGCCCCGGCAGGGGAAATATCTGCCCTCGGCCGCGGGCTTCGGCCTGGCCTGGATCTTTCAATGGCATTACGGCCTGCTGTTTTTCCTGGGCGCGCTGATCGCGTGGTGCTTCCAGAAGAAATCCCCCGCGCGGGCCGAGGAATTCACGTTTCCCGTGGCCTCCGGCGTCATGGCCGGCGGGGCCTTGATGGGCGTGGCGATCATCTTCTGGCAAAACGGCCCGGAAATGTTCCAGAAATTTTTCCACTGAACCGCTACGACCGCTTCCAGACGTAGCGGAACAAAATCACGCGGAGCGCCGCCGCCAGCGGAATCGCCAGGATGCCGCCCAGGATGCCGCCCAACAGCGTCGTCCCGGTCATCACCGCGATGATGATCACCATGGGGTGCAGGCCCACGCGATTGCCCATGATCCTGGGCGAGATCACCAGGCTCTCCAGCGTCTGCACCACCGCAAAGACCGCCAGCACCAGCGCCGGATGCTGCCAGTCGCCAAATTGCACGAACGCCAGCAGCAGCGCCGTCACGCAAATCACGATCGCCCCCAGAAACGGTATGATCGTCAGGGCCACAGCCATAGCACCGACCAGCAGCGCGTAATTCAGGCCCACGATCAGAAACCCCACGCTGTACAGCACCCCGTCGCAGATGGCCACCAGCACCTGGCCCCGGAAAAAAGCGACGAGATAACCGCTGATGGCGTCGAGGACAAAAAAAGTCTCCTCGCGGACGCGCGGGTTGCGCAGCGGCAGATAATCCTTCCAATGGCTTTCAATGCGGCGCTGTTCCAGCAGGAAATAAAACGCATACACCGGGATCAGCGCCACTCCCGCCAGCAGGCCAAAACCCGAAAACACCTTGAGCAGATGATTCCAGAGCCACGAGCCGATCTCCGGCAGGCTGCCGGTCACCCAGGCGGTGGCCTGGTTCAAAACCGCCTGTGGCGCCCCGCCAGCCGCGCCGGCCGCTTCCCCGGCCGGGTGTACCACATGCCGCAGAAAGTCCGGCGGCTGCCGGATTAACTGTGCCACGCGCGCCTGCAGCCGGTCCGCATAATCGGGGGCCTTGGCCACCAGGTCCTTGGTTTCCTCGATGATTGGGGGAATGATGCTGGCCAGAATGCCCAGCACGACCGCCAGCGACAGGCCCACCACCAACAAAATCGCGCGGGGCCGCGACAATTTCCGGCGCTCGAAAAAATCCACGACCGGCGACAGCAGGCAGGCAATCACCGCCGCTATCGCCAGCGGCCACAGCACCGGGCTTAGCAGATTGAGAATCCTCGCCAGGCTCCAGATCGTCCCCGCCACCAGCCCGACGACCACCGCCACCGCCAGCATCGTCAGGGCGAACCAGAGGATGCGGCTTTGTTGTGGGCTGGGCGGCTGCAGGCTCATCGGACATCAATTTAACCATCGCCCGGCCCGGGGCGAGTGAATTCAGCGTCAGCCCTGCCCGAGCTTCTTCGATTTGTCCGTGGCCGCGCGAACCGCCGTCATCACGGCGGCGCGCAGCCCGCCCTTTTCCAGCTCGTGCACGCCCTCGATCGTCGTGCCGCCGGGGCTGGTCACCTGGTCCTTCAGCGCCCCCGGATGCTGGCCGGTTTCCAAAACCATTTTGGCGCTGCCCAAAACCGTCTGGGCCGCCAGCCGCGTGGCGACGTCGCGCGGCAGGCCCGCCGCCACTCCGCCGTCGCTCAGCGCCTCGATGAATTGATACACATAGGCCGGTCCGCTGCCGCTGAGGCCCGTCACCGCGTCCAGCAGCGCTTCCTTCACCGGCAACGCCACGCCGACCGCCGACAACAACTGTTGCGCCAGTTCGCCATCCGCGGCCGTGGCGTTCTGGCCCAGGGCAAATCCCGCCGCGCCGGCCCCCACCAATGCCGGGGTGTTGGGCATCACGCGGATCACCCGCGCGCCCGGGGGCAAGGCCCCTTCCAGCTTCCGGAGAGGCACCCCCGCCGCAATGGAAATGAGCAAATGATTCTGGCTGAACGCCGGGGCAATCTCGCCGAGCGCGGCCGTCACTTGGTCCGGCTTGGTGGCCAGGATCAGGACATTTGCCGCCTGCGCCGTCTCCAAGTTGGCCGCGAACGTCATCGCCCCCGTGGCCGCCGAAAAATGCTCCCGCGCCACCGCAAATGGATCGGCCGCAAACAACTGGCCCGCCTTCACCAGATTCGCGTTGAGAAATCCCCTGGCCAGGGCCGTGGCCATTTTGCCCGCCCCGAGAAAACCGATTTTTAATTGAGCCATGCCGCAGTTGTAACACCCGCTGGCGTCCGGCGAAAGTCAAAAGGAAATCACCCCGGGCCGCCGGCCGAAAACCGAAAGAATCCCCCGTCCCCGGCCGGAACGCCGCCCGGATTATTAGGGATGGAAATCCAAAGATTAGCGATCCGGTATTCCCCGCTTGTTTTCAGCGGAAACGAGGCTATTCTTCTTCGACTGGCAAGAATGACTGCAAATCGCAAATCTTGGGATTCTTTTGAAGCCATGCGCGCCGCCGCCCAAGCCGGTGATCCGCAGGCGCAGTGCTACTTGGGCGTCTGTTTCCAGAACGGGCAGGGCGTGGAGCAAAACCACCAGGAAGCCGTGCGCTGGTTCCACAAAGCGGCCGACCAAAACGACTCCGTGGCGCAGTGTTACTTGGGCGTCTGCTACTGGACCGGCCAGGGCGTGCCCCAGGAATTCGGCGAGGCGGCCAAATGGCTCCGGGAATCCGCCGAACAGGGCGACCCCGCCGCGCAGTTCAATTTGGGCATGCTCTATGAAACCGGCCAGGGCGTGGCGCAGAATTATGCCGAGGCCGTGAAGTGGTATCGGGAGTCCGCCGAACGCGGCTATCCGGCGGCCCAGTTCAACTTGGGCGTCTTTTACGAAACCGGCCAGGTCGTCCCCCAAGACTACGCCGAGGCGGTCAAATGGTATCAAGCCGCCGCCGAGCAGGAACTGGCCGATGCCCAGTGCAACCTGGGCCTGTGCTACCAGACCGGCCGCGGAGTGGAGCAAAACTCCGCCACCGCCCTCAAGTGGTTCATCAAGGCCGCCAAGCAGGGCAACAAAATGGCCCAACACAATCTGGGCGTCCATTACTCCCAAACCGAACCCACGGAGGAGGAAATCGAGGCCGCGGCCGAAGCCGCCGCCAAGGAAGCCGCCGCCGCCGCGGACGCCGAAAAAACCTCGTAGGCGCCGCCGGCCCTCCGCCCTGCCGGGCAATCCTTCGGCCGGGCCTCCGGTCTCAATGCGTCAGTTCGGCCAGCTTTTTTTCCGCCGCCCCGCCGTCAATCGTCTCCGCCGCCAGCGCCCAGCCCTCGATGAGGGATTTGACCCGGCCGGCCACGAGCAACGCCGCACTCGCATTGAGCAGCACCGCGTCGCGCTTCGGGCCCCGTTCCGCGCCGGCCAGAACCCGCCGGATGATCTCCGCGTTCACCTGCCGGTCGCCCCCCCGCAGATCCGCCAGCGTCGCCGGTTGCACCGGGAAGTTTTCCGGCAGCAGCACCGAGGACGCCAGGCCGCGCGGCTGATAAAACTCCGAGAGGTGGCTCGGCCCCAGCGTGGACAGCTCGTCCAGATGCTTGTCGCCCGCCGCGCCGCAGACCACCATCCCCCGGCGGGCGCCGAGGCTTTGCAACGCGTGGGCCATCGGCTCGCACAAGCCCGGGAGCGGCACGCCCACGAGCAGGGCCGAGGGACGCGCCGGATTCAGCAGCGGACCCAGGATGTTGAAAATGGTGCGCCGCCCGCGGCCCGCGCACAGCCGCCGCGCCGGGCCGATGTGCTGGAACGCCGGGTGAAAACTCGGGGCGAAGAAAAACGCAAAGTTATGTTCGTGCAGCGAGCGCGCGGCGGCGGCCGGCGTCAAATCAAGGCGGATGCCGAGCGCCTCGATGACGTCGGCGCTGCCCACCGACGACGTGACGGCGCGGTTGCCGTGCTTGGCCACCGCCACGCCGGCGGCGGCGCACAGAATCGCCACC
The DNA here is from genome assembly GCA_964532525.1 of uncultured Bifidobacteriaceae bacterium. Lineage (GTDB taxonomy): Bacteria > Verrucomicrobiota > Verrucomicrobiia > Limisphaerales > UBA11358 > UBA11358. The sequence continues at coordinate 7,099 of CAZHIM010000017.1, forward strand.
GTGGTGGAAATGTTGAACGTGGACAGGTGGTCGCCGCCGGTGCCGACGATGTCGAGAATTTCGCGCGACTCGCGCCAAGCGGGCGCGATGGGCGGGACGATGGATTTTTCACGCAGGGCCGCGGCGAACGCGGCGATTTCCGCCGGCGTCTCGCCCTTCTGCGCGAGCGCCACGAGAAAATCCGCCTTCGTCTCGGCGGTGATGGCTTCATCCACCAACTGCGCGACGGCGGCGGCGATTTCGCCGGCCGTCAGGTTTTCCCGGCGGGCCAGTTGTTCGGTGAGCATTTTGAGCACACTGGGATGTTACGCCTGGAAAGGAAAGTCACAAACTGAAATTGCCGGAGGGGCAAAGTTTATCGTAACTTATGTGTTGCTTGGGTGGTCTCTATCCCCAAGGCAAGCAAACGATTTTTTGATTTTTATATGGCTGACAAGTCTCATGGCGGATGGTGGAAATGGGTGCTGGCCCTCGTGCTGGTCGCGGGCGGGGCCGGCGGCTTCTTTTATTTTCATCATGCCCATGCGCAGCCGCTGATATACACCACCACGGTGGCCGCGCGCGGCGAATTGATCAAGGAGGTCATCGCCACCGGCACGATCAATCCCGTCGTGAACGTCACCGTCGGCAGCCAGGTTTCCGGGCGCATCAGCAAGCTCAACGTGGATTGGAATTCGGTCGTGAAATCGAACGAAGTCATCGCCGAAATTGACCCCTCCACCTACCAGGCGGCCGTCGAGCAGGCCAAGGCGGACCTGGCCAATGCCCAGGCCAACCTGGAACTGCAACAGGTGGAGTACGTCCGCAGCAGCGACCTGTTCACCAACAAGCTCATTTCCGGTTCCGATTTCGACACCGCCCGCGCCAACCTCGACGAGGCCGAGGCCCAGGTGAAGATCAAGCAGGCCTCCCTCTATAACTCCATGGTGAACCTCAACTATTGCAAGATCGTTTCCCCGGTGGATGGCGTGGTCATCCAGCGGGCCGTGGAGCTGGGCCAGACCGTGGCCTCCAGCTTCAGCACGCCCACCATTTTCCAAATCGCCAACGACCTCACCCGCATGCAGATTGACTCCAGCGTGGCCGAGGCGGATGTCGGCAGCGTCGTCGAGGGCCAGCCGGTGCATTTCACGGTGGACGCCTACCCGGACCGCACCTTCTACGGCAGCGTCGTCCAGGTGCGCAATTCCCCCACCACCGTCAACAACGTCGTCACCTACGACTGCGTGATCGGCGTCACCAACGCGGATTACAAATTGAAGCCGGGCATGACCGCGAACCTCTTCATCACCGTGGCGCACCACGAAAACGCGCTGACCATCCCCAACGGTGCCTTGCGATTTCATCCCCCGGACAATGCGCCTGTGGACACCAATGCCATCCCCGCCGGGACCAACGGCCCCCGAAGTTTTGCCGCCGGCCCGGGCGGCGGCCATGGCGGGGGCCTCGGGCACGCCGACCGGCCCACGTCCATGCACATCATCTACGTGCTCGCGGACGACGGCGACGATCCGAAATTGCAGGCGGTCCAAGTCAAAACCGGCATCAGCGACGGCCTCTCCACCGAGGTGCTCTCCGGCCTGAGCGAGGGCGCCAAGGTGGTGACCAGCGCGGTCCCCGCCGGCGGGGCGGGCGCCGGCCCCAACGGGCAGTTCGGCGGCTTCCCGCGCATGCGCTGACCCGCTTTTCAGCCGGCCCCCGTTCCGCCTTGGCACCGGACGGGGGCCTCGAAGCAACGAAATGAACGCAGTCATCAAGCTCGACGAAATCCACAAGGTGTACCACACCGGCGAAGTGGACGTGCATGCCGTGCGCGGAATTTCGCTGGAAATCAAACCCGGCGAGTTCGCGGCCATCATGGGTTCGAGCGGCTCGGGCAAAAGCACGTTGATGAACATGATCGGCGCCCTCGACCGCCCCTCCGGCGGCCATTACTGGCTGGACGGCATTGATGTTTCCACGCTGGATCGCGACGACTTGGCCATGGTGCGCAACGAAAAAATCGGCTTTGTGTTCCAAGGCTTCAACCTGCTGTCACGCACCACCGCCCGCGAAAACGTGGAAATGCCCATGCTCTACAACCACCAGCGCATCCCCGCGCACGAGCAGCACGAGCGCGCCCGGGCCGCCCTCGAACTCGTCGGCCTGGGCCAGCGCATGGATCACCACCCCAACCAGCTCTCCGGCGGCCAGCAACAGCGCGTGGCCATCGCCCGCGCCCTGGTCAACCGCCCCACCCTCCTGCTGGCCGACGAGCCCACCGGCAACCTCGACACCCAGACCAGCATCGAAATCATGGGCGTCTTCCAAAAACTCAACGAGCAGGGCATCACCATCGTCATGGTCACCCACGAACTCGACGTGGCGCGGTTCTGCCGGCGCATGGTCGTCCTGCGGGACGGCAAAATTGTCACGGACGAACCCGTGCAAAACCGGGCCGTCGCTGAAAAGGAATTGCAGCAACTGCACGCCGCCCAGCAGGCGGTCAACCTTCACTGAAGCATGCGAATTGTCGCTTCCATCAAAATCGCCGGACGCGCCCTGCGCCGCAACAAAATGCGCTCCCTGCTGACCATGCTCGGCGTCATCATCGGCGTGGGCGCCGTCATCGCCTCCGTCAGCCTCACTTCCGGCGCCACCAAGCAGGTGGAAGACCAGGTCAGCAGCCTCGGCTCCAGCATCATCACCGTCTTCTCCGGCAATTTCACCAGCGGCGGCATGCGCGGCGGCTGGGGCAGCGCCCCCACCCTCACCGTGGCCGACGCCGAGGCCGTCCGCGGCCTCACCAACGTCGTCAGCGTCAGCCCCGAGGTGCGCGACCGCGAACAGGTGCTCGCCAACGGACTCAACTGGAACACCCAGGTGCTCGGCGAATCCCCCGATTACCCGCAGATCCGCAACTGGACGATTGCCAGCGGCTCGATGTTTTCCGACCAGGACGTCCGCTCGCTCGCCAAGTCCGCCGTCATCGGCAAAACCGTGGCCGATGAGCTCTTCCCCAACGAAAACCCCGTCGGCCAGATCATCCGCATCCGCAACCTGCCTTTCCTGGTGGTCGGCCTGCTCGGCTCCAAAGGCTTCAATCTCTTCGGCCAAGACCAGGACGACGTCGTGATCGTTCCCTACACCAGCCACATGCACCGCATCACGGCGCGCACCTTCCTCAACGACATTCTGGTGCAGGCCGCCAACGACAACGCCATTCAAGGCGTGCAGCAGGGCATCACCGATTTGCTGCTCACCCGCCACAAGAGCCGGGAACAGGATTTCACCGTGCGCAACCAGTTGGAATTGATGCAGACCGTCACCGCCGCCTCGCGCGCCATGGGCTTCCTGCTGGCCGGCGTGGCGGCCGTCTCGCTCGTCGTGGGCGGCATCGGCATCATGAACATCATGCTGGTGAGCGTCACCGAACGGACGCGCGAAATCGGCATCCGCATGGCCGTCGGCGCCCGGTCGGCGGACATCCTCGTGCAATTTCTGATCGAGTCCGTCACGCTGAGCGCCATCGGCGGAGCCATCGGCATCGCCGGCGGCATCGGCTTCTCCACCGCCGTGGCCTACTTCAAGAACATGCCCGCCGTGACCCCCGTGGGCTGGATCATCATCGCCGTCGTTTCCAGCGCGCTCATCGGCATCGCCTCCGGCTTTTATCCCGCCTGGAAAGCCTCCCAACTGGATCCCATCGAGGCCTTGCGGTATGAGTGACCGCCGGCCGCCCAAAATGTTTCGGGGCGGGGACGGCTCGTTCCCGCTGCGCCGGCGCCTGACACCTCATCGCGCCGGCAACCGCGGGTTTTCGATTTGCCAACCGGGGACGAGCCGTCCCCGCCCCGAATGAATACTGAAATCCTTTCCGCTCACACGCCGGAGCTGTTTCAACAGGCGGTCCGCCGGGCCGTCGCCTTGTTGCAAGCCGGTGAAGTGGTGGCGCTGCCCACCGAGACCGTTTACGGCCTGGCCGCCAACGCGCTGGACGAAGCGGCGGTTGCCCGGATCTACGAGGTCAAGGGCCGCCCGGCCTATAATCCCATCATCGTGCACGTGGCCACGCGCGAACTGGCGCGGGACTGCGTGGCGGCCTGGCCGGACCTGGCCGAAAAATTTTCCCGCGCGTTCTGGCCGGGACCGCTCACCCTGGTGCTGCCGCGCGCCGGAAAAATTCCCGCCATCGTCACCGCCGGCGGCGCCACCGTGGGCATCCGCTGGCCGGCCCATCCGCTCATGCAGGCGGTCATCCGGGAATGCGGTTTTCCCCTCGCCGCGCCCAGCGCCAATCTGTCCAACCACCTCTCCCCCACCACCGCCGAGCACGTCCGCTTCCAGTTGGGCGGGCGCATCCCGCTCATCGTGGACGGCGGCCCGGCCCAGGTGGGAATTGAATCCACCGTGCTGGACTTGACGGTCTCCCCGCCGCGCATTTTGCGGCCGGGCATGATCCACGCGGAAACCCTCGCGGCCGCCGCCGGCCCCCTGCCGCCGGGCCCCTCGTCGCCCACCCCCGCCGGCCCGGGACCCCGGCCGATTTTGCGGAGCCCCGGCCAGCTCAAAAAACATTATTCGCCCCGGGCCAAATTGCTCGTGCTGGAATGGCACACCGAGGCGGAGTTGAAGGCCCAGCTCGCCAGCCGCCACCTCTCGCCCGCCGGCGCCTTTGTCGTGGCGCACACGCAGATTCCCGCGGGCTTGGGCGCGGCCCGGGTGAGCGTCATCCCGCACGACGCGGAGGCGTTTGCGCGCGCGCTCTACGGCGAGCTGCATCGGTGCGACGTTGCGGGCGCCCAACTGATTGTCGTGGAAGCCCCGCCGGCCCTGCCGGAATGGGCCGGCATTGCCGACCGCTTGCGCCGGGCCGCCGCGTGAGGCGGCAGCGCGCCTTCGGGGTGGGGACGGTTCGTCCCCACAAGCTGCCGTTTTGCCATCCGGGGACGAGCCGTCCCCGCCCCGGCGCTCCTCACCAGCGGCGGTGGTCGGTGAGGAACAAGCCGGAAGGGAGGCTGTCCAGCGGGGATTGCCTCAGCGGGAACCCGGCGGGAATGTTGTTGTACGCCAGCGTCCGGTAGGCAAAATTGCTCCAATTGTCCACGCCCCCCTGGATGCATTCGGTGAACAGCCTTCCGTTGAGCGTGTTCAAGGTCAGGTACAGCCCGCTCACCGGCTTGATGAAATCGTTCAGCGCCACAAACTCATACCCGCAGTTGATTGTGGTCCACGTGCATTGCCGGTCGCCGTACCAGGCCACCGCCCACGGAATGTCGCTCATGAGCAGTTCATTCGGCTGCATCCACGCGCTGACCTTTTGGATGTCCGGCGGGTAGTACGGCGGATAGGCGCTGGGCGAGGTCTTGGGCGGCAACAGCGTGAGGATGAATTGCAGGCACATCAGGATTATTACGAAGCCCGCCACGAGGTAGCGCATCTGCGGAAACGGCAGTTCCATCTGGCCCAACAGCGTCAGGAAAAACGCCATTCCGAACACGATCACCAGGGGCGTCAGCAGCACCAGCAAATCCTCCGTGTTCAAATCGGGGGAAACCACGCTCCATTCCGTCCGGCCCAGCGCCGTCGCCACCAGGAACACGCCGAGGCACAGCAGGGTGAAATACCGCAGCCGCCGGGCCACCACGTTGCGCAGCCCCAGCAGCAGGCCGGCCAGGAACAGGATCGCTATCCAGCCGCCGCCCAGCCGTGGAATCTCGTCCTGGATCAGGCTGCGCAGGTTCGTCATCAGCTTCACCAGGTAGGGCTTCAGCCAGTGCGCCGACGTCATGTCCGGCGCCACCGACTGCATCAGCCGCGACCCGGGAAACGCAAAGGTGCCCTCCACCACCGTGTAGCCCGCCGTGCCAAACAGCGTGCCGCTCACCGCCAGGTTGCGCGCGATCCACGGTGCCACCGTCGCCGCGAACACCAGGCACGCCACCCCCGCCAGCGTCGCCCGGCGCCCGCCGCCAAACAGGATGAAATAGATGATCACCGGCACCAGCAACCACCCGAAAGCATACCGCGTCATCATGCCCAGTCCCACCAGCAACCCCGCCGCCGCCGCCAGCAGCAACTGCCGCCGCGGTGACGGATTCTCCAGCCGGTTCAGGGTTTCAAACGAGGCCAGGCACCAGGCCAGGCCCAGAAAAATCACCAGCAACAACAGCACGGGCAGCCCGGACACACTGAGTCTCCACAGCTTGTCCGAGCCGAGCATCATCAGCGCGGCCAGCCACGCCGCCGGCGCGTCAAAGATCGCCTTGGCCATCAGGAAGGTCAGCCAGACCGCCACCAACAGCAAAAACTGGTTGAACATGGCGATGGCAAACTCCGGCCGGTAGCGCGCGAACCGCCCGCCGGCCGACCAAAATGGCGCGTGCAGGTCCACCTTCCAGTCCGGCGAATGCACCTTCATCAGTCCCGCCAGCACGTACGGATAGAGCGGCGCGTTGGCCAGGTCCGGATGCGGAACGTACACTTGCGCCGCGTCCACGGCGTTGGTGTCCGCCACCTCGCCCGCGGCCGGGCGATGGTGTTTTTGCAGCAGATAGACGCTGAAGGGGCGGACGAACTCCGTCGAATACCCGTGGCCTTCCGCGATGTTCCGCGCCACCTGGGCCGCGTCCATCGCCTCCGGCGCGCTGAAATTGAGATAGCAGTGCGTGTCGTACCAGAGCGCCAGCGCCGCCACCGCCGCCAGCAATGCCAGGTAGTTCAGCCAGCGCGCGCCCGACTCCTCTTCCAGCTTGTGGATCAGGGTTTGAATTCGTTCCGTCAACATCATAATCGTTAAAATCCTTCCAGGTGGTACTCGTGCATTTTACGGTGAAACGTGCGCCGGCTCATGCCGATCTTTTGCGCCGCTTTCGTCCGGTTGCCGTCGGTTTCCTTCAGGGCGCGGACCATCAATTGTTGCTCGGCGTCCTTCACCGTCAAAGCTTTTCCTTGCGACGATCGCGTGTCGGCGCCGCCCCCCCGCACCGCCGCCGGCAGGTCGCGCAGGGCAATCCGCTCGCCGCGGCTCAACACCACCGCGTGCTCCGTCGCCGTGCGCAATTCCCGCACGTTGCCCGGCCACGCATAAGTCATCAGCGCCGCCAGCGCATCCGCCGTGAAGTCGCTCACCGGCTTGCCGTTCTCCCGCGCAAATTCCCGCAAAAAAGTCTGCGCCAGCAGCGGAATGTCCCCCGTCCGCTCCCGCAGCGGCGGCAGCTCGATCTCCACCACCCGCAGCCGGAACAGCAAATCCTCCCGGAATTTCCCCGCCTTCACCAGCTCTTCCAGGTTCCGGTTGGTCGCCGCCACCAGCCGCACGTCCGCCGTCAGCGTCTGGTTCGAGCCCACCCGCTCAAACGTGCGTTCGCCCAGGAACCGCAGCAGCTTCACCTGCACCGTCAAATCAATTTCCCCGATCTCGTCCAGGAACAGCGTCCCGCCCTGCGCCTGCTCAAACCGGCCGATCCGCCGTTCATACGCCCCCGTGAACGCCCCCTTCTCGTGGCCGAACAATTCGCTCTCCAACAGGGTCGGCGCCAGCGCCGCGCAATGCACCGTCACAAACGCCTGCCGCGCCCGCGAACTCAATTGGTGCACCGCCTTGGCGATCAATTCCTTCCCCGTGCCGCTTTCCCCCAGCACCAGAATCGTCGCCCGCGTCGGCGCCACCTGCTGCACCAGTTCGAAGATCTCCCGCATCGCCGGCGATTGTCCGATGATGTTCTCCAGACCGAACTTCGCGTCCAGTTGCTTTCGCAGCGAAACATTCTCCACCTCCAGCGTCTGCTGCTTCAGCGCCCGCGCAATCCGCATCTCCAACTCGTCAATCTGCATCCGCCCCTTCGCAATGTAATCATCCGCGCCCCGTTTCATCGCCTCCACCGCCAGTTCCTCCGACCCGTACGCCGTCATCAAAATGCACACCGGCGGCTTCGGCAGCGACTTCGCCCGCGCAATCAGCTTCATCCCGTCCTCGCTGGGCAGCCGGAAGTCCGTCAGCATCACGTCAAAACTCTCCGCCTCCAGCAGGCTCATCGCCGCCTTCGCGTCCTCGGCGATGTACACGTCGTAACGCTCCTCCAGCGCGGCGCGCAATCCCTCGCGCGTCGTCTTTTCGTCATCCACAATCAGCAGCGTTGGCTTCATAGGTTCGGGGTTCCGGGGGGGCGATTGGCGGCGCGCGGCTCAACGGTCCGCGGGCGGACCCGCGGTTCGCCGGCCGCAAAAAACCTCAGTCGGGCGTCGCGGCCTCCAGCAACCGCGGCTTTCGCTCATGCAGCGGCAGCCAGACGCGGAAGGTGGTTCCGCGGCCCACGTGGCTGTCCAGTTCGATCCGGCCGCTGTGCGCCCGGACGATGCGCTGGACGATCATCAGGCCCAGCCCGCTGCCCTTTTTCTTCGTCGTGTAAAAGGGTTCAAAGATGCGCGCGATTTGCTCCTGCGGAATGCCCCCGCCGGTGTCCGTCACGCTCACCCACACGTCCTCGTTCGTCTCGCCGGTTTGCAGCGTCAGCGTCCCGCCGGTCGTCATCGCCTGCGCCGCGTTCTTGATCAAATTCACCAGCACCTGCTGCAACTGCGCCGGGTCCACCGGCGTCGGCGTCAGGTCCCGCGCCAGCTTCGTCTTCACCGTCACGCCCCGGTTCTCAATCTCCGGCCGCAGCAGCTCCAGCGTCTTCTCCACAATGTCGTTCAGCGAAGCCGTCTTCAACTGGATCGGCGCCGGCCGGATCGCCCCCAGAAACTGCGTCACAATGTAGTCCAGCCGGTTGATCTCGCCCTTGGCCACGTCCAGATATTGCTCCAGCTTTTGCGCCACCTCCCGTTGTTCCGGCGCCGCCGCCCGCGGATTGCGCGCCCCCGCGCGCTTTTCCCCTGCCCGCCAATCGCCGCCCGTGAGCTTCTTCACTTCCCGGTCCATCAGTTGCAGGTGAATGTGCAGCGCATTGAGCGGGTTCCCAATCTCATGCGCCACGCTCGCCGCCAGCAGCGTCAGCGCCTGGATTCGCTCGCTCTCAATCGCCTCGAACGTCTTTTGCCGCGCTTCCGTGGCGTCGTGCAAAATCAGCGCCACGCCCGAGCTCCCGATCGCCTCCCCGTCCAGCGGCGCCGCATACAGCCGCAGAAACCGCGAGCGCGGATAATGCACCTCAAATTCATGCCGCGCCACGTGCGCGCCGCCCGCGGGATCCGCCCGCGAAATCGCCTCCCAATCCACCTCCGGCAAAATGTCCCGCACCAGCAACTCCTCCGTCGTCGGCTGCAAGCCGATCAGCCGCGTCACCGCCTGGTTGAAATAAATCACCCGCCCCTGTTCGTCCGCCACCAGCACGCCATCTTCAATCGTGTTGAACAGCGTCTCCAAAAAGCTCCGCTCCCGCGCCAGCCGCTGCACGACGCTTTGCAACCCTTCCGTGTCCAGCCGCCCGATGCGGCCGAGCACTTTGTCTAGAAAACTGGATTTGACCGTGGCCATTGAAATAATCGGCTTTACTGAGTAGCAAAATGGCACAAAACCACCATTCGTCAAGAACTGATATGTGTGCCAATGGCACAGTTCTGCGCCCCACGGAGGGCAAGAAAGAATTTTAGGGGTGACCAAGATTGACGGTAGTGGGTTTTGGCGGGGTTTTTGCAGATTTTGGTGAATGAAATTGCGAGGTTTTCCGGGGGGGGACGCAGGATGATTTAGGATAAACGATCCGGCAGTCGTTTAACCTCGCAATTTTCTGTATTTCCCGGCCGGTTTGAGGTAGTTTCTTGGTCCGTGGCAGGGGCCTCCAGCGCGAAGGCAGACTCTGTTCTGGTTATCGCAAAAGCCGTGCAAGATTCCGCATTTTCCAGAGTATAGGCCATTGGGACCGCCCTGATAAAAAGTGCCGTCCCCCAACAATTTTGCTAAAGTTTTAAAGACGCTATGAAACATATGAAACTCATTCACCGGCAGTCCCCGTTGAAGGCCGCGCTACTCTGCGCCGTCATCGGCTGGATGTGCTGGAACGCCGCCAGTATTGGCCAGGCCCAAACCCCACCCCGCTTGTCCCCTGATTTGCAGGAGGTGGTCACGCTCTCTCAAGGGCACATGACTGACGACGTCATCATTAGTTACATCAGAAACTCGGGCAAGGCCTACACTTTGAGCGCGGACGACCTTGTTTATCTGTCCAACCAAGGTGTTTCGCAGAATGTGATCCTGGTATTGCAACAGACCTCCACGCCGCCGCCGGCGCCGACCGCTCCGCCGCCGGTTGCGCCGCAGGCCCCCGCGCCAGCTCCCGCTCCCATGGCCGTGGCTGCGCCGGCCCCGGCGGTTGCCGTTCAAGTCGCCACGCCGGGGGTCGCCGTCCAAGTGGGCGCTCCGGGTGTTGCCGTGGCGGTCGCCACGCCTCCGCCGCCGGCTCCGGAAGTCAATTTTCAATATTTCCATGACCAGCTCGCTCCCTGGGGCACTTGGATTGAGTTGCCGGGCTACGGCTGGGTCTGGCGCCCGAGCGATATGGTGCTGGCCGCCAGTCCCGAGTGGCGCCCGTATTACGACAACGGGCAATGGGTCCAAACTGAAAACGGCCTCTATTGGCAATCCGATTACACCTGGGGTGACATTCCGTTCCATTATGGCCGCTGGATCCTGGACGGCCGTTTCGGCTGGGTCTGGGTGCCTGACTATGTGTGGGGCCCGGCGTGGGTTTTCTGGCGCCACGACGAAGATGACGGGGCCGTGGGCTGGGCGGCCTTGCCGCCGGGCGCGGTCTTTGTGGACGGGGTGTTCTTCTTCCATGGCGCCCGCGTGGGCTTGGACTTCGACTTCGGCCTGGGTGAAGACTGCTTCGTCTTCGTGGATGGCATTCATTTTCATGAACGTTTCTTCCGTCTGCGCGGACATGAATGGCGCTACCACATTGGCCACGACCGGATGCATGGTTTCTATCATCACAGCGTCATCCGCAACGAATTCCGTCGGGACGAACATGGCCGCTTTGTGAACGACGGCATCGGGCGCGACCGCCTGGCCCACATGGATCCCCATCTGGAACATGCGAACTTTGAGGAACGGCATCCGGTGGGCGACCGCGAACACGCTGCTGCCGCGCGTCCGGGAGCGGAAAGCCGTCCGCAGGCCGGTCATCCGGAAGCGGGCCATCCGGAAGCGGGCCATCCGGAAGCGGGCCATCCGGAAGCTGCGGCTCACACGGCCGCGCCGGCTGCCCCAAGCAAGGTCTTCAGGCCTCCCACACCGGCGGCTTCGCCCGCCCGCGCTCCGCAGTCCAGCGGGGCCACCCGGGCGCCGTCGTCGTCGCAGAAGAAATAGTCACGCTTTGTCCCGGTCTCCGCCTGCGGCGGGGACCGGGCAACTTTCCCGCGTCCGCTCCGTGCGTCCCACTGGACGGGGCTTGCACCGCGGAAGCGCCTCCCCCATAATCAAAAAGAGTCATTCGACCAATAGAACATTATGAAGCCGATACAGCGAATTGTTGTCACTTTAATTGCCTCCCAGGCGGTGCTGCTCACCGGGTGCGTCAACCCGGATGGCACCCAGAATAATACGGGTTCCGGGGCCCTCATTGGCGGCGCCATTGGCGCCCTTAGCGGCGCGGCCATTGGCGGCCGGCACCACGGCGCCCAAGACGCCCTGATCGGCGCGGCCATTGGCGTGGCCGCCGGCGCGGTCATCGGCAGCGTCAAGGATCGCATTGACGCCGAGCAGCGGGCCAAGTTGCAGCAGACATCGCCCCAGACCTGGCAGACCATCCAGCATAACGATCAAATCGCCCAGCAGCAGGCGGCCCAGCCGGCCCAACCCGTGGCGGCTCCGGCCCCCGCGCCCGCGCCCGCGCCGGTTGCGTCCGCAGCCCCCGCGCCGGCCGCGGCTCCGGCTCCCGCGGCTCCCGCCGAGGCGGCGTCTGCCGCCGATGCGCCCACGCCGTTGAAGGTGAATGATATCGAGGCCATGACGGGCGCCGGCATCAAGCCCGACGCCATCATTCAGGCCATCAAGGAATCCAAGGCCACCTATACCGATGCCGACATTCAGTCCGCGCAACAGGCCACGCCGCCGGTTGACCCGTCGGTCATCGCCTGCATGAAGAATCCCACCGCCTGACGGTTTCGTCGGCGAATCCGTTTCATTGGGCCGGCGGCCGGTGTGTCTTCACGCCGGCCGCTTGCTTTTGCCGAAGGCATCAGATGCCCGACTGGATTCGCGGATCAATCCAGTGATAGAGGAGGTCCACCACCAGGTTGGCGGTCACCACCAGGAGGGCGCTGAACAAAACGGTGCCCATGATCACGGGCACGTCCAAATTGAACACGCTCTGCACCGCCAGCGTCCCGATGCCCGGGAGCGCGAAGACGTTCTCCGTGAAGAGCACGCCGCCCAGCAGCCCCGCCACGTCCATGCCCAGGAGGGTCACCACGGGAATCAGCGCGTTGGGCAACGCATGGCGGAACAGCACGGTCAGCTCCGGCAATCCCTTCGCCCGCGCGCCCCGCACATAGGGGCTTTCCAGCACTTCCACCATGTTGGTGTGGATCAGCCGCGCGTAATATCCCGCGAACAGCAGCGCCAGCGTCGCGCCCGGCAGCAGCAGCGAGGTGAACCCGTTGAAGCCCGCCACCGGGAACCAGCCCACCTGGTACGCCAGCCAGTATTGCAACATCCGCGCCAGCCAGAAGGACGGCAGCGACAGCGACAGCGTGGCGGCCACCAGCACGCCGCGATCGAACCAGCGGCCGCGGTATTTCGCCGTCAATACTCCCAGCGGCACCGCCAGCGCCAGCCACATCACCACCGCCGTGGCCGCCAGGGCGGCCGTCACCGGCAGGCGCGTGAGGATGGCCCGCGCCACCGGCTGGTCCGTCACGTACGAATGCCCCAGGTCGCCGTGCGCCAGTTGCGCCAGGTAATATCCGAACCGCTGCCAGACCGGCTGGTCCAGGTGATATTCCCGGTGGATCTGTTGCAGCACCGCCGCCGACGCCTTGGGCCCGGCGACGATCCGCGCCACGTCGCCCGGCACGGCGTTGACGAGGAAAAAAATCAGCACCGCCGTGCCGAGCAGTGTCACGGCGGACCAGAACAGGCGAATGAGCAGGCGCGGGAGCATGGTTAATTCCAAATCGCTTTCAACATGAGACTAATTCGCTTGTCTTTTGGACCGCTGGCTTCGTTGCTCGCCCGGTGCAGATCGCCACGGATATGCGCCTCGCTCGCGCCTCGCCAGTGGCCCAAAATCCGGCGCGCCTTAGTCTCATTTTGAAAGTTCATTGGAATAATCCGGGTCCAGCCACATCCATTCGAAGCGCCACAGCCAGACCGGATGCGGCCGGGTGCCATGGACGCGCGGATGGTAGAGCACCGGCAGCACCTCGTGGATCAACGGCACCCACGGCGCGTCCTGCATGATCTGCGTCTCGGCCTGCTGAAACAGGCGCTGGCGGTCCGGGGCGCTCAAGCCGGCCATCGCCTGGTCGAGCAGGCCATTCACGGCGGGATTATTGTAAAACGACGTGTTGTTGCAGTCGGTGTCCGTGAGGTAGCGTCCGTTGAACAGCACATCCAGGAAGTCGCTCGGATCAGGGTAATCCTGGAACCAGCCCCAGACGCCGAACGGCACGCGGTGACGCGAAGACACCTCCTCGTCAAACGCCGCGGAATTCACCGGCCGCAGCGCCGCTTCGATGCCCACTTGTTGCAAGTCCTGCTGGATGTCCTCCGCCAGCCGCGCGAGAATGGGGTTGTCGCCCATGTAGGAGAGCGTGGTCTTGAAGCCGTTGGGAAATCCCGCCTCGCGCAGGAGCGCGCGCGCTTTCGCCGGATCATAATCGTATCGCGGCAGGCTGGCGTTCGTCCAGGCCATCGCCGGCGGTACAATGCCGCAGGCGGCGCTGGCGAAACCGCCACTCAAGCGCGGCAGCCGCGATTTGTCCACCGCGTCATTCACCGCCCGCCGCACCAGCACATTGTCGAACGGCGGCATTTCCACGTTCATGAACAGGTAATCCGTGCTCACCGTGGGCACGCGCGTCAGCCACCACCGCAGCCGCCGGTCGCGCGCGAAATGGACCGCCTGGGGCGGCCCGGCCAGCACGCGGTCCACTTCGTTGCGTTCCAGCATCATCGCGCCCGTGACGTCGTCCACGCCTACGCGGATGTCCACCGCGTCCACGTAACCGTCCGGTCCGGTGTAATACGCGTTGCGCGCGAAATGCCAGCGGACGCCCCGCCGCCATTCGGTGAGCCGGTACGGGCCGGAACCGGCGAGGTGATACTGAAAATCCTTCCCGTAGCGCTGCACCACGTCGCGCGGCACCGCGACGGCAAAAGTCATCGCCAGCACGTACTGGAACGTGAACTGCGGCTTGGCCAGTTGAATCACCAGCGTTTGCCGGTCCGGCGCGCGCAGGCCGCTGACGTGCGCCGCCTTGCCCGCCACAAAATCCGCCGCGCCCTCGATGCCCGTGAAAAATCCCTGCCCGGGCGAAGCCGCGGCCGGGTTCAACACGCGTTCGAACGCAAACACGTAATCATCCGCTTCCACCGCGCGCCCGTTGGAAAATCGCGCGTCGCGCCGCAGATGAAACGTGTAGGTTTTTCCGTCCGCTGAAATATTCCAGTCCTTCGCCTGCCCCGGCACCAGGTTCACGCCGTCGTCATATTCCAGCAGCCCGCGAAACAGCAGGTGCACCAGCGGTGTGCTCTCGCTGTCGTAGGCGATCGCCGGGTCCAGCGAACGCAGGTCCGTCGGCTCGGCCAGGCGGAGGGTTCCTCCCCGGCGCGGCGGGTCCGGCGCGGCGGGCGTTCCAGCCGACGCCGAAAACACCAGCAGGCCGCACAGCAGCGCGAGCCCCGGCCGGAGATGTTGGTCGGGTTTCATCGCGTCCGGTTGGGATCCAGCACCTCCTGCAAGCCCTGGCCCAGCAGGTTGAACGCCAGCACGGTCAACACCACGGCCACGCCCGGGACAATGACGATCATGGGCGCGGTAATGAAATACGGCTGCCCGTCGGCGATCATCGAGCCCCACGTGGGCGCCGGTGGCGGCACGCCGATGCCCAGGTATCCCAGCCCGGCTTCCAGCAGGATGGTGTTGGCCGTGGTCATCGCCGCCAGCACGATCACCGTCGGGAGCACGTTTGGCAGCAAATGGCGGAAAATCAGCCGCGCGTCCGACGCCCCCAGCGCCCGCGAGGCCTGGATGAATTCGCGTTCCTTGAGCGACAGCACCTGCGCGCGGATCACCCGCACCATGCCCGGCCAGCACACCAGGCCGATGATCAAGAATATGCTCACGATGCCCCGTTTGAGCTGCACGTCCAGGAACGGCCAGTGCAGCCAGGCGGGATGCAGGTGCAGCGTCTTGCCGTCCATCAACCCGGCGAACGCGATGGCCAGGAGCACGGCCGGCACGCTCAGGTTGATGTCCGTGAACCGCATCAGCCCCAGGTCCAGCTTGCCGCCGTAAAAGCCCGACAACAGACCGATGGCCAGGCCGATCACGGTGGCTGTGAGCATCGCCGCCGTGCCCACCGCCAGCGACACGCGCGTGCCGTAAATCACCCGCGATAGCACGTCGCGGCCGAGGCTGTCCGTGCCCAGCAGGTAGGCGCCGCCGGGCGGGCGCGGCATGCCGTCGGCGTCCAAGCCGCTGAGGTCCTGCCGGATGGGTTCGTGCAGCACATGCCAGCGCGTGAGCAGCGGCGCGGCCAGCGCCAGCAGCGTGAACAAGATCACGATGCCGCCGCCCGCCCGCACGAGCCGGTGCCGCCACAACGCCGCAGCCAGCCCGGGCGCCGGCGCGGGCGGGGCGGGGGTGGTTTCCCTGGCCCGGATGTCAATTGCCACTGCGTCCATAATGGTTCCAGCCGCAGCACTATCTCCGCAAAGCCGTCAAGTTGGCAAAGGTTTTTTGTGGTCCGGTGCCCGCCAGTTGGTTAATTCCGGGAACGGGCTTATATTCTACTGGCTCTGATCGCAGACAAAATCTGTTCATCTGTTCCTCCAGGTGTTTTGGGTTCAAAGTCTGTTGTCAGGGCCATGCCTTATCGGGTTGCCGTTGGGCCCGATATTGAATTCTGAAGACCGGCAAAAAAGCCCGCAATAGCGAGATATGGGGTTCCAGACAATGCAAAGAGTTCTGTCTCACCTGGTTGCGGGCGACCTGGGGCGTTTGGAAGGGGCGGGCGGGCGGCCAAAAAAAATTCAGGGTTGACGGGGCTTGACGATGGGGGTTTTTGCTGGGGTTTTCGCAGATTTTGGTGGACGGAATTGCGGGCTTTTCGGGAAAAAAAGACCAAGACGACCGATGTGGACCTAACCGCCGAGACGCGGAGGCGCAGAGGGGAATTGCGGACAGGGATGGGACCGAGAGGACCGATGGGGCCAATGGATGCGCGGTGGCGGGATAAAGAATTCTTGCGGGCGGCGCCGAGGGGCGAGCCGTCCGGGGCCGGACTCGATTGTGAGCGTGCTGGCTCATCGTGGCGGGGGCGGTTTCCCAGCCAGGGCGATTTTAGCAGGGTTTGAGGAATCGCAAAGTTAGCCGCTAACGGGAAATGCGTAAGGTGTTGATGGATAGGGAAATTTTGACGCAAATTTCGCGAATTGACGGGAATTTTTGGGTTCGACGTCTATACTGGGTAGAAAAGGTTTCCATTCTGCCCTTTCGAGGGGCGGCAGCGGGCCCGGATAGCCTCTTGATCAGCCATGCGCCGTTCCCCCTCACCCCAGCCCTCTCCCTCGGGGAGAGGGAGGCACGCTCCCCGCTTGGCAAGAAAACTTGCGACGGGATTGGTGAGAGCCGCTTTCGATTTCCACGCCGGCCACAACAGGCGTTCCTTCTCCCCGAGGGAGAAGGCCAGGATGAGGGGAAAGGAGGGCTCCAACGGCGACTGGAGTGGTTTCAATATACTATCCGGCAATCGCGGACACCGGAATAGAATGGCCGATTTTGGACGGTTTACACCTTTTGGATTTACCAAAACGCAGGTTTCAATATACTGTCCGACAAAAGCGCAATAACAGTAGGCATCACTCATATGCGCCGCGTCCGGACCTTGATTAAAGTAATTTTGGCAGTGACTGTCCTGGTAGCATTTTTGGCGGCGTGTATTTGTTGGCCAACCAGCACGAGCGACACAAGGAAGATAGCGACGGCTATGATTGAATTTTGCGACAAACCACACCCACATGGCATATTTAACGAAGATCTCCCTGCTGCGCTTAAAGAGCGCGACCGTCAACATTACAGATTTGATCCGGCATGTGATGTGCGGCCTGACTACATGGCCTTAGGATATTACTATAGGCGATTTGGGATTGACTATGAGCGCAGTTTCTACGTTGTTCGGGGGCTGAATCGATACATTTACTTCCCGCAGATTCCACCAGACGATACAAATTGGATCTTAATGAGCGACACAAAAATCTTTTTCATGGATCGTGAGTTCCGTCTTAAAGACCAACCGATTGCCATTACAAACAATTTATGACGCCCAACGATTAAAGCGTTTTCAGCCGTCCCGTTGGGACGGTTGCCCGTTTAACGCCTATACCCCCGGATAAATCCGGGGGCTATTCTTGAAAAGTCCCTGCGGGACTACGTCAATTCGTTCCACTGCCTCGTCACCAGTTACTTTCTCCTCCCGTCGCCAAAGGCGACCGATTTGCTGAGATGCGCCCGTTCCTGTTTGAAGAAGATTTTCCACGTTGAAAACGCTTCGCCAACGCCTACCATCGTCCAGTCCGGGCGCGGGCGGATGGTTTCCTTCCGGTCTGCGCGGACAACATTTTGAAATCATCAGCGAGCGAAGAATCAATGAACAACACGCCACGGTGGATCGGATTTGTTTTCGTCGGGTCGGGATTCCTGCTGCTTACGGGCTGCATTGTGGAAACCCGGGTCATTGCGCCCGTGCCCGCACCCGCCCCGGTGGTCCGGCGGGTTGCGCCGGCACCTGATCCGGTCCAGGCCGTCCGGGAAAGGGCGTTGCGCGGCGATGCCGCGGCGCAGTTCATTTTGGGATCGTGTTACGCCAACGGGCGGGGCGTGCCGCAGAACCACGTGGAAGCGGCGCGCTGGTACCGTTACTCGGCCGAGCGGGGCTATGCGCCGGCGCAAAATCGCCTCGGCGTTTGCCACCTCAGGGGGCTGGGTGTGCAACGGAATTTCGTGGTGGCCGCCGACTGGTTCCGGCGCGGCGCCGTCCAGGGCTATGCCGTGGCGCAGGACAATCTGGGCGCCTGTTATTCCAGCGGACGCGGGGTTTTGCTGAACCCCGCCGAGGCGCTGAAATGGTATCGGCTGGCCGCCGCGCAAGGCAACGCCAGCGCGCAAAATCACCTGGGCCTCTGCTATCTCAAGGGCTTGGGCGTGCGGCAGAATTACCGCGAGGCCGCCGCCTGGTTCGCCAGGGCCGCCGCCCAGGGCAATGCGGCCGCCAAAATCAATTTGCAGCTCTACCAGACCAGCAACCCGGCGCTACCCGCCACTCAGACTGCTCCGACCGCCGCTCCGACGGTTCCGAGCCAGCCGGCGCCCAGCCCGGCCATCGAACCCGCCGAAAGTTCCGCAGGGGATCCGCTCACGGTGGACGAGATCAAGGTTGCGGCCTCTGCCGGCGTGAAACCGCAGTCGCTCATCGAGCAAATCCAATCCTCCAATTCCAAGTTCAGCGCCCAGGACGTCGCCGCCGCGCAGCAGGCCGGCATTGACCCCGCCGTCGTCGCCTGCATGCGGGCGAACGAAAAATAAACGCTGGACGGGTGAAACTCACCCCTTGTCCGGCGAGCGGTTTTGTTGGGCCCGGAGCGTTCGGATCCGGTCCCGCAACTCGGCGGCGCGCTCAAACTCCTGCCGCTCGACCGCCTGGCGCAGCTCCCGTTGCAGCACTTCCACCGGCGATACCGGCTGCTTTTGCTGGATTTCCCGCTCCAAATCCCGCAACACCGCCAGCGAGCGGTCCCGTTCAAACTGGAAGGTGTCGTCGTCCAAGTCTTCCAGCGCCGCGAGCTGTTCCCGGCCGCTTTGGATGATTTTCAGCGCCTGCGGGGCCTCGCCCTGTTCCAGCTCAAACAGCGCGGACGCCGCGGTGTTCATGCGGTGCAGATACGGCCGCCACTTCTCCAGATAATCCCGGTCCTCCTCCCGCGCCGCATAACGGTGCACAAAGTCGAACAGCCCCAGATTGCGGGACGTGTCGCGCACCGTATCCGCCCAGCGCCGGAGTTGGAACAGCCGGAGATACCGGAGATAATACAGCGTCCCTTCGCTGAACAGCTCGGCGCATTCGTGCGCGCTCAGCTCAAATTCCGCCGCCCCGCCCGCCGTCCTGGCCTGCGCCAGCTTCTGCTGGTAATACTCCAGGGCCGACTCCATCTCATGGGGCCGGAGCCCGTCGGGACGCCCCCGCATCTCGATCTGTTCCATTCCCAGCGGTGTGCGCACCTGCACCAGCTCGCGACCGTCCACGCCCCGCACGACGCGCACATCGTCTTCCGGGTCATATGGCCAGCCGGACAGCAGGCGGCGAAGATCGTCGGGGTCGCTCATCCGTTAAAATGGTTTATTGCCACCATGCACCACTTTCGGCAGCGGGACGCCGGTTGTCAACGCGGCAACGTTCGCTGAAGGTTCCCCAAGGCAGATTGGCCCCGGTGGAGAATTGGAATGAGGCGAGCTGGGCGGCGGACTATCCCGCCGGGCCGCTCCTATAGAGCTTGGTGTTTTCGCAGGAATGTCGAGCCGGGGCGGCGCTTGCGGGGTTCGCATTGCCTTGCCCTGCCCGGGACGCGCATTCAGCGCCCGGGTGGGCGCTGTGCGGCTAGGCCGAAGCGCGGTTGAATCGCCGGGCCGCGGCACCAAGCAGTGTCAGCGATCCTAAACTCAACAGGAGTGTGGAACCGCCGTCGGGGACCGGTGAACCGCCGCCGCCGCCACCCTGCACCTCTTGCCAAGATCCAAGACCGATGGCAAGCAGGCCATCATTGCTCGGATTGATGAGTTCCCACAACTGGGGACCCGCCGCGGGTGGCTGCTCGTTGCCCAAGATGAGGCTGTCACCGCCGACCAAGCCTACGACGTCGTCGTTGACCCCGATCCCGGTAAAGCCTTGCGGTATGCCTTCAATCGGGGAGCCCACATCCATGGTGAAAGTTTGCCCCGAGGCGGTCGTGAAAGTGGATCCCGCCGCGACGGTGCCAACATAGCCGGTCAGGCCCGGCGCGGTATTGGCATTGTTGTCATACAACACGCCGGTCGGATAAGTTGCGGAGGGGGATGGAAGAAACTCGTATTCAACGATGGTGGCGGAGGCAACTCCGGCAGTGAGAGCAAACAGTCCCAGCGACAATGCCGCCGTGGAGCCGCGAATGACCAAGGCCAAGGTTTTGGGAGCAGGAACGACGCCGACGGTTTTCATAATGTTTTATTTCCTATATAAGCCAACTTTATTGGCGTCAGTTCAGCAGGTAATGTGCCGTCGCTAAGAAGTCTGGTGTAATACGCTGATGGTGAGCTGGATATGCTGTATCATGACCGATCCGGCGTAATTTGCGCGCGGACAAAACTGTAAACCAAGCTGACAAGGTTCGGCAGCGAAGTGCCCGCCAGAAGCTGATGTAACAGTATAACTATCTAATTGACAACGTAATAGTTAAAGGACGACGCCTGGTGGCAGGTGTGTATAGTTTGCAGATAGTTTCTCGGACGAGACTGTCTTGGGAAAGTGACATGATTGGTTTTCGTGCATTCCTAATCATGGCCAGCGCGGCGGTGGCAGTCCGCTAAGTCTGATCCAGACAGTTCCGAACCGTCAGTGCCAGCTTGTGGCTTTCAAAGGGTTTGACGAGAAAATTAACGCCTTCTTTCAACAATGAATCCTGGGCCGCGAATTCCGCCTGATAACCACTGACGTAGATCACTTTTAATTTTGGATTTTGCTTCAGCAGTTCGTCCGCCAGATCTTTTCCCGTCAATCCCCCGGGCATTACCAAGTCGGTCAACAACAGCCGGATCGCATCGCGGTCTTGCTGCCAAATTGCCAAGGCTTCGGCGCCCGTGGCGGCTTCCAGCACGCGATAGCCCAGGCGTGTCAGGGCGGTGCGGACGGCCGTGCGCAACGCGGATTCATCCTCAACCAGCAAAATGGTCTCACTGCCGCCGCGAATGGAGGCCGGGGCCGGCCTGCTGGCATTTTCGTCTGAAGCCTTGCGCAGACGCGGCAGATAAACCCGGAAGGTGGTTCCCCGGCCAACTTCACTGCAAACACTGATCCAGCCCTTATGCTGCTGGACGATGCCGAAACAGGTGGCCAGCCCCAGACCGGTGCCTTTGCCCACTTCCTTGGTGGTGAAGAAGGGTTCAAAAATGCGCGGCAGAATTTCTGGCGGGATGCCGCACCCCGTATCCGCGACACTGAGACAGGCAAACGCGCCCGCCCGGGCTTGAGGGGTCTGGATCGCAGTGATGTCGTCAAACTCGGCGGCGGAAGTTTCGATGGTGATGCGCCCGCCCTTGGGCAGGGCGTCACGGGCATTTACCGTGAGATTCAACAGGATTTGGTCCAGCATGCCGGCATCCGCATGAATCAAGAGCGGTTCTGAAGGGTGCTTGAATTGCACTTGGATGTCTTCACCGAGGGTGCGCTGGAGCAATTTGGCGAGGTTGGCAACGACCTCCGACAGGTTGAGATCGTGGGGTTGCATGGTCTGCTGCCGGCTGAAGAGCAGCAGTTGGCGGGTGAGCTTGGTGGCACGTTGGGCCGCCTGCGCGATCTCGTCGGCGCTGCCGAGTTGTTCCAGGGAGAGGTTTGCTTCGTATTTCAGCAATTCGGCCTGCAACTGGATTACCGCCAAAATGTTGTTGAAATCATGCGCCACACCGCTGGCCAACTGGCCGAAGGCCTCCATCTTTTGCGACTGGCGGAATTGCTCCTCCAATTTACGCTGCTGCGTAATGTCACGGAAAGTCCAGATCCGGCCGTAATACTTTCCGGTTTTGTCCCGGACCGGCGACGAGTAGCGGTCCAGGACCGTTCCATCCACCAGCTCAATTTCGTCGTGGCTGACGTCGTCTGGGTGGGCGTAAAGCCAGGCGACTTTCTCGGAAAATTTCCCGGGGTCCTTCAACCGGTTGGTGATGAACGACATTTGCGCGGCGTCATCGTTGGCCGCGGCAATCGGCTGGGGGATTTTCCACAATTCGTTCAAGCGCTGGTTCTGGAGAATTCTCCTGCCCTGGCTGTCCTCGACCAATATGCCGTCCAATGCCGAGTCCACTTGCGCTTCCAGGAAGGCGGTTTGCCAGCGCAACTCGTCCTCCGCCCTCCGCCGTTCCTTCTCCCGCCGGTCTATTTCCAGAGCGAATGAAATATCCATCGCCAGTTCATCCAGCAGGCGCAGTTCTTCGTCGTTGAAAAAGCCGGGCACGTCGGCATAGAGGTTGAAGACGCCAACCACCTGGTCTTCGACCCGGAGTGGGAAACCGCCCGAGGACTGATAACCGCGCCGCAAGGCTTCGTCCCGCCACGGCAAATAGAGCGGGTCGTGTGCGATATCATTGCAGACGGCATGTTCGCCGGAAAGCAGGCAACGCCCCGCCGGCCCGGTCCCATCGGCCTGCTCCCGCGGATTAATTCTTATCCAATCAGTGTAACCGTCCACGGCGCCGCTGGAGGCGACGGATCGCAGCTCTTGCGTTTCGTGGTTGAACATGCCGATCCATGCCATCCTGAATTTTCCCTTTTCCACGGCGATGCGGCAAACGGCCTCCAGCATCGCCTGGGTGTCTTTCTCGCGCACGATGGTCCCGTTGACCGCGCTCAATACGGAGTAAACCCGGCTGAGTCGCTCAAGGTGGCGCTCCGTCCGCTTGCGTTCCGCAATGTCCCGCTGGAGTTCAACGTTCGCCTTGTCCAACGCATCCATTTTATCTTCCAGCTTGTGGATGAGCACTTCACTGTAGAGCCGGAGGTTTCTCGAATTCTCTTCCTCTGGATTGGCAACGGGTATTTGGAGGGGCGTGTCTGGCACCGGTGCTTCAGTGGACTCCGTCACGTCGGCGCAGGCCGCGGCGATGACCTGGCGGATGCGGGCGAGCAAGTCTTCTGGTTCGGCCGGCTTGAGGATGAAAGCATCCGCGCCGAGGTTCAGGGCCAGTTGCTCGTCCTTGGGATCGGTGTAAGTGGCCGTATAGACGACGAAGGGGATCTCCTTGAGCCGGACGTCAGCTCTCCACTGGCGCAACAAGGTGAAACCGTCCATCACCGGCATGAGCAGATCGGAGATGATGAGTTGCGGGGGATTTTGCCGGGCTTTGTCCAGGGCCTCCGCGCCGTTGCACGCACTCTCCACCCCGTACCCGCTGCCCCGCAAAAGCGTGTTGAGAAAATAGCGGCTGTCTTCCCGGTCATCGGCTATCAGGATTCGGATCATCTTGTTCTCCTTTCTGATTGGGCGGTAAGAACCGTTCAATCTCCAGCACAAACGTGTCGGGATTGATTGGCTTCTCCAAATAGCCATTGCAGCCCGCCGCCAGTGTTTTTTCCCGGTCACCCGGCATCGCGTAAGACGTGACGGCGATGATCGGGACATTTCGAATCATCGGAAGTTTTCGCAACTCTTTGGCCACGGTGTAACCGTCCATGGTTGGCAATTGGATGTCGAGCAAAATAAACGCGGGGTTAATGGTTTTGGCAAGTGCAATGCCGGTCGGACCATCCCGGGATGGGGTCACCACGTAGCCGTGTTTTTCCAGCAGAAACGTGGCGAGATAGCTGTTCTGCTCGTTGTCTTCGATCAAGAGGACGTTTAGTTTCATGGCTGGTTTTGGGGGTTCAACGGCAAGACAAAGGTGAACACGCTTCCCTCGCCCCAGGCGCTTTTTGCGGAAACCTCTCCGCCCAGATGGTCCGCCAAGCGGCGACAAATAGCCAGCCCCAGTCCGGTGCCTTCGTGCTGGCGGGTCAGGCCGGAATCAATCTGCCGAAAGGGCTTGAAGATCTTCCCCATGTCTTCCGGTTTGATGCCAATGCCCGTGTCCGTCACGCACAGGCGGACCGCGGGTTGGGGCGTTGTCCGCTGGTCGAAGGTGTAATCCTCGAGCATCCGGGCCTCCAAAGTCACCGCGCCGCGCTCGGTGAATTTGACGGCATTATTCAGCAGATTCAGCAGCACCTGCTCGACCCGCAACCGGTCGCTGACGGCCGGTGGCATATCCGCCGGCAGAACCACCCGCAGGGACAGGCCCTTTTTCTCCGCCAGCGGGGTGATCAAGGCGGCCACCTTTTCCAGCGAGGCCCGCAAGTCGAATGGTTCCGCGTGGATTTCCAACTGGCCGGCCTCGATTTTTGATATGTCCAGCACGTCGTTGATCAGTGACAGCAGATGGCGGGCGCTGCCCTGCACCATGCCCAGTTGCTTGGCCTGTTCGGCGTTCAACGGCCCGGCCAAACCCCGCAAGATGATGCCGGTAAAGCCGATGATTGAATTCAGCGGCGTGCGCAGTTCGTGCGACATGGTGGCCAGAAACGCGGATTTGAGGCGGTCCGCCGACTCGGCTCGCTCCTTGGCCGCCGCGAGCTCCGTGGTGCGCAGCAAAACGCGCTCTTCGAGGCTGGCCTGCGTGGCCCGCAACTCTTCCTCGACCCGTTTACGCGCCGTGACATCGGTGCCAATGCTCAAGATCTCGACCGCTTGGGCGCCTTCGCCCTGCACCACCCGGTTGGTCCAGGCGATCCAGACGTGTTCTCCGTTGCGGCGCATGTTCTCGTTGATGTTCTGCTCAAACGCCGCCGGGTTGGCGCAGATTTCATCCATCAGCGAGGGCAGGTTGCGGCCGTTGCTGTCGTTGGCGGGGACAATGGTGCCGACCACGTGGCGGCCGCAAATTTCGGCTTCGGTATAACCAAAGAACCGCTGGCCGAACTCGTTCAAGAAGACAATCCGTCCGTCGCGCGACCAGCGAAGGATGATGCTGTTGGCCAACATCACCAACTCGCGATATTTTTGTTCACTCTCGCGCAGTGCCCGTTCGGCCTCTCGGCGCTCAGTGACATTACGGGAAACGACGACCACCTGGGAAACGCGCCTTTGGCTGTCACAAATGACACTGCCTTGCGATTCGATGTGCCGGATCCGGCCATGTTGATCCACCAGGCGGTATTCCATGCGTTGGCCCATGCCCGTGCGGACCGTTGCTTGAAATGCCTGCTGCACGCGCGCCCGATCATCCGGGTGAATCTGGTCAAAAGAAGATGTTCCGCGCAGCTTGTCAATGTCACCGAGGATTCCCTGATAGGACGGGCTGTTGTAGAGGCGATGGCCATTGAGATCCAGCACCGCCACCAAGTCGGCCAGGTTCTCCATGATCAGGCGGAACTGCTCCTCGCTCCGGCGCAAGGCATCTTCGGCCTGTTTGCGTTCGGTGATGTCGGTCATGACCGCCACCCGGGCATTCCGTCCCTGATACTCCAAGTCGTGTGAAAAGACGACATTCGTAATGAACGAGCCGTCGCGTTTGCGGTGGTGCCATTCGCCCACGTTGGCGTGGCCATGCAGGCGGGGGATCAGTTCCGCGATTTTCGCTTTCTCTTCCTCGGGATAAAGGTCGGTCAGGCGCAAGGCCAGCACTTCCGCGGGACGGTAGCCATAATGCCGCAGGAAAGCCTCGTTGGTGGCCAGCATTTGCAGCGTCTCCCGCTCGTAAATGAGCATGGGCATGGGGTTGTTCTCAAACAGAAACCGGTGGCGGATCTCGCTCTCCTGCAAAATCCGGTCCGCCCGCTGGCGCTCCGCCAGCACCCCCGCGAGAAACAGGGCGCAAACGGTGGTCACATCCAGGAATGAATGCAGGGCCAGCAGCGATTGATTCAGGGTCCAGGTCCCAAACGGGTTGCCGCCCCGACAGGTGCCGAGGGTTGCCAGCACGGCGATGGCGGCGGCGGTGGTGGTGGCGCCGCGCATGCCGAACCGAAATGCCGCCCAGAGCAACAGCGGCATCAGGCCGTAAGCGAGCGGCAGGGTCCGAAAAAAAACAAAGAAACAGAGCCCGCTTGTCATCCCCCCCAGCACGGTGGCCTCTGCGATGCGCCAACCGCTTCTCTGAAAAGGGTGTGGCTGATGCCACGCCAGCAGGAGGGGGGCGGCAACAATGGTGCCGGTGGCATCACCCGCCCACCACGTGCCCCACGAGTATCCGAAGCGTTCCCATGGGAGATAGCCCGCCAGCGACAGGCTGAACACTCCCAGCGTGGCACTGACCACACTGCAAACCAGCGCCCCGACCAGGACCAGGGTCAACACGCCCCATCCGCTATTGAGGGGGTGTTCCTGCTGGCAGAAACGGCGCACCAGCAGGGCGCCGACGCCCGCTCCGGAGGCGGCACCCGTGGCGATCACCGCTGCGGTCAGCACGGCCGGCAATCCCGGATGGACAAATGGCACCGTGCCGTCAAAGAAGGACACGGCGTTGGACGCGAAGGAGCCGAGCCAGACTCCCACGAGGGCCTTGCGGCCAAGGATCATCACGGCCGCCAGGGCGATGCCGGCCGATGGAAAGATGGGCGAGATGTTGCCGGGGGCAATGGTGTGCAAGAAACTCAGCTTGGCCACCACCGCGTACAAGATGGCCACCGCCGGAATTGTAACCAGCGACGAATCAAGAACCCCCGGCTTGGGATTCCCCATGGTTCCCGTGGCATTCATGGATGGTTCACGTCCACTGTGATCACTTGCCGCCGCCAATGTACCACAAAAACCCTTTGCCTGGCCGGCATGGTTTTTTTGATCATCGAGCGGCTCTGCATATTATCAAGTTCATTTTTTCGGGTTGAAAACGAGATGCCGAATTCAACAGGCGGGACGCCTGTTTCACCCGGTTTCCCATTGACAACATCCGTGAGATATGATTAACTAACACATGAAATAAGGAGTGGTTAACCAAATTTGCGAATAAATATCATGAAAGTCTTGGCCATTGCAGCCGTGGGACTCATCGCGGTGGTTCCCAGTCACGCGGTGCCGAACGTCACCTCCGGTTCCACGGTTGCCTTGAACGGCACCTTTTTCACAGACCCGGGCAGTTGGTCCACGGGGGTCAACGGCACCGGCCCGGAGTTGGTCAACGGCGTCTTTCAACCGGAAAATCAGCAATGGGACTTCAATTCCGTCTGGTGGAACGGCACGGATTATCCCGCCAACAACATTGTGCTCAATCTTAACGGCGTCTATGCGATCACCGGGTTTAAAGTGCAGGCGGATGACAATGATGTTTACGAGCTTGATTATTTGGCTCCCCTGAGTTCGACTTGGCAAACCGCTTGGATTATTCCGGCTCCCGGTGGTTTTGGCCTGACGACCAGCAGCGACAACTTGGGGACTCCGATTATAGCCACGGAATTGCGTTTTGAAGCTGACAGTGGCGACGGTCTTTATGCGGTGTCCCAGATTGATGCGACGGGGTCGGCAGTGCCCGACACCGCCGCGACTTGGCCACTGTTGGGCGTCGGCTTTTGCTCTGTGGCAGCCGCGCGCCGTTTTCTGAAACGCTGAAGCTTGCCAGCCGTAATCTTCCCTCATGCTTTCCAAGTATTGAGGCTGCGTTCATCGCAACGCAAAAATGGATCGGTTGCGGGCTTGCCGCGCACCCGGTTTCTGGCAAAGTCGCCACATGCCTGCAGATTCAGTAAGAACCGCGGCCCCAACCCCGCGCATCACCTCCATTGACGCTCTGCGCGGATTCGTGATGTTCATGATGATTTTTGTGAACGACCTGGCCGGCGCGCCCAGGTCCGTGGTCCCCGACTGGATGGCGCATTTTAGCGATCGCCACCAGCACGGCAGCGGCATGACCTTCGTTGACCTGGTTTTCCCGGCGTTCCTTTTCCTCGTGGGCATGTCGATTCCGTTCGCGCTCGGTGGGCGGCTGAACAAAGGCGAGCCGGTCTGGAAAGTTTTCGGACACGTCGCCGCACGCACGCTGGCGCTGCTTGCCATCGGTATCCTCATGGTGAATGGCGAATCGGCGGCGGAAGGCAACGCGGCTTGGTCACCGGAGCTGTGGGCCTACACCCTGTTCCTCTCGGCCATTTTCGCGTTCTCCACGGTCGCGCCCCGGGCGGCGGCGCAACTCCCGGCAAAGCAGTTCTGGACAATATTCAACCGGTTATTGCGAGCGGCGGGGCTTGCCGGAATGATTTATTGCGCGTTTACATTCCAAGGGAACCATGACCAGCACATCATCACGCTCTCGCCGTTTTCCATCAACCCGGAATGGTATGGAATTTTGGGAATCATCGGCTGGTCGTATCTGTTTGCGGCCATCGCATTTCTGGTCTTTCGCAATCATCGCCCCGCCCTGTTCGGTTGCCTGGCGCTGCTCCTCTGCCTTTATCCGGCGGAGCGGACGGGTTTTTTTGACGGCTTCTGGCTGGACAAGATATTTGGCATCGGCGAGATCGGCGCGCACACCTCGATCGTGGTTGCCGGCGTCTTGCTGGCTTCCGTGCTGGTGACGGCGGACACGGCACCGGTTCGGAGGCGGGTGCGGTTCGCGTTGCTGTCGGCCGCCGGCTTCGCCGCAGCCGCGGTATTGCTCAACGGCCTGTACGGAATCAGCAAAAACAGCGCGACGCCATCGTGGTGCCTCTGGTCCTGCGCCATCACCACGGCACTGTGGCTGCTGTTTTATCTTTTTACGGACGTCCAGCCGATGAAGTTCATGGCCACGCCTTTGAGCCTGGCCGGCCAGAACGTTTTGCTGGCCTATCTCCTCTCCGAAATGCTCCCGTCTCCATTCGGCTTCATCCATTTTGACAATCCGCCCGGCTTGGCGTGGTATGTCTTCCGTTGCCTCGCGTGGGCGTGCTTGCTGTTGTGGCTCACGGTTCGGCTGAACCGCCTGGGCTTCCGTCTGAAGCTCTGAACTTCTCAGTTGCATTTGCCGGGCGCAGCCATAACCATCCCTCATGCTTTCCAAGGTCTGCTCAGCGGCCGTGAATGGCATAGATGCCTTCCCTGTCGAGGTTGAAGTCAATCGTGGCTCTGGCGATACCCTCATCATGGTCGTCGGGCTTCCCGATGCCGCCGTGAAGG
>CAZHIM010000017.1:36266-74057 GCA_964532525.1 uncultured Bifidobacteriaceae bacterium
TCCAAGGTCTGCTCAGCGGCCGTGAATGGCATAGATGCCTTCCCTGTCGAAGTCGAAGTCAATTGCGGTTATGGCGATACCCTGATCGTGGTCGTCGGGTTGCCCGATGCCGCCGTGAAGGAATCCAAGGACCGCGTGTCCACGGCCCTGGTCAATTCCGGCTACAGCTTCCCGATGGGCAAAACCACCATCAATCTCGCGCCCGCTGATGTCAAAAAGGAAGGCCCCAGCTTTGATCTGCCCATCGCCCTGGGCATCCTCGCCGCCAGCGAGCAGCTTGAGACCGACCAGCTCGATAACTTCGCCGTCGTGGGCGAACTCGCGCTCACCGGCGCGGTGCGCAGTTGCAAGGGCGTTCTGCCCATCGCCCTCCGCGCCCAGGCCGACGGCAAGACCGGCGTGCTCGTGCCCGCCGAAAACGCCGCCGAAGCCGCGGTCGTCTCCGGCCTCCAGGTCATTCCCGTCCAGAATCTCCGCGAAGCCGCGGAATTTCTCGCCGGCCAGATCACCATCACGCCCACGAAGGTGGACCTCAGCCGGATTTTCGATCAGCAGGACCCGGAAGCGCCGGACTTCGCCGATGTCAAAGGCCAGGAATCCGTCAAGCGCGCGCTGGAAGTGGCGGCGGCCGGAGCGCATTGCCTGTTGCTGGTGGGGCCGCCCGGCACCGGCAAATCCATGCTCTCCAAACGCATCCCCACCATCCTGCCGCCGCTGACGCTGGCCGAGGCGCTGGAGACCACCAAGATCCACAGCATCGTGGGCCTGCTCAAGCCCGGCCAGGCGCTGATTACGCAACGCCCCTTTCGCGCACCGCACCACACCGCCAGCGACGCCGGCCTGCTCGGCGGCAATGTCAATCCCACACCCGGCGAAATTTCCCTGGCCCACAACGGCGTGCTGTTCCTGGATGAACTCCCCGAGTTCAAGCGCAGCGTGCTCGAAACCATGCGCCAGCCGCTGGAGGAAGGCATCGTCACGATCTCGCGCGCCGCGGGCACCATGACCTTTCCCTCGCAATTCATGCTCGTCGCCGCCATGAACCCCACGCCGGACGGCAAGATGCCGCACGAAAGCCGCAGTTCCCCGCGCGACATCCAGAATTATCTCGGCCGCATCTCCGGCCCGCTGCTGGACCGCATTGACCTGCACGTGGAAGTTCCCGCCGTGAAGTTTCGGGACATGTCGGCCGAGCGCACCGGGGAGAGCTCCGCGCAAATCCGCGCCCGGGTGGTGGCCGCCCGCCAGCGCCAGCACGAACGCTTCAAGGGCCGCCGGCACATCACCTGCAACGCCCGCATGGGCGCCCGCGAATTGCGGCAATTCTGCGCCATTGACGAATCCACCAAGGCGATGCTCGACCAGGCGATGACCGACATGAATCTCAGCGCCCGCGCCTACGACCGCATCCTCAAGGTGGCCCGCACCATTGCCGATCTCGCCGGGGCGGACGCCATCACCAGCGACCACGTCAGCGAGGCGGTGCAGTACCGCACCCTCGACCGCCAGTTGTGGGGATAACAGGCTTTACAGCGCCAGGCCGCATGATTGGCGGGCGGCCATTTCTTTTTTTGTTTTTCCGAGGATGTGACACTTCTACGGTGCCGCCGTTTTGCCAAAAGCAGCGACCAGGGCGTCGTATTGCCGGCGGGTGATGGTCAGCATGCCGCCGTGGCGGATCTTGGGCGGCACATAATACTTGTTCCAGTCCGGCGTTTGATTGCCGGCCACCTGAAACCACGGGCCATCCAGCGAGGCCGCCACGGAAAGGCCGTAGGCCACGCCCGGGTATTGCTCGTAATACAAATACCAGGCCTTGCCATTGGGCGAGGGAATGAGCATGGGCGCCTCGCGGAAATTGGGGCTCAAGGGGGGGCCGGGCTGGGAATACGGCCCCAACGCGCCGGGGCCTTTGCAGATCCGGATGGTCTTGCCGGTGGTCCATTCCAGCGTGGGATACCGCTCGTCCTTCAGGAGCGCGTAATAGGCGTCGCCCACATGATGGATGCTCACGTCAATGGTGGCCATGTCCCAATTAAACAATTTGCGCGGCGGATTGGAGAAGGTCTGCAAATCCCGGGAAGTGACATACAGGGTGCGCTGGCTGGCCCAGTATGGCTCGGGCAGATCGGTGGCGCCGAGATCATGCGGCGTATGCCAGGTGACGATATAGTTGGTGGTCGCCTCATCGTAGTACAGCTTGGGCGCGCCAATGCGGGCGAGGGGTTTGGGATAATCCGGCACCTGGTTGAGATCCGGCGTGAAGTCGCTGAATTTCTTCCATTGGATCAGATCGTCCGAGACCCAAAAGTTGATATCAGGCCGGTCGTCGCCGCGGTTGCCCACCAAGTAATACCGTCCGTCCGGTCCCAGGCAGATGCTGGCGTGGCCGTGATATTCCTTGAGCACACGCTTGCCGCCGTTGAGCTGGCTCCAGTGCAAGCCGTCGAGACTGACGCTGTAGTAGAGCCGGCCGTAATCGCCGTCCATCATATGGGCGAACAGGTAGGCTTCATACTTTGGTGGCTGGCCGGGTGCGACTTGGCCGGGCGGATCAGGCATTTGCGCGCGGACCGTCCCGGTCAGGAGCACCCCCAAGGCGGCCGACCATGCGAAACAGAGACGTGTTTTCATTATGCGTTTTCATTATGGTAAATCAGGGTCAACGGTTCAAGGTGCCGGCCACACGCAGTGGTGGCGTTGCGAAGACATTACTGCCGGCCGCATCTTCAAGGTGGCCCGCACCATTGCCGATCTCGCCGGGGCGGACGCCAGCACCAGCGACCACCTCAGCGAGGCGGTGCAGTACCGCACCCTCGACTGCCAGTTGTGGGGGGTGAAGCGGCGACCGGTAGAACTGCCGGCCGGCTTTATTCAAACTCGCTTTTCACCGCCGGGGTGGTTGCGGGCGCCGGCGGATGGGTGCGCTCAGCCGCCACTTCTTCCGGGGTGACTTCCAGTCCGGAGTTGCCAAAGGAGTTGTAAACATAAGTCAAGACGTTGGCAATGTCCTGGTCCCTGAGCGGGAACGAAGGCATGCCGTTGTGATACTTCAGGCCGTTGACCACGACCTCGCCCTGCCGGCCGAACACGACAATGTTGATGGCGCGGTGCTTGTCGGCGTTCAAATAGTCCGAGCCTGCCAGGGGCGGAAACATATTCGGCCGGCCCAGGCCGGTGGGCTGGTGACACGCCGCGCAAATGGAGGTGAACAACCGCCGGCCCAATTGGATTCGTTCGGCCTTCGTTTTGGGGCCGCCGGGCGGTGGCGCCACCCCCATGGGCGCCCCGTTGTCCACCCAAGTGCGGATGGCCAGCCGCTCCTCATCCGTGATGGCAAACGCTTCCGGGCTGTTCGCCACCGGCATCCCTTCCTTGTAATAAGAGCCCTTCCAACTGTCCCAAAGCCGCCGGCGGATTTCCCAGCGGTCGGCATAGGCGGTTTTATAATTCAGCCAGTCATAAACAAAACGCGACTCCTGGTTGTGGCAGCGCGAGCAATTACCCATGAAGATCGGCTGGATGTCGCGCAGATACGTGGGCGCCTCGCTGGCCGCAACCGGCGCCCCGGGCCCGTTGTCCGGACCTGGTGTCAGCGCGCTCTGCGCCAGGGCACCGGTCAGCCCGCAGCCGGCGAGCGCCGCCGTCATGCCCCGCCAAAGCAGTCGCGTTTGCCAGCGGCGGTCCGGTAACAAGGATGTATGCATGGCTGATTCTTTTTTAATTCTTCGCGAATTTCATCAGGTCTAAAAGCCGTAGGAAATTTGCAGAATCAACTGGTTGGACGGCTGGGTTGGGTCGGAGCTGTTGATGAATTCATAGTCGCCTTCCAGCAGCAGGGCGGTGGTCACATAATAGACGCAGCCCACGGTGTAGCGATCCGTGGTGGTTCCCAGCCCGTCGCGCAACGAGTCGTAGCGGCCCAGCACTTCCAGATTGTTGATTCCCGGCCAATCCAGATGCAAGCCGGCCAGCTTGTAACCCGCCTGCACCCACCAGCCGCGTTGATTGATGGTCCCCAGGTCGTCACTGCCATAACGGGTGGCGATATACTCGCCCTTCACTTCCAGGTTCGGCCCCAAGTGCAGGGACGCATCCAGGACTCCGGCCGTCCAGAGGTGGCTTCCGGCATTGTCCCATTGACTCGCCTCGGCGGAGACGCCCAGTTCCAGGTCGTAACGGGGTTGGTAGGGGAACGGCAAAAATACGGCCAGCCGCCCGCCGCCGCCGGGACTATTGTGCAGGTTCGCCACCACGCCGTCAGAACGGAGTCCCACGTTGCCGCCCAAGTCGAGCGCGCCGGCATCGCCCGTGCCATCGGCCGAGCCCGGCCCGTTGACGCAATACAGGGAATAGTTGAACAATTTGCCGGCGTCCCCCAGGGGCACCGCCCCGCGCAACTGCGCGCCCACGCCGCTGCCCGGCAGCAATGCGTCCACCGCCAGCGGATCATCGGGAATTTCATTCAGCCAGCCCGCGCCGCGCTCGCTATAGGTGCCCAGCGGCAGCAGCATGTCCCCGACGCACAAGGTCAGGTAGTCGTTCATGACATAATCCAATTGCGCGAAACTCAAATTGAACGTGGTGTTGTAATCGGAACCGTTGGGCGCGTTGTTCGCGATGGTCGTGTCAAAACCGGCTTCGAACAGGATGTTGTCGCCGCCCCGGTACAGGAAAATCGGGGCAAAATCGGCCAGCAAAAATGCGCCGTTTTGATGATCGGCATTGACATATTGAAATTCCGCGTCGCCCAGCATCTGAAAGTTGTGGTTGACCGTGGCCTCATCAATTGGCCCGCGGGGCAGCGGTTGCGCCGCCGCCTGCGCCGCCACCTCGCTCTTCTGTTCCGCGTTCGTGGCCAGTTGCTGCGTTTCGGCCAGTTTCGCCTGGAGTTGCCGGATCTGCTCCAGGTCTTGCTCATGCGCCTGCTGCACCAACTGGTTCGTCTGCTTCAGGCTCTGAACCTGCTCGCTCAACCTTTGCACGGCTTCCTTCAGGGCGTTGAAGTCCGCATCACTGACCTCGGCGGGGGCTACCGACGGCAGCGCCAGCAAGAGGGTGGCGACGGCGATGCCCAGCCCAACCATCCGGCGGCCGCTTTTCATGGTTTGGTTCATGCGTCAATGAAGTGAAGGTGGACCCGCTCACCGGCCGCTGTTCTCCTGGAGGTATTGCAGGATCAACCGGGCCTGCTGGCCGGGAATATTCGCCCGCACCTGCATGTGAAGCATGATGGTTTTCCAATTGGCCCCCGTCCGCTCGGTCGGGTAACGCTCGGCATGGCACCGGTTGCAATGGATGGAGTAAAGCTCCGCGCCGGTCAATTGATGCTTGGCCGCCGGCGGCACGGTGTGGGTCGCACTTTGGGTCTGGGCCGGAGCGGAATTCGTATTCGCAGCCGGGGAGGCTGACAGTGGTTCGGCGGAACAAAGGGTGAGAGGCAATCCGCCAGCCGCCAAGGCGGCCACCAGGGCGGCAAAAGTGATTTGAACGCGCACCTTCAACGGTTTGAATGTGTTCATAATGCCTCCGGGCAGATTCAACGGCCTGCCATCCCGTGGTTCCGTTGCTGTTGTTATAGATTACTATAGATAATCATGTCCATGCAAGATTATTCTGAAGACTCGACCGGTCGCCGGCGCGTTGTCCGTTGAGTCGGTTGTCCGGTTCACTCGCTTGCCAGCACCAGCGACCACGTCCGCGAGGCGGTGCAGTACCGCACCCTCGACTGCCAGTTGTGGGGCTGAACTGATTCAGCGCGGAATCCATGGGGTGGCGGAAGCAAAATTCTATTTTCCCGCCGTCGTATCCAACTTAATGGCCTGCCAGAAGGTCGCGGAGTCTTCCGCCGAGACCAGCGCCGGCGCGTAATAGTTCAGATAGAATTTGTTTCGGTTGGTCGCGGCCGCTTCGCCGGTGTAGAAGGCCCCGGCCAGCGTCTTCGCATCGTAACCGTCCCCGGTGAAGTCGGAGAAGGCGTACTCCCGTTGCCAGCTTTCATTCGTTCCGGGGAAATTCGCGAGGTAATACGTCGAATAATCCACCATCCGGCCGCCGGGGGTGGCGGTAAAAATCTGGTAGGCCGGCGAATTGCCGTGCACCGGGCTCACCGAAGGCGAGATGTGGAAATAATGCACCGGCTGCTGCCCCACGTAGAGCAGGCGGAACTCGTCGTTGTGGGTGTGGCTGCAAAACGAGCCCACCAGCCGGTTGTGGTTGCTGGCCACCAAGTCCAGGAACGGCCCCGCCCACGGATCACCCCAGAGCGGCACCGTGCGGTCCCGCAGCAACTGGAAATAATCCAGGCCCGGCGGGATGTGAAACAGCAGGAGCGCCGGCTGGTCGCCGCCGGCCAGCGTTTGGGTCAGCCAGTCGAGCGCGGCCTGCGAACGCCGCGGATCGGACCCGGGATCCTGGAGGTGCCAGTCGCTGCCGCTGAAGAAGCTGCTGTCGAAAGCCACGATCCGGCAGCCGGTCAATCCCGGCGGCTGCGCCGTGAAACCGCCGAAGGCTTCAAAGCTCTGTCCGAGCGTGCCCGGCGGCGTGCAGACGCCCCACGCGTTCGCGAACGCGCCCAGCAGCGCCGGGCTCGGCTCCGTGTAATCACCGAGCGCATCGTTGTTGCCCAGGGTCGGATAAACATTCGTCAGGCCCGCCTCCTTGAGCAGTTCCGCGACCATGCCTTCGGCGTTCACCAGGTAATTGCTGCGCACGGTGGCGTCGTTCAGGTATTGCAGGAACCGTTCGCTGTCGCCGTGCAGTGCATTCTCGAGTTGCTCCTGGTGCGCAAAATAGTCGCCCGTGCACAGGACAAAGGCCAGGTTCGTGCAATTATTGGTCAGGCTGCTCAAGGTGCGCCGAATCAGGAAGTAACTCGAATCCTGCCCCGGGTGATCCAATCCGTCGCTCGCGCCCGCCTTGTAGGCCGCAAAGGTGGCGGCCCAGGCGGTGATCGGCGGTCCGGCCAGGTTCGTGTAGGCCTGGTTGGCGCAGAGGAACGGGTTGAAATGCAGGTCCGAGAGCACGGCAAATTTCACGTGGCCACTCCCGGCGACGGTGCCGGGCGCCGTTGCCTGGGTTTGCTGCGGGGCGCAACCGGTGGCCAGCATTCCCGCCGCACCCAGCGCCAAAACCGCCATTACCCGCCAGGCGGCGAACGTGTTGTCTTTCATCGCATTCCTCCTTGGCCTCCCGCCAACCATGGGCGGAAGATAGTTTAAAAAAATTACCCGGAATTTCCCGCTCCCAAGGCGACCCTAACAAGCGCCGCCAAACTGTCAAACGGTTCCTCGATGTTTTTAATGGGTAAAGCCAAGGCAGTGGGTTCTCGAAGAGCAGACCGCGGCTGGGCCGTTGGAGACCCCCTTCCCCCTCATCCTGGCCTTCTCCCTCGGGGAGAAGGAACGCGGATTGTGGCCGGCGTGGAAATCGAAAGCGCCTCTCACTAATCCCGTCGCAGGTTTTCTTGCCAAGCGGGGAGCGTGCCTCCCTCCCCCCGAGGGAGAGGGCCGGGGAGGGGGAACGGCGCATGGCTGCTCAAGAGACTATCCGGGCTTGCTGTCGACCCTTGAAACGTTCGATTGGAAATCTTCCCACCCACTATGAACGTCGAAGAACCTGTCAAACGAATTATCCGGGCACGCGGCGCGGTTGTAGATTATATTATGTATCAGTGACTAAGAGTTAGATGGGCCAATCCATTAGGTCCGTCCCGGTCGGATGCCTGCTCGCTTTTCTCGCCCTGGGCGATGACTTTGGCTTGACGGCATGGCTTCGGCGAACGCATAGTAGGCGATAGTGGGTCAAAGGAAGCGATAGCTGATACCTGTTGCATGGACTCAGAAGGAGTCGCACAAAGAAGGAGCAACTATGAATATTTTAGCAACTTACAATGGTTTTGGACGGCACGTTGCCCAACTCTCCCATAATTGCGTCCGGATTTGTTCTCTGGCGACCCGCGTCGGTAGTGTTTTATGCCTTGCCGCGCTGCTGCTGCCGGCGCCGTTCGCGCGCGCCGGATTGACCTTGGAGATAGACCTTTACCGGGACAGCCAAGGCTCCGCTTATGCCTTCTACACGCCGCTGTTGACGAATGCCATCGCCCCGGCCGCGGCGTTGGGAACGTATGTTGTCCGTTCGCCGGAATGGCCCACCAACGGCTCGCAACGCGGTTTTGACCTGACCACCAACGGCATCTCCGACCGTTACGAATTAGACAGCGAATATGGGTATGGCGATTTTAACTCGGCCATGTTCCAAATCACCAACGGCACTTGGAGCATTCTGTTTACAAATGCCACCACCACCAACGTCTTCGCATTTACGGCCAGCGCCCCGACGGCCAGCAGCAACATGCTGCCGGCGACCCTCAATATCTTTCCAGTGGATGGGTCGGTCATCCTCAGCAGCCAGACTAATTTCACCTGGCAGGCTCCCGCGGGTTGGACGGCCAGTGTCAACGCCCAAGTGTATGACGACGACGGCTACTACCAGTTCGCCAGTCTGCCAGCGGGGCAAACCAACTGGAACGTGGACAGCTCCCTGCCGGCCGACACGAATTTCACCTTCAGCTTGCAGTATCTCACGACCAACTCGCTAGTCTCCTTCACCCAGCCGCTCAACACCAATAATGCCCAGCCCATTTCCGGGTGGGCGTCGTTTACGGTCTTGGAAACCGGCTCTTCCGTGGGCTTCGATGTGACTGCGACACGCGCCGCTCCCAGCAGCGGCCATACCTGCTTTGCCTACTATAGTTTCGAGGATAACAATCTTTTCGCCAATGATTTTTCCGGCAACGGCAACACGCTGACGTACTCCTGGTTTACGGTGCCGCCGGTCATTGTGACCAACGACGCGGCGGCCGGCACTTATGCGGCCGGCTTTGGCGGGTCCGGCTGGTTCGACGCACCGGATACGCTGAATTCCGTGTTTTCGGGAAGCTTCTCGGTTTCGTTGTGGCTGAAAACCACCAACGTTTTCGGCAGCGCCAGTGCCGATGAATACAGCGCCGCCGGCATTGTCTCCGCCTTGGGCAATGACTATGGCACCGGCGTCCTGCCCATGGGCCAAGCCGGCAACAGGCTCGTTTTTTACACCGGCGGTTCCTTGCTCAATTTGCTTTATTCCCAGGCCAGCATCAACGTCGGTCAATACGTCCACCTCGTTGTCACCCGCGACCAGCAAACGGGGGAAAAACGCATCTACGTCAACGGCGTGCTCGATTCCGCCGTGTATTCCGATACGGACATGCTGGTGGCCCCGGGCTCCGGCCAGCCCACCATCGGCTACAACAATGGCAACGTGTTCACCGGGGAGATGGACGAAATTCAGTTCTATTCCGGCGTGCTGTCCAGCAACGAGGTGGCCTTCCTGCACAGCCATCCCGGGAGCAAGGTTGCGGATACGGTCGAGCTCAGCGTGCCCGTGGGCCGGTATGACTTTGAAAATACGAATTTGCCCGGCGCCGACAGCTCGGGGCATGGCAATGATGCCGACTACTACGAGGGCGGATCTCCCGCGGACATCCCCAGCACCGACGCCGCGGTCGGGTTATACGCCCGCCAATTCTTCGGGGCGACCTCCTATGCGTTCACTTCTGGCAGCCAGGAATTTCCGAACTTGTCCAATGCGTTGGCCGGCAGTTTCTCGGTAACGGCCTGGGTCAATACCACCAACTCCGTGAACAGCGATGACGCCAACGCCTATTACGGCCTGCCCATCTTGTTCTTATACAATTCGGACACCAACAGCACGATCCCGCTCAGTATCACCGGCAGCAAAGCCGCCTTTACCATTTATGACGAGAATGGAAATGCGGTCACCCTCCATTCCCTCACCACCGTCAACGACGGCAATTATCATTGCCTCGCCGTGACGCGGGATATGCCGAGTGGCCAAATGAACCTTTATGTGGATGGCAATCTGGAGGCGACCGGGACCAGCTCCAAACAGTTCCTCCAAATTCCCTGGATTCATCTGGCCGGCGGATATTACGTCTCTTACGTGGGGCTGTTGGATGACGTGCGCATTTACGGCGGCGTGCTGAGTCCGGATGACGTGGCAACCCTGGCGGCCCAAGGCGGGTCCGCGCTGAACACGGCCCTCGGCACCTCCGGCCTCAACTGGACCACCAGCGGCGATGCCAACTGGTTCGTGGAAACGACCAACACCTACAACGGCGAAGCCGCCGCCGCGCAAAGCGGCAGCGTGACCGGAAATCAAGTTTCGACCCTCTCGGTCGCCGTGACCGGCCCGGGAACCCTGACGTTTGCCTGGTCGAGCATCGCCAATGATCCGAATGGGGGCTTTGACTATGAATTCGACCTGGACGGCGGCTATATGGACAACATCACCGGCGACACGGCGTGGTATCAGGACGGTCAGTTCATCATTCCCGCGGGGCAGCACACCTTGAGCTGGACCGTTTCGGCCAATGGCGACAGCGATCCCACCCAGGCCGGATTTTTGGATCAAGTGAATTACACCGTCCTCTCTCTCAGCGTCACCGAAAGTCCGACGTCCGGCCAGGCTCCGTTGACCGTGCAGTTCACGTCTCCGGGTGTGGACAGCGGCGGCAATACCGTGACCAGTTGGAATTGGAGTTTTGGCGACGGCGGAACCAGCTCGGCGCAAAGTCCTTCCTACACCTACACGACCGCGGGTTCTTTTTCACCGAGCCTGACCGCTTACAGCACTTTTGGAGCAACGCCCCTTTTTATCAATGGCCTGGGCGTGATCAGCGTCTCCAACGGGGCGCCAGTCATAACGGTCAACCCGTTCAACCAGACCAATTATCCCGGCTACAACGTCGCCTTGTACGCCTCCGCCAGCAACAGTTCCGCGGCGACTTGGCAATGGTTCAAAGTTGGCACGGGACTGATTGCCGCGGCCACCAACAATCTTTACATCCCCACCAACTCCGGCACCGCCGGCGTGGCTGGCAGCTATTATGCCATCGCCAGCAATTTGGTCGGCTCAGCCAGTACGCTGACCGCGGCGGTGACTTTTGTGAGCGCGGCGCTGCCCCCGGATTGGTCGGCCGCCTTCGCGTCGCCGCTTGCCAACAACACCACCGATGCCACCACCAATTACAACATCGCCTGCGCGCTGGATTCCACCGGCAATATCTATTCCTCCGGTTCCGTCACCGGCACCAACACCTTTGGGACGAATTCCTTGATCTCGATCAATGGCAATTCCGGGGCCTCCATTTTGAAGCAGACGGCCGCCGGCGTGCCGCTCTGGGGCCGTTGCGTGACCAATAATGGCAACGGATCTTCCTACTCCCAATGTGTGGTCATCGCGCCGAGCAATGGCTGCTATATATCCGGCGGTATTTTTGGCACCAACTGGCTGGGTACCAACCTGCTGGTTGACACCGCCGGAGGTTCCACCTTCCTGGCGCGCTTCGACGCCAACGGCAGCAACCTCTGGGTGCGAACCATTTCCGGCACCAACGGTAATTTCTCCGAATACCATCGCCTCGCTTCCGATCCGGCTGGCAATGTCACTCTCTCGATACTCGCTTCTGGCACCGTCAGCCTCGGCACCACCAATGTCACCATCACCGGCCAGCGCGGCCTGCTGGTGCAATACGACGCCAACGGCAATGTCCGCTGGCTGCAAACGCCTTCCGGCTGGCCGAGTTTCCTGACCTATCAGGGTGGTCGTATCTATGGTTCCATGGGGGGGAATGGTCAGTTAGGCGGCATTTCCACCAATTACATCGGTGGCGTTACGAACCTCTCGGACCGCGGGCAGGCTTTGTTCGCCCTCAATCCCACCAACGGCCAGGCCTTTTGGGTCCAGGGCATCGGCGGCCAGTTGGGCGTGGGCGATCCCGGCGGATTTAGCGACCAGGACGCCGTGGTGGGCGTTTCCGGAACGAACGTCTTTGTGGCGGGCAGCGCCTGGGGATCCAATGCCGCCTTCGGTCCTTTCTCGGTCACCTTCCCCGCCGCCAAAGGCCAGTATCTTGCGCGGTATGACACCAACGGCAATCCCCAGCTCGCCACCGCCTTCGGCAGCCAGTTCACGTGGCCTTGGGCCATCGCTGCCGACACCAACGGCAACGTCTATATCGGCGGTGACTTCGACACCTATTCGGTTTTTGGCAACGACATCATTGCCGCTCCCTTCTATCAGACTGTTCAGTACATCGCCAACAACATCAATGACCGAATCCCCGGCCAGGGATTCATCGCCAAGTTTGACCGCAACGGCAATCCGCTCTGGGCACGCCTGGCGGAATCGCAATCCAGCTATCTCAATCTCCGGGACATTGCTTTGGCCTCCAATGGCGTTTGGGGTTGCGGGTTCTTTAATCAAATCGCCACTCTGGGCTCTTTCAATATCGCGGGCGGAATAACCATCGAAGGTTCTCCCATTGGCACCATTGTGTATCATCCCGACGGCTATCTGGGTGAAATCAGCCAATCCACGGCGCTGCCCGTCACCTTGGTGAACCCGCTGGCGGGGGGTGGAAATTTCCAACTGGAGTTTGTCTCGCAGTCGGGCTTCATGCACGCGATTCTCTACCGCACGAACCTGATTTCCGGGAACTGGCAGACGTATTCAAACGTTGCCGGCGATGGCACCCTGAAGACCATCCCCGTGCCGCTGTCCCTGTTCAGCCCGTCGCGACAGGGATTCATCCGCGTCTCCACCCAGTGAGGGGCTACTTCACGTTCAGCTCGCGCTGGATGCCGAATTTTTCGATGCGCTTGCGCAGGGTGGCGCGGGTGATGCCCAGGAGCTTGGCGGCGTGCACCTGGTTGTCATGCGTTTCCTTGAGCGCCTGGATGACCAGTTCGCGCTCCACGGCGGGAATGACTTTCAGTTTCGGGTCGCGCTTGGCCCATTGAAACAGTTGCCGCGCCAGCGCCGCCGCGTCGGAGGCGGCGGTCTCGCCAGCCACGCCCGGGACGGCCGCCAGCGCGCCCCCGCCGGTGATTTCCGGCGGCAGGTCGGCCAGCAAGATGGCATCGCTCTTGGCCAGCACATGCGCCCGCCGGATCGCGTTTTCCAGCTCCCGCACGTTGCCCGGCCAGTGATATTTCTCCAGCGTCTTGATCACGCTGGCGGCGATGGATTTGGGGTGCCGTTCCTGCTCGCGCGCCAGCTTCTTCAGAAAATAGTTCACCAGCAGCGGAATATCATCGAGCCGGTCGCGCAGGGGCGGGATCTGGATGCGCACCACGTTCAGCCGGTAAAACAAGTCCTCGCGGAACTGCCGCGCCGCCACGGCGGCTTCGAGCGGCTTGTTGGTGGCGGCGATCACCCGCACATCCACCGCCAGCGGCTGGTTGCCGCCCACCCGCTCAAACGTCCCGCTTTGCAGCACGCGCAGGATCTTCGTCTGCGTCGTCGGCGTCATGTCCCCGATCTCATCGAGAAAAATCGTGCCCAGGTTGCATTGTTCAAACTTGCCGATGCGCTGGGCGGTGGCGCCGGTGAACGAGCCCTTTTCGTGGCCGAAGAGCTCGCTTTCCAGCAGTTGCTCGGGAATCGCCGCGCAGTTCACCGCCAGGAACGGCTGTTCCGCGCGGTTGCTGTGATGGTAGATCGCCCGCGCCACCAGCTCCTTGCCCGTGCCGCTCTCCCCCGTGATCAGCGCCGTGGCGTCGCTGGCGGCCACCTGGCCGACCAACTTGAACACCTCTTGCATGATCGCGCTGCGGCCCACGATTCCCAAATCGTAATCCTCGGACTCCAGCAGCGGCTCGTAGGACACCACCTGCCGCATGTCCCGCGCCGCCTTCAGCGCGTTGGCCACGATTTCCTTGAGCTTGGGAATGTCGAACGGCTTGAGCAGGTAATCGTAGGCCCCCAGTTTCATCGCCTCGATCGCCGTCTGCGTCGTGCCGTAAGCCGTCATCAAAATCACCAGCAATTTCGGGTCGTTCTGCCGGATGCGCCGCAGCGTCTCCAACCCGGTCATGCCCGTCATCCGCACGTCCATCAGCACCAAGTCCGGCTTGAATTTCGGAATGATCTTGAGCCCCTCCTCGCCGGAAGCCGCCGTCGCCAGCTCGATTTCCGGGGAATTGAAAATCCGCTGGATCGAATACCGCACGTCTTCTTCGTCATCTATCAACAGCAACTTGCTCATGCGGCCGTGAGGCTAATGGATTTGCCGGAAAGAAGCAGCCGTTTTTTATGCCATTTTCCGGTTGAACTTCCGCCCGCCCCGGCGCAGAGTGCAGGCGTTCCTCAACCAAAACCCCCGTGTACTATGAAAAAGAACCTTCTGCTCAGCTTGGTCCTGTTCGCCGCCGGCCCCCTGTTCGCGGCGGATGCCACCCCCAAAGATGATGTCGCCGGCGCCGCCGCCGCCCTCGCCAGCCAGAAAAATTATTCCTGGCACACCACCGTGGATGCCGGCAGCAACGCCCGGTTCCGGCCCGGCCCCACCGACGGCAAGACCCAAAAAGACGGCTACACCGTCGTCACTCTCAATTTCGGCGACAACGTGACCCAGCTCGTCATGCAGGGCA
This sequence comes from uncultured Bifidobacteriaceae bacterium, assembly GCA_964532525.1. GTDB lineage: Bacteria > Verrucomicrobiota > Verrucomicrobiia > Limisphaerales > UBA11358 > UBA11358. The sequence goes on from CAZHIM010000017.1 coordinate 50,762, forward strand.
CCAACGCCGCCATGAAAACCGGCGACAACGGCTGGCAATCTGCCGCCGAAGCCCTCGAGGACAATGGCGGCGGACCCAATCCCGGCATGTTCCTGGCCCGCATGGCCCAGAATTTCAAGACCCCCGCCGCCGAGGCCGCCGCGCTCGCCGGACAAACCGCCAGTCTGACCGCCACCACCAACGGCATTGCCGGCAGCCTCACCGAGGATGGCGCCAAGGGCCTGCTCATGTTCCGCCGCGGCGGCAACGCCACCGTGACCAACCCCAAGGGCACCGTCACCTTCTGGCTCGCCGACGGCAAGCTCGTCAAATACCAGACCCACGTCTCCGGCACCGTCAGCTTCAACGGCAATGACCGCGATGTGGACCGCACGACGACCACCGAGATCAAGGACGTCGGCGCCACCACGATCGAAGTTCCGGATGACGCCAAGAAAAAGCTGGAATAGATCGCCTGTCCGGTCTATGGAGCTTTTGGCAAAAATCTGATTTAATTTGTTGCCAACCGCCCGCCGGCCCGGTAACAAGTCCCCCTCAGACCCGTCCGGGATGCCGTCCCCGAGTCCCGGAGCGGGGAAAATTTTGAACATTTGGGGCGCCGTTTGTCTAAAGTTCAAAATGTGTGATTGACGTTTTGGTCTGCGTTGAGTTTTTAATTGGGCTTCACGTTTGCAGTGGACACCAGAAGAAATGATTAAAGTAGAGCATCTGACAAAAATATTCGGCACCAAGCGCGCGGTGGACGGCATTTCCTTTGCCGTGGAGCGCGGCGAAGTGCTCGGTTTCCTCGGGCCCAACGGCGCCGGCAAGTCCACCACCATGCGCATGCTCACCGGTTTCCTGCCCCCCACCAGCGGCAAGGTCACCGTGGGCGGCCACGACATGGCCGAGCAGCCCATCGCCGCCAAAAAACTGCTCGGGTATCTCCCCGAAAGCGCCCCCGCCTACACGGACATGACGGTCCTGGGCTTCCTGAATTTCACCGCCGAAATCCGCGGCCTGCGCGGCGACGCCAAAAAGGCGGCCGTCCGGCGCGTCGTGGAACTCTGCTTTCTCGACAGTGTCCTGCACCAAAACGTCGAGACGCTGTCCAAAGGCTACCGGCACCGCGCCTGTTTCGCGCAGTCCATCATCCATGACCCGGACATCCTCGTGCTGGACGAACCGACCGACGGCCTGGACCCCAACCAGAAGCACGAAATCCGCCAGCTCATCCGCACGATGGGCGAGACGAAGGCGATTATTTTCTCCACCCACATCCTCGAGGAAGTGGACGCCGCCTGCACCCGGGCCATCATCATTGACCGGGGCGTGATCGTGGCGAACGGCACGCCGGCGGAATTGCGGCGCAAATCGGAATGGGCCGGCGCCGTGACCCTGCGGGTCCTCGGCGTCAATGCCCAGGCGGTGCATGACAAATTAAGCCAGCTCCGCGCCGCGAAAAAGGTCACCGCCACGGCCAGCGGCAATCACGTGCTCGCCACCGTTTTCCCGCGCACCGCCGGCGATGGCGACCTGACGCGCGAAGTCATCGCCGCCACCAATGGCTGGCAGGTGGCCGAAGTGCGCACCGAGGAGGGCCGCTTGGACGAAGTCTTTTATAATATCACCATGCCGGACACCAAAAAGGATGGCCGCCATCCGAAATCGGAGGCGCGCGTATGAACAGTTTTGGCAACATCAAAACCATCGCCAAGCGCGAGCTGGTGGCTTATTTCACCTCGCCGGTGGCGTATGTTTTCATCGTCATTTTTCTGCTCCTGAACGGGTTTTTCATGTTCATGGTGGGCCACTTTTTTGAGCGGCGCGACGATTCGCTGTCCGACCCGTCGTCGTTTTTCTTCTGGCATCCGTGGTTCTACCTGTTTCTCGTGCCGGCCGTGGGCATGCGGTTGTGGGCCGAGGAGCGCCGCGTGGGCACCTTGGAGCTGTTGCTCACCCTGCCCATTGCGCCGTGGGAGGCCATCGTGGGAAAATTCCTCGCCTCGTGGCTCTTTCTCGGGCTCGCGCTCGTGCTCACTTTCCCCGTGGTCTGGACGGTGAATTACCTGGGCAGCCCCGACAATGGCGTGATTTTCGCCGGCTACGTGGGCAGTTGGCTGATGGCCGGCACCTATCTGGCCGTCAGTTGCATCACCTCGGCCATCACGCGCAGCCAGGTGGTGAGCTTCATCGTCTCGGTCGTCGCCTGCCTGCTGCTGATCCTCGCCGGCTTCGCCCCGGTCATCAACTTCCTCCAGACCTTCAGCCACCACTGGCCGTGGCTCGTGGATGCGGTCGCCTCCTTCAGCGTGGTCACCCATTTCGAAGGCTTCCAGAAAGGCGTGCTCGATTCGCGCGACATCATCTTTTTCGTGTCGGTGATCGTGTTTTCCCTGTTCACCACCAGCGTGATCCTGCGCACCCACCGCACCAGCTAATTCGGATTCCAGATGCAAAAGAAGTCGCTTGAAACCATCCTGTATTCGTCGGCCGGCATCCTCGTCATGCTGGCCATCGTCATCGCCGTCAATGTCATCACCGGCGTCAAGCCGCTCCGGCTCGATTTGACGCAAGACAAGGCCTACACCCTGTCCGACGGCACGCGCGCCGTGCTCCAAAAGCTCGATACGCCCGTCAAGATCCGCTTCTACTGCACCCGAAGCGAGAACGCCACGCCCGAGACCGTCTATTTGAAGAATTACGCGCACGAGGTTGAGGATCTGCTCCAGGAATACCGGCAGGTCGCCGGCAAAAACCTCGTCATCGAGAAATACGATCCCCAGCCGGACTCGGACGCGGAAGATTCCGCCCGGCTGGACGGGCTGGAGCCGCAGCCGATCCCGGGCGAGGACCGCTTTTATCTGGGCCTCTCCGTCTCGCTGGCGGACCAGAGCGCGGCCCTGCCGTTTCTGGATCCCAGCCGCGAGCGCCAGCTCGAATACGACATCACCCGAGCCATCGCCCGCGTGTTCACCGCCGAGAAGCCGGTGGTGGGCGTGATGAGTTCCCTGCCGGTCTTCGGCGAGATGGGCAATCCCATGATGCAGCAGATGGGCCAGCAGGGCGGCACGCCGGCCTGGACCCTCATCGAACAGTTGAAGCAGGATTACACCCTGCGGCACGTCGAGCTGACCGCCGACAAAATTGACGACGACGTCAACGTGCTGGTGGTGATCCATCCCAAGGACATTTCCGACCAGGCCCAATACGCCATTGACCAGTTTGTGCTGCGCGGCGGCAAGCTGATCGCGTTCCTGGATCCGCAATCCGCCTTGGCCAGCCGCCAGCAGAATCCCATGACCGGCGAGGGTGGCGGCGCCTCGTCGTCGCTCGACAAATTGGTGAAAGCCTGGGGCCTCCAGTTTGACACCAGCAAGGTGATCGCGGACTTGAACTACAAGCTCGAATTCACCGGCCGCGACGGCCAGGCCACCGAGTTGCCCGCCTATCTGGCGCTGACCACCGCCGGCGGCATCAATACCAACGACGCCGTGACGGCGCCGATCGAAAGCGTCTGGCTGCCGCTGTGCGGCGCCTTTACCGGCGAACCGGCGGCCGGCCTCAAGGAAACCGTGCTGCTGAGCAGCAGCACCCAAGCCGCCCCGGTGGACGCCATGATGGCCGGCATGGGCGGCGGCGCCGGCGTCCTCAACGGCTTCAAACCCACCGGCGTCAGCTACAAGCTCGCCGTGCGTCTCACCGGGAAATTCAAGACCGCCTTTCCCGCCGGCCGGCCGCAGGACAAAACGGGCGAGGGCACCAACCAAGTTGCCCAAGCCGCCGACCATTCCTTGAAGGAGTCCAAGGTTGATACCTCCGTCGTGCTGTTTGGCGACTCGGACCTGCTGGCTGATGAATTCTGTTTGCAAAGCAGTCCGCTGGGCGGGGGGATGAACGAGCTGAACGCCAATCTCGACCTCGCGCAAAACCTCGTGGAACAGATGGCCGGCGACAGCAACCTCATCGGCGCGCGCAGCCGCGCCACCTTGCAGCGGCCCTTTACGCGGGTGAACCAGATGGAGGCGGAAGCCGAGGCCCGCGGCCAGGCCAAGATTGACGAATTGCAGCAAAGCCTCCAAGAGACGCAACAGCGGCTCAGCGAATTGCAGCAGCAGAAGCCGGACAAGGACCAGCGCTTCATCCTCTCCCCCGAGCAGAAGGCCGAGCTGGAAAACTTCCGCAAGAAACAGGCGGAAGTCAGCCGGGAACTCAAGCAGGCCCAGAAGGATTTGCGCAAGGAAGTGGTCACGCTGGAAACGCGGATTACCTGGCTCAACATCCTGGCCATGCCGGTGGGCGTCACCCTGGCGGGCATCGGCGTGGCGGTGATCAAACGGAAAAAGACTTCAGCCAAATGAACCGGAAACAACTCCTCATCCTGCTGGCAATCGTGGTGGTGCTCGGCGCGGCCGGCTGGATCATTCTGCGGAACAACAGCAATTCCTGGCACGCCGGCGGGGCCGACCTCGGCGGAAAACTCCTGCCGGGGCTGCCGGTCAACGACGTCGCCCAAGTCACCATCAAGTCCGGCGACGGCCAAGTGACCCTGGTGCGCGACAACAATCTCTGGCGCGTCCGGGAGCGGGCAAATTATCCCGCAAACTTCGGCCAGATCAGCCAGATGCTCATGAAATTCGCCGACCTGAAAGTCGTGCAGAACGAGACGTTCGGGCCGTCGCAACTGGGCCGGTTTCAATTGCTCCCGCCCGGCCCCGGGCCGGACACCGCCACGGCGGTGGAGTTCCAGGACCAGGCCGGCAAGTCCCTCGGCTCGCTCCTGCTCGGCAAGAAGCACCTGAAGGCGGCGGCGCCCAATGCCCAGATGGGCGCCATGGGCGACGACTCCTGGCCCGACGGCCGCTACGTGATGGCCGGCGCCGGCGCCCGGGACGTGGCCCTGATTTCCGATCCGCTGGAGGACGTGCAAAGCAAGCCGGACCAGTGGGTGGACAAGGACTTCTTGAACGTGGAAAAACCGCGCGCCATCGCCGTGCAGTTCCCCGCGGCCACCAATTCGTGGAAGCTCACCCGCGCCTCCGAGACGAACGACTGGCAGCTCGCCGACGCCCGGCCGGGCGAGAAACTCGACTCGTCGAAAATCTCCGGCGTCACCAGCCCCTTGAGCTCCGCCAGCTTTAACGACGTCGCGGCCCCGTCCGCCGCCGCCGCCACCAATGGCACCGAGCTTACCGTGGAGACCTTTGACGGTTTCACGTACGTCTCGCACATCGGGCCGAAGCTCGGCGACAATTATCCCGTCCGTTTCGCCATCACCGCCAGCCTGCCCGTCCGCACGCCCGCGAAGGATGAAAAGCCCGCGGACAAGGCCCGGCTGGACAAGGAATTCGCCGCGCAGCAGCAGCTCCTCACGGACAAGCTGGCCCGGGAGTCGGCGTTGACCAACTGGGTTTACCAGATGCCCGCTTTCAGCCTCGAAGAAATTCTCAAGACCCGCCAGCAGCTTTTGGTGGAAGCGGACACCAACACTCCTCCTCCCGAGCCCAACATCCCCGCCGAGCCGCAAATCTCCAGCCCGGCGCGTTGACCGGCGCGGCCCGCGCACGGGCGGGCGGCCGGGGAAGTTTTTTGGGGTTGACCAGGGTTGACCGGCGGAAGGCGGAACCTTCAAGGCATTTAACCACAGACGCAGAGACACGGAGCCGGGACCGACCGGTGGAAGGAAAATTTTTTGCGTAGCGGCAAACTGGTGTTCGCCGCCATCGGCTCAGCCCCCTCCGCTGCGCCGCAGTGAAATCCGCGCCCGAATTTGCAATCCACCTTCTGTGCTCTGCCGGCGCAGTCCATGATGCGGCCGGAATTGCCGGGCGCGATGGAATGACGCGGGGCGGCCTGGAGAGTGCGGTGACGCGCCGGCTCCGCCGCTTTTGCTCGACAAGCATTTGGCAGGGGGGCAAAGTAAAATTAATGAAGAAAATCAAAGAGAATTCGATTCTCTGGATCGAGGCGTCCGGCTTCTCGCTGCTGATCGCTTTGACCTGGCTGACCGAGATTGTCGGTATTCCGCACCTGATCTTTGGCGAGGCCTTTACGCCGGTCTGGCACCGGGCCGTCCTGCGCACCCTCGTCATCCTGGTGGTGTGGACGTGGGTGCACCAGGCGACCAAGCAGTTGTTGAAACGGCTGCATTACCTGGAGGATTTTCTGCGGATTTGCAGTTGGTGCCACCGCGTGGACCATGACGGCGAATGGCTGGAAATCGAGAAGTATTTCAATTCCAAATTCGACATGGCCACCACGCATGGCATGTGTCCGGATTGCCTGGCGAAAAAGCTCAAGGAAATCGCCGAGGCCGAATACCCGCCCGATGCCAAGTAGCAGGCGGGCCGGGGGTGGCGTAAAATTGGAGAGTGAATCCAAGCTGGCGGACCGCGGCTGTGTCGAAGACCAGCCGCAGCAACGCTTGCAATTCAACGGGCCCAAACCGCTCGGCGGGTCTTCTGGCTGGCCATCTTGCTGCGGCTGGCTTTCAGCACAGCCGCGGTCCGGCCTGACCTTGGCCGGGGGGCGTCACACGATCTCCATGGGGCATTTCGGCAGGGCCTCCAGGAACGCCTGGCCGTAGCGCTTGGTGAGGATGCGATTGTCCAGCACCACCACGATGCCGGTGTCCGTTTTGGTGCGGATCAGCCGGCCCACGCCCTGCCGGAATTTCAGGATGGCTTCGGGCAGCGAATATTCGCCGAAGGAATTGCCGCCCCGCGCCTCGATGGCTTCGATCCGCGCCTCGATCAGCGGATGGTCTGGCACGGCGAAGGGCAGGCGGGTGATGATGACGTTGCTCAGCGATTCGCCGGGCACGTCCACGCCCTGCCAGAAGCTGTCCGTGCCGAACAGCACGGAGTCCACGTCCGCCTTGAATTTCTCCAGCATGGTGGAGCGCGGCATGCCCGCGCCCTGCACGAACAGGTCGAGCTTCAGCTTTTCGAAGAACCCCTGCATCCGCCCGGCCACCTCCTGCATCAACTTGTAGCTGGTGAACAGGACGAACGCCTTGCCGTGTGTCTGCTTGATGAAATGCCCGATCCAGTGCTCGAGCGCGTCGGTGTAGCCGGGCTCGCGCGGGTCGGGCATTTTTTTGACCGTGAAGAGCTTCATCTGGCGCTCGTAATCGAAGGGCGTGCCCACCTGCAATTGCACGGCCGATTCGCCGCCCACGCGCCGGGTGAAATAGCCCAGCGGGGAGGCGGCCGCGCCCCCGGCCACGCGGCCGCGGGCCGCGGGCCGTTCCGCCCCCGCACTGCCGCGGTCGTCGCGCTCGGAATTGCGAATCCCCAGCGTGGCGCTGGTCATGATGACGCTGGTGTCCGCCTCGAACAAATGCCGCCGCAGGTAATCCGCCACGTCCACCGGCGCGGCGTTCAGCGCCAGATTCCGCTGCGTCTTGCCGGTGCGTTCCACCCAGTAAACATGATCCTCCGCGCTCTGGCCCAGGAACGCCGCCACCTCCTCCCGCAGTTCCGCCAGCCGGCGGTTGCATTCGATGAGTTCCTGGCCGATTTCCTTGTCGTCGCTGGTCTTGACGAGCTCGCTGACAGCCTCGCGGAGGCGCTGGATCGGCAAGGTCACGTTGTCCTGCACCAATTCCGCCCGCCGGATGCGCAGTTCCGTCCACGCCCGGCGGCGGTCGGCGCCAAAGGCGGCGGGCTTGGCCGTCGCCTGGATTTCCTCGCAGGCGTGCTCGACGTTGTCAAAAAACTTGTCTGACTCCTCCAGAATTTCAGCCACGAGCCGCACCGCGACGCCGTCGCGCAAGGTGGCCAGCAGGCCCTTTTGCGTCTTGGGATTCCACAGGCGGTTCAAGGACCAGCGCACTTGCGCGCTCGAGACACTCAGGCCGATGTGCCGCGAGGCCACGCTTTCCATCGTGTGCGCCTCGTCGAAGATCACAAAGTCGTTCTTGAACAGGATGCCGCCCGCCGGCTCCTCGTCCATGCCGCCCAGCAGTGTGAAGAACAGCGTGTGGTTGAGGATGAGCACGTCCGCCGCGAGGATGCGGTTGCGCACCCGCTGAAAAAAGCAGACGTCATGGTCCCGCGCAAAGTCGGATTGGTGCCCGCAGGTTTTGGGCGAGCAGAGCCCGCGCTCCGAACAGACCTGCGCCCACACCTTCGGGTCGGGTTCCAGGTCGAAATCGGAGAGGCTGCCGTCCTGGGTGACCTTGGACCACTCGTAGATGCGCTGCAATTCGGCGGCTTCCGAGGAGGTGAACAGGTTGCCGCTTTGCTGCATGGCCTTTTGCAGGCGGCGGGTGCAGAGGTAATTGGCGCGGCCCTTCAACATGGCGTAGCTGAACCGCACCGGTTCGGGCAGCGTGCCCAGCACGCCGCTCAGCATGGGCAGATCCTTGTCCGTGAGCTGCTCCTGCAAATTGATGGTGTGCGTGGAGATGACCGCCTTTTTTTTCCGGGCCACCGCAAAGAGGATCGCCGGGACCAGGTAGGCGAGCGATTTGCCCACGCCGGTGCCGGCCTCCACCGCCAGGTGCCCGCCGCTTTCCAACGCCTGCGCCACCGCCACCGCCATGGCCTGCTGCTGCGGGCGATACTCGAAATTCTTCGCCCGCGACAGAATGCCCGTGGGGGAAAAAACCTCCGCCACCTGGGTGACCAGGTTGGCGCCGGGGGGATGAATTTCGGAAAGGGAAATCATTGGGCGAAGGCGGGCCCCCGTTGAATTTTAAGACAGGTTCCCAGACGGAACCATTCAGTTGAAAAATGAATTAACCACAGATGAACACAGATGAACACAGATTCAAAATCGGAACTGGTTGGTCCAGAGCGATGCACCAATTGGTGAGAGGTCCTCATGCTTCAAAAAAGCCCGGCCAAGCCCGTTTTCATCTGTGTTTATCTGTGTTCATCTGTGGTTTAAATGAATCGTTCCGGCTCAAAGCTTCCGGGTGTGCAGCACCACCTTCAGCGCGGACGACTGCCCCGGCGCCAGCGAAAACCGGTTGTGGTTCACGTTGCCGGCCTCCACGCAAACCATCTGCGCATGCTCCGCGGGGTCGAAATCGTCCGGCAATTTCTGGGTGGTCCAGGGATTCCACACCACCGTGGATTGCGATTGGTGCTTTTCCACGCGGATGACGCGCCGCAGCCGCTCGTCGCGGATTTCCACCGCGGCGGTCGTGTCGAGATACAGACGGTTGGTTTCGCGCGGAATGCGGAGCAGGGGCTCGGTCTGCACCGAGCGGGCGCCGTGGCCGCCGGCGGCGTTATCCAGGAACGCGGCATCCTGCAAGCCGGCGATGCTCACCGCGGCGATATCACCCACATTAAAATAGGTGTGCAGGCAGTTCTCGATTTCCAGCGCGGCGCCGCACGAATCGTTGGCCGCCGCCAGCTCCAGGGTCAGCGTGTCCGCCACGGTCACCACGAATTCGGCGCGCAGGCTGTGCCAGGCCTCCCGCCCGGGAACAAGCGGGAGCGAAAAATGGAGGGCCACCGCGCCGTCGGGCGTCGCGGCGGTTTTGACGAGCTGCCAAGTCGTGATGCGGGCGAAGCCGTGGGACGGCTCGCCCTCGCGGTTGCCGAACCAGGGAAAGCAGATCGGTATGCCGCCGCGAATCGGCTTGCCGGGCGCGAACCAGCTCTGGCGGCTCAGGAAGAGCAGGGGCGCGTCGCCCGCCTTCTGAAAATGCGTCACATGCGCGCCGTGCGGGTAAATTTCCGCGGTGCCGGCCTGGGCGGTGACCACGAGTTTGGGCAGGCCGCCGTTGCCGGTGGCCACGGCCACCCGGCCGGGGATAGCGTGCGCTTGCAGCGATTCAAGATTGTTGGGCATAAAGATCGAAGTGGAGGAATTTTAACATGCGCAAAACGCTAAAAAAAGGTTAAATGCTAAAGGCTAAAGGCTGAAAAAAAAGCCAGGAAAACAGCACGCCCAATTTCGGTTTCAGCCTTTAGCATTTAGATCATTTCCATCAAAGCTGTAGCGATGAGTTGACAACCTGAAGGCCGCGGTCTTTTCTGTCAATGCTCTAGCCGAACAAATCGAGCTGCGGCGCGGGGGAGAGGCCCTTTAGCTTGTCACGCTCGTGCTGGCGGCGGGCGGCGCGGACGTTGCCTTCCGGCGTCAGCTCGGATTCCTCCAGGTTGGACAGGATCTGTTTGGCGCGGTCCAGCACCTCCTTGGGCACGCCCGCCAGCCGCGCCACTTGGATGCCGTAGCTCTTGTCGGTGCCGCCGGCCACGATTTTGCGGAGAAAGACGATGGAATCGTGCCATTCGCGGACGGCCACGTTGAAGTTTTTCAGGCGCGGCAGGCGGCCCGCCAGCTCGGTCAATTCGTGATAATGCGTGGCAAAGAGCGTCTTGGCGCCCACGCGGTGGTGCAGATGCTCGATGATGGACCAAGCCAGCGAAAGGCCGTCGAATGTGCTGGTTCCGCGCCCGATTTCATCCAGCACGATGAGGCTGCGGGCCGTGGCGTTGTTTAAGATGTTCGCCGTCTCGGTCATTTCCACCATGAAGGTGCTCTGCCCGCGCGCCAGGTCGTCGCTCGCGCCGATGCGGGTGAAAATGCGGTCCACCAGGTCAATCCGCGCCTGCGCCGCCGGCACAAAACTGCCCGTGTGCGCCAGCAGCGTCAGCAGCGCCACCTGGCGGATGTACGTGGATTTGCCGGCCATGTTGGGGCCGGTGATGAGGGCGATCTGCGGGGCGGCAGCTTCGGCCGCGGCCGGTTGGGCGGTTTCGCCGCCCGCCGGCGCGGCGCCCGGCGCCCCGGCCGCCAGCGCGGTGTCGTTGGGCACGAAGCGATCCTCGACGAGTTGTTGCTCCAGCACCGGATGCCGCCCGTCGCGGATTTCCAGCACGCCGTCGTCGCCCACCTGCGGGCGGACGTAACTTTGCAGGCGCGCCGTGTCGGCGAAGGACGCCAGCACGTCCAGTTGGGCCAGGGCCGCCGCGCTCTGCTGGATTTGCGGGAGCTGGCCGAGCACTTCCTCGCGCACGCGCTGGAACAGCTCGTATTCCAGCTTCATGGCGCGCTCCTCGGCGCCCAGGATCTTGCCCTCCATTTCCTTGAGTTCCGGCGTGAGAAACCGCTCGCCGTTGGCAATCGTCTGCTTGCGGATGTACTGCGGGGGCACCTTGTCCAGATTGGACTTGGTCACCTCGATGTAGTAGCCGAACACGGAGTTGAACCGCACCTTCAGCGAGGAGATGCCCGTGCGGGCGATTTCATCCGCCTGCAATTTTGCAATCCAGTCCTTGCCGCCGCGCTGGGCGGCGCGCAGCTCGTCGAGGCCGGCGTCAAAACCGTCGCGGATCATGCCCCCTTCCTTGATGGGCAGGGGTGGCTCCTCCACGATGGCGCGGCTGACCAGTTCCACCAAGGCGGGCGCTTCGGTGAGCTGAAGTTCGAGGCTTTCCAGCAGCGGCTGGCCCGCCGGGGCGGCGGCTTGAAACACTTGGTCGCTCAGCGTGGCCGCCGGCGGCCGGGGGGCTGGCGCGGCGATTTGCCGCAGGGTTGTTTTCAACGCGGGGATTTGTTCCAGCGCCAGGCGCAGGGCCACCAGGTCGCGGGCGTTGCCGGAGCCGGTGCTGAGCCGGCCGATGGTCCGTTCGAGGTCGCGCACGTTGGCCAGTTGCTGGCGCAGGGCGCCGAGCGGGGCCGAATTCTCCAGGCAGCCTTGCACGGCGTCCTGCCGGCGGTGGATGGGCTCCACGGCGGCGAGGGGCTGGGACAGCCATTGCCGGAGCAGCCGGGCGCCCATGGGGGTGACCGTGTGGTTGAGCGTGCCGTACAGCGATGAATTTCGTGGCGCGTCCGCCTGCAGCGGCTCGAGGATTTCCAGGTGCCGCAGCGTGGTGTAATCCAGCGCCAGAAAATCGCCGTGCTGGTAATACGAGATGCGCGTGAGATGCTTCACGTCCCGCCGCAGATTTTGCGTCAGGTAGTGCAGCGCCGCCCCGGCCGCGCCGATGGCGGCCGCCTTGTCCTTGAGCCCGAAGCCGTCCAGGGTGGCCACTTTGAAGTGCTCGCGCACGGTGAAAAACGCCGTTTCCGCCGCGAAGGTCCAGTCGTCGTAACCGCTCACCACCCAGCCGTGGGCGGTGGCGGGCGCGTCCGCCGGCGCCGCGCCGGGCGTGCCGCTGCGGCCGCCCAGCAGTTCGCGCAGGGCCGCCTGTTCGGCGGGGAAAATGATTTCCGCCGGCCGCAGGCGCTCCAGTTCGGCCGTCAGCGCGGCGGCGCCGGCGAGTTCGGTGGTGAGAAAATCGCCCGTGGTCAGGTCCACCACGGCCAGGCCGAACGTTTTGCCGGCCGGGTTGACGGCCGCCAGGAAATTGTTCCGCTCGGCCACCAGCATCCGCTCGTCAAAATGCGTGCCCGGGGAGAGGATTTGCGTGACCTCGCGCCGGACGAGCTTGCCCGGCTGCGGCTCCTCCAGTTGCTCGCAGATGGCCACCTTGCGCCCGCTTTTGAGGATGCGGGACAGGTAGGTGGCCGCCGCGTGGTACGGCAGGCCGCACATGGGCACGCCGTGGCGGGCCGTCAGGGCCAGGTTGAGAATCTGCGCGCCCGTCTGGGCGTCCTCGAAGAACATCTCGTAAAAGTCCCCCAGCCGGAACAGCAGCAGGGCGTCCTTGGGCAGTTCGCCTTTGATGCGGCGGTACTGCGCCATCATCGGGGTCAATTGCGCTTCAGCGGCCATGTGGCGGAGAAAATAGCCGTGAATCGCGACAAAATCGAACAAGTTTTGTGCAAGAGGCGCATTGACACCCCGCGGCGATTTTGTTGAACTCGCACCCATGAATTTCACTCATTCATTGATGAAAAAGATATTCTTTTGCTCATGTTTAGCGGTTCTGCTCTTCGGTTTAACCGCGCCGCTGCTGGCTGACGTCTCGTCGCCGGCTGCCGCCGCGCCAGCCGGGGCCGTGAATACGGGCGACAACGCCTGGCTGCTGGCGAGCTCGGCCCTGGTGCTGATGATGACGGCCCCGGGCCTGATCCTGTTTTACGGCGGGCTGGTGCGCGCCAAAAACGTGCTTTCCACCATGATGCACAGCCTGGTGCTGATGGCGGTCATTTCCGCCTTGTGGATGGTGTATGGCTACAGCATGGCCTTCGGGGCGGGCAGCGCCTTCTGTGGCAACCCGTTCAGCCACCTCTTGCTCAAGGGCGTCGGCGCCGCGCCGGACCCCGACTATGCGGGGACGATTCCCGCGCAGTCGTTCATGCTGTTTCAAATGATGTTCGCCATCATCACCCCGGCGCTCATCAGCGGCGCCGTGGCGGGACGGATCAAATTCAAGGCCTACATCGTGTTCATGGTGCTGTGGGTCACGGTGGTTTATTTCCCGCTGTGCCACATGGTCTGGGGCAAGGGCGGCTATTTCAACTGGGCCGCGGGCGGGAAAATCCCGGTGCTCGATTTCGCCGGCGGCACGGTGGTGCACATCAGCTCGGGCGTGTCGGCCCTGGTGTTTGCGCTGATGATCGGCAAGCGCAGCGGCTATCCGCATGAGCCGATGCTGCCGCACAACGTGGTGCTTTCGCTCGTGGGCACCGGCCTGCTCTGGGTGGGCTGGTTCGGCTTCAACGCCGGCAGCGCCCTGAGCGCGGGTTCGCTGGCCACCAGCGCGTTTGCGGCCACCCATTTCTCGGCGGCGGCGGCCGCGCTGAGCTGGGCGGCCCTCGAATGGAAGCTCAAGGGCAAGCCCAGCGTGCTGGGCGTGGCTGCCGGCATGGTGGCCGGCCTGGCCACCATCACCCCGGCGTCCGGCTTCGTGAGCATTCCTGCGGCCTTTGCCATCGGGCTGGTGGCCGGCGTGGTCTGCTACCTGGCGGTGACCAAGATCAAGTCCACGTTCGGCTACGACGATTCCCTGGACGTCTTTGGCGTGCACGGCATCGGCAGCATCACGGGCATGCTCCTGCTCGGTTTCCTGGCCAACCCGGAAGTCAATCCCGCCATCGCCAACACCTTTCGGGCCGGCGGCGCGACGGTGTCGCTGGCCGGTGGAACGCACCAGTTTGTCAACCAACTCATCGGCGTGGCGTTCACGGTGGCCCTGGCCGCCATCGCCACTTTCGTGATCGTCAAGCTCGTGGACGCGGTGATCGGGCTGCGGGTGGATGAGGAGGACGAAAGTGTGGGCCTCGACTTGTCACAGCACGGGGAGCGGGCTTACAATGAGTAAAAGCTATGAAAAAAATTGAAGCGATTATCAAGCCGTTCCGGCTTACCGACGTCAAGGATGCGCTCAACGAACTGGGCATCCAGGGCATGACCGTCAGCGAGGTCAAGGGCTTTGGGCGCCAGAAGGGCCATACGGAGATTTACCGCGGCAGCGAATACACCGTGGATTTCCTGCCCAAGGTCAAAATCGAAACCGTCGTGGCCGACACGCTCAAGGACGCCGCCGTCCAGGCCATCCTCAAGTCGGCCAAGACCGGCAAGATTGGTGACGGCAAAATCTTTGTTTCCACGGTCGAGGAAGCCATTCGCATCCGCACGGACGAACGCGGCGAAAGCGCCGTGTGATCCTTCGCCGGCCGCGCGGCCGGTCCCGCTAACCCGGATATTTCATGGTCAGACCTGTGGCGCAGACTTCCAAGTCTGCTGTAGCGCGGGTTTCCAAACCCGCGGACGCCACGCCATTGCGACACCCTGCCGATTTGGAAATCGGCGATACAGCAGGTTGGGAAACCTGCGCTACGCCGGTTCTGCCCGCGTCCATCAAAGCTGTAGCGATGGGTTGAAACCCGGAAGGCTGCGGTCTTTTCTGTCAATGCTCCAGGGCTCGGATTTCCGCCGCATATCCGGCGCGGAAATTTGGGAACTTGAATTCGTATTCCAATTCCCCGCGCAGTTTTCCGTTGCTCACCCGCTTGCTGGTGATCCCCCGTTTGCGCCACGCTGCGGCGTCCGCGGGAACCGGCGGCGGCGGGGGGCGTTTCAAACCGGCCGCCAGCCACGCAAAAAAGGCCCGCTGCGTCACCGGTTCGTCATCCGCCGCGTTGTAAATATTCCCCGCGCGGCCCCGTTGCAGGGCCGCCCGGATGGCGCCGGCCACGTCGTCCCGGTGGATCATGTTCAACACGCGCGAACCATCGCCCTCCAGGCGCGCCTCGCCCCGGAGAAATTGTTGGAAGGCGTGCCCGCGGCCCGGACCGTAAATTCCCGCCACCCGCAAGATCACCGCGGGAAAGCCGGTTTGCGCCGCCGCCAGCAGCCGTTGCTCCGCCGCCACCAGCACCCGGGCGGTGGCGGCGGCCGGCTCGGCCGGGCTGGTTTCCGTCACCACCGAACCGTCGGTTTGCCCGTAAACGCTGGTGCTGCTCGTGTAAACGAATTTTTGCGGCGGCGCCCCGGCCAGCCAGGCGATGAGCCGCTCGTTCCCTCGGAGATACAATTGCCGGTAATCCTCCGCGCCGCCGCCGGCCGACGCCGCGCAATTCACCACCCAGTCAAACGCCCGCGGCAGCCCGGCCAGCGTCTCCGGCCGGGTCAGATCGGCCGCCAGCGGGACGATGCCGGTCCGTCCAAAATCCGCCGGCGGCTGCCGGCGCAGCCCGAAAACCTCGTGCCCCTGCCGCACCAGTTCGGCGCCGAGCGGCACGCCCACGTACCCGCAGCCCACAATCAGGACTCGCATAACCGTTTCATTCCATGACCGCGGCGAAGCGCAGGCCCCGCGTGCTCACGCGCAGTTTCTCGAAGCCGAATTCCTCCATCACCAGCTCGTAGATGAGCACGCCCGTGAGGATCACGTCGGCGCGGTTTTTGGGCAGGCCCGGGATTTCCCTCCGCTGGGCCAGCGGCAGCCCCCACAGGTTTTGCCGCCAGCCGGCCACTTGGTCAAAGGTCAGGACGGTGCTTTCAATCTGCGCGCGGTCGAAATGGTCCAGCTTTTTCTCCAGGCACGCCAGGATGCTGGCGGTGCCGCCGGTCCCCGCCAGCAGGATCTCGCCGGTCTCGGCTTGCAGGGCCGGCTCCAGTGGCCGGCGCACCTCGCGCAGCAGAAAATCCCGCAGCCAGTCGCGGCATTCCTGAAAATCGGCCTCGGTGGGCGGGTCGCTCCGCGGAAATTTCTCCATCAGCCGCACCGTGCCCAGCGGAAAGCTGCGCGCAAAATGCAGCGTTTTGCCCTGCCCGAGAATGAATTCGGAGCTGCCCCCGCCAATGTCCAGCAAGAACAGCGGGCCCCGGCATAATTCCGCATCCGTGGCCGCCCCCTGAAACGTCCATTCCGCCTCGCGGGCGCCCGAGATGATTTCCGTCGGCAGGCCGGACGCCCGCTCGATGGCCTCGGCCAGCTCGCGGGGATTTGTGGCGTCGCGCGCCGCGCTGGTGGCGATCACGCGGATGGCCACGGCATGGTGTTCGCGCGCCAGCCGGCTGAATTCGCCCACGGCTTCGGCCGTGCGGGCGATGCTGCCGGGCTGCAGGCGGCGGGTGTCATAGAAACCCTGGCCCAGGCGCGTCTGCCGGCTCTCCTCGTGCACGGGGTGCACGACGCACCCCGCCACGTCAGCCACGAGCAGCTTGATCGAGTTCGTGCCGACATCAATCACGGCGCGGCGAGCATATTCCATCTTGGTTCCAAAATAGAAAACCCCCCGGCCAAACCAAAGGCAAAAAGCGCGCCTTCCGCCTGTCCTCCGCAGCTGGGGCGGAGGAGGCCGGCATTGCGCCCGGCGGGGAGCGGGCTATCATGGGTACATGGAACTCTACCTGTTGCGCCATGGCATCGCTGTCGAACGCGGCACCCGCGGTTTCGAAGACGACTTCTCCCGTCCGCTCACGCCCAAGGGCCGCCGCCAGTTGCGCAAGACGGCCGGCGCCCTGAAAAAGCTCGGCGGCAAATTCGACCTCATCTTGGCGAGCCCCCTGGTGCGCGCCAAGCAAACCGCCGAGATCGTGGCCGCGGAATTGAACGCGCGCAAGCGCCTGAGATATTCCAACGCCCTCGCGCCCGGCGGCCTGGCGCCGATCCTGTTGCGGCAGTTGAACCGCGAAAAGCCCGTTCGGAAGAGGATCCTGCTCGTGGGCCATGAGCCGGAGCTGAGCCGGCTGATTTCCCTGCTGGTCACCGGCGGCCTGCAATTGCGGCTGGATTTCAAAAAAGGCGGTCTCTGCAAACTGGAGGCGGAAACCCTGCGCGCCGGCGCCTGCGCCACGCTGGCCTGGCTCCTCACGCCCAAACAGCTCAAGCTCATCGGCGGGTAAAACCGCCGGCGGCGTTCCGCAAATGAGCCGGGGCGCGTCATCATTGCGCGGGGCGTCTTGGACTGCGGCGGGAAGCGCCACGCCGTTTTCGTGCGGGCGATGGTGCGAAAAAGCTCGCGGCTCGCGCGGGCGGGCGAAAGCGCCGTCGCCGCTGGCGCTCTGCCGGCGCAGTCCCTGACGCGAACGGGATTGCCAGGCGCGTCGAAATTGCGCCGGCCGTCAGCCGATGCGGAAGGAGATCCGTTGGATGGCCGTCTTGCCGAAGCTGGTTTGCAGGCGCTCGAGAATTTCCTTCCGCCGGTAGCGCACGATCTCCGAAAGCCAGGCGCTGTTGTCCACGCTCACAAACAAAGTGCCCTTGTGCAGGCTGGCCGGCTGGGCATGGGCCGTCACCGCCGGGTCAATCAGCGAATTCCACACCTTCACGATCTCCGCCTCGGCCTCGCGCACGTCAATCCGCAACTCCCGGAGCACCCCGGGCAGCACCTCGCCGGCGTGGCGCGCCGGCGTGGCGCGGGCAACTTCCAGCGGCGTGTAATCCACGCGCCGCCATTGCGCCAGCACCCGGCGCGCGGCGGAATTTTTCTTCGGCGGCATCGTCATCAGTTTAGCGCCGGGCCGGCCGCCTGGCCACGAGAAATGCGGGCCGCATCCCGGTTTTCAAAACGCCAGATGGCCGGACTTTTTGTTCCGGAGGAACAACCGAAAATAGCCCGGCAATTTATTGCCGGGAGGCGGCAATCGTGTGATCCGTCCCAGCGGGACGGCGGAAAAAACATGCGTGTTCAGCCGTCCCGCTGGGACGGTTGCCCGTTTAACGCTTATTCCCGCAGCTAAAGCAGCGGGCTATTTTCAAAAAGTCCCTGCGGGACTACGTCAATTCGTTCTCCTGCCTTGTGCGAAACCTGAGCTGCGCCCAGAAATGCGGGCCGCCTGCAAATCCGCTTGAATGCTTGAGCTTTGTTCTGCAAAGTAATGGGCATGAATCCAAATCTGGCCGAAGAGAATTTGCAGACCATCCGCCTGCTGATGGAACGCTCCGCGCTCTACCGCCGCGCGCTCGCCCCCATCATGCTGCTGACGGGCGTGCTCGGGCTGGGCGCGGCGGCGGCCGGCCTGTGGTTCCACCTGGAAGCGTCGCGGCCGTTCGCCGGCCTGTGGATCGGCACGGCTTGCGTGGTGGTCACCGCCGCGTTCCTGCTGGCCCGCCGCCAGGCGCTCAAGGACAACGAGCCGTTCTGGTCGCCGCCCACCTACCGCGTGGCGCAGGCCCTGCTGCCCCCGCTGCTGTCCGGCCTGGCGCTGGGCGTGCTGCTGGCGCTGCTCACCGACGACTGGACGGTGGACTTTGCCATGGTGCTCGTCTGGCTCCTGTTCTACGGCTGCGCGCTCAACGCCGCGGGCTTTTTCATGGAGCGCGGCATCAAGTGGTTCGGCTGGGGTTTCATTGCCGCCACCCTGGTTTTAATGGCCGGCATCCGGGTGACCGGCTATGCGGGCTCGCCGGCGGCGGCCAACTGGCTGATGGGCTTCTTCTTCGGAGCGCTCCACCTGGCCTACGGGATTTACCTCTCGTTCACCGAGCAGAAAAAAACCGCCGCGTGAACCCGGAACCATTCCTGCACCTGGACCGCCTCATCCACGAGAAGGGGCGGCTGGCCATCATGTCCATGCTGGCCGCCTCGCCCGAACTCTCGTTCACCGAATTGCGCGACACCCTGGGCATGACCGATGGCAACCTCACCACGCACCTCCGCGCGCTGCAGCAGGAGGGCTATATCTCCGTCGCCAAATCCTACCAAAACAACCGGCCCCTGACGACCTGCTCCCTCACCGTCGCCGGCCGCAAGGCCTTCGCCGAATACATCAACCTCCTCGAACAGATCGTCCGCCAGAACAAGCCCGAATAAAATTGTTTTGAACGAAAAAGGACCCTGGCGGTCTGTGTACTTTGTGGTACAAAGTAAGTGGACACGACCAAAAGAAATCCGCTCCGAACCATATGAAAATCATCCGCGCTGAACATCTGGGCATGTGTTTCGGGGTCAAGGACGCCATCGCCCTGGCCCGCGAAACCGCCCGGCAAGCGCCGCTCACCATCCTGGGCGACTTGGTCCACAACGAATCCGTTCTGGCCGAACTCCGTGCCGCCGGCGTCCGCATCGGCCAGTCGCCGGCCGAGGTTCTCACGCCGACGGTCATGATCACCGCCCATGGCGCCTCGCAGCGCAAAATCAGCGAGACGCGCCAACAGGGCCGCAACGTGCTCGAAGCCACCTGCCCGCTCGTCCAGGTGGCGCACCGCACGCTGGCGCGCCTGGTGCGCGAGGGCTTTTACCCGGTCATCATCGGGAAGCGCGAGCACGTGGAAGTGCGGGGCATGACGGAAGATCTGGACCAGTTCGACGTGGTGCTGTGCGAAGCTGACGTGGCCGGAATGTCCGCGCAGCCACGCTACGGCGTCATTGCCCAAACCACGCAACCCATTGAGAAGGTCCGGCGCCTGGTCCAGCTCATCCGCGAACGGTTTCCGCAGGCGGAGGTGCGCTTTATTGACACCGTCTGCCAGCCCACGAAACAGCGCCAGAGCGCCGCGGTCGAGCTGGCCCAGCGCTGTGACGTCGTCATCGTCATCGGCGGTGCGCACAGTAACAACACCCGCGAGCTGGTCCAAACGTGCCTGCGGTTCTGCCCGCGCGTGCATCACGTGCAAACGGCGGCAGACCTGCGCCCCGAATGGTTTCTGGCGGAAGACACGGTGGGCGTCACGGCCGGCACTTCCACGCCGGACAATCTTATCGCCGAAGTGGAACAACAACTTGAATACGCCCGAAAGGAGCAACATGAACTGGCTGTCAACGCTGCTCGATGAGGTGCCGGATGATCCGTTTTACGAACCGCGCAAACCGCTGTGGCTGCCGCCCGAAATGTCGGTTGCGCCGGTGCTGCCGCCGGCGGGTCCGCCCCGCCGACCGCAGGGGCGCACCGCGTTGCTCATCAATCCCTTTTATGCCAAGTCACCGCATGGCAGTTTTGGCAAGCACGTGCTCACGCCCTCGCTCGCGCTGGCTTCGCTTGCCGGCGCCACCCCGGCGCACTGGCAGGTGCGGTATTGGGACGAGAATCTTTTGCAGGGACCGCCGCCGATTGAACCGCTGCCGGAAGTGGTCGGCATCACGGTGCATCTGACGTTTGCCAAACGGGCCTATGCTCTGGCGCGGTGGTATCGCTCGCAGGGCAGCCGGGTGATCCTCGGCGGCTTGCACGCGCAATCGTGCCCGCAGGAAGTCGCCCCGCACGCGGACGCGCTGGCCGTGGGCGATGGCGTGCGACTCTGGCCGGAAATCCTGCGCGACGTCGAGCGCGGGCAATTGCAGGCCCGTTACGAGGCGACCTATGAGCGCCCGTTTGCGCTCGACCCGCCGCCGCGCCGCGACTTGCTGGCGCGCAGAAATTACCTGACCACCACCAGCCTCATTGCCACGCGCGGCTGCCACAACCGCTGCGGCTTTTGCTATCTCTCCACCGACGGATTACGCATGCCCTATCGCGTGCGCGAACCGGAAGACATCCGCCGCCAATTTGAGGCCGACCGCCAGCCGTACGCGGTGTTCATTGACAACAACCTGGGTTCGCGCCGTGACTATCTGCGGGAATTGAGCCGCGCGCTGCGGCCCGCCCGGAAAATCTGGAGCGCTGCGGTGACGCTGGACATCACGGACGACCCGGACTTGGTGCGGGAAATGGCCTTGGCCGGCTGCACCGGTGTCTTCATCGGGTTTGAGTCGCTGACCGATCAAAATCTCGTGGCGGCGCACAAACGCACGCCGAAAGCCGATGATTACGCCCGGCGCGTGCGGATTTTTCACGAGCTCGGCATCCAGGTTAACGGCAGCTTCGTGGTGGGATTCGATGGCGACCGCAAGGACTCCTTTACGACGCTCGCGCAGTGGATCGAAGCCGTCCGAATGGAATGCGCCACGTTTCACATCCTGACGCCGTATCCGGGCACGCCGCTGTTCCGGCAACTGGAGGCCGAAGGCCGGTTGCTGCATCGCGATTGGGAACAGTATGATACGGCGCACGTCGTGTTTCAGCCCAGGCAAATGACGCCCGAGGAACTGCTGCTCGGCTACGACTGGCTCTATCGGCGGCTGTTTTCACACGCGTCCATCTGGCAGCGCAAGCCGGCGGCGGTTTCAGCGCTGCCGGCCTATTTTGCCGGATGCTATCTCTATAAACGATCGAACCGGCTCTGGCGATTTCTCATCAAACATCAGCTCGTGCATGCCGTGTGGCGTCCGCTGGTGGAACTCACGCGGTGGCGGCATCTGGCCTTCCGCCAGCGGCTGGAAGCGCACTTGAAACCAGCGGTTTGCGGAACGCCGATTCCCGCCAGCGTATGAGCCAACCGATCCGGGATTTGGATATGCCCGCGCCGGCGTAAAGCCCTGCCGCGCGTCTGCCTTCGTCCGGAGGAGACGCGCCCGAAAATATTCGCCGTGTCCATTCGCCCCGTCTGTGGTTAAATTAACGGCATGAATGTTTTGAATTTGAACGCGGACCGGGACATCGGCGCCAGCTCCTGGCTCGTGGAAATGGACGACCATCGGATACTGCTGGATGCCGGCATGCACCCCAAACGCGAAGGGCGCGATGCGCTGCCCCGCTACACCAAGGCGGGCACCCACGACGTGGACGCCATTGCCATTTCGCACTGTCATCACGACCACGTCGGCTCGCTGCCGGTGGCGGTGCGGAATTTTCCCAAGGCGCATGTGCTCATGACCGAGCTGAGCTACCTGCTCGTGGAGCGCGTCCTCCACAACTCCGTCAACGTCATGACCCATCAGCGCGACGAACTGGGCCTGCGGGATTATCCGCTCTACACGCACGACGAGGTGGATGAAATCGCGCCTTTTTTCCAGGGGTTCAAGTACAACCGGGAAATTGCCTGGGCGGCGTTTCCCAAAGTGCGCGCCGGCCAGCCCTCGCCCATGCTGGAATTTTATGACGCCGGCCATACGCTCGGCTCGGCCGGCATCTTTTTGCGCGGCCAGAAGGAAACCCTCTTCTATACCGGCGACGTGTGTTTTCACGACCAGACGATCCTGCGGGCGGCGCGGTTTGAGGATGTGAAGGCGGACGTGCTCATCACGGAGACCACGCGGGGCAGCCACCAGGTGCCGGCCGGATTTTCGCGCGAGCGGGAAGTCGAGCGGCTCGTGGCGGCGATCCAGGCGGCGCAGAAGAAGAAGGGATGCGTCATGATCCCGGCCTTTGCGCTGGGGCGCACGCAGGAAATCCTGGCGCTGCTCGTCCTGCTCATGCGCGCGGGAAAAATCCGCAAGCAGCCGGTTTACATCGGCGGGCTCGGCCGCGTGTTCACCGAGATTTACGACATCGAGGCCCATCGCACGCACCGGCAGCTCACCGGCTTGCAGTTGAACGAGGCCCTGCAGCTCATCGTGTTGGAGAAAGGCGTGCTGGCAAATATGAAACTCACCGGCGGCAAGATCTTCGTGATCACCGCGGGCATGATGAGTGAAAACACCGCCGCGCACGATCTCGCCGCGCGGATGATCGGCGACGAACGGCAGAGCATTTTCTTTGTGGGCTACGCCGACCCCGAATCGCCGGCGGGCCGCTTGCGGGCGGCCAAGGCGGGCGAAACCTTCGTCTTCAGCCCTTCCGCCGGGCAGGTCACCAAAAAATGCGAAATCCAGGAATTCGACCTGACCGCCCACTCCAACCGGGGTGATTTGCTCGACTTTGTGGGCCAGGTGTCACCGCGAACCGTGCTGTTGGGCCACGGCGACGATAACGCCCGCCGCTGGTTTGCCGACGAAATTCGGGCGCGCTGGCCCAAGATCAAGGTGGTGCAGCCGCAATCGCTGGAGCGGGTGATTTGCTAAACGGCGCCTCGCGGCGTCAATTGGGAGATTTCCCCGAAAGCGTCCGCGCATTGGATCTTTGAACCGCAAAAGAAACATCCAACACTCAACATTCAACGCCCAATATCGAAGGGGCTCGCGCTGCTGCCTTCGTTCAGAGTTGGAAGTTGATTGTCGAATGTTGAATGTTTTCCAGGTTCATGGGGAGTTTCGA
>CAZHIM010000018.1:0-68548 GCA_964532525.1 uncultured Bifidobacteriaceae bacterium
TTTTGGGGAGGGGCCAACGCGAAGAAAAAGACAAAAGACTCGACGCGAATTGCACTAATTTTCACGAATTAAACCCATTCCGAATCCCAAGGGGATTCCGGCTCAAAGCCCGGGGTTGGCCGTTTTACGGTTGTTCCCACTGCCGGAGGAGAAAGTAAAAGGTCAATGCCCACAAGAAAATGCCAAGAGAACAAAAGATCGCCGAGAAAAACCATCGCCAAGAAAAACCGGTCTCGGTCATTTTGCGGACTGCGATGTAACCCAATATGGGATGAGACAAAATACCGAGTGAAAAGAGAACTGGCATGATGAATCGGTCGTGCCAGCGAATTCGAACTTCGATGAACAATAGCGCCGCCAGAGCAAGATTGACCAGACTTGCGGCCAAAATCTGGTTCGCCGTAACGTGCAGATCATTTCTCGCTCTGACAACTTCTTTTCCCGTGGAACTATCAAGACCACTAAAAAATAAAATCCGGCCGTCGCAATGACTAGTCCAAGTACCTCGCTTCAATCTCAGGAGGAAAGCAACAAACCACCAGCCATAACCGGCCAGCATAAAAACGCCAAGCGCCCTCACAATCATATCCTGTCGTCCGTTTAACGGTGGGCTCCAAAAGAGATTCAGCAATCCAAATCCAATGAAAAGTCCCCAGCAACAACACAAGGCATGAACCACTGGCCACCGTTGGACTGTCTGCCAGTAAAAGCGGCCCAACCACATTTTTTGAGGCCGTTGTCGCATAGCGGCCTAAAAGCAAAAATGGCATTGTCCGCGCATGGCACCGCGCAATATTGGAATTCTGAGCCCGTCTGCGCCCATGAACTGATGAAAGCCGACAGGCAAATTTCTGTCAAAGATTATTCCGCAGCAGTTTGTCCGGTGGAAATCCGGCGTCCCTTCAGGACGCAGGAATTTGTTTGGCGCGAGACCAGCCACTTCGTAGCTGGCTAATATCCGAGGTCGCTTCGCAACACAATTTGGCATTTTAGACTGTCATTTT
This sequence comes from uncultured Bifidobacteriaceae bacterium, assembly GCA_964532525.1. GTDB lineage: Bacteria > Verrucomicrobiota > Verrucomicrobiia > Limisphaerales > UBA11358 > UBA11358. Next base: position 1,005 of record CAZHIM010000018.1, read on the forward strand.
AAACTTTCTCCCAAGCAAAAAATCGTGAACATTTGTGGTTCGCGTTTGTCAGAAATTTACGACCGAAATGATGCAGGCCGTTGTCAGAATTCTCTTTGCGCTCGCCGCCGTCGTGCTGCTTCAGGGCACGGCGCTCGCGGCGGCCTTCACCGCGTCGCTCGATCGCAATACCATGATGCTCGGGGAGCAGGCCACCCTTTCGCTCAAGTTCGACGACGTGCAGTTGGCGGATGCCCCCGACATTCCCCCCGTCGCCGGCCTCGAGTTCCAATACGTCGGGCCCTCAAGCATGACGACGATCGTCAATGGGCGCATGAGCTCAAGCGTCACCTACAGCTACGTCGTCAACCCCCAGCACGATGGCAGTTTCACGATTCCGGCCCTGCAGGTGGACGTGGGCGGCCAGCGGCTGGTTTCCTCCCCCCTCCGGCTCGTCGTCACCAAGGCCAGCGCCGCCTCTTTGGCTGATGTCGCCGCCGGTCACGAGCCCGCCTTCATGAAGCTGCTCGTGCCCAAGGAAAAAATTTATGTCGGCGAGCCCATGGTTGCCCAGCTCGAGCTCTATCTTCGCGATGATGTGGAAGGCATCAATGGCTTCCAAATGACCAGCTCGCCCACCGATGGCTTCAACGTCGGCAAAACCACCGAGCAGTCCGGCGCGCGCCGCCGCGTGCAGGTGGGCGACCGCGTCTATACGGTCATCCCCCTCGCCCTCCCGCTCACGGCCATCCGCGCCGGCTCGCTCACCTTGGGACCGTTTGTCGCCAGTCTGACGGTGGCCCTCCCCGCGTCCAACAATCAGGGCGGCGATCCGTTCTTCCGGCGGTTCTTCAATCAAACCGAACCGCATGAAATCTCCGTGACCACCGACCCGGTCAATGTGAGCGTCCTGCCCCTGCCGGAGAAAAACCGGCCCGCCAACTTCACCGGCGCCGTCGGCGATTTCACCATGTCCGCCACCGCCGGCCCCACCACCGTCACCGTCGGCGACCCCATCACCGTCCGCGTGCAAATCTCCGGCCGCGGCGCGCTCGACGCCGTCACGCTCCCGCTCCCGGGCGCCTGGCACGATTTCAAGTCCTATCCGCCCACCGCCAAATTCGAGGCCGGCGACCAGTTCGGTTTCCAAGGCACCAAAACCTTCGAGCAGATCATCTCGCCGGAAACGGCCGACGTGCATGAGCTCCCGCCCCTCACGTTCTCGTTCTTCAATCCGGACGACGACCAGTACCACACGCTCACCCAGGCGGCCGTGCCGCTGGTGGTTCGCGCCGCCGGAGCCACGCCGTTGCCGGCCCTCGCGGCCAAAAATTCCGTCGCCGAAAATCAGCCGCCGGCGGACATCGCCCCCATCAAGGAGCACCTGGGCATCCTTTCCGCCATGCGGCCTCCGCTCATCGCCCAGCCCGTTTTTCTCGCCGCCCAGGGCCTCCCCGTGCTCGCTTTCCTCGGCGCCTTCATCTGGCGCCGGCGCGCGGATAATCTGGCCCACAACCCGCGCCTCCGGCGCCATCGCGCCGTCGCGCAACTCATCGCCAGCGGCCTGGATGACCTGAAAAAACACGCCGCCGCCAACCGGCCCGACGAATTTTTCGCCACGCTCTTCCGCCTGCTCCAGGAACAGCTCGGCGAGCGCCTCGATTGCCCGGCCTCCGCCATCACCGAGAACGTCGTGGACGAACAGGCGCTGCTGCGCGCCGCGCCGGAAGCCACGCGCGCGGCCCTGCGCGAGCAATTCCAGCTCTGCAACCAGGCGCGCTACGCCCCGGTGCGCGGCACCAGCGAGCTAAACTCCGTCGCCGCCCAGTTCGAAAAATTGATCCGTGAATTGCAGGAGTTGAAATCATGAACCGCGCTGCCTCCAAGTGGATCGTACTGCTGCTGTTCGCGCTGCTCGGCGCGGGGCAAATCTTCGCGGCCGACCCGGCCGCCGATTTCGCCGCCGCGAACCAGCTTTACGCCAAGGGCAAATTCGCCGAGGCCGCGGCGGCTTACGAAAAAATTTTGCAGACCGACGGCCAGTCCCCCGCCTTGCTGTTCAACTGCGGCAACGCCGAATTCAAGGCCGGCCGCCTCGGCCGGGCCATCGCCGCCTATCGCCGCGCCGGGCTGCTCACGCCCCGCGACGCCGAGTTGCGCGCCAACCTCGCCTTCGTCCGCACCCAGGTCCAGGGCGCCACGCTGCGCGAAGGCCGCTGGCAATCCTGGCTGGCCTCCCTCACGCTGAATGAAGACGCGCTCCTGGCCGCCGGCTTTTTCTGGGCGCTGGCCGCCCTGCTCGTGGCCCGCCAGCTCCGGCCCGCCCTCGCTCCCGGATTGCGCGGCCTCACCCGCGCCGCCGCCGTCCTGTGCATCGGCTTCGCCGCCTCGCTGGCCTGGCACGCCGCGAATCATTTCAATTCCCCCGTGGCCGTCGTCACCGGCCCGGATGCCGTGGCGCGCAGCGGGCCCTTCGACGATGCGCAAACCACTTTCACCGCCCGCGACGGCGCCGAGTTGCGCGTGCTCGATCGCCACGACGACTGGGTGCAGGTCGCCGCCGGCCCGGGCAAGATCGGGTGGTTCAGCAAAAAGCAGGTGGACGTTTTGCCGGGCGCATGAAACCAATCTCGGCGGGCCTTCAGCTAAACCATCCGCGTCCGGCCGCCCCCGTGGCGCCGGCCGCCGGCCCGCGAATTTTTGAACAGCAGCAAAACTTTTTTGTCACAATTTCGTTCGCAGGAAAAATGATACAGAAAAAATGAGCACCGAAACCACCGCCCCCAAAGCGCCCATCAACAACGAAGCCGTCAAACAGGCCGCCGCGTTCACCTACCCGCTGTTCGCGGAAATTGGCAAGGTCATCATCGGGCAAAGTTACCTCACCGAGCGCCTCGTCATCGGCCTGCTCGCCAACGGCCACGTCCTCCTCGAAGGCGTCCCCGGCCTCGCCAAGACCCTCGCCGTCAAATCCCTCGCCAACGCCCTCCGGGTCAAATTCTCCCGGCTCCAATTCACGCCGGACATGCTCCCCGCCGACGTCGTCGGCACGCAGATTTACAATCCCCAATCCGGCGGCTTCACCACCCGCAAGGGCCCGGTCTTTGCCAACCTCATCCTCGCCGACGAAATCAACCGCGCCCCCGCCAAGGTCCAGAGCGCGCTGCTCGAAGCCATGCAGGAACGCCAGGTCACCATTGGCGACCAGACCTTCAAGCTCGACGAGCCGTTCCTGGTGCTCGCCACGCAAAACCCGATTGAGCAGGAGGGCACCTACCCGCTGCCCGAAGCCCAGGTGGACCGCTTCATGTTGAAGCTTAAAATCGGCTACCCCACCCGCGCCGAAGAGCGCCAGATCCTCGAGGTCATGGCCCGGACCTCCGGCACCCCCACCGCCAGCCCCGTGGTGGATCCCCAGGACATTCTCAAGGCCCGCGAAGTCATCAACGACATCTACGTGGACGACAAGGTCAAGGATTACATCGTGGACCTCGTCTGTGCCACGCGCGAACCGGACCACTACCACATCGCCGTGAAGGAATTCATCCAACTCGGCGCCTCGCCGCGCGCCACCATCGCCCTCACCCTCGCCGCCAAGGCCTACGCTTTCCTCAAGGGCCGCGGCTACGTCACCCCCCAGGACGTCAAGAGCATCGGCATGGACGTCCTCCGCCACCGCGTGGCCGTCACCTACGAGGCCGAGGCCGAGGAGAAGACCAGCGAAATCGTGATCCAGAAGATTTTTGATGAACTCCCGGTGCCGTGAGCCAATTAAGCGATATAAGGACGGCATATGTTTGAAACAGACAACGGATGGGTTGAGTTCCTCCAAGCTTCGGAGTGCCGACCACTTTTGCGCCGAGAGCTTCGAAATGCCTATCACGTTTTCGCCATTATCGAAATAAACGGCCTGAAAAGGATGATTTCGCATCATCCTATGATGCACGCGCCTGCTAAAAAACTCCCTTGGCCATTGTCAAAACTCGCAAGGCACGATGTTGAAATTAATTACAACACAGCCGACGAAAATCCTGAGATGAAGCAATTTACGAAAGACAAAATTGACGTGGCGATAGAGGAGTTTCTTTCAGGTGCTCCATCCTATCAAAAAGTTTCGATCAACGTAGAGTTTCCTTAGATTAAAAAGCCGTGGCCGACATAGAACTTTCATTACTTGAAAACGCGCAGAGCTTCTTAGTTGAAGCTCTTTCAAAAGCAATTCTTGCAGAGAGAGACTCAACTCAATGGAAATATGCGATTTTGAATCTTGTTCAAGCGATAGAATTATCTTTGAAAGAACTATTACGTCGGCAACATCCAGCTTTGATTTACAGAGACGTTGATAAACAAGGTGAAACTGTTTCTCTCAAATTTGCGCGGACGCGTTTGGAACACATTGCGGGGATTATGTTTGAGAAGGCTGACTTGAATGCGATCCAGAAAGCTTCAGACTATCGAAACGAGATTGTTCATTACCAATTCAGTTTCAAAGACACAGAGATGAAGTTGGTTTTTGCAAAGTTGTTGGGATTTCTCCAACACTTCCATTTGACTCATTTTGGTAAAGCACTTCACGAAATAATTCCTCACCAGGTTTGGCATGAGGTTGTCGGCGTGCTTGATTACGCAAAGGAGCTTTTTGAGAAGGCTCAAGCAAGGTGTAAAGCTGAAAGGATTGATTCAAATCTAATTTGGGCTTGTCGGCATTGTTGTTGGGAATCGTTTGTGATTCAAGATAACATAAATACCTGCTATGTGTGCGGAGCGATAGATACAATCTTCAAATGTGATGGGTGTCATCACCTTTTATACTGTGATGACTACAATGATTTTCAAAAAGATGGCAAAAGAATTTGCAAGCATTGCATAGATCAGATGGATGGTAATTGCTCTGATGATGACGAATGCCGCAGGTCAGTTAATTTAGAGTAGTGTTTATTTTACATAATGATTCCTCGCGAAATTCTCAAAAGAACTCGGCAGACCGAGCTTCGCACGAACCTCATCGTGACGAAATCGGCGGAGCGCGTCGCCGCGAGAATCCCAACGGGATTCCGTCCTCCAGCCCAGGGTTGCGAGGCACGAGCTACCCTGGGTCATCGCCCGCCCAGCCGCTCCAACCGCAACGCGGTTGCGGCCCCCTCGTGTGCATTCACCGCGCGCAACGTTTGCCACAACCCCGTTGGGGTTGATCCGCATGATTCATCGTTCACCCAGGGTAGCTCCTGCGTCGCAACCCTGGGCTGGGGGGCACAATCCCTTTGGGATTGGACAGATTCGCGCCTTGAGCCGCTGAACCACAATAGAAACATTCAACATTCAACATTCAACGCCCAATATCGAAGGGGCTCGCGCTGCCGCCTTCGTTCAGGGTTGGAAGTTGAATGTCGAATATTGAATGTTGTCCGGGTTCATGGAGAGGGCAGGCTTTTCAAACGCTTACGAAAATGATCCCCCGCGAAATCCTCAAGAAAATCCGCCAGATCGAGATTCGCACGAACCGCATCGTGACCGAATCCCTCGCCGGGGCGTACCATTCCGTCTTCAAGGGCCAGGGCATGAATTTCGACGAGGTGCGCGAATACCAGCCCGGCGACGACGTGCGCGCGATTGACTGGAACGTCACCGCGCGGATGAACCATCCGTTCATCAAGAAGTTCGTCGAGGAGCGCGAGCTCACGCTCATGCTCCTCGTGGATGTCAGCGGCTCCGGCCTCTTCGGCTCCCACGGCCAGTCCAAACGCGAGCTGGCCGCCGAAGTCGCGTCCGTCCTCGCCTTCTCCGCCATCCGCAACAACGACAAGGTGGGCCTCATCCTCTTTAGCGACGAGGTGGAAAAATTCATTCCCCCGCGCAAGGGCCGCAGCCACGTGCTGCGCGTCATCCGCGAAGTCCTCTACTTCGAGCCCGAGCGCCGCGGCACCGACCTGAACCACGCCCTGGAGTTTTTCCTCCGCGTGCAGTCGCGCAAGTCCATCGCCGTCGTGGTATCGGACTTCCTCGGCTCGCCCCTCGCCCCCCGCCGTGGTGGCGAGAAGCGCGCCCGGTCCCAGATGCTCCTCCTGGAATCCCTCGCGCAGGCCTCCTTCACCCGGCTCCGCCAAGCCAACCGCAAACATGACCTCGTGGCCGTGCAGGTGGCCGACCCGCGCGAACTCGCCCTGCCGGATCTCGGCCGGCTCATCTTCCAGGACGCCGAGACCGGCGAAATCGTCGAGGTGAACACCGGCGACGCCCGCAAGCGCAAGGCGTTCGCCGAGCGCCAGGCCCGCTCGCAGGAGGAACTCCTGCGCCTCTTCCGCCGCGCGGGCATTGACGCCATCCAGTTGCGCACGGACCAGGATTACACCGTCGCCCTCACCCGCTTCTTCGAAACCCGCGAGAAACGGCGCCTCCGCGGCTGAGCCCCATTTGCCCATGTCCACCAACCAACTGACCACCCCTCTCGCCGACATCCGCGACATCAAGCCGCCGATGGTGATCGCGGGCGGCTCGGCTTGGCTCTGGTGGCTCGTGCTCGCCGCGGCCATCGTCGTCGCGGCCCTCTGCCTGTGGTTCTGGCTGAAAAACCGCCGGCCCAAAGTCGTGTTGCCCCCGCCGGTGCCGCCGCATATCCGCGCCCGCAAAAAATTGGAGCAGGCGCTCGCGCTCATCGCCCAGCCCAAGCCGTTTGTCATCGCCGTCTCCGACACCACGCGCACCTACCTTGAGGAACGTTTCCAGTTCCGGGCTCCCGAGCGCACCACCGAGGAATTCCTGCGCGAGCTGGCCGGCACCCAACTTCTGTTGCCCGACCAAAAGGCCGGCCTCGGCGATTTTCTCGCCGGCTGCGACCTCGTGAAGTTCGCCAAATACGAGCCCGGCGAACCCGAATTGCGCCAGTTGCACGCCTCGGCCCTGCGGCTGATCGAAGAAACCGAACCGCAGCCGCCCGTCGCGCCGGATGCCGCGCTGGCCGCCAACCCCAACCCGCCATCCCTCGTCCAGCCCTCATCGTAAATGGTCCTCGCCCATCCATATTTCCTGCTGTTGCTCCTGTTGCTGCCCCTCCTGGCCTGGCTCAAGGGCCGGCGCGGCGTGCCGCCGGCGTTCGTCTATTCCTCCGTCCAGCTTGTCCGCGGCATGCAAAACATCACCCGGTCCCGCCCCGGCAGTTTTCTCGCCTCCCTGCGCTGGCTCGCCCTCGCTCTCTTCATCCTCGCCCTGGCCCAGCCCCGCCTCACCCGCAGCACCACCCAGGTCAAGGCCAGCGGCATTGACATCGCCTGCGCCCTCGACTTGTCCGGCAGCATGAACACCGGCGATTACCTCGTCAATGGCCGCCAGGTCAGCCGCATCAATATGGCCAAGCCCGTCCTTGAAAAATTCATCGAGGGACGCCCCAACGACCGCATCGGCCTCGTCGTCTTCGCCGCCCAGGCCTTCATCGCCACGCCCCTCACGCTCGATCATGATTACCTCCTCGCCAACATAGACCGCCTGGGCATCGGGACCATCAACTCGGACGCCACCGCCATCGGCGACGGCATCACCACCGCCCTCAACCGGCTGCGCAATTTGCCATCCAAGAGCAGAATCATCGTGCTCATGACCGACGGCGGAAACAATTCCGGCAAGGTGGATCCCCTCGTCGCGGCCGAGGCGGCGCAGGCCCTCGGCGTCAAGATCTACACCATCGGCCTGGGCAACCGCGAGATCGTCCAGCGAATGGGCCTGCCGCCCAGCTATCTGCCGGATGAGGACGTCTTGCAGCAAATCGCCGACAAGACCGGCGGCCGCTATTATCGCGCGGACAACGCGGAAAAATTCCGCCAGATCTATGGCGAGATTGACAAGCTCGAGAAAACCGAGGCCGTGATCAACAAATACACCGAGTTCAAGGAACTGTTTCCGTGGCTCGTCGCGGCCGGGCTCGCGGTCCTGCTGCTCGAATTGGTGCTGGGCCAGACCGCCTATCGGAGGCTCCCATGAGGTTCGAACACGCATCACTGCTCTGGCTGCTGCTGGTGGTCCCCCCGGCGCTGGCCCTCTTTTTCTGGTGGGGCGGCCGCATGCGGCGGAAGCTGCTCACCCAGTTCGTGGAGGCGCGCCTGCTCGAGTCGCTCACCGTCGGCCTCTCGCCCGTCCGCCGCCAGATCCGCTTCGCCCTGGTGACGCTCGCCGTCGCACTCCTCATCGTCGCCGTCGCCCAACCCCAGCGCGGCTTCGACCTCCAGGAAGTCGGGCAGCGCGGCTTGGATATCGTCGTCGCCGTGGACACCTCCAAGTCCATGCTCGCCGCGGACATTCCCCCCAATCGCCTCACCCGCGCCAAGCTCGCCGCCCTCGAGCTCATGCAAAAGGCCGCCACCGACCGGCTCGGCCTGGTCGCCTTCGCCGGCAACGCATTTTTGGAATGCCCCCTCACGGCCGACAACACGGCCTTTCAGCAAAACGTCGAGGCGCTCGACGTGAATTCGATCCCGCAGGGCGGCACCGCCCTCCGCGAAGCCATCAACACGGCCCTCGCCGCCTTCAAGGAAAAAGACCGCTACCAGGCCCTCGTCCTGCTCACCGACGGCGAAGACAATGACGAAGGCGCCCTTGCAGCCGCCCAAGACGCCGCCAAGGCGGGAATGAAAATCTTCACCATCGGCATCGGCACCTCCGCCGGCGCCCTGCTCGATCCCAATCTGGTCCGCGACCCCGAGGGCAACGCCGTGAAGTCCCACCTGAACGAGCCGCTCCTCCAGCAAATCGCCGCCGCCACCGGCGGATTTTACCTGCCCTTGCGCGGCGCCGACACCATGAGCGTGCTGTACGACCGCGGCTTGGCGCCGCTTCCCAAGGCGGAGCGCGCCGGGAAAATGATCCGGCGCTATCACGAGCAATATCGTTGGCCGCTGGCCATCGCCATGATCCTCTTGCTCACGGAAGTGTTCCTGCCGGAACGCCAGCCGTCCGAGCGCCGCCCGTCCGTCCGGCGCCGGGGAGCCCGTCCGGCGGAGGCCCCCCGCGCCGGGGCCAGTCCCCCGCCCGCGGCCGTGGCCGTGCTCGCCGGCCTCCTGTTGCTGCCCGCCGCCGTCAAGGCTTCGCCCGCCGGCGCGCTCCGCGATTATCAGGCCGGCAATTTCACCAACGCCCTCACGGAATTCTCGCGCCTGGCCGCCGTCCAGACCAATGACCTGCGCCTGGTCTTCAACGCCGGCGATGCCGCCTACCGCGCCACCAATTTCGACCTGGCCCAAACGCTGTTCACCCAAGTCACCGTCTCGCCGGACCTGAAAATGCAGCAGCAGGCGTTTTATAACCTCGGCAACGTCCAGTTCCAGCAGGCCAAACTGGCCAAGGACCTCGACGGCTTTGAGGCGGGCCTGGAACAGGCGGAAAAAACCTACGAACGGGCCGTCAATTTGAACACCAACGACCTCGACGCGGGGTTCAATTTGCAGTTCACCAAAAACACCCTCGAACAAATCAAGCGCTTCAAGGAAGCCCTGCTCCGCGCCAAAAACGAGGCCGACGCCGCCGTGCGCCGGGCGGAATTTCACCGCGCGTTGGAAATCATGGAGCCGTTGCAAAAATCCATTGCCGCCAAACAATTTGAAGAGTTCATCAAGAAGCTTAAGAACATAGATGAAATCGAGAATCCACATCAGCCTCAGCCTTAGCCTGCTCCTGCTCTCGTGGCAGCGCGTCTCGGCGCAGTGGCTGCCGGCCGCTGATTTTTTCAACAGCGGCGCGCAGCTCTATATTTCCAATAACATCCCCGCCGCCTTGGACCGCGTCGAAACCGGCCTCAAGACCTATCCCGACGATGAGAAATTGAAACAACTGGAACAACTGCTCAAGCAACAACAGCAACAAAACCAACAACAGCAACAGCAGCAACAACAACAAAACCAGCAGCAGAAACAGCAGCAGCAACAACAGAAACAGCAGCAGCAAAATCAAAAATCGTCATCGCAAAATTCCCAGGACCAGCAGAAGCCCGAGGAGCAGAAACAAAAATCGGAGGAACAGAAAAAGGCCGACGAACAAAAACAGCAGTCGGAGCAACAGCAACAACCGTCTGGCCAGCAACCGGAGAAGCAGTCCGCCGAAGCCGGCCAGGCCAAGCCGGGGCAGCTCACCCGCGAGGAGGCCAACCGCCTGCTGGATGCCCAGAAGGGCGACGAGCAGGTGTTGAAAATGAAGCCGCAGGAGAAGCCCCGCGATTCCGCGCAGTCCATCAAGGACTGGTAGCCGCCATGCGCAGGAATCAAGCTTGACGCGCGCGGCGTTTCACGATTGCATTGTCCCTGTTATGAAAATGAAAATTTTTGCCGCGCTGGTTGGCGCCGCCATTCTCGCCACGGGTTGCGTTCACACCGTCAGCGACACCTCGACGTTTGCGGTCAGCTATGGCCGGGATGAGGTGTCCGGCCGCTACAACCGCCCCTGGGAGCAGCTTTACAAGGCCTCCATCGCCGTCGTTCAGCGCGATGGCGTGGTGGTGACCGAATACGTCCCGCACGACTACACCAACACCGTCCGCCAGTTGGAGGGACGCGTCAACGACCGCAAGGTCTTCATCCGCGTCGAGCAGATTGAGCCGCGGCTCAGCCAGGTGGATGTCGAGGCCCGCACCAAGTGGGGCCGCGTGGACATTGACCTGGTCCACCAGCTCGAAAAGGAAATCGCCTTGGAACTGGCGAGCTACTGAAATCCGCCGGAATTTTTTTGTCGCAGCGGCGCCGGACCCATTGCCCGGCGCCCTTTTTTTATTCCTGGCGCGGCTTGCCGTATTTCAGCCCCACGTTCTGCTCATAAGTTCCCAGCTTCACACTGGCGGAACTTCGCAGTCCCTTGAACTCGTTTCCCAGCCGCGCGATCCGCCGTTGCGCCAGGTCGGCCAGGGGCAGCGTCGGGAAGCGCTCCACGATTTTGTGGAGCGTTGCCCGCACGGTGGCGATGTCCGCTCCCAGTTCCACCTGCAAATTCGCCAGCAGGTTCAGCCAGCGCGCCACGTCCTTGGGCTTGTGTTTCGGCTCGTTGATCAGCTCCGCCAGTTCCATCGTCGCCAGGTCCAGCCGCTGGAAATCCCGCGCATAGCTCAGCGCCAGCTTCTCCCGCACTTCCGTGTCGTGCGGATGGGCCTGGAGATGCTTCACGTACGCCGCCGCCAGCTTCCCCGGCGCCACTTCCTGCGGCTTCAGAAAATCCGTCGAGTCCAGCAGCCCGATGTTCTGCGCTCCCGTCGGCAGCTCAATGTTTTTCCGCTCTTGCCGCACTTGGATCAGCTTCTCCGCGTCGCTCAGATGCGCGATCCGCTGCTCCGCCTGCAACGCCGTTTCGGTGTCGGGAAACCGCGCGATGATCCGCCGCAGCGCCTCCCGCGCCGCTTCCGCATTCTTGCCGAGTTTAAGCTGCCAGTCCGCCAATTGCGTGTAGGCCGCCGCCACCTGCTTCGAGGGCGCCCCCGGCCACTCGCAAAAATGGCCCAGCGTCATCTCCGCCCCCGCCAAGTCCGCCAGGTCCTCGGCCTGCACCCGCGCCAGCAGCAGGACTCCCTCAAAATCATTCGGAAACCCCGCCAGTTGCCGCCGGATCTCCAAAATTGCCTCCTGCGGCCTGCCCCGGTTGCGGTGGGTCAGCGCGATCGAGTAAAACGGCTTGCGCTCCGGCGGCTCATGCCCGCCGTCCAGTGCGTTCGTCAGCGGGCTGAACAGCCAGTCGCTGATGCCGGGCGTCCAGATTACGCTCAAACATATCCCGCACACGGCAATTGAGCCGGTAATGAACAACGCCAATCCAACATTGCCAAAGGAAAGCCCTTCCGCGAGCCGCCCGGTTTGCCAGCGGATAAAGCAGACGGTGCCGATCACCAGTCCGAGGCTGAGCAGGATTTTGAAAACGTTTTTCGCGGGCTCGTTGCTGCGCTTGATGGCCCAAAACACCAAGCCACCGACCAGCGCCAGGCTGATGAGCGTTTCGATCGTTCCGAGGACGATATGGAAAAGTCCGTGCATGCCAGCAGTCCCACCTTCTGCCGCTTTGACGGACGGCGCAAGCCCTATTTCAGCCTTCCGCCGGCGCTTCGCCGTCAGCCGTAGCGGTAGGGCTTGGACAGGGGGAACGCATTTGGCAGGTGCCGGATCTCCCGCACCGCCCCGTCCGTCAGCAGCACCTCCACGATGTCGAAGCGAATCTTCACCAGGGGATGCTTCAACCGCCGCAGGTAATCCAAGGCCGTCAGCGAAAGCAGCCGGCGCTTCCGCGCATCCACGGCCGCCGCCGGGCGCGTCCATTCCTCCGACGACCGCGTTTTGACCTCGATGAACACCAGGCAATCGGCCTCGCGAAAAACCAGGTCAATTTCACCCCGGTCCGAGCGAAAGTTCGCCGTGAGAAATTTCAGGCCCGCACGCTGGCAAAACCGCCGGGCCGCGCGCTCGCCCAGCTCGCCCCGCCGCAAATGCTCCGCCTTGGCCGGGCCGGCCAGCCGCGCTTTCAGCCTGGCAATGAGGTTCACGGGACCCGAATTGACCACGAACCCCGCGCGGAAACAATGATTTTTCGCCGTCCCCGGCCCCGTCGCGCCCATCATCTATGCTAACCGTAATAATCATCCATCCCGATGATGCCACACATTCATGCGATAGGCGCCGCCGCCCAATTCATGGGATAATAATTCCATGCAAGACGCGAGCGTGGCATCGTCAGCGACCCGGCCGGGGTGGCGGGCGCCCGATGGGTCGGATTGCCGGGTCGAGGTGGCCGGCATCAATCGGAATGTATTCTTCTGCCTGGTGGACGGAGCGCGAGGTTGCCGCTATGCGTTGCGATTCGGGTTCAGCTATCTCTGCATCCGCAAACCCCCCGTTGCAAATGGCCGAAAGCCGGTAACCTGTCCCGTCGCCCAAACCTCCTGAACCGGCCTCCCGTCCGCGGTCAAAACAGCTCGGGTTCCGGCGGCGCTTCCGCCTTGAACGGCGCAAAGCTTCGCCGGTGGATGGGACAGGCGCCAAATTTCTCAATCGCCGCCAGGTGCTGCGCCGTGCCATAGCCCTTGTGCGCGTCAAACCCGTACTGGGGATATTGCGCATGGTACTCCAGCATCAGCCGGTCCCGCGTCACCTTGGCCAGAACGCTCGCCGCGGCGATCGAGTAGCTGCGCGCGTCGCCTTGCACCAGCGCCGTTTGCCGGTACGGCAGCCATTTGATCCGCAGGCCGTCCACCAGCACGTGCTCGGCCCGCGGCTGGAGCTGGTCCAACGCCCGCTGCATCGCCTGCCACGCCGCCTGCCGGATGTTGATCCGGTCAATCGTCTCCACGTCCACGCTGGCAATCGCCAACCGGATGTCCGCGCAGGCCTGGAGCCGGTCGAAGAATTTTTCGCGCTCCGCTGCGCTCAACTGCTTGGAATCGTTCAATCCCCGGAATGACCCCGGCAAACCGCTTTTCAGCCAGCGCTTGGGGAAGACCACCGCCGCCGCCACCACCGGCCCGGCCAAGGGACCGCAGCCGGCCTCGTCCACGCCCGCCACCTGCGAGAAACCCCGTTCCCACAGGTCGCATTCATGCGCGAGCCGGTGCCAGTACTTTGCAGCCACGCGTCCTAGAAAAGTTTTTTCCGGCGGCGCTGTCAAAACAAAGTTGTTCGCGTTATTCACAATTCCTTGGCCGGCGCGGAACTTCCCCGCGCGCGCGGGCCTTGTCAGCCGGTCTTTCCGGCCCGCCGGGGCGGCCGCCAAAAGCGCGAGAATCCGGGTGCGTCGCCGCCCGCCCGGCGCTAAACTGCCCCCATGAAACCTGACGCCATGCATATCGGCCAGCGCGTGCGCCATCCCCAATACGGTGGCGGCACCGTCAAAGCCATTTCCGAAACCACCACGGACATCCTGTTCGACGACGGGACCAAACGCACCGTCGCTCCCGAAGCGGGCGGACTCACCCCCCTGGACCCGCAGGCCGTCCTGACCGGCCTGTCGGTGCCGCTCAAGCAGGTCATCCACGAGACCGTCGAAGCCGCCATTGCCCGGCTCGGGCTCGAGCGGCCCGACGCCGTGGTGGAACAGCTCGGCCCGCGCTGGCACAACGGCAAAATGACCCTGCACCCCTCCGATTCCACCTTGCAGACCAAGGAGGTGCCGTTGGAAGTGTTCTTTCACAAACTCGTCGGCGTCCGCAACCAGTTGCGCGTCCTCGAGCAAAAGATCAACACCCATTCCGGCCTAACGGATGGCGACAAGGTGGAGTTGCAGCAATACATTTCCCGCTGTTACGGCTCGCTGACCACGTTCAACCTGCTGTTTAAGACCAAGGAGGACCAGTTCTCTTCCAAGGCGGAATAGCGCCCAACGGCTTTCGGGCGCGGCCCCGGGCCTTTCGCCCGGAGGGTTCATTATTCCAGCGCTTCACCGCTTCGCCGGCTTGGTGTTTGCAGTCCGGGCAGTCGTGTGTTATTCTTTCCTTGTCAGAATTCGCATAGGACGGCGGTTCACCAAAGTTACCAAGAAGAATGAACGTTAAAAACATGGGGGCACGAATTGTTTTGTTGCTGGGCGTCGCCCTGCCCGGCCCCGCGCAGGTATTCACCACGCTTCACGATTTCACCAACACGCCCGACGGGGCCAATCCCCTGCGGCTCACTTCGGCCAACGGCCTGTTGTTTGGCAGCACCGTGGGCGGGGGGGCCGGCGGCAATGGCAGCCTCTTCGTTTTCAATCCCAACCGCTCGACGTTCACCACGCTGTATGGCTTTTCCGGCGCCGCCAACAATGGCGGCTCACCGAATAATATCCTGGCCGGCGGCGGCACGATCTACGGTGACACTTACGTGGGGGGCACCAACGGTCTGGGAATGGTCTATGCGGTGGGCACCAACGGCGCGGGGTTGGTTCCGCTCTACAGCTTTGCCGGGAACCCGGACGGCGAGTACCCGCAATCCGGGCTGCTGTTGAGCGGCAACGCCCTCTATGGCACCACGTATGTCGGCGGGCCGGGCAGCGGCAGTGCCGCCGGCGGGACGGTTTTCAAGATCGGCACGAACGGCGCCGGCTACACGGTTCTCCACGCCTTCACCAACAGCCCGGATGGCGCCCAGTCGCAAGGCGAACTCGTGTTGGGCGGCAGCACGCTTTTTGGCCTCACCGCCGATGGCGGCGCCAATGGCAAAGGCACCGTCTTCGCGGTCAACACCGACGGCTCCGGTTACACCATCCTGCATTCCTTCACGAATGCGCCGGAGCCGATCTATCCCTACGGCGGCCTGGTTTTGAGCGGCGCCACGCTTTACGGCACCGGCAGCAGCGGCGGCGCCAACACCAACGGCGCCATCTTTGCCGTCAACACCAACGGCGGCGGCTTCAAAACCCTTTACAGCTTTTCTCCCATCACGGGAAACACCGACGGCGGCGTCCCCAAGGCCACGCTGACCTTCAGCGGCAATTGCCTGTATGGCACCACCACCAGCGGCGGCAGTGGCAACGGCGGCACCGTCTTCCTCATCAACACCAACGGCACCGGCTTCACCGTCATCGCCAGTTTCACCAACGGGGCCGCCAGCGGCTCCGATCTGCAAGGCGGCGTCATCCGGTTGGGCAACGCGCTGTGGGGCACCACCCGGCTCGACGGCGCCGGGTATGGCACGCTGTTCAAAATTCCGCTGCCGGCCATCCTCTCCCAACCGCAAAGCGCCACGGTCACCAATTCCAATTCCGCCACCTTCTCCGTCAGCGCCGTGGACGACAGCGCGATCACCTATCAGTGGTATTTCAACACCAACACGCTGCTGGCCGGCCAGACCAACGGCACCCTGACACTGACCGGCGGCGCCAACACTGCCGGGGCCTACACCGTCGTGGCGGCAGATGGTTCCGGGTCGGTCACCAGCAGCCCCGCCTGGCTCACGGTGGTGGGCAAACCGGTCATCACCCAGCAGCCGCAAAGCCTTGTCGTGTCCAACGGCGACGCCGCGACGTTCACCGCCGCCGCCAGCGGTCCCGGGGTGCTGAGCTTCCAATGGTATTTCCGGACCAACACCGCCGTCAGCGGTGCCACCAACACATCCCTTGCCTTCACCAACGCCATCACCAATCTCGCGGGTTATTATTGCGTGCGGGTGACGAATTCCCAGGGGGCGGTGACCAGCAGCTATGCGTTGCTGGCCGTCAGCAACCATCTCAATTTCCTTTCTTTCAGCTTCAATCCCACCAGCGGCAGCGCTTCCTTCGCCCTGGCCAATGTGGCCAAAAGCACCAACCGCCTCTGGGCTTCCAGCAATCTCGCCGTCGCGGCCTCGTGGCGCGCCATCGCCACCAATGTGATGGGCACCAACGGCCTGTGGTTCTTTACCGATGCGAATGCCGCCCGGACGAACCCCGCGCGTTTCTACCGCTTTTCCACGCCGTAGAGCCCGCGCGTTATTCCGGCGTTTCCTTTGCCGCCGGCGGCTCGGGCGCTGGCTCGGCAGCCGGAGCCTTTGGCTCTTCCGTCGCCGCCGGTCCTGAAGCCGGTGCGGGTTCTGCAGCCGGTGCCGCCGGTTCTTCGGCCGGAGTTTGAGCCGCATCGGCCGGCCCGGCCGCGTCGGCACCCAACTGAAGCTGTTCCGGTGCCGCCGTGGCCAGCCCGGGCTCCACCGTGACCGGAGCCGGCGGACGGTCCACGGGGATGCGCCGCAATTCATCCGCCGCCGGCAAATCCTCCAGGCTCCGCAACCCGAAATACTCCAGGAAGAACGCGGTCGTGCTGTAGAGCGCCGGACGCCCCACCACTTCCGCCCGGCCGCTTTGCTCCACCAACGCGCGCTCCAACAGCGTCTGCATCGTGCCATCCACGTTCACCCCGCGCACTTGCTCCACCTCCGCCCGCGTCACCGGCTGCCGGTAGGCGATGATCGCCAGCGTTTCCAACGCCGCCTGCGACAGCCGCGGCGGCCGGTTCTTCACGCCCACCAGCGCCTTCAGCCACGGCGAAAACTCCGGCTGCGTGACAAACTGCCAGGCCCCCGCCACACACGCCAGGCGGTAGCTGCGCGCCGCCGTCTCGTGTTCCCGCACCAGCTCTTCCAGCGCGGCCGCCAGCTCGTCTTCCTTGATCTTCTTGAACGGCTTGGCCGCTTCGTCCGCATGTTCCTCGGTGGCCGCGTTGACCAATACCTCGCGCAGTTCCTTCACGCTCATCGGGCGTTGCGCCGAAAACAGCAGCGATTCCAAAATAAACTTTATTTCCATCTTAAATCGGGTTGGGGGTTGACGATTCAGGTGCCGCCGGCTTTTCCGGCGCGGGCGTCACGGGTGCGACCGGGGCTTCCGGCGCCCCGGCCGGCAAAGGTTCCTCGGCCGGTGCCGAAGCCGGACCTGCCGGCGCTGCGTTTGCTTCATTCGCCGGAACTGTCGCCGGAATTGCCGGTTCGGCCGCCGGCAAAATCGCGCCCGCGCCCGCCGGGGCCGCTTCGGTCCCCTCGGGAGCCGGTCCGGCGGCGGCCGTTTCCGCTTCCGGCGCCACGGTCGGCATGGCCCGCGTAATTTCGATTTCCGCGAACGGCTCCGTCTGGCTGCACGCAAGCTGCTTGAGCCGGATCAATTCCAGCAGGGCCAGGAACGTGCAGACCACTTCCGCCCGGTTGGCGGCCTGTGCAAACAAATCCGAAAACTTTATCGTGCCCCGCTCGGCAATCAAGTTGCGCACCAGCTCGATCTTCTCGCTGACCGTCCATTTGTCCTCGTAAATCTCCCGCGTGGACGCCGCCTGGTCCGTGAACCGCTTGAGAATGCCGTTGACCGCGTTGAGCAGGTCGAAAATGCCCGCCTCGGACTTGGCCGGCTCCGGCTCGGCCGCAAATTCGATCTTCCCCGGCACCCGGGGATAAACCGCCTCCTGCCGCGTCTCGAGCAACTGCAATTGCGCCGCCGCGTCCTTGAACTTCTTGTATTCCACCAACTGGCGGATCAGTTCCCACCGCGGATCCTCGCCTTCCTCCTCCTCGCCCTCCACCACCACCTGTTTTTCCACCGGCAGCAGCTCGCGGCTCTTGAGGTACACCAGCGTCGAGGCCATCACCAGGAACTCGCCGGCGATCTCCAGGTCGAACTGCCGCATCAATTCCACGTATTCAATGAACTGCGTGGCCAGCTTCGTCAGATTGACGGCATAAATGTCCACCTCCTCCTTTTTAATCAGATAAAGGAGCAGGTCTAGCGGTCCCTCAAAGACCTCGAACTGGACTTTGTATTCGGCCATGAAACGGTTAATGAGCCTAAATTGAATGCGGCGGCTTGGCAATGCAGGAACGGCGCCAGGGTTTTGAGCCTGCGTCACGCGGCCGGTTTCGGGGCGGGTGGGCGAGGGGGTGAAATGGGCTGGAATGCGACACAAGAAAGGCGCAGGCCGATGTCGGCCGGTCAGAGCCGGCGGCGGGCCGCCAGGAACCGTTGGCATTATGCTTTGCCTTTAAAAGATCAAGGGCATCGAGCTGGGTGACCAAAGCCAACTTTCAAAGGGAAGCTAAGAAAATGCTTTCCTTGCAAGCCAAAGTTGGCGGATACTGTTAGAAACACCCGATTAAACCAGCAAACCACGAGGTGCCTGTTCGGCCGGATTCAGACTGCGGCACCCTGGGAATTGCCACGAAGGTTTTGTAATGTCATTCAGAATCAATTCCAAAATGAACATCAATAGATATCCCACCTCCTTCCGTTCATTGATGATCCTGGTGCTGGCGCTGGCCGGTCTTTTGGCCGGGCGGGAACCGGCGCAGGCACAAACCACACCGGTCATCCATGTGCTTTACCCCAACGGCACGAACCTTTTCCAACCTTCACCGACCCTGACTTTCACGGCGAGTTCCTCGGTTGGCATCGCGCCCAGCGCCATCACGGTGCAATTGACCGGCACCACCCTGCCGGGGGCCGTTTCTACGGCAAATTTGGACAGTGCCAACGGACTGACCGTCACGGGCACGGCCACCAGCCCCAGCGTGAGCACGCCGTTGGCGAGCAATATGGTATATACCGCGGTCATTCAAGTGACCGATGCCAATGAAAACACCACCACGACCACCGTGTTGTTTGACACCATCACCCCCGCCTACACGTTCGAGGCGGAAGATTTTGATTATAACAGCGGCCGGTACTTTAACAATCCGCAGACCAACGCCTATGCCGGCCTGGCGGCAACGACCGTGGTGGATGCGTACAACCAGAATTTCTCCGGCGGCGCCAACAGTTACAACCGCGCCAACGGGCTGAACACCGAACCCAACGGCGACACCCCGCGCGCGGCCTACGACGGCACCGGTAAAACCGATTACGATGCCGGGTGGGCCACCGGCGGGAATTGGGCCGATTACACCAGAAATTATCCCGCCGGCACCTACAACATTTTTGTCCGCATCTCCAATCCCAACGCGGTGACCGCGGACGCGGCGAGCGTCTATTGGGTGACCGGCGGACGCGGCACCAGCAGCCAGACCACCACCCTCCTGGGCACCTATACGGCTCCGGCCACCGGCGGCTGGCAGGTTTACACCTGGGCGCCGGTACTGGACACCAACGGCAACCTGGTCCAGTTCGCCGGCGGCTCGGAAGAGACGTTGCGGGTGACGACCGACAATGGCAGTTACAATGCAAATTTTTACCTGTTGATGCCAGCCAATGTGTCCGTGCCGGTGATTACCAATCTCTATCCGAACGGGTCCGCCTTTTTTCAATACACCAACCAGTTGAGTTTTGTGGCTCAGAGCAGCGCCGGGATTGCCACCAACCATGTCGTGGTGACCTTGGATGGAGTGAACGTGGCGGGTTTGCTCAGTTTCAACGGTTCCTCCACAAACTGGCAGGTCACCTGTCCACTGGCGTTGAACACCAACCACACCGCCGTGATCACGGTCACAGGCGACAACAGTGAAAAAGTCACAACCACCGTCAGTTTCAATGATTTTTCAGCCACCAATTACCAGTTTGAGGCGGAGGATTATGATTATAACGGCGGCCAATATTTCGACAACCCGCAGACCGATGCCTATGCCGGACGGGCGTCCCTTGCCCGGGTGGACAATGTCCAGGCGGACACCAACGCCAGTCCTTTCCTGTACCGGCCGGCACCCGCGCCCTCCACGACGGTGGCCGGTGACGGCCAGCGCCCGCAGTTCAGCAGCGGCACCGATTATAACATTGGCTTTTTTGGGACCGGTTCCTGGGAAAATTATACGCGGCACTATCCGGCGGGCACCTATTATGTTGAGGGCCGGTTTGCCGAAGGGTCAGCCAACACGGAAGCGGTGCTCGCACAACTCACCAGCGGCTATGGGACCAGCTTGCAGACTTCCAATGTCCTCGGCACGTTTGTCATTCCGGCCACGGGCGGCTGGTCAACCTGGGCCTGGACGACTTTGACCGACACCAACGGCAGTCCGGTGAAGCTGCGTTTCAACGGCGCACAAACGACGCTGCAACTGGCCGGGTCGCCGGTGGGCGGCCAGCCGGAAGTCAACGTGAACTTTCTCATGCTTGTGCCGGCCATGCCGGATCCGTTCGTGGTGGTGCAGGCCATCAACTACGAAACGACCAATGTGGACATCATCTATTCCAAACCCGTCGCCGCCGCCAGCGCAACGAACCCGGCCAATTATGTTTTCACCAACGGCCTGGCGGTCACCGGCGCGGTGCTGAATCCAGACAGCGTGACCGTGGTTTTGACCACGGCCCCGCTGGTTTATGGTTCCAATTATTCGCTGGTCATCAACGGGGTGCAGGACCGTATGAACCTGCCCAACACCATCGCCACCAACACGACGGTCAATTTCCAGGCGTTGCCTTACATCACGCAAAACATCGGGAATCCGCCGGTGATCCCGGCCGTGGCGGTGGTCGGCAACGGCCTCAGCGTGACGTCGGTGGGCAGCGACGCGGGCGGCACGAATGATCAGGGCAATTTTTCCTACCAGCCTTATGCCGGCAATTTTGACGTTTGTGTCCGGGTGGCGAACTTGGGATTGTCGGACATATTTGCCAAGGCGGGATTGATGGCCCGCGAGCAATTGACCGCCAGCGGGCGTTTTGCCGCCTCGATGGCCACGCCCGCGATGAACGGCACGTTTTTCGAATGGCGTGATCCGGCCGGCAGCACGGCCAGCACGGCCGGCAGCTTTCCGGCGAATTATCCCAACACCTGGCTGCGCCTCCAGCGCGTGGGCAACACCTTCAACGGCTATGCGGGCTACGACGGGCACACGTGGACGCAACTCGGCAGCGACAGTATTTCCATGTCGAACCAGGTGTATGTCGGGTTCTGGGTCAGCAGCCGCAGCACGAACGCGGTCACCACGGCGCAATTCCTTGATTTTGGCGCGGTGACCAACGGAATCATCGGTACGCAGGTCAATCCGCACGACAAAATCGGGCCCAGCAGCCGCAAATCGCCGGTCGTGTTTTCGGAGATCATGTGGAAACCCGCACCGCGCACCGATGGGAAAAACCTGGAGTACCTCGAACTCTACAACTCGAACCCGTGGTTTCAGGACATCAGCGGCTATCAACTCAACTGTGCGGACATGACTTACACCTTCCCGGCCGGAACCCAGATTCCCGGCGGTGGTTATCTGGTGGTGGCGGCCGCCCCGGCGGACATCGAGAGCGTCTATGGCATCACCAATGTGATGGGGCCATACAACGGCAGCCTCAAACATTCCGAGACCCTCGAACTGCTGGCCGAACAAACCAATGTGTTGTTAACGGTGCCCTATACGGATGTTTATCCGTGGCCGGTGGCCGCCGATGGCACGGGGCATTCCCTGGTGCTGGCCAACCCGAACTATGGCGAAGACGACCCGCGCGCCTGGGACATTAGTGATGTCGTCGGCGGTTCACCCGGCCAGATGGACGGATTCACCCCCAGTCCCTTGCGCAATGTGGTCATCAACGAAATCCTGCCGCATTCGGAGAACCCCGCCGTGCCGCAGTTCATCGAACTGTACAACCACAGTACCAACAGCGTGGATGTTTCCGGCTGCGTCTTGACCGATGATCCCGCGACCAATGAATTTGTCATCCCCTCCGGCACGGTGATCGGCCCGGCGGGCTTTGTTGCCTTCACGCAGCCACAATTTGGTTTCACGCTGAACGGTGCGGGCGAAACGCTTTACTTCATCAAGCCCGATGGCAGCCGGGTGCTGGATGCCGTGCAGTTCGGGGCGCAGGCCAACGGAGTTTCCTATGGCCGCTGGCCGGATGGGGCCAACGACTTTTACGCGTTCACCACCAACACGCCCGGCACGAACAACAGTTCGATGGTGATCGGCGACATTGTGATCAATGAATTGATGTACGACCCCATCAGCGGGAATGACGCCGACCAATACATTGAACTCTACAACAAGGGAACGAACACGATCAATCTGGCCGGCTGGCAGTTTACGACGGGCGTCACGTTCACTTTTCCGAGCGTGACGCTGGCCCCGAATGGTTATTTGGTGGTGGCCGAAAACATGACCAATCTGTTCGCCAAATATGCGAATCTGAATAGTGCCAATACGGTGGGCAATTACAGCGGCAAACTGTCGCATAACGGCGAACTGGTCACGCTCTGCCAGCCGGAAACACTCTATACCAACACGGCGATCCTGGTGGCGGAAGACCAGGTGAGTTATGGCGTGGGCGGGCGCTGGGGTGAATGGTCCGGCGGCGGCGGCAGCAGCCTGGAATTGATTGATCCGCATGCCAACCACCGGCTGGCGGCAAACTGGACGGACAGCAATGACACCTCCAAGTCCGTCTGGACGAACCTCACCTGCACCGGCGTGCTCGACAACGGGCAGAACTATGATTCCTCGATTGACTATGCCCAGATTGGCGTTCTGGATGTGGGCGAATGTCTGGTGGACAATGTTCAGGTGCTGGGCACGAATGGCGTGAATTACGTCAGCAACTCCACCTTTGAAAACGGCGCGGGCGGCTGGACCTTTCAAGGCGACCACGTGCGTTCCACCTTGGACAGTCCGGGCTATAACAGCAACTACGCGCTGCACCTGCGTTCCAGCGACAAGATCTGGACCGGGGATGATTCCTGCGAGGTGGCGCTGAATGCCAACCCGCTGGGCGCGGGCCAGACCGCCACCATCAGTTATGAAGCGCGCTGGCTGCATGGTTGGACGGAACCGCTGATGCGTTTGAACGGCAACTGGCTGGAGGCCACCGGAACCTTGCCCGTGCCCAACAACCTGGGCAGCCCGGGCATTCCCAACAGCACTTATATCACCAATGCGGGCCCGGCGATTTACCATGTCACCCACGTGCCGCCGCTGCCGGCCGCCGGCCAGCCGGCCGTCGTGACGCTCAACGCAAGCGACCCCGACGGAGTGACCAATCTGATGCTTTATTACCGGCTCGATCCGGCGACGAACTACACCGCGGTGCCCATGAAGGACGACGGCACCGGCGGCGACGCCGTGCCCCGCGACGGGGTTTACAGCGCGACCATTCCCGGACAGGCGGCGAATCAAATCGTGGCGTTTTACATTTCAGCCACGGACGGTTTGGGGGCGGCCACCCGTTTCCCGGCCTTGCGTCCGCAGGACAATGAACCGGTGCGCGAATGTCTGGTCATGTTCGGCGACGGCAATCCGGGCGGCAGCTTTGGCGTTTATCATTTGTGGGTCAGCCAGACGAACTCGACCCGCTGGGCCAACCTCGGCAACTTAAGTAATGAAGGCATTGACTGCACGATGGTCAATGGCAACCGCGTGATCTACAACATGCAGGCGCATTTCGCCGGGAGCCCTTATCATCAGGACTTCGACACTCCCGCCGGCGCCCTCTGCCATTACAAATGGATGTTCAACGACGACGACAAGTTTCTGGGCGCCACCTCCTTCAACAAGATCCATCAGCCCGGCAATGGCGCCGGTGACGACCCCAGCCTGCAACGCGAGCAACTGGCAAACACGCTCTTGCGCGCACTGCACGTGCCCTGGCTCAACCGCCGTTATATGGTGGTCTATGTGAACGGCAACCGACGCGGTGACTTGATGGAAGACGCACAATGCCCCGACTCTGACATGGTGAAGGAATATTTCCCCAATGACACCGGCGGCTTCCTCTATAAGATGCAGCCGTGGTTTGAATTCGCGCCGCAACTTTCCGGCGAGGACATGGGTTTCGACAACCAATCCTGGGTGACGCTCAACCACTACACCACGACCGGCGGCGCGGAAAAAATGGCCCGGTATCGCTATGACTATGAGATGCGCCGCACGCCGGATTCGGCCAACAATTACACCAATGTTTACGCGCTGGTGACCGCGGCGAATGCCTACGGCGCGTCGAATTATGTGGCCGGCCTGGAAAACATCGCCGACATGGAAAACTGGATGCGGGTGTTCGCGGCCAACCACGCCGCCGGCAACTGGGATTCCTTTGGCGCCCAAAACGGGCAGAACCTTTATGGCTACATCGGCACCCAGGGCACCAAGTATTCATTGATGATGTGGGATTACAACATCGTGTTCGGCAACCAAAATTTTTCCTGGAATCCGGGAGAGAATCTATTGACCGTGGACGGTTCCGATCCTTATCTGCAGGATATCTACAACACCCCGGTTTTCCTGCGCATGTATTGGCGCGCGCTGCAGGAACTGGTGAACGGTCCGCTCAGCGTGGCCAACAGCGGGCCATTGGTCAGCGCCAAATACACCGTGTTCACCGAAAACGGATTTAGCGTGGAAGATCCGGCGGTCAACATTGAGCCCTGGCTGGCACAGGCGCAGAGCAGCATCGCCTCGCAGTTGGCCAATGTGAACGCCTCCAGTTTCACCGTCAATCCGGCGGCGACGACCAATGGCGGCCTGGCTTATCTAACCGGCGTGGCGCCGGTGAATGTGGACACCATCTGGGTCAATGGTGTGGCTTATGTACCGACGTGGACGAGCTTCACGACCTGGACCGTGGCGGTTCCCCTGCAACACGGCACGAATCTGCTCGGAGTTACCGGGGTGGACCATTACGGCCAGCCCATCGCTGGCGACAACGGCAATGTCTCGGTGGTTTATGGTGGCACCAATGCACCGTCACCCGACTATGTTGCCTATTCGCCGGCGGGCTCGGTCTATGCGCAAACTTTTGATTCCTTGCCCGATCCGGGGGCAACCTCGGTCAATTCCGGGAACCCGGTCACCATCAACGGCACGAATTATTCCCTGGCCAACCCCTACTGTTTTGCCGATCCCGTGGCCGCCAGCGGCAGCACCGGCGGACTGGGCATCGCGGCGCTGGCCGGCTGGTATGGCACGAGTGACCTGCTTTCCAGATTCGGGGCCACGGATGGCGACCAGACGGCGGGCGGCCAGATCAGTTTCGGATCGCCCAGCAGTTCCAACCGTGCGCTCGGCCTGCTCGCCACCAGCACGACGGCCGGCACGGCCTTTGGCGTCAAGTTCATGAACGCCACCCCCACCACCTTGAACCAGATAAATCTGCAGTTCACCGGCGAGATTTGGCGGCAATCCAACCTGCCCAAGACCCTGCAATTTTATTATTTTGTGGATTCCACCGGCACGAACGCCTTCCCCGCGAACCCGACCGCGTTTATTCCGGCCTTGAACGTGAATTTCCCGACGGTGGCGGCCGACAGCGGCGGGGCGCCGACGAATGGGACCCTGGCCATCAACCAGACCAATTTGACCGTGGTGAACCAGGCGATCACGAACTGGCCGTCAGGCGCGGCGTTGTGGCTGGTGTGGCAAATGACCGATTCGACGGGCAAGGCGCAGGGTTTGGCGATTGATAATCTGAATTTCTCGGCCAGTGAAGCGTCCCCGATGGTGAGCGCAAACATCCTGGGCGGCGGCCTGACGCTGAACTGGCAAACCGTATTCGGTCAAAGTTACCTGATCGAATACAAGAACAACCTTACTGATCCGGCTTGGACAGTTTTGGGCAGTCCCATCGCCGGGACGGGCGGATTGCTCTCGGTCTCCAACAACGTCTCCCTGTCCACACAACGGTTTTTTAGAATTATCGCCCAATAAACCGCCGCTCCGATAGGTCTGGTCACTATCCACGACTTCTCTTCCCGCCCAAGCGGAGGGAGATTTCCCCGAAGAACCATCCTGAAACTAAAAAAGGCTCTCCGAGAGGAGCCTCGTGCCGCGGCTTGGGGTTTCGAGCCAAGCCGAAGGCCGGCCTTAAAGCTAAAATCTTTGGCGAATTGATCCCGCGAAAGGGTCTCCCAATCCATGACTGACCCGTCTTATGACCGTTCTCCCGGCCTCGCTTGTCGCGAGGTTAACAGGCTTGCTTGGCAATTTGCGGCGTCAAAGCGGCCGGTTTCCCGGCTTTGACTGGATCAAAGATTCGATACGCGAGCAATTTCACGCGGTCATTCACGAGGAACCACAGCGACGCATAACCCCAGACAAACCCGGCCCAACCCCAACCCAGTGGCGTCATACACAGCCCATAAACCGCGATCAACGTCGCCACGATTTGTGTGCCGACCACAGCCACCCATAAAACCCGCGCGGGACGGATGGACCAGAATGGGCCGCGCGTGCGGGTGAGAAAAATCGTCAGATGTCCCGCCACGGACAACAGAAGATACATCAATGTCTGAAGATGGGGACGATCGAGATGGAAGACGCGTTCGCCAAGATAGAACAAGCCGAAGGCGGAGACCACCCCGATGACTCCCAGCACCGTGGAGATTCCCAGCACCATCCGCATATTCCACGACTCGGGCTGATTCTGGTAATGAACATTGTCGTACGCGATGGACAGAATCGCGCCGTCGTTAAGCAACGCCAGCATTACGATCATCACCGCGGTCAACGGATAAAAGTTGAAGAGCAAAATCGCCAGGGTCATGAACAATAACGCGCAGCGTCTCGGCAATCCGGTAAATGGCGTAGCTGTTCATTCGCTGGAAAATTTTCCAGCTCTCCTTGATCGCGTCAATAATCACCGACAGGCCGGGCGTCATGAGCACGATGGCCGCCGCCGCGCGCGCCGCATCCGTAGGGTCGGAAACGGCGATGCCGCAGTCGGCTTTTTTGAGCGCCGGCGCGATGGCGAGGGCATCGCCCGTAACCATCTTGACTTTGACGCCCATCTGGAGCGCGGTGGCAATGGTGGCGCCGGCATCTTCGCGCGGCGGATCGAACAGCGGGAGAACCCAACAAACTGCCATTGGTCATCGCCCTCGGCCCGCGCCACTCCCAGCGAACGAAACCCGCGGGCCGCGAATTCGTTCACGGCCTTCTCGACTTCCGCTTTCACCTGTGCGGCGTTGGCCGACAACTCCAAAATCACTTGCGGGGCGCCTTTCGTCGCCTTGATTGTCTTTCCGTCCCTGGTTTTAACGCTGGCCTCGGTGCGTTTATGCACCGGGTCGAACGGCTGGAAATGCACGACCTCATAAGATTTCAAGCCGGGAAATTGGAGGCGCGGCATTGTCCGCCCAGGCAGCGGCTCAAGGTGGCGGGGCGAATGGCCGGCCGGAGATTGAAACTTTTCACCCCGCCGGTTTCAGCACATCATGGGGAGGTGAAGGCATTGGTTGAATGGCTGGCAAAACTGCCGGAACGTCCCCGCACGATTTTCAAAACGTGCGCCTATGGCATGGTGGCCGGGCTGGTGGCGGTGGCCTTCCAATTGGCGATCAATGCCTGCTATCGTGCCGGGATTGTCCGCCTCTCGCACTGCTCGCACGCCACTTTCCTCTGGAGCAGCTTGGGATTGATTGTCGGGACTTCCCTGATTTCCGGCTGGCTGCTCAACTCGTTTTGCACGGAGGCTGCCGGCAGTGGCATTCCCCAATTAAAGGCGGCTTTCTGGAAGAATTTCGGCTTTGTGCCATTCCGGGTTCTGTGGGTGAAATTCCTTGCCGCAACCTTGCAAATTGGCGGCGGCAGCAGCTTGGGCCGCGAAGGCCCGACCGTGCAACTGGCGGGCACGGCGAGTTCGCTGCTGGCGGGGGTGGCGGGTGAACCCAAGCAAAAGCGCCGGGTGGCCGCCGCCACCGGCGCCGCCGCCGGTCTGGCCGCCGCCTTCAACACACCGCTGGCCGGGGTGACCTTTGTGCTGGAAGAAATGATTGGCGACTTAAACAGCCGCCTGCTCGGGAGTGTCATAATTGGAGCCATGCTGGGCGCCCTCGTGGCGCATGGTATCATTGGGCCGCAACCGTCTTTTTCGCTCGCGGCCATTGGGGAACCGTCCTGGTATTCATATTTGCTGGTGCCGGTGGTGGCGGCGGCGGGAACCCTTGTGGGCGTGGCCTTTCAAAAGTCGGCGCTTGGCCTGCGCGCCCGTCAAAGGAAATGGACCGCCGTTCCCGCCTGGTTGCGTCCCACCATCGGGGGATTGATCTGCTGGGCGCTCGGGGTGTTTGTGTTTTTTCAAACCGGCAAACTGGGCGTGTTCGGCCTGGGCTATGATGACTTGTCAGAAGCGCTCACCGGCAAACTGATCTGGCAGACGGCGGCACTGCTGCTGGCGGCAAAATTCGCGGCCACCGTGGCCTGTTACAGCCTGGGCGGTTGCGGCGGCATCTTTTCGCCGACACTGTTTTTCGGCGCGATGACTGGCTTGGGCCTCGCCGGCCTCGCCCAGCCGATTTTTTCATTGTCGCCGGAAAGCATGGCCATGCTCACCATTGTCAGCATGAGCGCGACGCTGGGCGCGGTGGTGCGCGCGCCGGTGACGAGCATCCTGATTGTGTTCGAGATGACGCATCAGTTTTCGCTGGTGCCGCCGCTGATGCTCGCGGCCCTAATCAGCCAGGGCATCAGCCGGCGACTGGCCCGGCATAATTTTTACGATGCACTGCTGGAACAAGACGGCCATGCGGTGGATCGCTTCGCCCCGCCTCGCGATCTGCGGGAATGGCAGAAACAACCGGTTTCGCACCTGGCCAATCCCAAACCGGTGGTGGTCACATCGCTGGAGCCAAAACAAATTCAAAGCCAGTTGCGAAATTATCCCTACACGCAATTCCCGGTGATTATTGGCGGGCAGATTCGCGGCGTGCTCACGCGGGAAGAAGCCGGCCGCGCCGTCCGTGAAAAGCGCCCTCCCGTCCTGGTGGAGGCCACCATTTGTCCGCCGGGATTGTCACTGCAGGAAGTGGAAATGCAACTGATTGAATCCAAGACTGGCTTTCTCTTGCTTCAAGAACGGCCGGACCGGCCGTTGGTCGGAATTTTGACTCTTCACGATATTCTTCGGGCACAGCAAGCTGCCGCCGAAGAGGGATTTGCATGACAATAAATTGCCGGGGGACGGCAATCGGATGAACAATTTGAAGTGGCGGCCATTATGGCTTTGCTACCGATCGTCCCTTACACCAATAAACTGCCTACGAACACACCCGCATTGGGACGCAGTTGGAAGCCTCCGGCAAGATGATTGCCGGTATTACGATATCATCGCGCTGCGGCGACGGTTTTGGAACGGGCCAGCGAAGCAGTCACATTCAACCGGCGACATTTTGCCCAAGTCCCAGGACTGACGCTCGCCGAACTGAAGCAAGCTGGACGGCTGCGCTGCTTTCCGGACTCCCCTTCGCGAAGGCTACGGCCGGACAAGCGTGCTGAATCGGGCGTGTGCCTTTGACGGGGTCATTCATTTCAGAAATTCATTCAATGTCTCGTGAAGTTCCTCCGATAGCAGGGCTGGCCGGCGCGCGGTCGGTGATTTCATGCGTAGCAAAAGTTCACGATGCCAGGCATCGCCACGCACCGGCGCACCGTCCAACTCCACTGCGACGCGCTTGAAAATGTTTTCCACGCCTGTGTAAAAGGAATGGAGCGTGGCCGCCAGCGCGGACAGTTCAATTTCAGTCGGGGCCGTGTCACGGCATTTGGTGAGGAGTCCGTGAATCCCCAGGAGCAAACGCTGCAATTGTTCGCGTTCTGTCGCCTGCTGTTTGCGAAATCTATCCCACTCGGACGAGTTCATTCTCCGTGCGCAGGTGGCGGGTGAATGGCGTGTTGATGTCCAAATCAATCAAATCCACCGAGACGCCTATCAAATCGCTGATCCGCGCGCCCATGCGGTAGAAAACCGAAGGCGGCAGGCCGGAAACCGCCAGATCGAGATCGGATGCGGCATCAGCCGTCCCTTTGGCAGCGGACCCGAAGACATAAACTTCCCGCGCGCCGGCAGTCTTGAGTTCGGCAGCGGCGCGCCTGATTAGAATGTCTGTCTCGGCGCTCACAATTGTATTGATTGTGCGTCCTTTGAATCTGGAAGTCAAAATCGGAAATCGCCGCCCGGTGGCGAGAATCGCCCGCCCGCCACCCCTCCGGCAAAATGCCAGGCCAGGAGGCCATGAACCCGCGCCAAAGCCGGGCTTGCTTTCCGGTCTGCCCCCAGTCATCATACTAGCTCATTTTACAACCCCGCTTTGACGGGGGCTTTTAGACATGAGTAACATTGCCGACATGGGCCTTGATTTGGAAAACCTGTTTCAGCCCGCTTGGGCGCAGGGTAAATCCGAGGCGAACCGTTTTGAAAAATTCACCGGCGACGAGGGCGTCCGGCCGGAACGCCGCCGCAGCGAGTTCGGTGAACGCCGGGACCGTGGTCCCCGCCGCATGGGTGAAGGCCGCCCCGGTGAAGGCCGCCCGCGTGCCGGCGGCAGCAGGTTCGGCGGCAGCAAGTTCGGCGACCGCAAAGGCGGCCCGCGCCGGGATGACCGCCGCGACGACCGCCGCGAGCGGACCGCCCCCCCCGTGCCGCTGCCCGAATTGAACGTCGCCTTCATCCCGGAGGAAAAGGGCGTCGAGCAACTCGCCCGGCAAATCCGCATGACCGGCCGCGCCTACCCGCTCTTCCAGATCGCCCAGCTCATTTTGCAGAAGCCCGAGCGCTATTCCGTCCAGCTCAGCACCAAGAAAAAGGCCGACGGCGCCGTGGCCCAGCAGATCTTTGTCTGCGCCCTCGATGACACCCCGTGGACCAGCGAGGACGAAGCCGTGGCCCACGTGCTGCGCAACCATTTCGCCACCTTTTACCAGGCCGAGCGCACCCCCTGCGACCCGCCGAAGGGCACCTACACGTTTGTGGCCCAGTGCGGCCTGAGCGGCGTCATCCTCGGCCCGCCGAACTATCACGATTACCAGAACCAGTTGCACAAGCTCCATGCGGAACGGTTCTCCCGCATGCCCTTCGAGGCCTTCAAGGCCCGCGTCAAAATCGTCAAGGACGAGGCCGTGGTCAAAAAATGGATCGAGGACCAGAGCTTCCTGACCCAATACGTCTGCCTCAACGTGCCCGAACCGCTCAAGCTGCCCACGATGGAGGAAGTGGAAAAGCATTTCCGCGCCACGCACAAGGATTCCATCATCAAGCCCGTGGAGACCGTGATCATCGCCGGCGTGCCCAGCCGCAGCTTGCGGTGCAGCGGCCTGCAACGGCTCATCCGCCAGGAATGGGAGCAGCAGCGCCATTTCCCCCTGCCCGTGGCCACCAAGTTGAGCCAGCAGTTCGCCAGCCACGGCCTCCAATTCTTCAAGGTCAACAAGACCGTCACGCACGTCAGCGTCGCCCGGCCGCAATTCCTGGATGTGGACAGCAACCCCGTTTCCGACGGCATCCGGCGCATCGTCCAATACATCAACGCCAATGCCCGGTGCACGCGCAAGAAGCTCATCGAGGCGCTCGCGCCCACGCCCAAGCCGGCGCCCACGCCCAAGGCGGAAGTTCCCGCCCCGGCCCCCGCCGCTGAAGCCCTGCCGCAACCGTCCGTCCCGGCGCCCGACGCCGCGCCAGCCGACCCGTCCGCCCCAGTTGCCATTGTCGCCGCCGGTGTCCCCGTCGCCGCCGCGCCCGTTCCCGTTCCTGACGAGGGCCCCAAAGCCACGCCTGAACAGACGGCCGTGATGATGGATTTGCACTGGCTCATCCATCAGGGCGCGGTCCTGGAATTTGCGGATGGCCGCATGGAAACGGCCAAGAAACCGTTGCCCAAGCCGCCCAAGCCGGAAAAGAAAGCGCCGGAAGCGCCGAAGCCCGCGGCCACCGGCACCGAAACGCCCGCCGCTCCGGAAGCCGCTTCCGCAGCCCCGGCGCCAGCGCCGGCTGTGGAAACTCCGGCCGTTGCCGAAGCCACTCCCGCTCCGGACGCCGCCGAACCCGCGCCGGCAGTTGCCGCCGCTCCCGTGGTGACGGCGCCTGAACCCGCGCCAGCCGAGCCCGCGGCTTCGGAACCTGCGCCCACGGTTTGAAACCATTCATTCAAAGTCATTCCGGCGCACCGCGAATCGGCGCGCCGGAATGTTCTTTTTCCGGTGCTTTGCCCATAAATTGATTGCTTTCCTTAATCGAGTGTAGTGTTACTCTTCTTTATGCCTTTCAGTAAATTAGGTCTTTCTCCGGTGGTGCTAAGCGGCGTTAAGGCGATGGGTTATGTCACGCCGACGCCCATTCAACTCCGTACCATCCCGCTCGTGCTGGCTGACCGCGATGTGATCGGCAGCGCCCAAACCGGCACCGGCAAGACCGCCGCCTTCGGGCTCCCCATCCTTTGTAAACTGGACAAACACCTGCCCACGGGCGCGCGCGCCCTCGTCATGGAACCCACCCGCGAACTGGCGTCCCAAGTCGATACCGCCATCCGCGACTACGCCCGGTTCACGAATCTCAAGGTCACCGTCGTTTACGGCGGCGTGGGCTATGGCAAGCAAACGGATGAGCTCCGGGCCGGCACCGACATCATCGTCGCCACTCCCGGCCGCCTGCTCGACCATATGGAACAGGGCAATGTCCGCCTCGACAAGGTCCAGTTCCTCGTCCTCGACGAAGCCGACCGCATGCTGGACATGGGCTTCCTGCCCGACGTTCGCCGCATCGTCGAGAGATGCCCCCGCCAGCGTCACACTTCCCTCTTCTCCGCCACGGTTCCGCCGCAGATCGAAACGCTCATCCAGTGGGCCATGCACGATCCCGAAACCATCGAAATCGGCATGCGCCGCTCGCCCGCCGATACCGTCAAGCATGTCATTTATCCCGTTTCGGACATGCAGAAAACCGACCTGCTCATCGAGTTGCTCAAACAGGTGAAGGCCGATTCCGCCATCGTCTTTTGCCGCACCAAGCACGGCGCCGACCGCGTGGCCGCCACGCTCAAACGGAATAACCACGCCGTGGCCGTGCTCCATTCCAACCGCACCCAGCATGAGCGCGAACAGGCGCTCACCGGTTTCCGCGAAGGCCGCTTCGGCGTGCTCGTGGCCACCGACATCGCCGCGCGCGGCTTGGATATCGCCGACGTCGGCTACGTGATCAACTACGACGTGCCCCAGCATCCGGAGGATTACATTCACCGCATCGGCCGCACCGGCCGCGCCGAACACACCGGCGATGCCTTCACCATCATGATCGCCGAGGACGCCCCGCATGTCTTCGCCATCGAGCGCTTTATCAACAAGAAAATCGAGCGCGTCAAGCTGCCCAATTTCAACTATCGCTACACGGCGCTCTTTGAAGAAGAAAAGGCCGGCCCCAATGGCGCCCCCGCCGGTTTCCCCGGGCGCGTGCGCGGCGGCCGCATCCACGGCGGCTACCACTTTGCCCCCGGCGCCCGCCGCCGCTGAAATGCCGCCGCCGCCCGCGTCGCCAGCCCCTCCCGGGTTGAATTAGCAGCGCAGATGAAGCCGCCTTGTTGAAATTATAATGCTGTTGACACCTCGCACGCCTTCTGTTTAACTTAACTTATGCAAATCGAAAGTTTAAAGGTTTTTTGCGACCTCGTCGAAACCGAAAGCTTCACGAAAGCCGCCCAAATCAACACCGTCACCCAGTCCGCGGTCAGCCAGCAGATCAGCGCCTTGGAACGTGTCTTTAAATCATTGCTTATCGAACGCAGCAAGAAGCATTTCCGCCTCACCCGCGAGGGCCAGGTGCTGTACGACTACAGCAAGCAAATCCTCCAATCCTACGCCTCGCTGGACAGCCGCCTGCAGGAGTTGAAGGACATCATCTCCGGCACCATCCGCGTCGCCACCATTTACTCCATTGGCCTGCATGACCTGCCCCCCTACATCAAGAAATTCATGCAGAGCTACCCCACCGTCAACGTCCACGTGGAGTACCGCCAGGCCAACCAAGTCTATGAAGACGTCGTCAGCAATGTCGTTGACCTGGGCCTGATTGCCTACCCCATCAAGGATTCCAAACTGGAAATCGTGCCCCTCCGCAAGGAACCGCTCGTCCTCATCTGCCATCCCCAGCATCCCTTTACCAAGCAGAAATCCATCAAGCTCAAAGCCCTCGCCGGCCAGAAGATCATCAGCTTTGAACCCGACACCCCCACCCGCAAAGCCCTCGACAAAATCCTGAAGACGCACGACGTCGAGGTCCACCACGCCATGGAATTCGACAACGTGGAGACCGTCAAACGCGCCGTCGAGATTGATGCCGGCATCTCGATCATTCCCCAGGGTTCCATCCTCCAGGAACTCCAGAAGCAAACGCTCGCGTCGGTGGCCATCGAGGACGGCCAGTTCTTCCGGCCCATTGCGGCGATCTACAAGAAGAGCCGCGTGTTGTCGCCGGCCATGAAGCAGTTTCTGACCGTCTTGAAGACCGACCTTTAAGGCTCCGGGCGCACCGCCGGATCTCGGGTGTCCTTATTGAGGCTCGCACAATACCGTGACGGGCCGCGGGCTTCAGCCCGCTTCCGTGTCCAAAAGCACGAGGCCCGTAACCGGCCCGGCCCGTTTGAGCTTTGCACGCTCAAGCGGCGTAAACGCCGCGCGCCGGTCCCGTTCCACGCGTGTCACCCTGTGGCGCGGTCCGCCATAAGGGCCAATTCCTCGAGGCCTGCGGCCATCCCGGCCTTGAACTTTCCCGGACGGTGCCTATCATCACCCTCGAATGCATCACTTCCGTTATATTGGTCGGCAGCTTTTTTGCGAAGGAGTGTCCGTCGAATCGCTGGCGGAAAAATTCGGCACGCCGCTGTATGTCTATTCCCAGCAGACGCTCACCGATCACTTTCTGGCGCTGGACGCCGCGCTCGATCCGCTTGACCACCTGATTTGTTTCGCCATGAAGGCGAATTCCAACCTCTCGGTCATGCGCGCGCTGGCCAGCCAGGGCAGCGGCTTCGACATCGTCAGCGCCGGCGAGTTGCAGCGCGTCATCGCCGCCGGCGGGGATCCCCGGAAATGCGTCTTCGCCGGGGTGGCCAAGACGGAAGCCGAAATCGCTTTTGCCCTGCGCCAGGGCATTTATTCTTTCAACTGCGAAAGCGAGCCTGAAATCCGGCGCATCAGCCGGATCGCCGTCCGCATGAACAAGCTCGCGCCGGTCGCCGTCCGCGTGAATCCCAATGTCGCGGCCCACACCCACGCCAAAATCACCACCGGCACCTACGAGAACAAATTCGGCATCGCGTTTGAAGCCATCGCGGGCGTGTACGCCCGCGCCAGCCGCCTGAAAAACATCCGCCTGCGCGGCTTGCAAATGCACATCGGCTCCCAACTGACCGACGTGAAGCCCTACGAACTCGCGGTCACCAAGGTGCTGCCCCTGGTGCGGCAGCTCGCGGCCCGGTACGCCCTGGAATTCTTCAGCCCCGGCGGCGGTCTGGGGATCATCTACGACCCGGCCCTGGCCAGCGGCGCGGCCGCCTGGTGGCAATCCCCCGCCGCCAGACGCCTCCTGACGCCCGCCAGCTACGCCGCCAAATTGCGTCCCCTCCTGCAGCCGCTCGGCCTCAAAATCCTGGTCGAACCCGGCCGCTTCATCGTCGGCAACGCCGGCATCCTGATCACCCGCGTGGAATACGTCAAGCGCACCGGCCGCAAGAACTTCGTCATCGTGGATGCCGCCATGAACGACCTCATCCGGCCCGCCTTCTACGATTCCTATCACGAGATCGTGCCGGTGGTGAAACGCCGCGGCGCCACCGTGTCCTCCGATGTCGTCGGCGGCATTTGCGAATCGGGCGATTATTTTTGCAAGGACCGGCCGCTCGCCCGGGTGGGCACCGGCGACCGGCTGGCGCTGTTGAGCGCGGGCGCCTACGGCTTTGTCATGGCCAGCAATTACAACACCCGCCCGCTGGCGGCTGAAATCCTCGTCCATGGCCGGCAAACCGCCGTGGTCCGCGCCCGCCAGCCCGTCGCCCAAATCTGGGCCGGCGAACGGGTGGCCCCCTGGCTTAAGTAAGGCGCCCTGTGATATCGGCGCCCGCCGCGGGCGGCTTGAAAAATTTATTTTCAGCAAAGGCCCGTTCCCGCTTTGCAATTTCTCCGCCCGGCATTAGATTCGTCCCGTTGAGCAATGACTATTCCATAGCGGCTTACTGGTCTGATGGCATGGACGAAGAAGGCCTGGCCGATTGGGCGCGCCGGTTGCGGGCGCGGCTTCCCGCGCCGACGGTGTCGCTGGGGCTGGTCTTCATGTCGCCCAAGTTTTTCCCCCATGCCCGGCAGGTGCTCGAGATCCTCCGGGTGCATGGCTGCATTCCCTTGCTGGCCGGCTGTTCCAGCAGCAGCCTCATCGCCAACGCCGAGGAAATCGAGTCCGCCGGCGGCCTCGTCCTGGCCCTCTATTCGCTGCCCGGCGCCCGCCTCAAAGGCGTCCGCTTCAGCCAGGAAAACGTCGAGGAGGCCCGCGATGAACATTTTTGGGAAGCCGAATCCGGCGTGGGCAAGTCGCAGGTCAATAGCTGGCTCGCGTTCATTGACCCCTTCCATCTCGACGCCGAAAGCTGGCTGCGGTCGTGGAACAAAAGCTACGCCTCCATCCCCGTTTACGGCGGCCTGTCCAGCGGCACCATTCCCGAGCCGCTCACCCAGGTTTACCTGGACGGGGAAGTCTATGAGGACGGCGGCGTCGCCGTGGCGATCGGCGGGGACGTGGCGCTTACCGGCGTCATCTCCCAGGGTTGCACGCCCATCGGCGAGACCTGGACGCTCACGCGCGTCGAACAGAATCTGATCCGCCACATCGGCAACCGTCCCGCCTATACCGTCCTCTCCGAAACGGTCTCCAGCCTCTCGCCGGAAGACCAGCGCAAGGTCCAGGGCAACCTGTTTATCGGCCTGGTGGTCAATGAATACCTGGATGAGTTTCACCGGGGTGATTTCCTCGTGCGCAACCTCCTGGGCGGCGACCCCAATTCCGGCGTCCTCGCCGTGGGCGCCCTCCCGCGCATGGGCCAAACCATCCAATTCCAACGCCGCGACGCCACCGGCGCGGATGAAGACATGAACGACCTGCTCGATCGCGCCAAAAAGGAACTGTCCGGCCGCCCGGTTTACGGTGGCTGCCTGTTTTGCTGCAATCAACGGGGCAAAAACCTCTTCGGCCGCCCCAGCCACGACGCCGCCATGGTCCAGTCGCATTTCGAGCTCTCCGGGCTCGCCGGTTTCTTTTGCAACGGCGAAATCGGCCCGGTGGGCGATAAAAATTTTCTCCATACCCATACCGCCGCCCTCGCCCTATTTGTGAAAAAGTAGGATAAACTTCGCCATTGCATTTATGGGCGAAGCGGTCATCCTCAAGGAACAAGTTGTGCCTGACGAACAATCTAATTTGAATTTACCCGCCTCTGCGCGCCGACCGGGTGGCCGCGCGGGGGGACGTCGCCGCGGTCGTCGCGGCGGCCGTGGTCGCGCCCGCGGGCCGCGCCCGGTTGTGGACAAACCCGAATCTGCCGCCGAACCGACGGCCCAAGAGCTTCCGCCCCCTCCCGAGGCCACCGAAGAACCCGCCGTTCATCCGGCTCTCGCTGAATCGGAGACGGATACCTCCGGCGACTTCCGCGAGCCGCATCTCGATGAACCGGCCGCTTCCGCCCTCCCGGAGGAAGTCTCTGCGTCGTCTGCCGAGCCCCTGCCCGAAGACGTCGGCGAGCGCGACCCCGAACGCGACCCTGAGCGCGATCCCGAACGCGATCCTGAACGACCGGCGGAAACGGCCTCCGCGCCGGAACCGGCGCCCGAAAGAGAGCCCCAGCGCGAGCCGCAACGTGAGCCCGCGCCCGAACGCCCCCGCCAGCCCGAATTCCGCCGTCCCGAACCCCGGCCGTGGGTCAAACCCGCCGATTTCCGTCCCGCCAGCGCCTCGGCCATCAGTCAGGCCGTCGCCCATGCCACCGAGATCGCCGAAATGCTCAAGCATACCTACGACGAGTTGGACGAGATTTTGGAACTGGTTGAACTGGCTGAACGCCAGAAGCTTGCGGATGAGCGCGAAATTGACGAGCTGCGCCGCGCGTTGCGCCGCATCCAGCCCCCGCGCCATCAGAGTCCGCAAAACCAGCCGCCTCGCGGCCCCCGGCGCGATGATCCGCATCGCGAACATCGGGACTTCACTCCCCGGCGCGAAGATCCACGTCCCCAAGAGCAGTCGCGCTCTCAGGAGCAGTCGCATCCCCAGTCGCACGACGCCCCGGAGAGTTTCCAGCGGCCCGAACCGGCTCCGCGTTCCCCGGATTCCGGCGAGCCGCCTGCCCGTCTGGATTGAACCGGTTTCCGCGTCATGAATCTCGCGGAAAAGCAGATTCAACTCACGGCTGAACTGGCTGCGCTCAAAAGCGGACAGGACCGTCTGGGCTGTTTGGTTAAAAAAGCCAAACAGCGGCCGCCGCTGCCCGCCGACCAGCGCTTGGACGCCAACCTGATTCCCGGCTGCCTTGCCAAATTGTGGTTCGTTCCCCGGTTCCACAACGGCGCTTGCTTCTTTGCCTGCGATTCGGACTCGCTCATCGTCAAGGCCATCGCCGGCCTGCTTTGCGAATTCTACAGCGGCCAGCCCCCGGCGGAGATCCTCGTCCATGACCCCGCCTTCCTCGGCCCCCTCGGCATCACCCAGCATCTCACGCCCAACCGCCGCAACGCCCTCTCCCGGGTCTGGCAGCGTATCCGGGAGTTCGCGGAAACCCACGTCGCCGCCCCCGCGTCCGTGCCGTGAGACTTTACGACGCGCATAATCACCTTCAGGATGACCGCTTCGCCGGGCGGCAGGATCAACTCCTGGCCGCCTGCGAGCCGGCCGGCATTGCCCGGATGGTCGTCAATGGCGCCTGTGAAAGCGACTGGCCGCAGGTCTTGGCGCTCGCCCGGCGGTATCCGGTCGTCCTGCCCAGCTTCGGCTATCATCCTTGGTACTTGTCTGGGCGGACCGCCGACTGGCTGCCGCAGCTCGCGGATTTTCTGGATCGCGTCCCCGCCGCCGTTGGCGAAATGGGTTTGGACCGCTGGAAACCCGGCCTGCCGTACGCAGCCCAGGAAGAAGTGTTTCTCGCCCAACTCAAACTGGCCGCCGAACGCAACCTGCCGGTGAGCATCCACTGCCTGCAAACTTGGGGCCGCCTGCACGAGTTGCTCCGCGACCATCCCCGCCCCGCCCGCGGCTTCGTGCTCCACAGCTTTGGCGGCCCGGCGGCCATGGTCCCCGCGCTCGCCAAACTCGGCGCCTATTTCAGCTTTCCCGGATATTTTCTGCACGAGCGCAAGCTCCGCCAGCGCGAAGCCTTCAAACCCGTTCCGCCGGACCGCTTGCTCGTCGAGACCGATGCCCCCGACCAGCTCCTGCCTGCGGAAAAAATTTTGTGCCCGCTCGCCGGGCCGGACGGCAAACCGCTGAATCATCCCGCCAATCTGCCCGCTGTTTATGAGGGCCTGGCCGGCTTTCTGGGCGAACCGGTGGACGCCCTCGCCGGCCGGGTGGAGGAGAATTTTCAGCGGCTCTTTGCCGGCTTGTGATCGCCCGCCGCGATGCGGCGCACCACTAACCCCGCCGCCGCGAAGCCAAAGGCCCCGGTTACGAACGTCGCCGAGCCCAGCCCGCCGTTGCAGTTGAGCCGCGTGCCGTCCGCCGCCACCGTCCGGTTCCCGCAAACCGAGCCGTCCGGCTGCGCAAACACCGGCGCCTCCACCGAAAACACGCACGCCACGCCCATGTCCGTGCCGTCCGCCGGGAATTGAAACTCCTTCCGCAGCTTCTTGCGCACCTCCCCCAGCAGCCGGTCGTGCGACACCCGGGCCAGGTCCGCCGTCCGCACCAGCGTGCCGTCGCGCCGGCCGCCCGCGGCCCCGCAGGCCACCACCGCCAGTCCCCGCTGCCGGCAATCCACCAGCAGCCGCACCTTGTTCGTCGCGCCGTCAATCGCATCGAGCATCACGTCAAACGGCGTCGCCAGCAGGCCGGCGGACGTTTCCCCCGTGAAAAACTGTTGCTCGGCCGTCACCCGGCAATCCGGGTTGATCGCCCGGATGCGTTCGGCCATCACCTCCACTTTCGCGCGGCCGATCGTCCCGGTGAGCGCGTGCAACTGGCGGTTCACGTTGCTCGCGCAGACTTCGTCCAGATCCACCAGCGTCAGCGCCCCCACGCCCGATCGCGCCAGCGCCTCCGCCGCCCACGTGCCCACGCCGCCAATGCCCACCACGCACACGTGGGCCGCCCGCAGCTTCGCCAATCCGCCCCGGCCGTAAAGCCGCGCGATGCCGTCAAACCTGGTTTCAAAATCGCTCATCTGCCGCCAAAATTTAACCGCCCCGCGCCCGGATGACACGCAAACAAAACGGCGCATTCGTGCGGGCACCGGCTCTCGAAAACTCGCGGCTCATGCGAGCGTGTGAAAGCGCCGTCGCCGCTGCGCTTTGCCGGCGCAGTCCAAGACGCGAGCGGACTTGCGGGGCGC
Source organism: uncultured Bifidobacteriaceae bacterium (assembly GCA_964532525.1). Lineage (GTDB taxonomy): Bacteria > Verrucomicrobiota > Verrucomicrobiia > Limisphaerales > UBA11358 > UBA11358. Next base: position 41,602 of record CAZHIM010000018.1, read on the forward strand.
ATCGGAATTGCGCGGAGCGTCCTGGACCGCGGCTGTGTCCCGCGCAGCGCGGGATCAGCCGCAACGCGTCGGGCGCTCAGGGCGGGTTGAGTATTTCCGACGCGGTCATTCCTGCGAAGCTGCTGCGGCTGGTCTGCGACACCGCCGCGGTCCGGGCGCGGGTCCAGCAACGGTGCGCGGTGGGAATCGCCGTCGTGCCGTCCGGAATTGGGATTTCGCATTCCCCGCCCATGGAGTACTGTGCGGTACGATGAATCCGAACCCGGTCATGCGTTACCGCGGCGAGGTGGTTTACATCTACGCCTTCGACGTCGCCTACGACACCTCCCGCCAACCCATCCGCGAGTTGCTCGGCCAGCCGGTGGCCCAGTTCTCCATGGACAGCAGCAAACGCAACCCCCGCCAGTTGTTTTTCCAGCGGCCCCAGATGGTCCGGCTCCCGCCCATGGAGCGCATCGGCCCGCTCGGCGCCGTGCGCGTCGAGCGCACCATCAAGCTCCTCCCCGTGGGCGCCATCAGCATCACCGCGCGCGTGCCTTTCGCCGTCGCCCACTTCGAGGATCTCGTCGCCTTCCATGATCTCCAGTTCAGCAATGGCTCGCTCCACGACGAGGTTTACCACCTCGCCCAGGAGGTCACCGCCGAACTCCGCAGCCACCTCGTCCGGCCCCAGTCGCAGCTTTCCGAGGATGAAGCCTACACCGTCTTCTGCATCAACTCGCCCGTGCTGGATGCCGACAACCAGCCCATGAACGCCGAGCATTGGTTCCAGGCCCACCGCCGCCGTGTCGCCGCCCTGCTCACCCAGGAGGAGGAGGTCGAGCGCCTCTCCAAACAGGAGGCCGAGGAATCCACCGCCCGCCACCTGAGCTACTACGACAACGATCTCGTGGTGATTGACTGGGACGCCGCCCTGGTCGTGGATGAGCCCCATGACTTCGACGAGGCGCTGTTCATCATGGAACTCGCCAACCTCCAGCTCGCCGAGCTCGAGGCCTACGACCGGCTCCTCGACGACGCCTTGGAACGTTCCTATCGCGACCTCGGCGAACGCCCCCTCCGCTCCCGCAGTGATATCCTCCATGAGTTGCGTGAAATCCGCATAGACATGGCCCGCTTCAACGACGAATTGTCCAACACCACCAAGTTCTTCGGCGACTGGCACCTCGCCCGCATCTACGAAAAAATCTCCTCCCGCTTCCACCTCGCCGACTGGCATCGCACCATTGATGGCAAGCTCAAGACGCTCGACGACCTGTATCAGATCCTCAAGCAGGACCAGAACTACCGGGTGATGCTCTGGCTGGAAATCGCCATCGTGCTCCTGTTCGTCATTGACCTCGTCATCTTGATGGTCAGCCTCAAGTAAGATCCGGGAATAAATTATTGAGACTCGCGCAATACGGTGACGGACCGCGGGCTTCAGCCCGCTTCAGTGTCCAAAGGCACGCGGTTCGTGACCTGCCCAGCCCGCTTGAGGTTGCACGCGGAAGCGGCGTGAACGCCGCGCGCCGGTTCCGCTCAACGCGTGTCACCCGATTGTGCGGTCCTGTCCCCCACCAGTTCCCGCACGCGCGCCGGGCCGTTGCTGATGGTTCTACCATCAAATGAAATGTGCCTATTGATGGGGATTTGCACGGCCATTTGTCATTAATACGCTGGACAAATTGCCCATTCCACAATAAAGTGTCCTTAGCCATCAGCGACGTGTTTCGTCGCGATATTTCAGCGGGAAGGCTTTCAGCATCAGGACACTCATGGCGATAGACATACTGAAGGATGTTGCAGTACCGGTTGTTACTGCGCTCACCGGCGGGCTTGGTGTTCTCTTTTTTCAGAGATATTGCGAAAACAACATTTTTGGTGGTAAGGATAATTACACCCGGCTTTCGGGCCATTGGTATGGTATGCATGTGGCTAACCATGCAAAGAGTGGCGTGCTCGCCTTGAGTCTGCACGAGTATGATTTGGCAGTCACCCGAGACGGAAGGATCAGTGGAACTATGCGAGACGGCTTAATCAACGCGGAGACGAAGTGGTTGGTGAGAGGCAACGCGTTCCCTGGGGGCATGGCCCTGATCGACCAGCACAGTGAGAGGCCAAGTCTGTTTGCAGCCGAGCTCTATACGAATTCGCTGGATGATCCGACTCGTCTCCGCGGCGTCATTTCAAGCTTCAACTATCATGACGGCGGGCACTTCGCAGCAATAATTGTTTTATCTCGCAGCCCCATATCAGAGGAACAGTTTGAGGCGCATGTGGCCGACGTTCGCCCTCCGACGTTTCACACAAATTTACCGACCCAAGCAAAGGACCTGACGGCTCAGCCGCCCGTAGTCGGGATCTCACAAGCAAATTTGGCTGCACCGCAGGAACAAGAGGTTCGGCCGACAAGGAATGACTAGGGCCAGAACAGCCGAGGTCTGATTATGGATATCTCTGTGCTTTCTCTAGTTGGTCAACCGTCGCCGGGAACCGTTTCCCGTGGACCGGCCTCATTTAGCAATCTCCGGAACTCAAAAAACTTGACAATTTTCAACACTGAACGCAGCGAGAGTGCAACAGGTCTGGTTCGCCCATTTCTGCGCTGGGCCGGCGGCAAGCAGAAGATCATCAAATTCCTATTACCCCTTGTGCCAGAGGCGCAAAGCTTCGGGACCTATTTCGAACCATTTTTCGGAGCAGGTTCCATGTTTTTTGCATGTCAGCCTAAACTTGCAGTGCTTTCCGACGTCAACGAGGATCTAATGCATTGTTATCGGCAGGTGGCCAATAATCCGTCGGCCATAGGCCGCTTGCTTAGTGATTATAGGGAAAAAAACACACCCGAATTCTTTTATAAAGTCAGGCGGTCATTAAATGCCAAAGCCGATTCGAAGGCCGCGCGCGCGGCTAAATTCATTTACTTGAACAAGGCGGCTTTCAACGGAATTTACCGCGTTAACTGCAAGGGGGAGTTTAATGTGCCCTATGGTCCAAGCGCAAATGGCCCGGCGCTTCCAACCGTAGAGCAACTGAAAGTGGCATCTGGGGTGCTTCGTGGCGCCCAAATTAAATGCGGGGATTTCGAGCATGTATTAAAAGACGCGAAGAGGGGAGATTTTGTCTATCTAGATCCTCCGTATCCGCCAAGAAGTGAGACGGCTTACTTTACACACTATTCTGCCAGTCGCTTTGACTGGGAGCAGCAAGAACGGTTGGCTCGAGTTGTTGACACGCTCTCCAAGCGAGGGTGTTTGATTATGTTGTCAAACGTGGGTCAGAAGAGCATTCTAAAATTATATTCCGAGTATTACGTCGCGCGGCTGAACGTGGTTCGATGGCTTGGATCAAACGGCGACCGTTTTCGGGTCCGCGAAGTTGTTGTCACAAATTATAGAATTCAAACTTCACAACGGCAAAGACAAGATGCCAAATAAAAAAACATCTAATCCGACAGTCTCAAAGCTAAAGCGATTACTTTGCGGAATAAAGCTTAAGGTCCTTATTCTCGGTCCCGGTCCGACCGGGGGAGCGATTTATCGAAAGCGCTGCGATATCCGTAAAATGGTCAAAAACATGGGACATGAGGCAGATTTTTGCGAAGATGTTTGGAAGCCAGCCGTTCTCGCGTCAAGTGGGCTAAATCTGGCAGTCGGCGAGTTTGTTCAAGCAATAACCTACGATTATGTTGTTTGTTTGATGGCAAGCCCAGGAAGCATCGGCGAAGTTCATGATTTTGGAACAGAGCCGAAGATTGCCTCAAAGATGATGGTCTGCATTGATAGGCGACACAAGCACGGATACAGTGCGAATGGCGTTCTTAAAATTTTTCAGGGAATGAATGGAAAATTGGACTGGTTTCGGTCACCTAATGATTTAGATGAATGCCATTTGGCCGGTCGTGTGATTGAACAGATTAGATGCGTTGCCTATCGTAAACAGTGGGAGTTAAGACACCGAATTTGATATGACATCTACCGGTACCCTGCGAGACACAAATAAGTTGGCGGCAGAAAGTCGCGCTGCTGTTGAGGCCCTTGATGATCCTATTAATTGCTCAATAATTGAGTTCTTACATTCAAAAGGCGCGTGCTCCGTCGAAAAGATTGCGAGTCAAATTGACTCATCTTCCGAGCGCACACATGAAATTCTGGCAAAACTTTGCGCGGTTGGGCTTCTCATAAATCTTGGGGGAAGCGTATCGGTCTCACCAATGGTTGCAAGGCAATTGGATTATGTGTCTTTATCACTGGAGTTTGTTGTCGGCTCGGAGCTTAGTGCGAACTCAGAAGCAGTGGAGCATCCATTGGCCTACAGTTATCAGGTGGAAGGATGTATTGGGCGGGGAGCAACGTCTTTCACATTTCGCGCAAAACAGTCTAAAACGCACCGATATAGGACCGTAAAAATATTTTTACCTGGGTATGTAACTTACGACGAGCTGGAGGCTGCCATCGCTAAGCGTGCTAACATAATGAGCGATGTTGCATTGCCAGACATTGTTGATGTTGGCCAGGTTTATGTCACCTTTCCAGACGGGAAAACGGAGACGCTTTGCTGCGTCGTTTTAGAGTACGTTGATCAATGCGCACAGACATTCTCCTCATTTCTCAAGCAGCATCCGAATCTCACCGAGATAATCTTTGATAGGTTCATCGAACGTGTAGGCGGTGCTTTGGCTGCTATTGAGGGTGTCGGCCTGACGCATGGAGACCTGCATGAGGGCAACATCTTGGTTGTTCCAAATCAGTCCGGTTCCGCAGCAACGAATTTCTGGGTAATTGATTTTATTGGTACGCCTTCTATTAAATCGCGAAATATGGAGGTTTCGTCGGACCTCGACCATTTTAGGAATCACTTGTTGCAGGCTGCTGTGGTGGCCTGTGAAAAGCTTCCCGGTTATTCTTCAAGGTTGTTGTTGGGTGAACGTGCGTATCGTGTTTTGGATGGGTTGCGATCTCGGAGGTATAAAAACTTTGCTGAAATGATGCACGATTTCCAGAACCCAAGGACCGTTGTCCCAAAATCCCATTTTAAGGCGCCCGCAGAGGAGCCGTTTGAATGGCTTCGGGTTGAATTCATTCCGACGGCGGATAAATTGTTTAAGCTGTTTGAACCCGACAGCTCCCGCTTTAAAGTAATAGCACGTTTTGGAAATACGTGGATTTCTGGACCACGCGGTTGCGGCAAATCGCATTATTTGAGAGTTTTGCAATTTCATCCTCAAGTCATCATTGATAGAAACCACGACGCCGAACTCGACCAGTGTCTGAATGCGGTCCAGTATGATTTTCGGGAGGCGTTTGGTGTTTTATTTGCCTGCCGCCTAGGAGAATTTAAAGCATTTACTCCCGAAGCGATGGGGGGGGGCACGTTTGATAATTTAACGCAAAGGTTTTTGAAGCATATTGTCGTTCTCAAAATCTGGACCAAAACACTGCAGACAATACGAGAAGGATTGGAGTATCGAGACGAAAAGACAGGCGCTTCTGTACTTACATTACCCGGCGATTTTAGTGATTTAGTTGCCTTTCTGGACAATTGTCTGGGCAAAGTTGCTGTATTTGATGACGGTGACAAGCTGAACGTCTTTCGACAATGCCTCGGCGCATGCACTGCAATGGAGAATTCAGCATCCGCAATCTGGTATGATCCAGCGAAGCGAATCAATGTAAATCTCCTCAACGAAAAGGTCCTAGATGAGTTCTTTGCAGTGCTAAAACGAACGTTTCCAGACCTAACTAATACAAAATTTTACATTTTGGTCGACGACGCGGGTGTGGGGAACGTCCACCTCGAGATGCAGAAGATTTTAAATTCACTTGTCAGATCAACAAGCGCAAATCATTGTTTTAAGCTTACTTGTGAGAAATTCATGTACACGCTCGACACGGCTGACGGGAAATCCATTGACCCGCGTCATGAGGTTACATATGTGAGTTTGGGCGAACTTTCAGCTAAGACGCTGAGAGCTTCAGCGGCTGAGCTGTCCCAATATATGGCCAGGGTTGTAGACAGGCGGTTGCGCGCAGCCGGTTTTAAATTCGGCATCGAGTCAATACTTGGAAAATCGCAGGACGTTCGTGAATTTCTCTCGGCCTTATCGCAACCCGGTGCGAGGCGCCCAATGAATGGTAAGTCGAGGTCGAATACGCCTAGAAAGCGCGCTTATTTCGGGGGCTGGAATATTGTATGGAGCATTTCGCACGGTAGTGTGCGGTCTCTTTTAGAAATCGTAGAGCATATCTTTAATGAAAATCATGTAACAGTGGACACTGAAGGTGTTTCTCTTGAAAAGCAGGATGACGCCATCTGGCAGTATTCACGCCGGCAGTTTAAGGCACTTATACTGACACCAGGCGAGGTGGACGATGAGCCTATTGGTCCAAAACTTCAAGCCATTATCAGCGCCATTGGAGAGGTTTCAAGGCTTTATCTAGAACGATACGATACGCACTCGAATGAACGATGGTACGAAACAATTTCCATTGAACGTTTGGATATTGGAAAGCTTAGCGCAAAATCGCGAATATTATTGGAAGAACTGATAAAAAACGGTCTGCTGCTGGACGATGGAGCCACATTTTCACGGGCGCAATTCGGGCTAAGCCGACGGTACGATTTAAACAAGATCTTTTCCCCCGCCTTTGCGATTACCTATCGTGTTCGTAATCATCTGTATTTAAGCAAGGGAAGGTTGGAGCTGCTGCTTAATCAACCCGATGCTTTTGTTGCTAAACACCGGCATAAGTTGGAGGATCTGACACAACGAGAAAATCACGTTTCGCAACCGTTGCTATTCAAGGAAAATGAGCCCTTATAAGCAAAAAGAACCGATTCAATTCAACTTTGAATTGAACACCACCGCGGGCCTGTTTGTTTGCGCCGGCGGCTTTGAAGCCAGGGCCAATGCTTTTCTTCGACGTGTTCGGAAAAATCGCATTCACGTCGAGGAGGGTTTGATTCTGCATTATGATAGCCAACGTGTTAGCAATGAAGACAAGTTTAATTATCTCTGGATGCGATTGGAACAGTTAGATTTTAAGCGCCGGGGTACTATTCACGTACATGCGGAACGCCCCATTGACTCTTGCAGGAGAATCTCGGTAGAAATTGGAACAGTCGCAGCGAGACTGAAGAACAGAAAAGCTATTGTAGATATCTCGGGAATGACTCATTTGTTGGCATTGGCAACCGTTCATACATGTATTGGGTGTGGCCTAGAAACTACTATCATTTATACGGAATCGAAGGCTTATTATCCTCCAAAGGATAAGAGACGCATGGTTGTTAAGGCCTGGAGAGAAAGGGACTATGAGAGTGCATCTGAGTATTTGCAGAGCTCAGGCCTTGGGTCGGTCCAGATATTGCCTGAGTTTAGTGGAAACTTTCGGCCAGGTAAACAGACGTGTTTGATTGTTTTCGTGGGTCATGAGCCGAACCGTGTTGAGGGATTGGTTGATAGCTATGCGCCAAGCGCCGTAATAGTATTTTACGGTCTTTCACCACATAGGACATTTGATTGGCGCACAAAACTATCAAGAGAGTTGCACGCTGAGCTTTTTGCACAATGGCATACGCGAGAAGTGGATGTTTCTACCTTATATTTGGAAGAGATTTTAGAGCAATTGGAACGTGAATATTTTAATATAAGAGACCAATACGATGTGGCAATTGCAGGGCAGTGCAGCAAGATGCAAGCGATAGCAGCATATTTATTCTGGCGGAAGCATCCGGAAGTTCAATTAGTTTTTACTTCTCCCGTGCGGTTCAATCCACAGCATTATTCTTGGGGTGCTGGCCGTACTTATGGCTATAGGCTGCCAAGTTATTAATCAGCACTGATTGAGGGGCAAGCTGTGCTGCCCCTGTTCGCCATCGACCTCGTCATCTTGGTGGTCAGCCTCAAGTAACGGCTTCCCGTAGCAGTTCGCGCACCTGCGCCGGGTCGAGGGTGGGCGGCTGACAGGCGTTCCCGCGGCAAACATAAGCCGTCGCCGCGCCCTTGGCGGCCAGCGTCCGCGCAAACGGTTCCACCGCGCCCGTGTTTCCCAGCACGATCTTGTCCGGCTGATACACCGCGTGCGCCGCGTGGAGCAGCTCGCGAAAACCCGCGGACGCCGCGTCCCCGGCGATGACCACCCGGCGCGGCTCCGCCAGCCGGAAATCCAGCGCCTGCAGCATGCACGCCATGGCCGCCGGCTGCGCTTGCAGCCGCGCCGCCGCCAGCCGCAGCGTCGTTTCGGCCGCCTGCTCGAACTCCGCCCGGCCCGTGATGGCGGCCAGCTTCAGCAGCGCCAGCGTGGCCATCGCGTTGCCGCTCGGCTCCGCCCCGTCGTAATCATCCTTCACCCGCAAAATCAAATCCCCCGCCCCGGCCGGGCTTTGCCAGAAACCGCCCCCCGCCGGATCATAGAACCTGGCCAGCATCGCCCCGGCCAGTTCGTCCGCGAAGTCCAGGTGCCCCGGCTCCAGCGTCGCCTCGTACAACTGGATCACCCCGTCCAGCAAAAACGCATAGCCTTCGAGCAACTGCACCCCGTCGCGCTCGCCGTCGCGCCAGCGATGCGACAATGTCTGCCCCTTCGCGTCCCACAAATTTTCCCGGATGAACGCCAGGTTCCGCTCCGCCGCCAGCCGGTAGCGCTCCTCATTCAACACCGCTCCGGCCCGCGCAAACGCGCCCAGCATCAGCCCGTTCCACGACGCCAGGATTTTGTCATCCCGCTGCGGTCGCACGCGCCCGGCCCGCGCCGCCAGCATTTTCGCCCGGGCGGACGCCAGCAGCGGTGCGTCGCCCGCCGCCACCTCCGGCTGCGCCACGTACAACACGTTCTGTCCCGGCAGCGGCTCCGGATGGCTGTGATCCACAAAATTGCCCGCCTTCGTCACGCCGAAATAATTCGCCGCCACCAGGTATTCCTCCGGCGCCAGCAGCTTCGCCAGCTCCGCCTGCGTCCAGCAATAAAACTTCCCCTCGTGCCCCTCGCTGTCCGCGTCCTCGGCCGAATAAAACCCGCCGTCCGGATGCGTCATGTCGCGCAACACATAATCGAGAATGTCCCGCGCCGTCGCCGCAAACCGCGATTTTCCCCCCGCCGCCCCGCTGCGCGCCGCCGGCTCGGTGGACACCAGGTGCGCGTCCAGGTAGAGCTGCGCCAGTTGCGCATTGTCATAGAGCATCTTTTCGAAATGCGGCACCCGCCAACTCGCGTCCACCGAATAGCGCGCGAAGCCGCCCCCGAGTTGGTCGTGAATTCCGCCGGCGGCCATCCGGTCGCACGTGTGCAAAACCATCCGCACCGCCGCCTCGTCGCCGAACCGCCGGCCCGCCCGCAAGATAAACGCCGGCATGGCCGGCTGCGGAAATTTCGGCGCCCCGCCAAAGCCCCCCGCCTCCGGGTCGTACGCCCGCTTGAACTGCCCCAGCGCCTCCCACAACACCGCCGGCGTCAACGGCGGGTTCTCCTGGGTCTCCCGCGCCATGACCGTTTCCAGCCGCGATCGCAATTCCTCCGCGCTGGCCGCAATCTCCCCCGCCTGCTCCCGCCAGAGCTGCGCGATCTGCTCGAGCACCTGCAGGAAACTCGCCCGCCCGTGCCGGTTGTCCGGCGGAAAATACGTCCCGCCGAAAAACGGCTTCAAGTCCGGCGTCAAAAACACATTCAGCGGCCACCCGCCCCCGCCTGCCGTGCTCTGCACAAACGTCATGTAAATCTTGTCCACGTCCGGCCGCTCCTCCCGGTCCACCTTGATGCTGATGAAGTGCTCCCGCAGGAACGCCGCCACCTGCTCGTCCTCAAAACTTTCGCGTTCCATCACGTGGCACCAGTGGCACGTCGAATAGCCGATGCTCAGGAAAATCGGCTTGTGCTCCGCCCGCGCCCGGGCAAACGCCTCCCCGTTCCACGCCCGCCAATCCACCGGATTGTGGGCGTGCTGCAACAGATACGGCGACTTCTCCCGCGCCAGTGAGTTCGTATGTGTGAATGCCGCCATGGCTCCTAACATCCCGTCTCCCGGCCCCAACTTCCAGTGAAATCTCCGCCGTGCGGGCGAAAGCGCCGTCACTGCTACTCAACCGTTGAACACGGCTGGCTCTCCCCCAATATGAACCTTGCGAAGCCACAACGGGCTCAAGTGGATCAGCGAATTACTTCAATCTGTCCGGTCAACCGGATGTCGGACGCGGAAGCCCCGATCATCACGTCGAACGCGCCCGGCTCGACGAGGAAGCCATGGGTTTTTTCATCCCAAAACGCCAAGCTCGCGGCGGGCAAAGAAAACGCCGCGGTTTTCTTTTCGCCGGGTTGCAGACGGATGCGTTGGAAGCCGCGCAACTCTTGGGCGGGTCGTTTTACACTGCACCTGGTTTGGTGAACGTAAAGCTGCACCACTTCATCACCGGCGCGTCCGCCGCTATTTTCAATTTTTACACTTACGTTCACGTTGCCATTCGGTTTGATTTTATCCGCCGACAGCATCAGGTCGCTGTATTTGAAGGTGGTGTAGCTCAAGCCATGGCCGAACGGGAAGAGCGGTTCGCCATGCACATACATATAAGTGAACCCCTTGGTAATGTCATACTCAGTCACCGGCGGCACTTGTTCCGCGGAAGCATAAATGGTGTGCGGCAGACGGCCCGCAGGATTCACGGCCCCAAAAAGCACATCCGCAATGGCGTGCCCGCCCTCTTCGCCCGGCCACCAGGCCTGAAGCATCGCTGGAATATTCTGCTTGAGCCAGGGAACCGTCAGCGGCCCGGCGCTCAGCAACACGACGACGGTGCGCGGATTGGCGGCAAAAACCGCTTGCGCGAGTTTTTCCTGGGAGCCGGTCAACCCGAGTTTGGTACGGTCGCGGCCTTCCTGTTCGACGGCCGCGGTGGTGCCCAGGCAGACGATGGCAACATCCGCGCCGCGCGCCAGCTCAACGGCTTTGTTTTGTTCAACGAGCGGGTCAACGGCAGGGGCCACAGCATTGGTTTTGCCGGGCGAATCTTCACCTGTCACCGAGCCGCCGCGGGCATAAACCACCTCGGTGCCGGGCGCGACGGCATCCTTGATGCCCGCCAGCGCGGTGAAAGATTGACCCGGCTTGCCGTTGTAATTATTCAACACCAACCGGTCGGCCAGCGGACCGATCACGGCGATGCGCTTGAGCTGGGATTTGTCGAGCGGCAGAAGCCCGTCACGATTTTGCAGCAGAACGATGGATTCCTGCGCGGCCTGCAAGGCGACGGCGCGATGCTCCGCGCTGTTGATGACGGCGGGGGAGATTTTGCTGTAAGGCACCGAAGCAAACGGGTCAAATTCCCCCAGGCGGAAACGCACGCGGAGCACGCGGGTCAAAGCGTCGTCCAGCCGCGCCATGGTCAATTTGCCATCCCGCACGGCGGCGGGAATATTGTCCTGAAATTCCTGGTCCGAAAAATCACAGCCCGCCATCAGCGACTGGGCGACGGCGTCCTCCGCCGTCATTTTGTTGTCCGCCATCATGGATTTGACCCCGCCGAGATCGGAGACCACAAACCCTGCATGTTGCCACTCGTGCTTGAGAAGGTCGGTGAGCAGCCAGCGGTTCATGTTATTGTGAACCCCGTTGATGGCATTGTAACTGGCCATGAGCGAACAGGCCTTGCCCTCCACCACCGCGTCATGGAAGTGGGGCAACCAATACTCGTGCAGCATCCGCTCGGAGACGACCGCGTTCAGTTGCTGGCGGTCGGTTTCCACATTGTTGACCGCAAAATGTTTCAACGTCGCGGCAATTTTCAAATAGTGCGGATCGTCGCCTTGCAAACCCTGGACGTAGCTTACCGCCATGCGTCCGGTAAGAAACGGGTCCTCGCCCCACGCCTCGTGGTTTCTGCCCCAATACGGATTGCGCCCGATGTTGATGACCGGCGCCCGATAAATCAGCCCCTTGTGGCCGCCCGGCGCGTGCGGGTCGAGATGCCAGCCGTTGTAAATCGCGCGCGCTTCATCCGAAAGCACCCCCGCCACCGCATGCACGAGATTAGTGTCCCAAGTCGCGGCCAGGCCGATGCACGCCGGGAAAAGCGTCGTGGGCCGGTCCCATTGCACGCCGTTGAGGCATTGATTCCACTGGTCGGAACGGATGTTGAACCGTTCAATGGTGGGTCCGCGATGATTTAGCAGGATTGCCTTTTCTTCCAGGGTCAGGCGCGAAATCAAGTCCGCCACCCGCTGATCCACGGGTTGGTTTGGGTCGCAAAACAGCGCCGGCGCATCAGCCGCCAGGCAGTTCGTTAAGGAAAAAATGCCAAACGCGACGAAGGTGTTGATCAAACGCATCTTCTATAAATATTTACTCAAAGCAAACGGCATTAGAAGAATGTTCCGCCTGGGCACGCCGTGCAACGAAAAACACCTCTCTGCCCCGTTCATGGCGGGTTTCAAAGCGGGATAATTTGGATTGCGGCGGGAACGCCACGCCGCTTTCGAGCGGGCAACGGCTCTCAAAAGCTCGCGGGCGCGAGTGCGTGCGAAATCCCGACAGGTGGCATTGCGACAGGTCGGGACGCTGGCGCTTTGCCGGCGCAATCCATGACGCGGACGGAATGGCACGGAGCGTTACGGAGGTGGCGACGAAATGTCCGCTCCATAGGGACGGTGTCAACCCGGCGCACGGTGAATTTTGACACGTCGAAGAGCCTGACTCTTGCTGACGCCTTTGCCCGGGCTGGGCCGGCCTTACAGGCCTTGAGGAAATCTTGAGGACGAAGTTCCCAGGCCTTCAGCCGGGGCTATAACATAACAGGCTTTCAGCCTTGAGGAATTGGGCGGGTGGGGCAGAATGCGCTTATGTGCATTTTGAAGACGTTTCCCGCCGGGTTGTGGGCGATGGCGGCCGCGTTGGCGTTGTGGCCGACGGGGGTGGTGGCGCAAGCGGCTTCCCCGGCGGGGGGAAATGTGCGGGTGTGGGCAATGCCGGCAGACGAGCCGGTTTCGAAGGATTTCAAGGTGGAAGCGGACGGTCAGCCGGTATTCGTGGCGGTGACGCATGTGGCGCCGGCGGATGAAAAGCGGCGGTGGAAGGCGATGGATGACATTCCGCATTCGGGGGATTTTTTTAGCCTGGCGTCGTTCGCCAGCTTTGACATGAGCGGGCCGGTGAAGGTGATCCGCATCACGTACCGGGACGCGGTGGAGCAGGCGAAGATTCTGCCCACGTCCTACGGGCTGACGCCGCAGATCGCGGGACGGGAGGTGACGTTTGCCCTGAACCGGCCGGCGAACCTGACGATCGAGGTGAACGGCGAGGTGACGTCGTCGCTGCACCTGTTCGCGAATCCGCCGGAGACGAACGTGCCGGACGCGAAGGATACGAACACGATTTATTTCGGACCGGGGACGTACGAGCTGACGAATCCGGTCACGGTGGGGTCGGGGCGGACGCTGTATCTGGCGGGCGGGGCGGTGTTGCGGGGCGTGGGGCGCAACGGGCCGGTGGTGGAGCTGGCGGGGAACCATGTGGCGCTGCGGGGGCGGGGCATCATTGACGGCAGCGGCTGCCCGATTCACGCGCGGAGTTTGCTGTCCATCAAGGCGGATGATGTCACGGTGGAGGGCGTGATTTTGCGGGACTCGAGCGGGTGGAACGTGCCGATGCGGCGGTGTCACGGGGTGACGCTGACGAACGTGAAGGTGTTCGGGTGCCGGGCGAATTCGGACGGGTTTGACATCTGCAATTGCACGGACGTGACGGTGGACGGGTGTTTTTTGCGGACGCTGGATGATTTGATTGTGGTGAAAAGCGACATTGGCCGGGGGCCGGTGCATCACGTGGTGGTGCGGAATTGCGTGCTGTGGAACCAGGTGGCGCATGCGCTGTCGGTGGGTGCGGAGCTGCGGGAAGACGTGGACGACGTGCTGTTTACGAATTGCGATGTGATTCACGACACGGGGCGGGAATGGACGCTGCGGGTGTATCATTGCGACGCGGCGACGGTGAGCAACGTGCGGTTTGAGAACATCCGGGTGGAGGAGTCGCGGAAGCTGATTTCGCTGTGGATCAACCAGGCGGTGTGGTCGCGGGACGCGGAGCGGGGACATATCCGGGACGTGACGTTCCACGACATCTGGGCGGTGACGGCGGAGACGCCGCGGGTGGAGCTGCAGGGATTTGACGCGGACCACGGCATTGACGGGGTGATGTTCGACGGGGTGCAGATCAATGGCCGGCCGCTGACGCTGGGCGGCGTGACGACGAACACGTTTGTGCGGGGCGTGACGGTGCAGCCGTGAACGCGGAAGTCAGGCTAAGGGAGAATGGCGTTTTACGGGATGGCGAGGCGCAGGGTGACGGTGTTGGTGGGGGGAAAAGCCCGGGCGAGGAAAACATTGTTCAGGGAACTGACGCTGCCGTCGGCACAAGCGAAGTTACCCCGGAAGCCGTGGCGGTCGGGGGACCAAGCGATGGGCTGGTTGGAGATGGCCTGGAGGCCGGATTTGACGCGAACGCCGCGGATCTCAAAATTATCATCGCCGAAGAGAAAATCCTGCGGATCGCTTTCCTGAGCGTCGGGATTGACGAAATAGCTGAGGTTGCTGGAGGTGAGCGGGAGGTTGAAATTGTGGGCGGGGTGGTGGTGCCGGTCGGCGGGGCAGACAAGGATCCGAGGATTGCCTGCACGGCCCCCCATGGCTTGGAAAATGGATTCGGCGTATCCGGGGGCGGCGGCTCGGGCAGGGTCATTGGTGGCCCCAAAGTTCATCGGATATTTGTCGCCATGGTCGCCCTCCCAGAGCCGCATGGCCAATCCCATCTGTTTGAGCTGATTGGCACAGCCAACATCGCGCCGGAAGCGGGGGGCATTGACGGCGGCCAGGAGGGTGACGGCGAGGATGCACAGGCAGAACAGAATGAGCACGACTTCCACCAGCGTGAAGGCGCAGGTTTTCCGGCGGGGGCGGCCACAGTTCATGGGAGGGAGTTCGTCGCGGTTAGGAGGGGCAGGCATCCGGCCGCAGAGTTGGTGGCCGGCGGGCAAATGATCCAAGGTGAACTGACGTGGGAAAGACTGTTGACCGTGCTGATGCGCTGGGCGGCGCGCCTGGGTCTGGGCAGGGGTGGAAGCAACGCCAGGAGGCACGCCAGGGTGGCGAGGACGGCGAGCCAGGGAACGAGCTTGTGGGTCCAACTGGCGGGAGGCGAAGCGGCCGGTCTCATGGAATTGTCGTTAGCATCGGCGGTGCCATCGGGATTTGAGTTGAAATCGTGGAAACCGAGCGGTGGCGAAAGGGGGGGCGCGTGAATTTCACGCAAAAGGGGCGAAAATTTCACGCCGGCGCCCGGAGGTGGCGGGTTAAGCATGCCCGGCAGCATAGGGTTATCCGGAAGCGAGAGCCTATTTTCCCCTAGGTTTTACGCTTGACGTTGGAATAGGAAAATTTATCTTGTAAGGGAAAGCGGAATTGGCTGGAAGTACCAGCGCGTAAAAGTCGGAGACAAAATGGTCTTTCCGACTTTTTTATTCGCCTGACACGACGCCGATGCCGCACGTGCAACAGTTATGAATGCAGATTTTATAGCCGGACTTGAATTTTGGGAGCGAGAGAAAGGCGTCAGCCGTGAAACTCTCATGGCTGCCGTTCAAGACGCATTGTTGCAAGCGGCGAAGAAGGCGGTGGGGCCGGCGCGGGAGTTGCGCGTGGCGATGGACCCAAAAAACGGTGATATCAAGGCATTTGCGAAGCTTATTGTAGCGGACCGGGTGGTTTCGCAGCACGATCAGATTTCGGTCTTTGACGCGCGGAAGCTGAAGGCGGACGCGAAAGTGGGGGATGAGATTGAGAAGGAAGTGACGCCGCAGGGGTTTGGGCGGATTGCGGCGCAATACGCCAAGCAGGCACTGATGCAGAAGGTGCGCCAGGCGGAGAAGGCGATGCTGATCACGGAGTACAAGGACCGGGTGGGAGATATTGTGAGCGGGACGGTGCGGCGATTTGACCGGTCGGATGTGATTTTGGACTTGGGAAAATACGAGGCGCTGATGCCGAACAAAGAGCGGGTGCCCACGGAGGAGTATCAGGTGGGCGAGCGCATCCGGTGTTATATCAAGGCCGTGCAAGAGGGGGCGCACGGGCCGGAGATCATTTTATCGCGTGCGGACACGCGATTTATCGTTAAACTGTTCCAGTTGGAAGTATCGGAGATCAACGACGGGACGATTGAGATCAAGGGAATCGCGCGGGAACCGGGATTTCGGACGAAGATGGCTGTATATTCACGGGATTCGAAGGTGGATCCGGTGGGGGCGTGCGTGGGGATGCGGGGGCAGCGGGTGAAGAACATCGTTCGCGAGCTGAACAACGAGAAAGTGGATGTGATCCCGTGGTCGTCCGACATCAAATCATTTGTGACGAAGGCGTTGGAACCGGCGAAGATCAAGAGCATCGAGGTGGATGAGGCGCGGAAGACGCTGGGCATCTTGGTGGCGGAAGACCAGTTATCGCTGGCGATCGGCAAGCGCGGACAGAACGCGCGGCTGACGGCGCGGCTGACGGGGTGGGAAGTGAACATAGATGCCGAGCACGTGGTGACGAAGGGATTTGAAGAGAAAGTGGCGGAAGCGGTGGCGCAGATTGCGGCCATACCGGGCATCACGCGGGAGCAGGCGGACGCCCTGGTGCACCACGGTTTGACGCGGCTGGAAGATTTATTGTCAGCGGAAGCCGGCGACTTGGCGGAGATTGAGCAGATTGGCGCCGGCGCGGCGGGGGTTTTGGAAGCCGCGCGGGCCGAAGCCGCGCGCCGGACGTTGCCGGTGGGCGGCGCGCCGGCGGATCAATGAGAAATTTATGGCGCGGACCGAAATAATTTGGTTGCCTGCGATTTAGGCCATGACGGCGAAACGCACATCCCGGTCGGCGGCAGTGAAAAATACATATGCCCGTTCGTGTTTACGATATAGCGAAGAAACTTGGACTCGAGAGCAAAGAAATTCTCGTGAAGGCCAAGGAGTTGGGCATTGCCGCCGCCAAGGTGCCGTCGAGCTCGATTGACAAGATCAGCGCCGAGGTTCTGGAAGAGGAGATCATCAAGACCAACCCGGCGGTTGCCGCCCGGCTGGCCAAGCCCCCGGAGGAAAAAGCCAAGGCCGCACCGGAGGAGCCGATTGTAGTGATTCACGCCCCGGCAGCGACACCCGCGCCAGCGGTGGCGCCGGCCGCCGCACCCGTGGCCGCGCCCGTGGCCGCCGCGCCGGCTCCGGGAACTCCCCCGTCTCCGGCGCAACCAGCGGTGGAAGCCAAAAAACCGGAACCGGTGGTGTCGGCCAAAGTGGCCACCCCGACGGCTCCGGCCGCACCGGCCGCCAAGCTGTCACCAACCCCGTCTCCAGCACCGACTGCCGCCCCGGCGGCGGCGCCAACGCGTGCGGCCACGCCAGTGGCGCCGGTCACGGCGCCCGGGCCGGTTGCCCCGGTTTCCCCCGCCCCCGCGGCCGCGACGCCCGCGGCGGTGACGCCGCCGGCGAAGCCCGCGGTTCCACCCGCGCCAGTGGCGCCGCCGCTGCCGCCGCGGCCGAAAGTGGGCGATTTGGTGGGCAGAATTCAATTGCCCGCGCGTCCGGCGCGTCCGGGCGACCGGGATCGTGGCGGACAGCAGCAACGGGGCCATGGGCGACCGGGCCAACCGGTCCGGGGAGATCATCGCGGGGGTCCGGGACAGCGTGGCCGCGATGGCCGTCCGCTGCCGGGGGTGCCGGCGGCCAGACCGTCCGCGCCGGCGCAGCCGAAGATTAATTTGCCGTCCGACGCCCAGGTAATCACGATCAAGCCGCCGATCATCGTGCGGGCGCTGGCGGAAGCATTGAAGCAGAAGCCGTTTGCGATCATCGCGGAGCTGATGAAGCTGCGGGTGATGGCGACGGTGAACCAGTCGATTGACGAAAAGATTGCGGCGCAGGTGGCGGCGCATTTTGGATACCGGTTTGAGGCGGAAAAGCGGGCCAAGGGCGAGGGAATCATCCACCAGCAGGAGCTGAAGGTGGAGCTGGACGTGGACGACAAGCCGGAGGACATGAAGCCGCGGCCGCCGGTGGTGACGATCATGGGGCACGTGGACCACGGGAAGACGTCGCTGCTGGACGTGATCCGCAAGGCGAATGTGGCGGCGGGGGAAGCGGGGGGCATCACGCAGCACATTGGCGCGTACACGATTTCGGTGCCGCATCCGGAGCGGAAGCAGGACCTGGCGCAGATCACGTTTTTGGACACGCCCGGCCACGCGGCATTCAGCTCGATGCGGGCGCGGGGGGCGAACGTGACGGACTTGGTGGTGCTGGTGGTGGCGGCGAACGACGGCGTGATGCCGCAGACGCTGGAGGCGCTGGCGCATGCCAAGGCGGCGAAAGTGCCGATCCTGGTGGCGATCAACAAGTGCGACCATCCGAACGCGAATCCGCTGATGGTGCGGCAGCAGTTGCAGGAGAAAGGGCTGGTGCCGGACGACTGGGGCGGGGACACGATTTACGTGGAATGCTCGGCGCTGACGAAGCAGGGCATTGACAAGCTGCTGGAGATGATTTTGCTGCAGGCGGACCTGCTGGAATTGAAGGCCAACCCGAACCGGCACGCCAAGGGCAACGTCATTGAGTCCGGCGTATCGGCGGGCGGACCGACGGCGACGGTGCTGGTGCGCAAGGGGACGCTGCACTTGGGCGACGTGGTGATTTGCGGCAAGTTCTACGGGAAGGTGCGGGCGCTGATCAACGAGGAAGGGCAGCGGCTGAAGGTGGCCGGGCCGGCGGTGGCGGTGAGCGTGCTGGGTCTGAACGGAGTGCCGGAAGCGGGGTGGGAATTCAGCGCGGTGGACGACGAAAAGGCGGCGCGCGCGCTGGCGGAGGAACGGGCGGAAGTGGCCAAGAGCCACGATTTGGAAAACCGCTCGAAGGTGACGCTGGAAAACCTGTTTGCGTCGCTGGAAGCGGCGCAGAGCAAGGTGCTGCGGATCGTGGTGAAGGCGGACACGCAGGGCTCGGTGGAGGCCATTGTGGAGGCGCTCCAGAAGATCGAGTCGGACAAGGTTTCGCTGGAAATCCTGCACAGCGACGTGGGGACGATCACGGAGAACGACGTGGCCCTGGCCTCGGCTTCCAAGGCGGTGATTTTGGGATTTCACACGCGGGTGGACAGCACGGCGGCGGAGAAATCGAAGCACGCGGGGGTGCAGGTCAAGCTGTACGCGATCATTTACGAATTGATAGACGAGGTGAAGTTGGCGATGGCGGGGCTGCTGGATCCGGTGCTGAAGGAAGTGGTGGTGGGGTCGGCGGAGGTGCGGCAGATTTTCGAGCTGTCCAAGGGTGCGCCGGTGGCCGGCTGCGCGGTGACGGCCGGGCGGGTGGCGCGGGGCAAGGTGCGGGTGCGCCGGCACAAGGATGTGATTTACGAGGGCGTGACGCAATCGCTGCGCCGGTTCCAGGACGAGGTGAACGAGGTGCGCGCCGGCATGGAATGCGGCATTCGCATCGAGGGCTTCAGCGAAGTCGCGGTGGGCGATGTCATTGAGTGCTACACGGTTGAAAAAGTGGCGGCCAAACTATGAAGCTTGGATTCAGGGATGGGCGACAGCGCGGGGCAGAGTGGCACCGGCGACCGGCCGGGCGCCGTCCGTCCGTGGATTCGTCCATCCAGTGATTCGATTTGTCTTATGCCCAGCCTCCGACATGAACGTGTGCGCGAACTGTTGAAACGCGCGATAGGCGAGGCCGTTCGCCGCGAGTTCAACGTGAACGAAGTGGGACTGATCACGGTGAACGACGTGGATGTGGGCGGCGACCTGAAGTCGGCGGTGGTTTTTGTCAGCATCCTGGGGAGCACGGACCAGCAGAAGCGCGGTTTGCACGTGCTGGAAGAGCACCGGGTGCGGCTGCAAGGCCTGGTGGCCCGGTCGGTGGTGTTGAAGTACACGCCCACGCTGAAATTTGTGGGGGATGATTCGATCCTGCGCGGCAACAAGGTGCTGCAGATCATCGAGGATTTGGAAAAGGATTCAGGCAACCAGCCGGAAACGGGCGCCGGGCCGGTTCCGGACGGCGTGTCGGGCGCGAAGTAAACCGCCGGCGCCGCCACGACGCGAGGCAAAATCATCCCATGAAATTTGATCTGTGAAGAATTATCCGAAAGTCATTGATCGGATCATTGAAATCATCCGCGAACAGCAAACGTTTTGCATTGTCGGGCACGTGCGGCCGGACGGCGACTGCATTGGGTCGCAGCTGGGGCTGGCGCTGGCGGTGCAAAGCCTGGGCAAGCGGGTGACGGTGTGGAACCACGATGCGATTCCGCAAAAATACAAGTTTTTGAACACGGCCGGGCTGTTCGGCCAGCCGCGGGCGGGCGAGGAGTTCGACTGCGTGATTGCGACGGACTGCGCGAATTTTGAACGGCTGGGGCGGGTGGCGGAGTGCATTGGGAAGCGGAAGGTGTTCATCAACATTGACCACCACGAGAGCAACACGCGGTATGCGGATGTGAACTGGGTGTCGCCGCGCGAAGCCTCGACGGGCGAGCTGATTTTCCGGCTGCTCAAGGTGGCGCGGTGGCCCATCACCAAGCCGATTGCGGATCTGCTGTTCACGGCGGTCTCGACGGACACGGGGTCGTTCCAGTATTCGAGCACGCGGCCGGGGACGTTCCACGTGGGGGCGGAGCTGGTGACGCGGGGCGCGAACCTGGCGAAGATTTGCGACGAAGTTTACCAATCGTATCCGCTGTCGCGGGCGCGGCTGCTGAAGCATGTTTACAGCACGTTCCGGCTGACGGCGGACGACCGGATCGCGTGGTTTTGGCTGCGGAAGCGGGATTTTGTGCGCACGGGGGCGGAGAGCGACGACACGGAGGGGTTGATTGACCACATCCGGGCGATCAAGCCGGTGGTGGTGGCGTGCGTGTTTGAGGAAGTGGAGCCGGAGCTGACGCGGCTGAGCCTGCGGTCCAAGAGCGCGGACGTGAACGTGAGCGAGATTTGCCGGCCGTTTGGCGGGGGCGGGCATCCGGCGGCAGCGGGGGCGCGCATTGCCGGCACGCCGCTGGCGGTGCAGCGCAAGGTGATTGCGGCGGTGAAACGGGCGCTGAACGCGGCCAAGTAATATTTTCCCATGCAAGAGTTTTCCACCTTTGATGGCGCGGTACTCGTTGACAAACCGTCCGGCCCGACGTCGCATGACGTGGTGGACGCGATCCGCCGGAAGTTCGGCCTGAAGAAAGTGGGCCATTGCGGCACGCTGGATCCGAACGCGACGGGGCTGCTGGTGATCGTGCTGGGGCGGGGCACGAAATTATCCGAGCGGCTGATGGGGGACGACAAGGTCTATGAGGGGACGATGAAGTTTGGGGAGACCACGGACAGCTACGATTCGGACGGGGAGCTGACGGGGTCGCTGCCGATTTTGCCGATGACGGTGGAGGATTTGAACACGGAGGCGGCGACGTTCATTGGGGACCAGATGCAAATGCCGCCGATGGTGTCGGCCATCAAAAAGAACGGCGTGCCGCTGTACAAGCTGGCGCGGAAAGGGATCGAAGTGGAGCGGGAGCCGCGGCTGATTCACCTCTACAGTTTCCGGTTCACGGATTACACCGAGCCGCTGGGGAAATTCCGGGTGGCATGCACCAAGGGCACCTATGTGCGGAGCCTGGCGCATGATCTGGGGCAGAAGCTGGGCTGCGGCGCGCACCTGACGACGCTGCGGCGCACGATTTCGGGGAAATTTGACGTAGCGGACGCCTTGCCGCTGGAAGCGATCCTGCAAATGAGCGAGGCAGAATTGGAAAAGAGAGTGATTCCGTTTCTGAAACTGTCCGGGGGCAGCCTCGTGTGAGCCCGCCGGCAGTGGAAGCGGCCGGCGTTGCCGGGGATCCGGCGGCACCATTGCGAATGAAAGTCATCCAGGCCGCCAGCGAATTGCAACCGGGCAACCGGAAGGTTTGCCTGGCCATCGGGGTGTTTGACGGCGTGCACCTGGGGCACCAGCAAATCATCCGGCAGACAGTGGCGGATGCGCGGCAGCACGACGCGGTGGGGTTGGTGGTGACCTTTGACCGGCATCCCAACGCCGTGGTGGCGCCGCACCGGGTGCCCGCGCAGATTTATGCGCGGTCGCAAAAGCTGCGGGCGATCGAATCGCTCGGGGCGGACGCGGTGCTGGAGATCCGGTTTGACCAGGCGTTCAGCCAGAAGCCGGGGGACGCGTTTGTGCGGGAGCTGGCGCGGGATCTGGGGCGGATTCACAGCATTTGCGTGGGGGCGGATTTTGTGTTTGGGCACCGGCGGACGGGCGACGTGGAGCTGCTGAAGGCGCTGGGGGGCGAGTTGCATTTTCTGGTGCACGGGCTGGCGGCGGTGGCGCTGGACGGGCAGGCGGTGAGCAGCACGCGGATCCGGGAGGCGGTGGGTGCGGGGGATCTCGACGGGGCGAGCCAGATGCTGGGTCGTCCGTATGGGTTGTGCGGGCGGGTGGTCGAGGGCGAGCGGCTGGGGCGGCGGCTGGGATTTCCGACGGCGAATTTGGACGCGACGGGGAGGGTCTTGCCGCCGAACGGCGTTTATTCGGCGGTGACGAAATTACAGGGCCAGATTTACCGGGCGGCGCTGAACATCGGGTTTCGGCCGACGGTGGCGGCGGGGAAGCCGGAGCTGCGGGTGGAGGCGCATGTGCTGGATTTCAGCGGGGACCTGTATGGGCAGGAGCTGGAATTGGAGCCGGGGGTGAAGTTGCGGGAGGAGCGGCGGTTTGGATCGGCGGAGGAATTGCGGGGGCAGATTGCGCGGGACGTGGCGGCGGTGCGGGCGGGGGAGTGATCATTTTATAATGTGCTACAGTTGTATAACTTAGATTAATCTTAGAATGGGGCTTGCGGTGCGTTGAAGGGAAAGATTATCCTTGAAATTTCGCCCAAAGCGTTTAGGATAGTCGGGCGTCAGTCTTCTGGTGTTCGCAGTTCCAGCTCACAGCCAAGAACGCGGTCGTTTCGTCAGAAGCCGCAGATTTGCGCGGTAGTTGATGAGTGATTTTCTGAACCGACAGGCGACGCGTTTGTCTGAATTATTATGTTGAAACGCAAAGGCACGACGTTGAAGAACACGTCGCATATTCGCAGCAGCAGTCCAAAAGCGCCGAAGTTAAAGGCCCCGCCGACGCGGCGGCGATTTGTCATTTCCAGCAAGGCCGTAAAGATGGATGCGCCGCAGGCTGGAGTCGGTGGACCGGCCAAAGTCGGCGCCCCCAAACCGCCGACAAACGGGCAGACGCCGACGCCGGCGCCGTTGGCAAGCGGGCTCGCGCTGTTGGATTTGGCGGAGACCATCAAGACGCTGCTGCATCTCTCGCAGGAGCACGGGTACATCACCTACGACGACATCAACGACATTTTGCCGGATAATCTGAGTCCGGAAGATTTAGATTCGGTGCTGTCGAAGCTGCGGGGCATGGACGTGGAAATTGTGATGGACCAGGCGGAGGCAGAGCGGGCGGAGCGGACCAAGCAGACAGAGGGGCAAGCGGACGAGGTGGACGAGGACGCGCGGCTGGAGATTTTGGACGACCCGGTGCGGATGTACATGAACCAGATGGGGAAGGTGCCGCTGCTGACGCGGGAGCAGGAGGTGGAGATCTGCAAGAAGATCGAGGACGCCGAGACGGAGATGAAGAACATCGTGTACGGTCTCGGGTTCACGGCGAAGGAGCACATTGCCATCGCCGAGAAGCTGCTTTCGGAGCCGCCGAAGGAGCGTTTTGACCGGGTGATTGTGGACAAGAAGATTGCCAATCGCGAGGGGCATTTGCGGGACCTGCGGAAGCTGATCAAGAAGGTGCACGAACACGACCGCAAGGTGGACGAGAAATACCTGGTGTGGCAGAAGGCGCAGCAGAAGGCCCGCAAGGAGGCGCTGGAGCAGGAGCTGAAGAAGATGGGCGTCAAGCTGCAGGAGCTGTTTGCCAAGTTTTATTACAAGCAGAAAGTGATCGAGGAAATGATCGTGGTGGCGGGGAACATCCATGAGAAGTTCCAGGCCAGCGCGCGGCATTTGCAGGAGCTGGAAGGGCACCGGATCAGCAACGAGCGACGCGATGCAATCGAGGCCGAGAAGCAGAAGATCCAGACGCTGGAGCTGTTTGTGCGGATGCCGCGCGAGGAGTTTGCGAAGGCGTTTCTGGCGCTGAAGGCCGCGGCCGACCGGGGACTGAAGGCGAAGACGCACATGGCGGAGGCGAATTTGCGGCTGGTGGTGTCAGTGGCCAAGAAATACACCAACCGCGGCCAGTCGTTCCTGGATTTGATCCAGGAGGGCAACATTGGCTTGATGAAGGGCGTCGAGAAATTCGAGTATCGGCGCGGGTACAAGTTTTCGACTTACGCGATCTGGTGGATCCGGCAGGCGATCACGCGGAGCATTGCGGACCAGGCGCGGACGATCCGCATCCCGGTGCACATGATCGAGATCATGAACAAGCTCTGGCGGGCGCAGAAGCAGCTCACGCAGGAACTGGGGCGGGAACCCACCCCGGAGGAACTGGCGGACGAGATGCACATGCCCGTGGCGCGCATCCATGCGCTGCTCAAAATGGCGCAGCAGCCGGTTTCGCTGCACGCGCCGGTGGGCGACGACGGTGATGTGAGCGTGGGCGATTTCATCGAGGACAAGTCGGCGGAGAACCCGTCCGACGTGACGAGCTACAGCCTGTTGCGGGAGAAGCTGAGCGACGTGCTGACAACGCTGACGGAGCGCGAACGCAAGATCCTGGAAATGCGGTTTGGCTTGGCGGACGGCTACGAGCGCACGCTGGAAGAGATCGGCAAGATGTACAACGTGACGCGCGAGCGCATCCGGCAGATCGAGGCCAAGGCGCTGCGGAAGCTGCGCCACCCCACGCGCGTGCGGCATTTGCAGGGCTTCTTGGAAGGCGCGGAAGTGGCCTGACGAGGCAAGATTTGAAGTTCAAGAGACCGCCCGTGATTTTGGAATCACGGGCGGTTTTTTTTTGGGGGGGGGGTTACGAGATGACTTCGTGGCGTTCCTGAAGGAGCATTTCCTGCTCGGTGCGTTTGTGGTGAAGGGAATCCTGCTCGGCGGCTTCGAGGACGCGGAGGAGGTCGGCGGCTTCGAGCAGGCGCGGGGCGGTGACGTAATCGGCGCCGGCGGCGTAGAGGGCGGGGAGGTCGGCGAGGGTTTCGGCGTGAACCACGATGCGGGCGCGGGGATTGAGCTCGCGGACCTGGCGGAGGATTTTGAGATTGTTGGCGCCTTTGAGGACCATGTTGGGGAGCGAACAGATGATGATCTGGGCATGGGAGGCGCCGGCGTGGTGGAGGACGTCGCGGGCGGTAATGTCGCCATAGACGGCGAAGATGTTGCGGGCCTGGAGTTTTTGGTGGACCACGGGGTTGAAATCAATGACGCAGATTTCCGGGAGGAGGTCGGGCCGGAAGCGCTCGAGTTCGGCAAGGAGGGAGCTGGCGGTCCAGGAGAAGCCGAGGAGGCAGATGCGGCGGGGGGCGGCGTCGGGGCGGGCGAGGAACCGGGTGTGATCGAGGTCGTGGAGGCCGATCCGGCCGAGGAGCGGGGCGAGGAGGCGAAACAGGGCGTCGTTGCCGAGGATGGCGTAAGTGGAGCCGATGGCGAGGAAGGAGAAGGCAAAGGCGGCGATGCCGACGACCGAGTCGGAGACATCGTGCTGGTTCTGGCCGAGGGCCAGGAGGACGAGGGAAAGTTCGCTCATCTGGCAAAGATTGATGGCGGGCAGGAGGCTGCCGCGGTGGCCCTGGCGCAGGGCCTGGAGGACGGGGAAGACGGTGAGAAAGCGGGTGGCGATGAGGACGAGGCAGACGAACAGGGCCCACAAAATGCAGGCGACGGTGGGCAGGGGGATTTTCATGCCCAGGCCGACGAAGAAGAGGGTGACAAAGAAATCGCGAAGGCTGGTGACCTTGGCGGCGACGTCGAGCGTGTAGGGGAAGGTGGACATCATGACGCCGGCGATAAGGGCGCCCATGGCGAGGGAAAGCTTGAGGTAATCGGCGAAACCGGCCAGGGCGAAGCACCACGCCAGGGCGCCGACGAGGACGAGTTCGGGCAGGCGGGCGACAAGTTTGAAGATGGGCGGCAGGACAAAGCGGCTGGCGAGAAAGGCCACGGCCAGGAGCAGGATGACATGCCAGAAGGCGAAGCAGAGCACGTTGGCTGAGGGATTTTTGAGGTCCGGCTGGACGGCGAGGAACAGGATGGTGGCGACATCCTGGAGGACGAGGACGCCCAAGGTGATGCGGCCGGCGAGGGTTTCGAGCTCCCGCTTATCGTAGAGGATTTTGACGATGATGACGGTGCTGCTCATGGCCGCAGCGACGGCGAGGTAGAGGGCTTCGAGATGATTTTGGGCGGGACCGACAGCGGCGAAGACCAGCCAGCCGAGGAGGACGCAGCCGAGGATTTGCGCGCCGGCGGTGAGGGTGATGACGCGGCCGGCGCTGAGCATGGTCTTCAGGTCAATCTCCAGACCGATCATGAAGAGGAGAAGGGCGAGGCCGATTTCGGAGATGGTCTGGATGGAATCGGGGTCGGTGACCCATTTAAACCCGCAGGGGCCGATGGCGAAGCCGGCGACGAGATAGGCGAGGAGCAAGGGTTGCCGGGCGACCTGGGACACCACGGCCACCACCCAGGCGGCGATGATACAAATGGCGATGTCGGTGACGAGTCCGTGCTCCATGAGGGCAAATTAAATAGAACATAAGGAAGAAACCAAGCAATTAAATCGGGAATTGCGCGGCGAAGGCGGAGACCGGAGGGGCGCAGCTTGACACTGTTCTTGGTCGGAATCCCGCGGGGGGAAAGTATGTTGGCAGAAGCCAAAGAATAGGACGAAACACCTCACCCCGGCCCTCTTTCCATGAACCGTCTCTCTTCAGGCCTTTGCAGGCTGGAGGCGAAAATG
>CAZHIM010000019.1:0-68521 GCA_964532525.1 uncultured Bifidobacteriaceae bacterium
TAGCTCAAACCAGAGAGCTTGGAATCAGAACGCCCCCCACCTTGCGGAATAGCTGGTTTGCCCCCTGGGAACCCAAGAACCCACGGGAGGAGCGGCGACATGGCCGCCACCGAAGCCCTTTACTGCAGCCTGCCCGACGTCTCTTTCGACCTGCGACTTGACACCCTATTGCCCCCCGGAGAAATGCCGAACCAGCCATGCTCTAAATTGCAGCCGGTGTCAGCTTGCCCCGCTTTCAATTTGCATACTACCAGTTTCCATTTGACACCCGCCCGCCATACCGAAGAAACTCTTCGAAGTTCTCGTTGCCTTGGGCACCGGCCATCAGGAATGTCGCTCCGGAGAAACACCAATATCGGCGAACTGCTTTCACATGAAGTTAAAAGAAATCATCAAAGACCTTCCGCCAGGAGCCAAGGTCTTGGACGTCGGATGCTGCGGTTTTACGGTCGTCCGGATGGCTCACGAGCTCGGCCGTACCGACATCCAACATTTCGGAGTGGACTATTGCGAGCCTAAGGAATTCCCTGAGGGATTTACCTTTCGCCATGCCGACTTAAGCAAAGCGTCCGTCCCCTATCCTGACGATGAGTTCGACCTCGTGATCGCCAACCATGTGATCGAACACCTCGCCGCCCCGGTTGAATTTTTTGGCGATTGTCTGCGAGTCTGCAAGCGCGGCGGTCTTTTCTTTTTAGCCTGTCCCTCAGAACGGGCCCTGTTCCTGCCCGGCTTCATGTTCAAATGGGATCATTTCAGCAGCAGTTCCTTTTTTGACGATCCCACCCACGTGGGCCGACCATTTTCGCCCCAAAGCTTATGGCGGCTGGCACGCTACTATGACTCGGTGCCCCTCCACGCCGGATATTACACCTCTTGGCTCTTCCGGCTCACATGGCCAGTCCTGTTGCCGGCCGCATTGATTTTGCGTATCAGTTGGCTCTATGAAAGCATTGTCACTGGTTGCGTCGGCTGGTCCAGCTATATCCTTGCCCAAAAACAAACCGCCGGCAAACCGAACTTCCATTACTTCTATCCCGATAACCGCTATGACGACCTGCTCGGCCGCACGCTGAAAAAGTGGAAGAAGTTTTTGCGGCTTTGATTCAACCATTTTCCGGACCACTCGCCCACCGGAAAAGGCTCGCCTAGTTCCTGCTTTCCGGATAATTTTCCTACCCATGTTCATCATCTGGCAACCGGTTGAGTTGCGCGGGGCTTTCGCAATAGCCCTGCCATCATGCCGCCATCTCAGGCCCCCCGCGCTGGTCCGCTCCCCGCGTGACCGCCGGCAAAAACTCGCCCACCAGCCTTTCCACGCCTGATGAAACAGGTTGTCATGCTCACCGGCATTGGAAACAATGACCGAGGTACTGCGCGGCTGGCCTCGGAACTGGGACGTACCATCCTCGTTCAGGACGGTCCCATCGCCCACGAAGAAGTCTGGGAAAACGGCGTCCGCACCTATGACGGACCGGAAATCCACACCCACGAATCCCGCCTCATCGCCGAAGCCACCTTTGGCTTCATGGGCATCATTCGCAACATCCGAACCTACTACCGCCTCACTCGCGGTGAGAAGTCCGACGTCATCCTCACGTCCGCCTACGTGCAAACCGCGGCCGGCCTCTGGCTGCGCGCCATTGGCAAAACCCGCAAGGTCGTCTGCATCGTCTCCGATTATCTTCCCCCCACCGGATCGCTCTCCCTCAGAATCCATCGCCGCATCACGGGATTTTTCACCCGCCTCGTTGCCCGTCTTTCCGACGAAGCCTGGGCCGTTTCCCCGCGTATTCCCACCGTCAAGGTCAATCCCCATCACTTCGTCCTGCCCTTGCTCATTGATGACAACCATGCGCCGGTCACCGGCCGGGAGGAAATTGGCTACATCGGTTTTCCCTCTCCCGACCATGCCATTGATCTCTTGTTTGAAATCTGCCGCAAACACGGCCTCAAGCTGAATGTCTTCGGCGATTCCGCCTATTTGCAGTCCATCAAACACCTTGCGCCCCCCAACACGGTCTTTCATGGCATCACCAATGACACCTCGAAAATCGGCCAGGTGCTCGCCCGCTGCTTCTGCGGTTATGCCGTGTACCGCGATACCAGCCCGAACAGCTACAGCCACTTCGGCGTCCCCTCCAAGTGCCTCCAGTTGTTCGCCAACAACGTGCCCGTCGTCACCACCAACACCGCCCATTTCACCCAAACCATTGCCTCCTCCGGCGCCGGTTGCGTCGTCGAACCCGTGCCCGAACAAATCGAACGCGCCATCCTGGATATCCGCGCCCGTTACCCCGTTTATTCCGACGCCATCAACCGCCTTCGCGACAGTTGGAACGCCGGCGTGCGCCAGTTCCACCGCGAACGCATCAGCGCCCTGCTGGAAGCCACTCCCGCACCGGCGGCCCAACCCCGTTCATAAATTTACATTCATCATCCCCGCTTGAACATAACCTTGCGTTTTCGGTCAAAAACCCGTCATCTTGATGGCGAACCCGGTTTTCACCAGCATGCCTACTCACCAAAACATTAAAGCCAAGAACTCGCCGCCGG
This sequence comes from uncultured Bifidobacteriaceae bacterium, assembly GCA_964532525.1. Taxonomy (GTDB): domain Bacteria; phylum Verrucomicrobiota; class Verrucomicrobiia; order Limisphaerales; family UBA11358; genus UBA11358. Next base: position 2,557 of record CAZHIM010000019.1, read on the forward strand.
TCGCCAAGCCGTCGGGTATGTTTTATCCCATCGCCCTGCTGGCCCTGATCCTGCTCGTCCTGTTCTGGCGCAGTTTTCTGCCCGATTTCGTCCATTTTTCCAATGACGGCCCCCTTGGCCAGATCAACGCCGCCGCTACTCGGTTTCCCCAAGCCATTTTGGGCGTCTGGAGTGACCTCAATTATCTCGGCGGCAACGGCGGCAGCTATACGCCCGACCTGACCATGGTCATCCGCCTCCTTCTGAGCCCCGTCGCCTTCGCTAAATTCTATCCAGCCATCGTCCTGTTCATCCTGGGTCTCGCCGCCTGGACCTTCTTCCGCCAGCTCAAACTCTCGCCCCTCGCCTGCGCCCTCGGCACCATCGCCGCCGCCTTGAATTCCACTTTCTTCTCCTCGGCTTGTTGGGGCGTCGGCACTCAGGAAATGGCTGTTGCCCTTGATTTCTTTGCACTCGCCCTAATCGCTGGTTGCACCCCCAACACGCCCACCCTCGTCCGCTGGTCCCGCTTCCTCCTCGCCGGTCTCTGCGTCGGCATGAACGTCATGGAAGGCGCTGATATCGGCGCCCTCTTCAGTTTGCTCGTCGCCATCTTCGTGCTCTTCCATGCCTGGGTCGAAGCGGATGGCGCCCCCGTCACCAGGGCCTTTCATGGCGTCGCCCGGGTCGCCGTCATCGCCGTCTTCGCCATGTTTATCGCCGTCCAAACCGTCCTATCCCTCGTTGGCACTTCCATCCAGGGCGTCGTCGGCGCCAGCCAGGATGTTGAATCCCGGGCCGCCCGCTGGGATTGGGCCACCCAGTGGAGCCTCCCCAAATCCGAAACCGTCGGCCTCCTCGTCCCCGGCGTCTTCGGCTACAAGATGAATACCCCCACGGACATGATGCCGTTCCTCGTAAATGCTTACGACAACGGCGTCTATTGGGGAGGCGTCGGCCGCGCCCCCGAGCTGGACCGCTATTTCGACTCCGGCAGTCATGGCGAACAGCCGTCCGGCCCCAACGTGTACATGCGATTCACCGGCGGCGGCAATTACTGCGGTGTCCTCGTCTTCCTCATCGCCGCCTGGGCCTTCGCCCAGTCCCTGCGCCGCCAAAACTCCGCTTTCTCCGGTGCCCAGAAGCGCATGATTCTCTTCTGGTCCGTCGTCATGTTCCTCTGCCTGCTCTTTGCCTGGGGCCGTTTCGCCCCCTTCTACGCCATCCTGTACCAGCTCCCCTATTTCTCCACCATCCGTAATCCGGCAAAATTCCTCATCTTCTTCAGTTGGGCTCTCGTCATCGTCTTCGCCTATGGCGTCCATGCCCTCGATCGGCGATATCTCGACCCCGCCGCCAAGGCCGCCGGTCTCAAAACCCAACTCCAAACCTGGTGGGCCCGCATCGGCGGCTTCGACCGCAAATGGACCTTCACCACGCTCGCTCTCCTCGCCGCCAGCGTGCTCGGCTGCTTGATCTACGCCTCGCAAAAACCCGCCCTCATCGCCTATCTCCAAAAGGTCGGCTTCCCGGACAACGACCCCACGCATGACAATTCGGCCCCCGCCATCTTCGCGTTTAGTCTCGGCCAGGTCCGCTGGTTTGTCCTCATCTTCGCCATCGCCGTGTTCTTGTTGCTGGTCCTCCTCTCGGGCTTTTTCGGCGGCCGCCGCGCCAAAGTCGGCGCTTTCCTCCTCGGCGCTTTCCTCGTCGCCGACCTCGGCCGCGGCGACCTCCCGTGGATCGCGCATTGGGATTACAAACAAAAATATGAAGTGGGTGCCCTCAACCCCGTCTTGCAACTCCTCGCCGACAAACCCTACGAACATCGCGTCGTGGATATTTCACCCCCGTTCCGCCTGCCCCCCGAACTCACCCTCTTCGACGCGTTGTATCGTATCGAATGGACCCAGCACCATTTCCCGTTCTACAACATCCAGACGCTCGACATCGTCCAGATGCCGCGCCCGCCCGAAGATATGCGGGCCTTTCGGGAAGCCCTCGCGCCCCGTGGCGATCAGGCCACGGCGCCGCTGTACATTCCCCGCGAATGGCAGCTCACCAACACTCGCTACCTGCTCGGGCCCGCCGCTTATCTCGATTTGCTGAACGAACTCGACCCCGCTCAGCATCGTTTCCGCATCGCCCAGCGTTTCGACATCGTGCCCAAGCCGGGCATCCCCAACCCCTACCAGGGCCAGGGGGTCACCTCCAAGCAACTCGCCGCCTACCTGCCCTTGGAACAGGTCACCGCCGTGCCCAACGACAACGGCGATTACGCCCTGTTTGAATTCACCGGCGCCCTGCCCCGCGCCAAAATCTACTCCACTTGGGAGGTCAACACCAATGACGCGGCCATCCTCAATCGGTTGGGCGACCTCAAGTTTGACCCCTTGAAGACCGTCTTGGTTTCCACCCCCGCGCCCGGCGTGCCGGCCGGCTCCGATCAGCTAAATGCCGGCACCGTCGAATATCAATCGTACAGCCCCACCCACGTCGTGCTGGCCGCCCAAAACTCCGCTCCGGCCGTCCTCCTCCTGAACGACAAATTCGATCCCGACTGGCGTGTCCTGGTTGACGGCAAGCCCGCCGGCCTCCTCCGCTGCAATTTCATCATGCGCGGCGTCTATTTGCCCGCAGCCGGTTCGCATACTGTGGACTTCAAGTTCCAGTATCCCGACCGGCCGCTCTGCGTCACCCTCACCGCCATCGCCACCGGCATCGTCCTGTGCGGTTTTCTGTTCTACACCCGCCGCCGCCCCGCCCCGGCGCCGGCTCAACCGTAAATGTTTTTGGGATGCCGCGGCCGCCGCAAAACCGTAAATAGATAAAAATCCCGGGCCTCCACCAGGCATTTCCCCGCCAGCCACAGCGGCCAGCCGGTCACGCCCCGCGCCGCCTGCGCTATCTCCCGCGAATATTTCGCGTCCCCGTTTTGCCGCACGCGCTTGGCCTTGATCCCCGAGCGCACCGCGAACAATCCCTTCAACTTCAGCTTCCTCAGCGGGCTCCAGCCCTTGCCCCGCAACAGCTCGTTCGTCTCCATCGTCCGCCATTCGTCATAAATCAGCGGCTGCAACCCCGGTGCCAGAAACACCGTCTGGTTGTTGCCATGCCACCGGTACTTTGCCAGCGCCCGATGCACATGCGCGATCTTTTCACAATGCAGCCCGTACGCCGCCCAAAAAATCGTGTCCCCCAAAATCGGAACATCCTCCCGAAACCGGCACGGCGCCGCCTCGCCCGCCGTCCGCAGCAGTACCGCGCAAAATGACTGGTTCCCCAGCTCGGCCTTCCGCTGCAAAAAAACATCCCGCGCCAGCACTTCCGTCTTCCCGTCCACCCGCCCCGAAAAACTCAAATGCCGGTTCGCTTCGTCAATCCGCTCGTCCAGCGACCACGCCATCCCCCGCCCCCGGCAATCTCCCAGCACCCCCGTCATCACCCCGTAAAACTCCGGTTCAATCAGGTCGTCCGCATGCAGGATCTGCAAAAACTCCGTCTCCGTCGAAAAATCCAATGACCGGTTCAGGTTGCCAAACAATCCCAGGTTCCGCTCGTTTCGCCGAAACTCGCAGTGGATGCCCTTGAAGCCCTTCACAATCTCCGGCGTCCGGTCCGTCGAGCAGTTGTCCAAAACCACCACCCGGTCCGGACGCAATGTCTGCCGCGCCACCGACTCCAGGGTCTGCACAATGAATTGCTCCCCGTTATAAACGGGTATCACCGTCACCAGTTTGCTTTTCATTCTTTTGTTGGTAAATCCTCAGCCCTCGCCCGAAGCTCTCCCCGGATTCAACGCCGCCGCCCGCCGGGCGGTTAAATCATTTGCGCTGGGTGATGTGGACGAAACCATTCGCTCGGGAGGAAAAATCTGATTCGGCGCCGTTTCCGGCGGCACCCCCGGTGGTCATCGTAGTCGGCGTGGTAAGCGGTGCGCTGGCCGCGCCGACCCGCTCCCGGCTCAATTCGCCGTGCCCGACGATGGCTTCACCACCGGCCGGCTCACGTTTTTCAGCCGGTCCCGCACCATGTCCGCGCGGATGAGATCGCGCTCCTCCGCGGAAAGCTTGTCCGAAACCTGCTTCTGCAAATGCGCCGGCTGCGTGATCAGGAAAAGTTCGTCCACCAGCGACCGCTCCGTGCCCGGGAACAAGTCCATATCCACCCCCAGCCGCAGGAACGACAGCAAATTCATCGTTTCCTTCGAGGAAATGCTGTGGGCGTTGGCCAGAATGCCATACGCGCGCCCAATGTGGTTGAACACCACCTTCGGCTTCTTCTCCATCAGTGTTTGGCGCGCATTCTCCTCGTGCTCGATGATTTGCGCCAGCACCTTCTCCAGCCGCTCCACAATCACCGTCTCGCTCTCGCCCAGCGTCATCTGGTTCGAAACCTGGAACACGTTCCCCAGCGCCTCTGTCCCCTCGCCGTAAAGCCCGCGCACCGCCAAGCCCAGTTTGTTCACCGACTGGATGATCGGGTTGATCTGCTCCGACAGCACCAGCCCCGGCAAGTGCAACATCGCGCTCACCCGGATGCCCGTGCCCAAATTCGTCGGACATGCCGTCAGGTAACCCAGTTCGTTGTCGAACGCAAAATTCAGCTTCTTCTCCAGCGCCGTATCCAGTTGGTCAATCGCCTGCCACGCCTCCCGCGTTTGAAAGCCCGGACGCAGCGCCTGCATCCGCAGATGATCCTCCTCGTTGATCATCACCGAAAACGTCTCCCCGCGGTTTACCACCAGCCCGCTCCCCACGCTCTTCGCCGCGTGCTCCCGGCTGATCAAATGCCGCTCCACCAACAACTGCTTGTCCAGCGCCGAAAGATTATCCATCGCCTCGGCGAACGAATCCGCCATTTCCGGCAGCGCACTCACCGCCGGCAGGATCATTTCCAGCACCTTCACCCGCTCCGGCTTCCGCGCCCAGCCCGGAAACGCAAATTCCCGCAGGTTCCGCGCCAGCCGCACCCGGCTCGACATGACAATCCGGTCATGCGGCCCGTGCCGGTGCGTGGATTCCGCCGGCGAACAAAGAAAGGAATGGATGTCTTTCATGGCGTTCATCGGGCTTTTGCCACCGCCCCTCCGAGCAGCTTGATCTCATCCCGCAGCGCCGCCGCCGATTCGTAATTCTCCTCTTCGATGGCCTTCGACAGCTTCTTCTGCAACGTCCGCAACCGGTCCGAATTGTCCCGCGTCTGCCGCAGCGCCTCCGGCGCCTTCCCCACGTGCCGCGTGCCCTTGTGCATCGTCTTCAGCAGCCCCGACAACCCCTCCGCAAACGTCCGATAGCACTCCGGACACCCCAGCCGCCCCGATTTCTTGAAATCCGCCTGCGAAAATCCGCAGCGCGGGCACTTCAATTCCACCCCCGCCCCGGCCGATTCCAGCTCCTGGGACGCCCCCAGCCCGAGCATCAAATCCGCCATCGCGAAGCTCGTCGGATCATTAACCCCTTTGGCCTTCGCGCAATCCTCGCACAAATCCAGCTTCTGCATCTTGTCGCCCACAATTTGGGTCAGATGCACCGTCGCCTGCTTTTCTTTGCACACGCAGCATTGCATAAATTCACATCTTTCAATTTCTGACCCGCCTCACTGTCACCCCGCCGGCGCTTCCGCCCGCGCGACGCTTCAAACACCCTTATCATCCCACATTTTGCCTCATTTGTAAATCGGTTCACCCGACGCCTGCGTGAGAACATGATACTTCTCCACCAATTTTTTCGTCAACGGGCCCGGCTTCCCGCTCCCAATCGCCCGCCCGTCTATCTTCACCACCGGCATGATCTCCGCCGCTGTCCCGCTCACAAAGCATTCGTCCGCATTGAACAGGTCGTAGCGCGTCAGGTTTGGCTCCGCCACCTTCACCCCCGTCCGCTCCGCCAGTTCGATTACCGTCGCCCGCGTGATGCCATACAGCGCCCCCGCTGCCAGCGGCGGCGTCAACAACCCCCCGCCCTTCACGATAAACAGGTTGTCCGCCGTGCCCTCCGCCACATACCCCTGCGCGTTCAACATCACCGCCTCCTCCATCCCCGCGTTGTTCGCCTCGATCTTGGCCAGGATGTTGTTCAGGTAATTCAGCGATTTGATCGCCGGGTTCACCGCGCTATGCAGGCTCCGCACCGTCGGCACCGTCACCATCTCCATCCCGTGCGCATACAGCTCGGGCGGATACACCTGGATCTTGCCCGCGATCACAATCACCGTCGGGTTCCGGCAACTCTTCGGATTCAGCCCCAGCGACCCCACGCCGCGCGTCACAATCAGCCGCACGTACGAATCCTTGAGTTTGTTCGCCCGGATCGTTTCCACCACCGCCCCGCACACCTCCGCATGCGTCATCGGAATCTCCAGCAAAATCGCGTGCGCCGAATAAAACAGCCGGTCAACGTGCTCCTTCAGCTTGAAGACCCGGCCATTGTAGGCCCGAATCCCCTCGAACACCCCGTCGCCGTAGAGCAGACCGTGGTCGAACACCGACACCTTCGCGTCCCGTTCACTGTGAAACTTGCCGTCAATAAAGATTTTCATGCAAAGGCTTTCAAAATACGAAAAATAAATTGTGGACGCAAACGTGAATTTGCGCGTGACAACCCCGCCTCGCCTGCTATATTGCCCGGCCTTCGACGACCCTATGGTCTAGCGGTTAGGACACATCCCTTTCACGGATGTAGCTCGGGTTCGATTCCCGATAGGGTCGCCATTCACCAAACAAAAATCGTCAGGTTAAATGTTCCGGTGAGCTTCTGTTTTGCCTTTACTCACGCAAAACCCTACAAAAGGAAATGCGCTTGTACTATTTGGCCCTGATCGGACTCCTCGGGAGCGGATTGAGCGCGGCGGCCGACGCAAATCCACCCATTGACCGCCACGCTTTGGTCACCCGGCACGATATTGACTGGCCCAGCCTCGACGGGCAGATTCCCTTGGGCAATGGCAATTTCGCCTTCAACGCCGATGGCACCGGCCTGGAAACTGTCGGCGGCAACACCATGTGCCACTGGTGCTGGCACAGCTTTCCGCTCCCGCCAGGGGTGACAAAAAATGACATCCAGCCGTGGGCGACCCCCGATCACGGACACCTGACGATGAATTCCACCGCGCTTGAGCGCCCGCCAATCTTTGATTGGGAACGAGCCAATCCCCAGCCTTTGAACCTCGGCCGGATCGGTTTCATCAACCAGCAAGGCGAGCGGTTGACGGCCGCAGATGTGCGGGTGGATGCGCGCCATCTCGAATTGTGGACCGGCCTGCTGACCAGCCATTTCACCTGCCTGGGCCAGCCAGTCGAGGTGCAAACTTGTGTGGACCCCAAGAGCGACACGGTGGCGGTCCATGTGGCATCGCCTTTATTGCGTGACGGACGGTTGCGGGTGATGCTTGATTTTCCGGCACCGGCACAAACCGTCGGTGCCTGGCTGGGAGATTACTCGCGGGCCGGCGGTCACCAGACCACCATTGTTCGCCAAACCCATGACCAAATCGAACTGCGCCGCACGATTGACGATGTCGAATACGAAGTAGTGTTGAATGGCCGGGGCTTTGCCACGAGCCGGGCGGAGGCCATTCAACCAGAGATTAAAGATTCATCACCTCACCGGTTTATCCTCACTCCCGATGCCGGAACTGATGTCATTGAACTTACCTGCCGCTTTGGCGCCAACGCCAGTGCCGTGGCCACCGACTTCGCGAAGATCAAGTCCGCGTGTGCGATTTCTTGGCCGGCCTTTTGGAACAGCGGCGGAGCCATTGATTTGTCCGGCAGCCGTGATCCGCGCTGGAAGGAATTGGAACGCCGCATCGTGCTTTCCCAGTATGAGTTGGCGGCGCAATCGGCGGGCGACAATCCGCCTGCCGAAGTCGGCCTGACCGGCACTGATCCTTGGCGCGGCAAGTGGCACTTTGAGATGATCTGGTGGCACTTGGCCCACTATGCACTTTGGGATCGGTGGCCGATGGCTGAAAAAGCTCTCTCGATTTATTCGCGCGTGGCCCCGGTGGCAGGAGCCATTGCCAAAAACTTTGATTACCGCGGCTTGATGTGGCCCAAATCCACCGGCCCGAATGGTTACAACGATGGCTACCCTCCCGAGATGGCGCTGCTCTGGAAAGAACCCCACCCGATCTTCTTCGCCGAACTGGATTACCGCCTGCACCCCACGCCGGCAACTTTGGCCAAGTGGAAGCGCATCGTTTTTGGCACGGCCGACTTCATGGCGGATTACCCGATGCCTGACCCGGCGACCGGCCAATACAATCTCGGCCCCGCCTGGCCTGCCTCCGAAGGCCGCGCCACTCCCTTGCGACGGAACACCATTTTCGAACTCGCCTACTGGCGAGTCGGTCTAAACCTGGCACAACAGTGGCGGCTGCGCCTGGGCCTCCCGCGCGAGCCGCATTGGGATGAGGTGGTCGCCCATCTCGCACCGCTGCCACAAAAAGACGGCCTCTATATTTTCAGCGATGACCGGCCCGACACGTTCACCACTCGCACCTTTGACCATGTTGACAACATCGGGATCGCCGGCATGCTGCCCCCGTTTCCCGGCCTTGATCCCGCCACGGCCAAGCGCACCGTGGAGGAGGTGGGCCGGCGCTGGAACTGGGACGCGACGTGGGGCTGGGATTTTCCTTGGATGGCCATGGCGGCAGCCCGCGTGGGCGACCCCAACCTGGCGGTGGACGCGCTGCTGAATCCCTCGGAAAAAAACCATTACGACGAACGCGGCATCTGCACTGGCGGCCCGGGTCCTTATCTGCCTGGCAATGGCGGTTTGCTCTATGCCGTGGCCATGCTGTCCGCCGGCTGGGATGGCGCGCCCGCCCAAAACGCGCCGGGCTTCCCCAACGACGGTTCATGGACCGTGCACTGGGAAGGCTTGCAGCCTGCACCTTGATTGGTTTTACGCGAACACCGCCCCCGCCCTTATCCGCCCCGCGCCGCCGCGAAAAAACCCTTATGCCCCTTCAGAATCCGCTTGCGCCTTTTCCCCCTGCCGGAGAATCTATCCGTTCTTATGAAAACCGTCATTGTGACTGGCGCCGCCGGCCTGATCGGCTCCGAAAGTGTCAAACATTTCGCCCACGAGGGATTCAAAATCGTCGGCATTGACAACGATCTGCGCCAGTGGTTTTTCGGCAAGGACGCCTCCACCCTGGGCAACCGTCAGAAGCTCATCAAGGCCTTCCCCAATTACGAACATCATGATTTCGATATCCGCGACCGAGCGGCCGTCGAGAACCTCTTCAAAACCCTCAGCCACGACGTCGTCCTCGTCATCCACACCGCCGCCCAACCCTCACACGACTGGGCCGCGCGCGATCCCCATGCCGATTTCGGCGTCAACGCCCTCGGCACGCTGAACCTCCTCCAGGCCACCCACCTGTTCTGCCCCGAGGCCGTCTTCATCTTCACCTCCACCAACAAGGTCTATGGCGACACCCCCAACCGCCTCCCGCTCATCGAGCTCGAAAAGCGCTGGGAAATCCAGCCCGGCCACGAATACGAGCCCGGCATCTCCGAGACCATGAGCATTGACCAGACCAAGCATTCCCTCTTCGGCGCCAGCAAGGTCGCCGCCGACGTCCTGGTCCAGGAATACGGCAATTATTTCGGCATGAAAACCGCCTGCTTCCGCGGCGGCTGCCTCACCGGCCCCGCCCACGCCGGCACCGAGCTTCACGGCTTTCTCGCCTACCTCATGCGCTGCACCGTCTCTGGCACGCCCTACCGCGTCTTCGGCTACAAAGGCAAGCAGGTCCGCGACAACATCCACAGCCACGACCTCGTCGAAGCTTTCTGGCAGTTCTTCCAAAAGCCCCGCTCCGGCCAGGTCTATAACATGGGCGGCAGCCGCCACTCCAACTGCTCCATGATCGAGGCCATCGCCGAATGCGAACGCATCAGCGGCAAAAAATTGAAATGGACCTACGTCGAGGACAATCGCATCGGCGACCACATCTGGTGGATCAGCGACGTCCGCAAGTTCCAGTCCCATTATCCCAATTGGAAATATCGGTACGGCCTCACGGAAATTCTCACCGAAATCCACGCCGCCTGCGTGAAATGACTCCGGCCGTCGCCAGCATCCTCATCACCGGCGGCGCGGGCTTTGTCGGCAGCAGCCTCGCGCTTCACCTCAAGCGCCTCCTCCCGCGCACCCGCGTCGTCTGTCTGGATAACCTCTATCGCCGCGGCTCCGAGCTCAACCTCCCGCGCCTCCAGGCCGCCGGCGTCGAATTCATCAAGGGCGACATCCGCCACGCCGCCGAATTCCCCCCCGGGCCGTTCGAATTCCTCATCGAGTGCTCCGCCGAACCCTCCGTCCTCGCCGGCTACGGTGGTTCGCCCGATTACCTCGTCGAAACCAATCTCCTCGGCACCTACCGCTGCCTCGAGCAGGCCCGGCAATGGCACAGCAAAACCATCTTTCTCTCCACCAGCCGCGTCTATCCCATTTCCGTCCTCGAACAGCATCCCTGGCACGAGGAACCCACCCGCTTCGCTTGGGAGGACGTCCCCGGCGCCGCCATCTCCTCTCGCGGTGTCACCGAACGCTGCCCCATGGACGCCGCCCGCTCGCTCTACGGCTGGACCAAATTCGCCAGCGAGAGCCTCATTGAGGAATACCGCACCGGCTTCGGCCTGCCCGCCGTCACCAACCGTTGCAGCGTCCTCGCCGGCCCCTGGCAGATGGGCAAAGTGGACCAGGGCGTCGTCGCCCTCTGGGTCTTCCGCCATTATTTCAAAAAGCCCCTCAAATACATCGGCTACGGCGGCGCCGGCAAACAAGTGCGCGACATGCTCCACGTCGCCGACCTCTGCGACCTGGTGGCTGAACAAATCTCTCACTTTGACGCCTGGGAAGGCTGGCTGGGCAACGTCGGCGGCGGCCTTGAGATTTCCGCCTCGCTCCTGGAATTGACCGCCATTTGCCAAAAAGTCATCGGCCGCCAAGTCCCCATCGGCGCCGAACCCGAAAACCGCCAGGCCGACCTCCGCATCTTTCTCGCCGACAGCTCCCGTCTGTTCGCCCGCACCGCTTGGCGCCCCACCCGCGGCGTCGAGCAGATCGTCGCCGACGTGTTCGCCTGGGTCCGTGCCCACGAAAAGGAGTTGCAGCCGCTCGTATGAAAAGTGGATCCAGCGCCCGGAAGCTCCTCGAAAGCGGCATTATTTTTGCCATGATGGGGTTTTTCACCAACGCCATCTTTTACGTCTTCCAGATCGTCATCAGTCGGAATTTCAGCAACGCCCCGGGTGAGTTCGGGCTGGCGACCAATATGGTCACGCTGATCGGCTTGCTGGGCCTGCCGCTCACCATCGCCACGTACACCGTCACCCATTACATCGCGCGGTTTCATTTCAGCGGCGACGACGCCCGCCTTCATGGCCTGCTCGCCGGCTGCCGGACATTTCTCCGCAACATCACCATCGGGGGTTCCATCGCCGCCATCATTCTCATCGAACCCATCAGCCGCTTTTTCCACATCCCCCGGTCCGCGCTCACCATTATCGCCTTGGTCTGCGTCCTGGCCAACCTCTGGAGTTCCTATTTCTCTGCCCTGTGCCAGGGGCTCGGCTGGTTCAAGCGCCTCGGCCTGATTCTCTTCCTGGCCGCCGTGGTCCGCCTCCTGTTCGGCTGGCCCACCACCAGAATCTGGCCGATCGCCGAATGGGCCGTCCTCGCTTCGGTCGCCATGATGTTGCCCAATTTGATCCTCTTCTTCTGGCGCCATGAGTTCCCCCGCCCGGGCGATACTTCCGTCTCCCCTTGGAACTCGGAATTCGTCCAATTTCTCATCGTCAGCACCGCGTGGGCCATAGGCTCCTATTTTTTCACTCAGGGCGACAATCTTGTCTCGCAACGCCACTTCGGCGAGGCCGACCGCGACGCCTACGCCTCTGTCGAAAGACTGGCCGCGGCGCTGGTAACCGTCACGGGACCATTGTTGGTCGTCCTGTTTACCCACCGCTCCCGCCGCCAGCACCACACCGGCTCCGCCCTTGGGGACCAATTAAAATTACTGGGCCTATACACTGGCGTGTTGGTATTCGGGGCCGTCAGCCTCTACTTCCTCCGGGGATTCTGCCTGGAATTGTTTAATCGCAACACCCCGGAAGCCCGGGGCATGATTGGCCGCCTCGCCATAACCATGGTTTTTGTGGGCCTGTTGCAGGCCATTGCCACTTGGTCCCTCGCCAGTTGCTGGACCAAGACCTTGCTGCTCTATGGCGCCCTCGGCGTCGGCTATTGGACTTTGATCCTGGTCGCCGGCAAAACCCCAGCGCTGCTCCTGGACATCATGCCCTTCGCTGCCGGCTTCGCCTTCCTCGTGATGTTCATCGCCTGGATCGCCACGATGCGCCAGCAACCACCTGCCGAACCCGTCCCCGCCCCTGAAACCCCACCCCAGCCCTGAGGTCATTTTGAAGGAAATTAGCGAGTTTATAAAAGTTTTGTAAACTCGCTAAACTCCCTATAATCTTGCGGCCATGGATCCCATTACAAATCCATTTGCGCCGGGAGCAGGTACTCCGCCGCCGCAACTGGCAGGTCGAGATGAACTGCTTGAAACCGTTCGTATTGCGTTAGCGCGTGCTCGCCTTGGCAATCCCGCCAAAAGCATTCTGATGGTGGGTCTGCGTGGGGTTGGCAAAACCGTATTACTGGATCGCATGCGAGACGATGCCGAAGAATCGGGCAGCCATACGTTGCGGTTGGAGGCGCCGGAAGACCGGTCATTGCCGGCGATCATAGCGCCGGAGCTGCGGCAAGCCTTGCTGCGACTCTCACGGATTGAAAAGGCCAAAAACTTGGCTCACCGCGCCTTGAGGGGCTTGGCTGGCTTCGCTAACGCACTCAAGGTCAAGTATCAGGACATCACCGTGGGATTGGATTTCAAGCCCGAGAAGGGATTGGCGGACAACGGCGATTTGGAGCACGATCTGCAGGCGCTGTTGGAGGCGGCTGGCGAGGCGGCTCAGAGCGGTGGCACTTGCCTTGCAATGTTCCTTGACGAGCTGCAGTATGTTGAAGAGGAACAACTGGCTGCCTTGATCACTTCGCTGCATCGCACTGCGCAACGCAGGCTCCCCGTCGTGCTAGTCGGCGCCGGCCTTCCCCAACTGCGTGGCAAGATGGGCCGGGCCAAATCCTATGCGGAGCGACTTTTCGACTTTCCCGAGATTGGGGCTCTGAGTCATCAAGCCGCCAGAACGGCAATCGTCAAACCCGCCAATGATAGAGGTGTCGACGTAAACGATGATGCCTTTGAGCACATCCTTCAACAAACCCATGGCTATCCATATTTCTTGCAGGAGTGGGGCAAACATTCTTGGGACGCGGCATCCAAGTCACCGATCACGTTGGCGGACGTGCGGATAGGTACGTCAACCGCCATCGCGGCGTTGGATGAGAGTTTCTTCCGCGTCAGATTTGACCGACTGACGCCGGTCGAGAAGAAGTATCTGCGGGCCATGGCTGAGATTGGCCCCGGCCCGCATCGGTCGGGAGACATCGCAGTGCAACTTGGCAGGAAAGTCACAGCCCTGGGCCCGACCCGAAATCAATTGATCTCCAAAGGCATGGTTTACAGCCCCGGTCATGGCGACACGGCATTCACTGTGCCGCTGTTTGACGAATTCATGCACCGGATCATGCCCGGAGACGATTGGAAGGAGTAGCGCCGAGGAGTTAGGGTGTTCGCGATACCACATTAGCCGCTTGTCCGATGATCCATTCGCTAATATAAGTAGATTCCTTCGCCTTCGGCTTTACTGAAAGCTGAAACGTCTCACCCGAGCCAACGTGAAATCTAAAGTGGGGAGAGCGCCACGCCGCTGAGTCAACGGAATCCGGGCGATAAGGGTCTGGAGAAGATGCAGCGACCCACAAGGCACCGGGCCGAACTGACACGACTACGTGGTCACCGCCAAGGAGTCTGCACGTCTGACCATCACTGAAGATGATGGTGCATGGAAGAATGTTGACCGAGCCATTGTTCTCTGGTCGCTCAATCTGAATGCTGGCCGGCGCACGTCGTCATGCTCTCCGAGATGAGTCTGCGTACATCCAGCGCCTGGCAAAGCGAACGCCAGCAAAGAATGAAAACGGCCAGGTTTATCCCTGTGCCTCTCTTAACAAGAGAGACTCTGCTCGTCCGTGTGCCGTCTTGCAACACCATGCTGCCAGCATGGCCCATTCGCGGCAAAAATCGAGTGTCTTTCTCAATCGTAAGCGGCGAGATAAAACGGGCAGAACCAACCGCAACTCACCATCTCACCCAAGACGCTTTGCTCTGCCGCAGGAACCGGGTGAAGACACACTCCCCGTTCACGCCTTCAGCACCTCGATGAACGCCTCCTGCGGGATGTTCACATTGCCAATGGACTTCATGCGCTTCTTGCCCTCTTTCTGCTTTTCCAGCAGCTTCCGTTTGCGCGACACGTCGCCGCCATAGCACTTCGCCGTCACGTCCTTGCGGAAGGCGCTCACGACTTCCGAGGCGACGATTTTTCCGCCGATGGCCGCTTGAATCTTCACCTGAAATTGCTGGCGGGGTATGACTTCCTTCAACTTTTCGGCCAGCGTACGTCCCCTGCCCTCGGCCTTGCTCCGGTGCACAATGCACGAAAACGCATCCATCGGCTCGGTGTTCACCAACATGTCCAGCTTCACCATTTCGCTCTCTTGGTAGCCGGCCTGCTCGTAGTCCATCGAACCAAACCCGCGCGTGATGCTCTTGATGCGGTCATGAAAATCAATCACGATCTCGTTCAGCGGCAGCAGCGTGGACAACATCACCCGCTTCGTGTCCAGCGTTTCCGTGTTCTCCACGTTCCCCCGCTTCTCCGCGATCAGCGCCATCATGTCCCCGATGTTTTCGTTCGGGCAAATCACAAACGCCTTCACCACCGGCTCTTCGATCTTCTCGATGAATGTCACGTCCGGCAAAAACGCCGGGTTGTCCACCTGCTTCACGGTCCCGTCCGTCAGCGTCACCCGGTAAACCACGCTCGGATACGTCGCGATGATGTCCATCCCGTATTCCCGGCGCAACCGCTCCTGCACGATCTCCAGATGCAGCAGCCCCAAAAATCCGCACCGGAAGCCAAACCCCAGCGCCACCGACGTCTCCGCCGTGTACACAAACGCCGAATCGTTCAGCTTCAGCTTCGCGATGTTCGCCTTCAAATGCTCGTAATCCGCCGTGTTGATCGGGTAGATCCCGCTGAATACCATCGGGTGAATCTCCTTGAATCCCGGCAGGTAACCCGACGGGTTCCGCGAGTCGGTGATCGTGTCCCCCATCTTCACGTCGCTCGGGCTCTTGATGTTCGCCGTCATATAGCCCGTTTCGCCCACTTGCAGCTTGTCCCGGGTGTACGGCTTGGGATTGAAGCTGCCCACCTCTTTCACCTCGTAGCTTTTTCCCGAATGCAGCAGCTCGATCATCATCCCCGGCTTGATCTCGCCATTGAAAATCCGCACGTGCGACACCACCCCCTTGTACGTATCAAAATACGAATCGAACGCCAGCGCCTGCAGGCTCTTCTCCCCCGTCGGCTTCGGCGCCGGAATCCGCGCAATGATCGCCTCCAGGATCTCGTCAATCCCGATCCCCATCTTCGCGCTGCACGGAATCGCCCATTCGCTTGGCAGCGCCAGCACCTCTTCCAATTGCTGTTTCGCCTGCGCCACGTTCGCGTGCGGCAGGTCAATCTTGTTGATCACCGGGATGATTTGCAGGTTCAGCTTCGCCGCCAGGTGGTAATTCGCCACCGTCTGCGCCTCCACCCCCTGCGCCGCGTCTATCACCAGCAGCGCCCCCTCGCACGCGCTCAGGCTCCGCGACACCTCGTACGTAAAATCCACATGGCCGGGCGTGTCAATCAGGTTCAGCTCATACGTCTCCCCGTTCTTCGCCACATACCGCATCGTCACCGGGTGCGCCTTGATCGTGATCCCCCGCTCCCGCTCCAAGTCCATCGCATCCAGCAACTGCTCCTCCATGTCCCGCGCCGCAATCGTCCCCGTCCGCTGCAACAGCCGGTCCGAAAGCGTCGTCTTCCCATGGTCAATATGGGCGATAATGCTGAAATTTCTTACGTGTGCCGCATCCATTGTTAAATCTCAAATCCCGCTTGCCATCTGGCAAAGTCGAGTCCCACAGAATACCCGCAACCGCCTTGAAGAAAAGCAAATTGATTCCGCATTTCCCATTCTCGTCCGGCCCCTTTCATGCTATTTCTCCCCCGCATGGATTTGCCCGGACATTCCCGCATCCCGTCCCGCAACCGCCGCCAGACCATGGATTGGGGGCTCGTCCTCATCAGCCAGGGCATCGCCGCCACCATTGATGACGGCGCCGACGGCGCCGGTTGGTGCCTCTGGGTTTCGGATCCCGAATATCCCGCCGCCCTCGAAGCCATCCGCCTCTACGAATTGGAAAACCGCCGCTGGCACTGGCGCCAGCCCCTGCCCTGGCGCGGTTTCCTGTTCGATTGGAAAATCCTCTTCTGGGCGTTGCTGCTCGTGGTCGTCTTCGCCGCCCAGACCGCGCAGCCGGATTTCACCGCCGCCGGCTGCATGAACAATGCGGCCGTCCGTTCCGGCCAGTGGTGGCGTCTCTTCACCGCCATCCTCCTGCATGCGGACGTCGCCCACCTCGTGTCCAACGTCGCCCTCGGCGTCGTCTTGCTCGGGCTCGCCATGGGTCGTTACGGCAGCGGCCTCGGTCTGCTCGCCGCCTACCTCGCCGGCGCCGCCGGCAACTTTGCCGGCCTCCTGGTCTATCCCCCCGCCCACCTCGGACTCGGCGCTTCCGGCATGGTCATGGGCGCGCTTGGCCTCCTCGCCGCCCAATCCCTCAACCTCCTCGCCCACGGCCCCGTCGCCCGCAAATTCGTCCTCCGCGCCCTCTTCGCCGGCGTCATGCTCTTTGCCCTCTTCGGCCTCAGCCCGGAAACCGATGTCGTCGCCCACTTCACTGGCTTCGTCACCGGCCTGGCCTTGGGCGGCCTCGTCGTCGTGTTGCCCCCCGCCTGGCAAAACCGAATCACCGACACTCTCGCCGCCCTCCTCTTCGTCGTTCTCCTCCTCACCACCGCCTCCCTCGCGTTCAGATAATCTCTGCCTGGGTTGCAAAGCGACATTGGATATGAGCTACGAAGTGGCTGGTCCCGCGCCAAACCAATTCACGAGTTCTGAAGCGACGCCGGATTTCCCCCCTTCCGTCAGAACGGCTTCACTTTTGCAACCAACTATCGGCAATAAAACGTCGCGGAATCAAAAAAAAGGCCTTGGATAACCAAGGCCAGATTGTTCCATCCCCTAACTTCCCTGCCACACTCTCAGGCGGTCCGCCGCCGCATCACCCCAATCAGCGCACACCCTCCCAGCCCAAGCATGGCCATCGTCGTCGGTTCCGGCACCGGCGTGTAATCGTACGTCACGATGGCGTTGATGCCGCCCGTCACCGTCTCATCCGCCTTGAACGTCGCCCCGTCGGCAATCGCCGAATCAACCGTGCTCGAACTGTAAACATCCAGATCCTGCGTTCCCGTTCCCTGCAGGGCCGAGAAGATCAACCCGCTCGTGATCCCGGAAATGACCGTCGGCTGGCCCGAATTCGCAGTGTTGACATCGTTGAAACCCTGGTTTCCGCCCGCCGCCAAGCCCGTCACGTTAAAGTAGGGCGACGTCACATCCAGCCACGCGTTTGCCAGCATAAACTGCCCCGCGTTCGGGTTGTACGCATTCACCGCCTGGTCAAAGGCCGAACTCCCTAGCATCACTTGCACGTCATTCCACACGGCCGACCCATTGCCGTAAGCCGACGGCGAGGTGTTGAACACCGTCAGCGAAGTATAGCTGTTCGCGGAAAGGCTGATGCTGATCGAGTTCAGCGTTCCCAAGCTGGGATCGAATTGCTGCAACGGCAAACCCGTCGCGGCAAAGTCAAACGTCCCCGTGACGCCTGCATTGTAGGAGATGGTGTCCGCGTGTGCCGCCAAGACAACGCCCAACGTCAGCGCCGCCGCGCCGCACTTTGTCAATACCTTGGCCGTTCCGAATGTGTTCATTGTCATATAAAGTTTTTCAGATTTCCACCCAGCGCGGCGCGACTGTCTCCGCCACCACGCCCAAATGTTGAGACCGCTTCTCTTCCGATTTGCTGCCGCAGTCTAGATTAGGAGCTAGTGATATTGGAATCACTCATATAAGTGAATATTTAGTCATGCTTCGCCCCGGGCGGCCAGCCACCCGGCTCCGGCCGCGCACCCGCCGCCGGCCCTCACAGCCAGCCCTGTTGCCGGGCCAGGTTGATGGCTTCCCCCCGGCTCCGCGCGTGCAACTTCTCATAGCTGTGCTTCAAATGGGAATTCACCGTATGCACGCTCAACGACAGCCGCGCGGCAATCTCCTTGTACGTCTCGCCCCGCTCGAGAAATTGCAGAATCTGCAGTTCCCGCGGCGAGAGCCAGGAAGCGCTGGCCGGCGCGCCGCTCGCTGGCAGACGCCGGAATTGCTGCAACACCTGCCGGGCAATGCTCGGGCTCATCGGCGCCCCGCCGGCCCGCACCTCATGCAACGCGTCAATCATCTCCCGGCAGCCCGCGCCTTTCAGCAGGCAGCCGCAGGCCCCCGCCCGGATCGCCTCAAAGACCGCCTCCGGACGCGCCCCCACGGTATAGGCCAGGCAATTCGTCCCCGGATGCCGCGCCGTCATCCACGCAATCAAATCCACCGCCACCGCCCCCGGCAAATTCAGATCCACCAGCAACACATCCAAATTCCGCCAAGGCTTGCACGCCTTCAGCTTCTCGGCGCTGCGAAATAAATCCACGCTCCCGATTCCCGGTTCGTTCTCCAACAAGAAGCGCAAGTTCCCCAGCCGGGCCTGGTCATCTTCAACCACACCAATATGCATATTTTAGGATTTCCTTCTGTCTCCCAGCGCAGCAAATCAAAGGCCAATCCGCCCCCGGCGGCGGAACCCAAATGCAAACCTCACGTCATCAATTCCTTCAGTTGCCTCGCCGCCACCACCCCTCCCGCCGCCGATGCCCCATTCTCTCATCTCCGCCCCTGATTTGGACAGCGGCGTCCCCCCATTGCCTTTCTAACCGGCCCACTTGCGGCGGCTCAATTCGTTCTTATCCGCGAAATGAATCGCGGTTTGCGCGCCGGGCTTTTCTCTGCTATCGTCCGCCGGTCGGGAGGTTCGCTTTGAATGATCCGGCCGCTTCCCGGTCTAAATTGAGTGATGTTTTATGATGTTTTTCAATACCAGTTACATCCTGTTCGTCATGCTCCCCGGCCTGCTCATCGGCCTCTGGGCGCAAATGAAATTGCATTCAGCTTTCAGCAAGTACAGTGACGTCCCCGTGGGCAACGGCATGACCGGCGCCGAGGCCGCCCGGCAGATTTTGGATCAGGCCGGCCTCACCGATATGCCCATCGAGGAAGTCCCCGGCCACCTGAGTGACCACTACGACCCCACCAAACGCGCCCTGTTCCTCTCCTCGGACAACTATCACGGCCGTAGCATCGCCGCCGTCGGCGTGGCCGCCCACGAATCCGGGCACGCCCTGCAACACCAGCATCAGGACGCCATGTTCAATCTCCGCATGGCCTTGGTGCCCGTCACCCAGTTCGCCAGCATCGCCTGGGTCGGCGTCATGCTTCTCGGTTTCGTCCTCCACCTGATCCCCCACTTTCTGCTCATCGCCGTGGCCATCTTCTCCGTCCTCACATTGTTCCAACTCGTCACGTTGCCGGTCGAATACGATGCCAGCGCCCGCGCCAAGGAACAGTTGTTCCGCTTGGGACTCGTCCGTCAGGACGAGCGGCTCGGCGTCAGCAAGGTTTTGGACGCCGCCGCCTTGACCTACGTTGCCGCCCTCGTGACCTCCGTGCTGGAACTGCTCTGGTTCATCATGGCGGCCCGCGACAACCGCAGTTGAAAACCCAGCGTCTCAAGCGCAATCTGATTTTGTACCCGGTTCCGGCTAAATTTGCTTGCCGCCGTCCGGCCAACGCTTAAGTTTGCAGACGCATGGCGGCGAAAAAGCAAAAACACAAGGCGGCAACTGCGCGACGGAAGCCGCCAAAGGCCCCTCACGTACCCGCTCAAATCCGGGCCGTTGCCCCACCCCCAGAACCCGAACCCACTCCCGCCGCCGAACTGTCCAGTCCCAAGCAGTCTGAGGGCGATACCACCCAATTCCTCCGCCGCGAAACCGAGCGCCACGACGGCGATACCTCCATCCGCCTTTACCTCCGCGAAATCGGCCAGGTCAAGCTCCTCACCCCGCAAGAGGAAGTCGAGCTCGCCGCCCGCATCAAGAAGGGCGACAAAAAAGCCCGCGAACACATGATTAAGGCCAATCTCCGCCTGGTCGTGAAAATCGCCCGCGATTATGAAGGCATCGGCCTCCCGCTCCTCGATCTCATCAGCGAGGGCAACATCGGCCTGATGAAGGCCGTCGAGCGTTTTGACCCCAAAAAAGGCGGCAAGCTCTCCACGTACGGTTCCTGGTGGATTAAACAGTCCATCAAGCGCGCGCTCGCCAACCAGTCCAAGACCATCCGCCTGCCGGTCCATTTGGTGGACAAGATCTCCCGCATGCGCCGCACTTCCTTGAAGTTGCAGGAAGATCTGGGCCGCGAACCCACCGATGAGGAATTGGCCGCCGAGCTCGGCACCACCGCCGCCCGCATCTCCCAGATGCGCACCGCCTCCATTCGCCCCGCCTCCTTGGATGCCCCCGTGGGCGACGACGATTCCAATAATTTCTCCGAAATCGTCGAGGACGAGCGCGCCGTGAACCCCTACGACGAACTCGAGGACAAGACCGTCGTGAACATGCTCCAAGACATGGTCAAGCACTTGGACGACCGGGAAGCCACCATCCTCCGCTACCGCTTCGGCCTTGATGGCGGTTCGGAAAAGACCCTCGAAGAGGTCGGCGAAAAATTCGGCGTCACCCGCGAGCGCGTCCGCCAGATCCAAAACCTCGCCCTGCGCAAGCTCCGCAAAATGATCGAGCGGCTCGAAAAGACGAAATCGAAGGAATTTTAAACCCATCCCCAACCATCATTCATGCTCAACTCCGTCACGTCGGCTGAACTCCAGGCCGCCATCCGCAACATCCCGGATTTCCCCAAGCCGGGCATCCAATTCAAAGACATCACCCCCGTCCTCGCCGACGCCCGCCTGTTCTCCGGCGCGATTGACCTCCTCACCGAGCGTTTTTCCCCCGGCAGCATAGATGCCATCGTCGGCATTGACGCCCGCGGTTTCATTTTTGCCGCCGCCGCCGCCAAAAAACTGGGCGCCGGCTTCGTCCCCGTCCGCAAAAAAGGCAAGCTTCCCTTCACCACCATCGAACAGGAATACGCCCTCGAATACGGCACCGCCACCGTGGCCATGCACACCGACGCCCTCAAACCGGGCGCGCGCGTGTTGCTCATTGACGACCTCCTGGCCACCGGCGGCACCGCCGCGGCCGCCGCCGCCTTGGTTCAAAAACTCGGCGGCAAGATCCAAGAGGCGGGCTTCCTCATCGAATTGAACTTCCTGAATGGCCGCAACCGTCTGCCCGGCCTTCCCATCCGCTCGCTCGTCCACTATTGAGCTTCCGGCCTATTGCGCCGCCGTCACCCGCAACGGCGCGTCGCGCCGTTCGGCGAAGCGCTTCACGTACGCCTCCCATTGGACGTGGTTCGTGAAATCGCCGCTGCGATCCCAACACGCCCCGAAGTAGTACTCGAACGGCTTCCCCACCTCCGCCTGCGCAATCGCCAGCCGGTTCCGGATCGCCGGATAGCCCTCGTGCGTCGGCTGCGGCACCATCGCGTGCAGCTTCGCCTCCGGCAGGTTTGGCTCGTCGTTGGTGAACGCCTGCACTGCCCCCCGCGGCAGCACGATCGCGTCGCCGATGATGCCCTTCGGCTTGTCTTCCGGCTGCCAGTAGCTCATCCAGCCTTCGGCCTCATCCTGCGCCACGAACTCCTCCCGGTTCGTCGGACACGCCCGCTCCGCCAAGCCCACCCCGATCGTCAGCGGCGATCCGTCGGCGCTGGCAAAAGTGCTCTGCGCTTTGGTGAACCACGAACCCGCGTCAATGCTGTAGCGCTTCGTCTCGGAGACCATCCGTCCCTGCCCCGCGTCCCACGCGTCGTACGTCAGCTCAAACTCCGATCGGATCGGTCCCGTCGTGATCACCTTCCAGTTGCGATAATTGCTCGACGTGTACAGCTTGCCGCCGTCCCAGATGCCCAGCCCGCCGCAGCCCCGGCTGTGCCCCACGCGGTAGTCGTCCATGAACTCCCCGTTGTCGTCGTGATAATGTCCCGTGGCGTACATCACATCCACGATGAGCCGCCGGTCCTTCTTGATCCACACATCCGGCGCGCTGCTGATCGTGTGCTCCACCGGGATCAGCGCCAACCCGTAGGCGCGATGCGCAATGCGGTCGCTCTCCCACGCGAAATCGTCATACCGCTCCGGCACGTAACGGGCAAACGTCTTCACGATGGCCGGCGGCACCGCCGCCAGCGCCTCCGCGTCCACCACATAAAACGTCCGCGTCTCCCCGGGCGCCAGGTCCACTTGGAACACCAGCTTGTCCGCGCCCTCCGCCGTGCGATAGCTCTGCGAATCCAGGATCCGGGCGGACACGCCATCCATCACGGCCCGCTTGCCGCCCAGGTCCAGCTCCACCGTCTCGCTCTCGCGCCAGAAATCTGCCGGATTCGCCACCTCGATTGCTTTCGCCTTGGCCTGTTCAAACACCGCCAGCCGGTAAACCTCGCTGCCCGCCAGCAGGAACGCGCCGGTGCCATAGACTTCCGTGGCATCCTCCGCAAAGTTTTTCGGGTCCGCGCCAACCGGTTGCACATGGGTCAGCTTCCCATCCGCCGCCACGCAGCCCACCAGCGCCGTCCACGCCCCGCGCACCGCCGGCTCGAACCGGGCGCGATCCAGCAACCGCTGGTTGACGCCCCACGCCAGCGCGTAGGTGTAAAAGCCCGATCCGCTGGTCTCTTTGAGCGGATAGCTGGCCGGATCCAGCAGGCTCGCGCGCCACAACCCATCCGGTTGCTGGCAGGTCAGGATCTTGTCCGCCATGTCCTTGAACAGCCGCTCAAACTGCGGCCGCGCCGGATGATTCATCGGCAGATATTCCAGCACCCGCACCAGCCCGCCCATCACCCATCCGTTGCCCCGGCCCCAAAAAACCTTCTTTCCGTTGGCTTCCGTCTTGTGGAAATACGTGCTGTCCCGGAAAAACAGATGGTCCTCTTGATCGTACAGAAAATCCGTCGTGCGCCACCAATGGGTCACCGCGAAGTCCAGGTACCGCTCGTCACCGGTCGCCGCATACAGTCGCAGCCACGCGGGCGGTCCCATGAACAGCGCATCGCACCAGGACCAGTTCTCCTGGCCGTGTCCCGGCTGGGAGAAATCCAGGCTCGCTTGCGCGGGCGGGTTGGCCAGAATCGCATCGCACCGTTCCCGCAGCGGCGCGATCATCTTCGGCTCGCGATACAGCAGATAAAGCTCCGCATACGTCTGGCCCACGCAGTAATCATCGGCGTGATACTTGCGCGGCCCCGGTTGCCACGCGTTGGTCTCCCCCATGGATCGCATCGCCTCGCGATATTTCGCGTCCCGGGAAATACCGGCCAAAGCCATCATGCCCGCGTCGCCCGCCCCCTGCGTCCAATCGGTCGCCTTGTGCTTGGAAGGATTCGCCAATTGCCAATCCGCCACGCGTTGCATGGCTTCCAGGACCGGCCCCGGCTTGATCTCGACGGAAAGCGCGGCCGTCAACGTGCCCGTGCTTCCGGCCGCCTCGGGAGCCGGCGCGCCCGGTTGCGCTTGCATGGGAAGATTGCTGAGAAACCAGACCACCGCGACGCAGGTCGCCAGTGGCAGCGTTTTGTTCTTCATGATTATGCGCTTACCGGTAACAAAATCCGCTTGCAATGTCGAACCGATCCCTCACACCGCCAGCAACTCGCGGCAGGCGGATTGGAGCTTCTTCAGATTGGCCTTGGTCTTCGCTTCGATGTAACAGCGGATCAGCGGTTCCGTGCCGCTGGCCCGGAACGCCACCCACTCGCGGTTCGGCAGCAGAAACTTGTAGCCGTCCGTGGTGATGAATTTCTCCACCTTGAACGGCCCGATCTGCTGGAGGCCGCCGCCCAGTTTCGCCAGCAGCGCGTCCTTCTTCTCGGCCGCGAACGATATATTGATGCGGTCGGTGTAAAATTCCCCCGTCTGCTTGGCGAGCTCTTTCAGGATCTGGCCCAGCGACTTCTTTTCCACGGCCACCAGTTCGGCCATCAGCAGGCACGCCAGGATGCCGTCCTTTTCCGGCACATGGCCCTTCACGCTCAAGCCGCCGGATTCCTCGCCGCCCACGATGATCGGCTCGCTTTCCATCAGCGCGCCGATGTATTTGAAACCCACCGGTGTTTCGTAAACTTTCACGCCGAGCAATTCCGCCACGGCATCCACCTGGTGGCTCGTGGGCACCGTGCGCACCACGGCGCCGGTCCAGCCGCGATTCTTCTTCAGATGATACAATGCCAGCGCCAAAATCTGGTTCGGCGTCAGCCAGGTGCCGTCCTTGTCCACCACCCCAAAGCGGTCGGCGTCCCCGTCCGTGCCGAGGCCGATTTGCGCCTTGCCGCTGCGGACAAATTTGGCGGCGTCCGCCATGCCCTCCGCGTTGGGTTCGGGATGATGCCCGCCAAACAGCGGGTTCAAATCATTGTGAAAGAGCGTGACCTTGGCGCCCACCTGCTCCAACAGCACATCCAGGTAGCCGTGCGCCGTCCCATAGCTGATGTCCACCGCCACCTTGAGCTTGGCTTTCTTCAAGGCGGCAAAATCCACCAGCTTTTGCAACTGCTTGAAATAATCCGGTTGCGGATTAAACGTCTTGCACGTGTAGGTGCCAAACGGCACGGCCTTGAAGGTCCAGTTGGCCGCCTGCAGTTTGACGATATTCGCCTCAATGGGATTCGTCACTTCCGGAATGGCCGGCGCCCCGTTGAAGGTCGAGAATTTCAGCCCCTGGTATTCGGCCGGGTTGTGGCTGGCCGTCAGGTTGATGCCGCCGATGGCCTTCCGGTGCCGGATGGTATGCGCGATGACCGGCGTGGGCGTGTCGCGGTCGCACAACAGCGGCTCGATGCCGTTGGCCGCCAGCACTTCCGCCGCCGCCAGCGCAAAATGACGTCCCAAAAATCGCGTGTCGTGCCCGAGAATCACGACGGGCTCCCGCTGGGCAATCGCCGACCCGGGCTTGCGCCGCTCGGTGGTGAGATAATCCGCAATGCCCTGGGTGGCCAGGCGGACATTGTCAAAGGTGAAGTCCCGGGCGATGATTTCGCGCCATCCGGAGGTGCCGAATTTAATTTTAGCCATGTTGAAATTGTGCCTGGTGCCGTAGTGATGCAGTTGAACCAGACTTTAACCACAGATAGACACAGATGGACACGGATAAGCGGTTTGCCGTGGACTCACGTCCACAGCCACGAGGCAAATGTTTGATCTGCGTTTATCTGTGTTCATCTGTGGTTGAACCGATGTGTTCCGGCTTTGGGTGCCCCGACCCTGGCGAATCACGACCGCCAGTCGAATGCCTTCTTGCTCAAAGCGTACAGGTAGCCGGCAAACAGGATGCCGATAAACGAAATCATGGAGCCGAAAATCAGGTTGCGCGTGGCGTGCTCCGCCAGCATGTCGCGGTAAACCACGGCCCACGGATACATGAAGACCACTTCAATATCGAACAGGATGAACAACATCGCCACCAGGTAGAACTTCACCGAAAACCGCGCCGAGCCCTCGCCAATGGGCTCCTTGCCGCATTCGTACGGGGCATCCTTGGCCTTGGAGTGCCCGCCCCATTTGCCAAACAGCACCGACGACACCAGCGTCGCGCCCGCGAAACCCACCGCAACGGCGAGCAGGAACAAAACCGGGATGTACTGTGCCAACTGCGATGACCTTAAGTCTTCCATGAGAAAATTTTAGGCTCTGGATGGAAAAATTCAATGCGGAATTTGCGCCCGTTTCATTTTCGAAATCTGCCTGGCGGATTTCATCTCCGGAATCTCCCCCAGCCCGGTTCACAATGTAACGGGAATGCACCAATTGAAATTGCCAATCCGGCCCATTTTTGGCACAACAACCTGATGAAGACCCTGTTGGCCATCATTGGCGTCTCGCTGTTTACGCTTGCAACCCGGGCGGCGCTGCCCCAGCCGGATTTGATCCTGCAAATCCATTTTGCCGGCGCCCAAAAGATCTCCGCCGATCCGCATTCCCGCGCCTTCACCAACGAATTCACCTCCCCCGAAGCCCTGGCGCTGCGCGCCCAGACCGCCACCAAGCTGGCTGATTGGCTGTCCGGGTGGCTGCAAACCAATCTCAACGCGAGCGTGCCCAATGGCGCGGCAAAATTGCGCCCGTTGTTCGACGATCTGCAAAAATCGGAGTTCTTCCTCGAAATTCGCGCCGCCGCCAACGGCCAACCCGAAGCCGCCATCGCCATCAACCTGGAGGCCCCGCGCGCCCAGCTTTGGGAAGCTGGCTTGAAGCCCTTCTTTGCCGCCGCCACGTTTAAGTCCACCGGCGGCTGGCTGATTTTTGACTCCAACCCCGCCCTCCTGAAGCTGGGCGACCGCCTGGCAAAAAGGATCGCCGCACCGCCGGCCGGATGGTTT
The DNA here is from genome assembly GCA_964532525.1 of uncultured Bifidobacteriaceae bacterium. Lineage (GTDB taxonomy): Bacteria > Verrucomicrobiota > Verrucomicrobiia > Limisphaerales > UBA11358 > UBA11358. Next base: position 29,301 of record CAZHIM010000019.1, read on the forward strand.
GACTTGGATGTCAATTGGCCGCTCCTGGCCCGCTGGTATCCCGTGCTCCAGTCGCTGGCCCTGCCCGAAACGCAATTTCAAATCACCGCGCTGGCGGATCACTTTTATGTCGCCGGCAAATTCTTTTACCCGCAAAACCTCGGGTGGAACCTCGATCCGTGGCGCGTGCCCACGAATACGATCCACGAACCGTTCACCAGTTTCACCGCCGTCCGGGGATTTGCTTCCTGGTTCCAATCCCAGCCCTGGACGCAGCCCTATCAAATCGCGCCCGCACCCAACCAGCTCTTTGTCTGGTCGCTGCCCCAATATCCGCTCCAAACCTTTGCGGCGATCCCCGTGCCGGATGCGGCCCGGGCTCTGTCGCAGGCGGACGCGCGATTGGCTCCCGCGATCACCGCCGCGGATGCCCGCGATTATTTTTTGAGCCCCCTCGCCACCTCGCTGGCCGCCAACGATCTCGCCATCACCGGGATGCCGTTCGCGGCGCCCCATCTGCGGGCCTTGACCGAACCCGCGGGACAGTTCCTTTTTTGGGAAACCTTCCCCAATCCGCCGACCGGCCGCCCGTTTCCCCCGGGATTGCTCCACACCCTGGCGCAGAATAATCTCGTGCTTTATCATTGGGAAATCACCGCGGACCGGATGCCGCAGTTGCTCCATGTGTTCCAGCTCGGCCTGATGATGACCGGTCATAAACAGCTCGACGGCCATTCCGCCGCCTTCAAGTGGATGCAAAAATCCAGCGCCAAGATGGCGATTTCGGAGACCCAGATCAGTCAGTCGGGTCCGGCCGAATTGACCTTCGTCCGCAAAACCCCCGGCATTTTCACCGCCACGGAGATGTTCGCCCTGGCAAGCTGGCTGGAGGCAACGAATTTCCCGGGCTGTGACTTAAGAATGCCCCCGGGGTTCACCCATTCCAGCCGGCCCATCGGCGCCCAATCCCCGCGGGCGATTTCCCTGCCCGCCCCGGCACCAGCCCATTGATTTCATGCTCAAGCTCGGCGTCAACATTGATCACGTAGCCACCCTCCGCGAAGCCCGGTATCGCGGACGCGGCTTTGGCGAACCCGACCCCGTGGCCGCGGCCCTCCTCTGCGAAGCGGCGGGCGCACACGGCATTACCGCGCACTTGCGCGAAGACCGCCGCCACATCCAGGACCGCGATGTCCGGGCCTTGCGGGAGAAAATAAAAACCCGCCTGAACCTCGAAATGGCCAACACCCCGGAAATAGTCGCCATCGCGCTCCAGCTAAAGCCGGACATCGTCTGCATTGTCCCCGAACGCCGGCTGGAGGTGACCACCGAAGGCGGACTGGATGTCCTGGCCGCTGAAAAGTCCTTGACCGAGACGCGCAAAAAGATGAACGACGCCGGCATCGAAGTCAGCCTGTTCATCTCGCCCGATGAAGGTCAAATCGCCGCCAGCGCCCGCGTGGGCAGCCAGTTTATTGAACTCCACACCGGCCAATTCGCGGAACATTATCCGCAAGCCGGGACCGAGTTGCAGCGTCTGGCCCGCGGCGCCCGGCAGGCCCATTCGCTCGGGCTCAAAGTGAACGCCGGCCACGGTTTGAACTACCAGAATCTGCCCGTGTTCTTGTCCGTGCCGCATCTGGTGGAGCTCAACATCGGCCACAGCATTATTGGCCGCGCCGTTTATGTCGGAGTGGAGCGCGCCGTCCACGACCTGCTCGCCCTGTTGCAAAACTATCGCGGAAACCCGGCTGCTCCCGGCGCCTGACAGAAACCGTTCAAATCGAATAATCTTCCGTGAAGAATTTCACGTTCTTCAACTCCACAAATACTTGTTCACCCGTCTTCGGTTGCAGTTGCTGAAACTCCTCCTTGCTCAACTGGGCCGCGAAATGCCCCCCGCCCTGCACCCGCTCCAGTTCCAAGTTCGCCACCGGCCCCGCCGCATTGCAGCGGACGATGAGCGCCAGAAACGTCTTTGGCCCGCCGGATTCACGGGTGATCCGCACGTCGTGTGGACGCACAAATGCCACCGCGTCCGTGTCCGCCTCGCCGGCCGCTCCCGGTGCCGCGAATTCCGTCCCGCCAATCACCACCGCCCCATCCTTCACCCGGCCGCTGAACAAATTCACATTGCCCAGAAAATCATACACGAACGGCGAGGCCGGATGATCGTAAATCTCGTCCGGGGTGCCGATCTGTTCGATCCGCCCGTCCCGCAAGATCGCCACCCGGTCGGCCACTTCCAGCGCCTCCTCCTGGTCGTGCGTCACAAACAGGGTGGTGATGTGGATCTCATCATGCAATTGCCGCAGCCAGCGCCGCAATTCCTTGCGCACTTTCGCGTCCAGCGCGCCAAACGGCTCGTCCAGCAGCAAAACCTTCGGCTCCACCGCCAGCGCCCGCGCCAGCGCCACCCGCTGCCGCTGGCCGCCTGAGAGCTGCGAGGGAAACCGCTTGCCCAGCGGCTCCATCTGAATCAGTTTCAGCAGCTTTTCCACCCGCTCCCGGATCTCCGCCTCCGGCGGCCGCGTCTCCTTCGGCCGCACCCGCAACCCGAATGCAATGTTCTCGAAAACGCTCAAATGGCGGAACAACGCGTAGTGCTGAAACGCAAATCCGGCCTTGCGCTCGCTGGCCGGGATGTTGGTCACGTCCTCGCCATAAAACAGCACCTGCGCGTCCCCCGGATCCGGAAATTCCAACCCCGCAATCGCGCGCAGCAGCGTCGTCTTGCCGGAGCCGGACGGACCCAGGAGCGCCACCAACTCCCCCGACTCCACCCGGAGGCTGACATGATCCAGCGCGGTGAAGCTGCCAAATTTTTTCGTTAAATTTTTAACCTCGACGCTCATCGCGAATTCTCCATCTCCGTCCCGCTGGCGTATTTGTGTTCCACCCACGTTTTCAACCCCAGCGTCACCAGCGCCAGCAGCGCCAGCAGCGACGCCACGGCGAACGCGCCGGTAAAGTTGTAGTCATCATACAGCGCTTCAATGTGCAGCGGAATCGTATTCGTCTGGCCGCGGATTTTCCCGCTCACCACGGACACCGCGCCAAACTCCCCCATCGCCCGCGCATTGCACAGGATCACCCCGTAGAGCAGCCCCCATTTCATGTTCGGCAACGTCACCCGCCAGAAGGTCTGCCAACCGCTCGCCCCCAGCACCCGCGCCGCCTCTTCTTCCGTGCGCCCCTGCGCTTCCATTAGCGGAATCAACTCGCGCGCCACAAACGGGAACGTCACAAAGATGGTCGCCAGCACAATTCCCGGCGGCGCGAAAATAATCGCCAGGTTGTGTTCGTTCAACCAGCCGGCCAGCCAGGGGAATGCCGGATGCTCGGCGTTCAGATACAGCCCCAGCCAGCCCTGCGCGCCAAACACCAGGACGTAGCTCAGCCCCGCGATCACCGGCGAAACCGAAAACGGCAGGTCAATCAGGGTGAGCAGGACGTTCTTCCCGTGAAAATCGAACTTGGCAATCGCCCAGGCGGCGCAAACCCCGAATACACAATTCAAGGGCACGGCGATGGCCGCCGTAATCAGCGTCAGCTTGATCGCGCTCATCGCCAGCGGGTCGCTGATCGCGTGCAAATAGAAACCCGCGCCTTTGGCAAACGCCTGCATGAACACCGACACCAGCGGCAGAAACAGAAACAGGCTCAAAAAAGCGAGCGCCACGCCAATCAGCAACCGGCGCACCAGCGGCGGCTCGCTCGTCGAGCGGCGAATGGCCGCGCGGCGCGGCACCTGCAAGGTGGTGGCGGCGGGAGTCATGCCAGATTGGTGGTGTTATGGCGGTTGGTCCACCACTGCAGGACATTGACACTCAGCAACAGCACGAAGGATATCACCAGCATCACCACGGCGATGGCCGTGCCTTTCGCATAGTCGAACATGTCCAGTTCGCCCATGATCACCACCGGGGTGATTTGCGTATGGAGGGGGATATTGCCGGCAATAAAAATGACCGACCCGTACTCGCCCAGCGCGCGCGCAAACGCCAGCGTAAAGCCCGTCAGCAGCGCGGGCGCCAGCATCGGCAGGATCACCCGCCAAAACACCTGCCACCGGTTGGCTCCCAGACTGGCCGCCGCCTCTTCCAGTTCCGGGTCCAGGTCTTCCAAAATTGGCTGCACCGTGCGCACGATAAACGGCAGGCCGATGAACGTTAAGGCCACGAACACGCCGAGTTGTCCGTTCGCCACCTTGATCCCCAGCGGCTCCAGCCAGCGCCCGAGCCAGCCCGCCTTCGCATAAAGCGTGGCCAGCGTGATGCCGGCCACCGCCGTCGGCAGCGCAAACGGCAGGTCCACCAGCGCATCCACCAGCCGTTTTCCGAAAAATTGGTAGCGCACCAGCACCCACGTCACCACAAACCCGAAGCAAGCATTCACCAGCGCCGCCAAAAACGACGCCCCGAACGTGAGCCGGTACGACGCCATCGCCGCCGGCATCGTCACCGTGTGCCAGAACTCGCTCCAGGTCAGCGAACTCGTCTTCCAAAACACCGCCGACAACGGGATGAGCACGATGAGCCCAAGATAAAACAGCGTGAACCCGAGCGTCATTTTGAAGCCCGGCAGAACCCGCAGTTTTCTGGTCCGATTGCGTTTCAGCGCCACAATTACAGGTTCGGAGCGTAAGCCATGAACTTGTTGTATTCGACCAAAATCGTCTGCAGCGCGGCGACAAACGCCAGTTCCTTCAAAAACTCCGGCGGCGCGCTCGGAGTCTCCAGAATGATCTCAAACGGCCGCGGACGCACCCGGGGCGGCGCGGATAAAATCCCTTCGTAGCAATCGCGGATGATGCCGTTGCGGGCGTTGAAACCGTCTATGACCGGACGCTCGTCGCGGGGCAAAAATTTTTCCGCCGCCGCCAGCGCCGGCTCCAGCAAATGCTTCGTCAGCGTTGCCCCCCGCACAATCCCGTAGAAGCCGCTGCTCGTGTCATCGGTGTGCAGCGCAATGAGCCCTTGGAACGAACGCGACAGCAGGTCCGCCTGCAACAACCGCACTTCCGGTTCCCCGGTGTGCTTCCAAAACTCGCGGTTCAGGTCCTTCCCGGAGCGCGACAGCCGCGTTCCGTCCTCGAATCCCGTGGGATTGCAGACCGGGTAAAACGACAGGTAATACCCCTTGGCCAGTTCCGGCTTCCGTTCCAGCAACTGGATGAACTGGACCAGCGCATGCACCCCTTCCGGTTCGTCGCCGTGAATTCCCGCAAAAATCCCAACGCGAATCGGCGTGTCGCCCCCGCGCGGGCCCACGAATAAATAACGCGGCAATTCATAGCCCTCCCCGTTCGCCTCAAAGCGGGCTTCGTGATTGACCACCAGATTGGGCGAGCTGGCGGCGATCTGTTCCAAGGGCGCCAGCAATTCCCCCAGGGAGCGTCTGCGTTCGCGCCGCTCGGGCGCTGCCACACGGGCGGGTGTTCCAATAATCGTCATAAATGGGTAATGGTTTTAATGTTGGTAAATCTGGTCAAAAACCCCGCCGTCGGCGAAGTGTGTTTTTTGTGCGTTGGCCCAGCCGCCAAATTCGCTGTCAATGGTCACCAATTTCAGCGGCGCGAAATTGCCGGCGTATTTTGCCGCAATTTCGGAATTGCGCGGGCGGTAAAAATTCTTCGCGGCGATCTCCTGGCCTTCGTCCGAATAGAGGTGTTTCAAATATTCATTGGCCACCTCGGTCGTATGATGGCGCCGCGCATTTTTGTCCACCAGCGCCACGGGCGGCTCGGCGAGAATGCTCAACGGCGGCGTGACGATTTCAAACTGCCCCCCGTCAAATTCCTTGAGCGCCAGGTGCGCCTCGTTCTCCCACGCCAGCAGCACGTCCCCAATGCCGTTCTTCGCAAAGGTCACGGTCGAGCCGCGCGCGCCCGAATCCAGCACCGGCACGTTTTTGTAAAGCTTCCGGATGAACTCCCGCGCCGCCGCGTCCTCGTGGTGGTGCTTTTCCAGGGCGTCCGCGTAGGCCGCCAGATACGCCCAGCGCGCCCCGCCGGACGTCTTCGGATTGGCCACCACCACCGCCAGCCCCGGCTTCACCAAGTCGTCCCAGTCCTTGATCCCCTTGGGATTGCCCTTGCGGACCAGGAACACAATCGTCGAGGTGTACGGCGTGCTGTCATTGGGCAGCCGCGTCCGCCAGGTCGCCGGCAGCAATCTGCCCTGCTCCGCAATGGCGTCAATGTCGTAGGCCAGGGCCAGCGTCACCACGTCCCCCTCCAAGCCGTTGATCACCGCTTGCGCCTGCTTGCCCGAGCCGCCGTGCGATTGGGAAATCACCAACGTGTCGCCCGTCTTCGCCGCCCAATATTTCGCAAAGGCCGCATTGTACTCGCTGTACAGCTCGCGCGTCGGATCGTACGAGACGTTCAGCAGGTTGATTTCCCGCGCGCCCGCGGAAACGGCCAGCGCCCCCGCCAGCAGGATTTGTGGAAACAATTTCATGGCTAAATTCATCCCCCTTTTAAAACGCCAGTTGGATGCGCGAGAACAGCACATTCTCCGCCTGGGCCGGCACCACCCCCGGAGCCGCCTTGCCCGTAAATCCACTGAAAACCGTGTGCGTAAAACTCAAGTCCGCGCGCACGTTCCGATTCAGATACCAGTTCAAACCCACCGACCAGGCGTTGGCGCCATCCGCGCTCTTCGTCGAACTGGCAAAGCCGTCGTCGAAGGCCTTGCTGTCCACATTCAACCCCGCATACCGGGCCACCAATTGCCAGGCCCCCCAGTCCCCATTCCGGGGATCAAAGGGATGCCGCGGCGTCACGCCGTTGTACGACGCGTCCTCTCCCGTCAGCACCCAGCTTCCGGTGACCTCCCAAGCCGTGTTGTCCAAGTCTGCCGATTTCGTCGCCGAGGCCACTTGCTGGTCCGATATGACGTATTCTCCCAGTATTCCCAGCGGCCCGTAGTAGTAATACACCTGCGGCGAAATGCGCCACGCGGCGCCGGCGGCATTTACGCCCGCGTTGTAGGAGAAAAACTTCTGCTGCCCGTCCGTGGTGTACCCGGGCGTCAGGCCCGTCGCAGAATTCGTCGCCGGATGGTTGTCCATGTACGTCCCCGCCACGCCAAACCCCAGCCCCCGCAGCGCATTGACCCCCGTGTTGATCCACGGCTGGAAAAACATCCGCCCTTCAAAGGCCTTGTCATCCTCAAACGGCGAATTCACCGTCGTCCCGTTATAGTCCGTCGCCCCGTCGAACACCCCAATCCCATAGCTGATCGCCCCGCCCATCACGTTCCCGTGCAACATCGCGCCCAGATCCCGGTTCGGCACCAGATCCGTCGCCAGCGAGCGTTCGTTGAACAACGTGTCCCGGTCCGCCACCAACGCCTCCAACCCCACCGGCGCCTTGAATTTACCCGCTTCCAACTGGAAGGCGGAATTGTAACGGTAGTTCATATACGCATCCACCACCTGCACCGTGCTGCCGCCAAAATCCGGAGTGAAATTAAAATCAAAGTCGTGAAACACCGTGCCGGAGAAAATCGGCCGCGCTCGCCGCAGCAGAAAACCATCCGTCCCATTGTTGCCCCCGTCTTGGAAGAACGACCGGCTGTCCCATTGCAATACGCCGTGCAATTCCGCCACGAAGTTCGAATCCGCTGTGCTCATGCTGAAGCCCCCCGGCCCCATGATGATTTTGGGCTGACTCTTCACGATCTCCGCCGCGTTGTCCTGATCTATCTCCCGCTCCCGCTCCAAAATCCGGATCTTCTGATCCAGTTCGTCAATTTGCTTCTTCAGCTCTTCCACTTCGGCGGCACTGGCGGGGGATGCGTTCCCTACCGTCACGTTCGCCGCCGGCGCAACGGTGGTCGCCCCGCCCGGCGTGGTGGTGTTCGCCGCCGAGTCGGGCACAGCCGAGTCGCCCGCCGCCAGCGTGCTGAACGTGAAATTCAGCCCGGCGACACCGGCAATCAGTTTCAAGTTAACCTTTGTTTTCATTTTTCTTTGTGCTTCCGTCGGCTACGGTCAGCTGTTGTTTTATAAACGACTCCACCTGTCGTGCTTACACTTAAAAAGCCGCGCCAAACCTCTGGGAACAACCTTTCATTTTCTCCCCAAGACTTAAATACACGACTTTATATGTCGTCATTGTGACGCCAAACACATTTTTGTCAACTGCAAAAAATAAAAATCTATCCTTCCTCGAGAATGGCGCGAAGCGATCCCCCCGAAATCCCCACAAATTGGACACTTTCAGGACACTATGACCCTCATTTAAGACATTAAACCGCAACTGAATGAGTCAAGTGCACCGGACTGTTTTGTATTGAATCTTCCACATTATCAACAGTTTGTGCATCTGGGCAAAAATTCTTCTATAAACTGGGCGAAAAACTGCTTAAGCTTGTCTCGCTTTCGACCGATAATCAGAATTTTGTTCTCAGAAGGAACAAGCCATCGGCATAAAGCACTCAATCAGAAGATGAACAACTGCTGTGCCAACTGGGGAATTGCGCCTGCTCAACCGGGCCCAAATCGTTTTTTCTTACTCTCAGTCAAAGAAACCCCACGGACACACATCATCGGCTCCGCCGCCAGAATGGCTTTTTACCTCATGGTGGCGGGGCTGATGATGTTCCGCATCTCGGCCACAGCCCAGCAGGCTTATGCGTTGGAATTCAACCAGTCCGATAATCTCTTTGGCACGATCAATCTGGCTACCGGCAGCTTTACCGAGATCGCGGACGAGGGCGGAACGCTGTTTAACGACATCGCAGCCGCGCCGGACGGAACTTTGTATGCCATCAACAATTCCACTTCCCTGATCACGCTGAACCCCGCCAACGGGTCCATTCTGGCCAGCGTTCCCTTCAGCGTTTCGGGCATTGAGTCTCTGGCTATCGGCCCGAATGGAACGCTTTACGGCGCTTCCCAGAGTGCGCTTTACACGGTCAACGCCGCCAACGGCCAGACTACCTTGGTGGGCGCCTTCAACAACAGCCTCCTCAACGGTGCGGGTCAGAACATCCGCTTTGCGGCGGATGGCAACCTCTACGACACAGATGGTGGCACCAGCGCCTTGAACACGGATTTGTTCCAAATCAGCTTGGCCACCGGCCTCGCCAGCACCATGGGCGTCATCCCCAACTTCCCTGGATTGTGCCTCGAGAATTCCGGGCAAAACATGTACGGTGTCGGCATCCAGATTAACAGCGGCTCCAGCTTGCAGCCGGATCTGATGGCCCCAAACCTCGGTTCAATTTCACCCGGCGGCACCAACGCCGACGGCAGCCTGGCGCAGATCAGTTACGTCATGGTGACCACCAACTTTCCCAACAACTACAATCTCTCCGCTTCCGCCAATTACATCGTCCCCGGAACCCCCCCCGTGCCCGCACCGGAACCGGACGCCTGGCTATCCTTTCTCGCGGGCGCCGGCCTGCTCCTCGCCATAAACCGGTACGCGCGCGGTTAGGAACTGATTCGCACGCAGGTTTTTTCCGAGTTCTGAAGTGTTTCCGTTTCTGTACTACAATAGTGAAAGTTCACGCAATCTCGGCAAAGATTTTTGTGCGAGCGCAAAACGCCTTTTTTCCCATCCTCGATCCTCTATCTTCCATCCTCTGCGGTTGCGGCGCCAGCCGCGCTGGGTCCATCTGTGGTTAATTCATTCAACCGCATGATTCCGGCTCACGAACTCGCGCTGGTATAGTGCCGCAACGAATACCGCCAAAACCATTCCGAGATTACCGCCCAGACCAATCCGATGCCAATAAGCGTAAGCCAGGCGGTTGGAGCATCAATGGTTTTCGCCAGCATCCGCACGGGCACATTGCTCACCAACAGCACCGGCAAAGCAAACGAGAAGACGGCCTTGAATGCCCCGGTGAACGCCTCATCCGGCATCCGCGCGATGTTAAACAGATTGTAGTAGCCCCAGACAATCCCCTGCGCCCGAACCGTCCAGAAACAAACGACGGCCAGGATGAACATGAGGCAATAATGAATCAGGACGCCCACGACGCACAACGCCCCAAAACCCATCAGTTGCGCCGCGCTGGGATGCAAATTCAGCTTGGCCGCCGCAAAGATCATCACGCACAGCCCGAATAGCGCGTTGACAAAGGCCCCCAGATCCACCACCCGCAGCGAGACCAGAAAGCGGGTGTTCACCGGCAACAGCAATAGAAAATCCATCCGCCCCGTCCGGACCAGTTCCGACAGGTTCGTGCAGTTGGTCAGAAAAAAACCCTGGTAGAGCTGCTGGATGAAATTGCTCGCGCCGACCAGCAGCACCATCTGCCACTGGGTCCAGGTGCCAACGGATTGAGTCTGGGAAAAAATGACCTTCACGAAGCAGAGTTGCAGGGCAAACCAGAGCAGCTCCACCACGATCCAGAGAATAAAGTTGCCCTTGAACGACATTTCACGCGTCACCGAGTTCTTCCACAACGCGGCGTAGAGCGTAAGATGACGTTTGAGCATTTGAGTCTCGTTCAGTTTCGTTCAGCCCCCCTTCCCCGGCAGTGCCCCCGGCGATCTTGCCTCAAAACCGCTCGCAGTTTATCGCCCCCCGCCTGTCCGGCAACATTTTTCCCATATCGTTTGCAAAAACCTCCACTCCTGACCGACCCCGCCGCCGTGCTAAAATGGATCTCGACGACCCCGCAGGCCGTCCATTTAGCTTATTTGTTTACCCGCACCGATTTCTCGGGTATCGTCCTTTGTTTGGTAAAACTTGAAGACAGATTGCCGCTGTCAGATTCTCGACGCACAATCGCTTCAACAGGCAAAGCGTTATTCCGACGGCGTCGGCCTCCGCCGTTTTCAATTCACTGCCAGCGTCAAGTCCAGTCTCACGTTCCTGGACAAAACGCCCGGGGCATGTGCAAGAGTGGAAACCCGGTTCACGCCGGAAAAGGCCACTGCTAAAAAATGGATATACCTAAGGTCAGCCCGCTGTTGGATTGGTTGTTGCGAAAGTATCCCGACACGCCGAAAGGCCGCGCCAAGCAATGGATTGTGGCGGGGCGGGTCAGCGTCAGCGGCAGCGTCATCCGCAAACCGCATCAACTCCTCACCGACCCGGGCGATACGCTGGAACTGGACGGTCGCCATGCCACCACCCTGGATTGCGGTTCCGGCTGGCAGATTCATCCGCGGGTTTCGTTGCTTTACCTGGATTCAGCCCTTGCCATCGTCAACAAGGGAGCCGGCATCATCTCCGTGCCGGCGCCAAATTGCGATGTTTCCGCGCTCGGAATTCTCGCCGATTTTCTGGCGGGAAGACTGAAAGCCCAGACCCGCGGCGTCGCCGGAAAATCGTTGCCGCCCAGCTATCGCAAGCTCCAAGCCCTGGCGGTGCATCGCCTCGACCGGGATACCAGCGGCGTCTTTTGCATCGCCACCAACTCCGCCGCGCGCAACCACCTCATCGAGCAATTAAAGGCGCACACCATGCGGCGGGAATATGTGGCGTTCGTGGAAGGACGTCTGGCCCCCCCCACCGGCACTTGGCGGCAATGGCTGCAATTGAGCCGGGACGAACTGCGTCAGCATGTGCTTTCTTCAACCAATGCGAAAGCCCCTGGCGGCGAGGCTCAGGAAGCCATCACGCATTACGAAGTCATTGCGGAGTATCCACTCGCCGATGGCAAAAGCTTCGTCACCAAATTGCGGCTCCGGCTGGAGACCGGTCGAAAACATCAAATCCGCGTTCAAGCGGCCCACGCCGGACACCCCTTGATTGGTGACCGCACGTATAATCCGTCCTGGCACGGACAAGATCCTGCCAACCGATCCATTGAGTTCCCGCGTCAAGCCCTGCACGCCGAAGTCCTCACCCTCGAACACCCCGAAAAACCCGGCCAGCGTATGTTTTGGACCGCTGAATTGCCCAAAGACCTGCGACAGCTTGAGGCCGCCTTGCGTTCCTCCAAGCGAAAGTGAGTGTGTGGCCGTGACTCGTGAGAGCACGGCAAACCCGCCGACCCCGCCGGGAATCACCACAACCACCCGCGCCGGAGTCGCGCGCCAGCCACCCGCGCAACCCGAACGCATCACCCCCTGAACGCCGGAGGCGTTCCGGAACTTAGCCGGGGGTAAGCGACCATCGGGAGCGCCACCCCCGGTAACCGCCCCCAGTTTTCCCGCACCCCGGCAGGCGGTGCCGGAAATGCCCGCTGGGAATGTTTCGTCCCACCAGCCAACCGCCTCAAATGCTTGCAAGCGCCGACGCCATTCAAACCTATCCCGGAGGGATTGAATCATCCAGCCCAGCGTTGCCGCGACTACGGAGCGGCTACGCTGGGTAACGAACCCCACAAAATTTCCCCCTACGCTGTAAGCGTTGAATTGGCCCATCACCATCTTCATTCCCCCAATCATTCAATTCCGGGCCATGCGGAAGGGAACAGCCAGCCCTCCGTAGCCGCCGTGCGGAGGAGGGGCCTGCCCTCCGCAGCAGCCGTGCGGAGGAGGGGCCTGCCCTCCGTAGCCCCCGGCGGAGGAGGATGGCTTCCATTCGGGTGGAATCGAGAAACCGGACGGAGCCGACGCGGAAACCAAAAACCAAAAAATCATGCCGAGAAAACGAACCAAATTAAGGGTGACCCCTTCCGCGAGAAATGCGTAAGGTATTGATGGATAGTGGAATTTCGACGCAAATTTCGGGAATTGACGCGAATTTTGGGAGACGGATACCCAGCCAGCAGTTCCGTGGCTGAGCCATTTTTTCACACCAATCAACGGTTTGCGCCGTTTCCGAACAATGTATAGGGTTGCCCCCCTTTTACACCCCGGTTTGTTTGTCACCTATCACTCCGGTTCGCACGGGCAATTTAGCGAAAACCATTAACGATGTCCTCCGGCATCTCGTGTGTTGCCTTGTGCGACTTAAATGTCTCCAAGCGTCGCTTCTCATCCCCGACTAACAATGGGTCTATTCCTGGCATACTAATCGCCTTACTTTCGTAATTCGTCGCCTTGTCGAATTCGCCATGTTCAGCATATGCTGCCGCCAGGGTCCCGACCATGTTCCACTGCTTCCAACCGCTCAACTCGCACGCCCTGTTCGCAAGTTTAACAGCTTTAGCGCCGTCTCTGACCGAGTCGTCTGTCGAGGTCGCAAGCAGCCACGCATAACCATTCAGCAGGTCTGCATTCGTTGGCTCGGCCTTCAGTCCAACCTCATAATATTTGGCTGCAAACAGGCTGTTGCTCATGGATTGACAAGTCATTGCTCGACAAATGGCAGCACTAGCGATTTGTTGGTTCGTACGCGTCACTGCCGGAAAGTTGGTCACCAAAATGTTTCGCAGTTCCATGTCCAGCCACGTTTCATACGCCGGAAAACCATATACGTTCATCTGATTTCCCGACTCGGTTCCAAGGATCTGGCAGAGTTTCGCCAATACTCTGAGGCTGTTTATACTTGGCAGTATAGTCCTATAAAATGCTAGCTTTGAATCTCGTGGGAACCGCTCCTCCTGTTGAATTCTCTGCAATAACATGATGCGCATGGTGGAATCAGACCGACGCCAAAAATAATTTGAGAGGTCGGTCAGGCTGTTAGTATTGGGGTCAAGCCCGAACATTTTCCAGTCCGGCTGCGCTGTGCTCAACGACGCCGCCACATTAACGGCCTGTTGTAAAGCAGAGTATTCCGCCTCGGAAAGAACCGTTTGGTACCGGTTTGTTCCCACTACTGTCATGTTATGTATTTCGAAGAACGCAGCCCTCTCGTCGTTCTCAGCCCGGAGAATAGTCATTACCGTCTCAGTTATGTTCGACGCATTTGCCCCGGATAAAAGTGCTTCATTGACACCAGACTGAACAACAGCCAGTTCGTTAGTTAGAAGACTAATTTGAGGGTCTATATGTTGATGAATTGAGGTCACAATCGTTTTCTCCGTCACCTCATCCACTTTAACCTTAGCTTTCGCTTCGATCAAAGGCTCGATATTCTTGTCGTCAAATCTCCTATCTATTCCCTCGTCAATCCTGCCTTCTGAGTCCCTGATTCTTATTTCAATCCGGTTTGTCATAGAAGTTAAGGCCGACTCTATGCGGTTTGTCATGGACGACAGGCTGTTATCTATCAGTTGGGACATCTGCTTCTGGTCAGCGCCAAGACTATCTCTAAGGCTTTGCTTGAATTCAGACATGCTGTGGTAAAAACCGAAGCCGACGAGGGCCGTAATAACCGTGGCTAGGCCGAAAGTCGAAACGACTACAGTTTTGATCAGAGACGAATGCAATTCATATGCATCGGCAATTCTCTTGATTTGACGTTCGGCAGCGTGCTGCAATCGCTCGTAACGATCGATGTCGCTGTTTCGCTGTTGCTCTTCTCTATCTTCCGGCTCTGTAGTGTTCGGAGGCATAGGTCCATCCACATTAACCACGCAAAATCTACTGCTGTCAACAACCGATTGAAAAATACCGTCTGAAAGGGGTCAACCCTATACGTCGTGCGTTTTCTTTCATAGCATCAATCGGCTTAGAAAGGGTTCACCCATTAAAGCGGATGTCAGGCCTTAGTTCAGTTCGTTTTCTGTGCATGTTTTCTTTTTGGTTTTTGGTTTCCGCGTCGGCTCCGTCCGTTCCTGCTCGCTTGCATTCAGATGTGCAGTAAAGGGGGCGGTTCTGACTTGTTGCACTTTTGACATTTCATCGGGCTTTCTTTCGCGGAAACCAGAGAGCAACTGCCCGGCAACTCCGGTTGCTCGCTCTGCGTCCCGATGGTAGAGCGGACGTGCCATCACGCCAAGGCATTCCATCGTTTTTACCGCGAAGCAGGGGCGGATTCCTCTGACTTTCCGCGGGAAGAATTTGTCGTAAACCTCTCCGCTCCCACCTCTTCCTTCGCGTTGGCCCCTCCCCAATAATTCGCGAGAATTGGCGAAATTCGCGTCACGCCTTGTCTCTAAATTGGTAATCCCGGATCGCCCGCCCCGCCGCCTGCCCTCCATAGCTTTAGCGAAGGAGGGTTAGCGGCTAACAAAAAATCGTAAAAAAATCGCTTTTCGCGTAAGCGGCTAACATGACAGACCCCGACGCCGTGCTAAAATGGACCCCGACGACCCTGCAGGCCGTCCATTATGGAACTGCATAATGCCAACCGTTCCTGGCGCCCCGCCGCCAGCCCAGACCGGCCTACCCCGGCCACCGCCCTCCTTGGCAGACGAGGGTTACGCCGGCGTAGCGCAGGTTTGACTTTCCCATGCGCTTTTTTGCCTCCCTTCGCGCCTTCGTGTCTTCGTGTGAAAGACACCTGCCCCGGCGCGTTTCAGGGACCGATTTGGATGCGGTAAAACATCGCGGGCGCGGCGTTGGATTGGGCCAAGCTAAGCGGCAACAAGGGCGAGTTGGTGGTGAACAGCACCTGCCAGGTGGTGAGGTTGCTGGAAACGAGCAGCGAATAGTTCGGTCCCGGGACGCCGTTCACGGTGAGACTGACCACCCCGGCGGACAACTGGGCGGCCACGGTCGGCGGGGTTACGGGATTGACGGTGACGCTGAAGGAATTGGTGGCCGTCAAAGCCGGCGTGCCGTTATCGGATACCTGTACGGAAATAGAGTTGGTGGTGTTCGCCTGGCTCAGCAACGGGCGCCAGGTGATAACTCCGCTGGCAGCGTTCACCGCCGCGTTGGTGGGAGCCGCGAGCAAGGTGTAAGTAAGGGTGGGCGGCGGCAAAGCGCCGTCGGTGGCGGAATCGGTGAGCACCAAGGTGGAGTCGGGATTGATGGTCTGGTTGGCGACCGCCGCAAAGACCGGCGGTGGATTCGTGGTGGCCTGGCCGACGAAGGTGGCGATGCTCAAGGCGGGCAACGCATAGGTGAAATTGAGATTGGTGACGCTCACGGGCGGCTGGGCGGCGAGCGAGAGGTTGCTGGTAGTGAGCCAGGGAATGACGCTGGAGACGGCGGTGAGGTTCGTGAGGTTAAAGGCCTGGGTGACGGTGACCGCACTGGAGTTGATGGCGACGACCGCGAAATTGGGCGAAAGAGAATCCTTGTAGGCGCTGACGAGCAGCGGGCCGCTGTTGGTGACCCCGAGGCGGTAAAAATTGGGGCGCACGAAGCGGCTGAACTGGCCCAGGGCGAACATGCGCTTGGTGGGCGTGGCGTTGAGATCCATCAGCCCTTCGTTGCTGTCGGTGCCACCGGCGATGAGCCACCAATAATGCCAGGCGTTGACATGGGCGATAGTGAGGAAGTCGTGGATGCGTCCGGCGTAATAGACGCCGTTGGTGATGCTGCTGTCACTGCCACTGAGGATGGCGACCTCGGTTTCCCACAGGGCCTTGCCGTAGCTGTTTTTGACGAGGGAAGCCGGGCCGTAGTTGCCGTCGTAATTATGGTCGGCAATGATGCCCACGCAGTTGGAGGCGCTGTCGCTCATGGCCTTGACGGCGAGGTTGGAGTAGTCCTGCCAGTTTTGGCTTTCGGGAAGCATGATTTTGGTGGCGGCGACGTTGGCGGCGACGAGGGCGTTGTAGAGGTTGGTGGCGAAGTCATGGATTTGCTGGGAATTCCAATAGCAGGCTTCGTAAGTGGTCACATTGGCGTCCGGCTCGTTCTGAATCGAGATGGCGTAAAGGTTGATGCCGAAATTGTTCTTCATGCTCGCGACATAGTTGGCGAGCTGGCTGGCGTAGGCGAGGTTGGTGGCGTTGTTGCCGCTGCCAAGGTAGCTGCCACCGTTGGCGTTCTTGTTGCTCTTGAAGCCGGTGGCCGGAGTCCAGGGCGTGCTCCAAACGCGGGCGCCGCGGGCCTGCGCCATTATCATGATATTGGTTTCGACGGTTGTGGGCAACGCGGTGGCGGACGTGGAACTGGCGTAGGCGATATGGTTGCGCAGGAGCGAGAGGCCGATGCCATTGTTAGTCGTGATACCGCCCGTGTAATTGGTATAGAGAATGCCGTTGTTTGTGGAAAAAAACACGTCGGCCTCGGCGGCGTTCCAAGTACCGAGCCACGCCGAAGAGGCGCCGAAACCGTCTATGCGTTGAAAAACGGCGCTCCAATCCACGGTACACTGGCCGGACGTAGCCAGCGGCGGGCCGGTGAACTGGATATTGTCCACCCACAGGGTGGAAGCTCCGCTCAAGGTGGCCCCGGAGCCATAGTAAGGGGCGTAGATATGGATCAGGACGTCACCGATCTCGATCAAGTTGGTATCGGTGATGGCGCTGATGGGCAGGCTGACATGCACCCAGTTGGTATTGCTGGCGGGAACGTCAATGCCGCCAAAGTAATCCTGGCCGTCCCCGGCGGTGATGACGCCGAACTGGAGATGGCCGAAGGTGACGTCGGAGCCGTTGGTGACGGTGGCCGACCCGCCGGCGAAGCGGACATCGCACTGAAAATTGGTGTAGAGCAAGCCGTTCAGGGCAGGGTTAATGCCGGCGAGGCCATCATAGACTTCGAATTGATTGCCGGCGGCGGTGAAATTGGCGTTGATTTTGAGCGATCCGGAATTGGGGTTGTTGCTGGCGTCGCTCGTGGCATCCCAGGCAAGGGATTGGAAGCCCGAGCCGAACCAGTTGAACCAGACGTCGCCGATCTGGCCGGCGCTGTAGCTGAAGCCGTCGGCCCCGGCGGGGTTGAACTGGTCCACCACGTAGCTGATGGACTGGGCACGGCCAGCCAGGGCGAGCAGACAAAGCCCGGCCAGGGCGATGCGGGCGGCGTGACCGGTTCCGAAAGCAGGTTGTGGCTTGAGTTTCATGCTGTCGCAGGCGGTGTGGGCGGGCGTCGCTGTCATCATCCAATTTTCTCACCGGCAGGCCGTTGGTGCAAAGGAACTTCAGGCGGGAGCCAAGGCTCCACGGTCCAGGTCGCGCGGGGGCGCGGCCGGTTCCAGCGGCTCGAGGCGGTTGGAACAGGCGCCGCGATAGCGGCTGGGCGGCACGTTGATGACCGCCTTGAAGACGCGGGAGAAATAAAACGGGTCATCATAGCCGAGGGCGGCGGCAACCTCCTTGACGCTGGCCCCGGTGGAACCGAGGAGCCGGCAGGCGTGCCGCATGCGCAGGCGTGTGAAATAATCCATGGGCGGGCTGCCGGTCTGTTGCTTGAAGAGGGCGAAAAAGTGCGAGGGCGAGACATTGACCAGGGCCGCAAGGGTGGACACTTGCAGGGGCTGGTTGATGTGCTCGATCATGTAGGCAATGCTCCGCCCCACCTTGCGCCAGGGATCGCGCTCGTCCTGGCCAGCGCCGGCGGCACCGGCGGCCGGCGGGCGGCATCCGTAGGATTCGCTAATCTGATTCTGTTTAATCATAATAAGTTTGAGATTAAAACAAATTATACATATTTAAGAGATGGCCGGGGAGCCAAAGCGCTTTTGGAGGACGAGGGCAATGATGCCGCGCAAGCGGGGCAACGGGGCGGGCCCGCTGGCAATCACGCGCGTGAGGGCATGGGTGAACGAGCGGCGGCGAATCTCCTCGCTGACAATGGGTTCGACCCGCTGCCAGAGGCGTGTGATTTCGCCGACGACCACGATCAAATCCGGCGCCAAGCCGGTGACGAGCATGGACATCCCCTCCCCCAACCGCTGGGCCATTTGGTCAATGGCCTCGCCGGCCCTGGGGTTGCCGAGTTCAGCGAGTTGAACCAGCTCATCGAAATCCTTGATGGCGACCGTGTTGTGGCCGTTGTGGGCGGAGCCGTCTTGGGCCACGAGCTCGTTGTAACAGCGGACGGCGGCGGAATTGGAGGCATAGACTTCCCAGCAACCGCGGTTGCCGCAGGCGCAGAGCGGGCCGTCTTCCAGCAAGGAAACGTGGCCGAATTCGCCGGCCAGGCCGGAGGGCCCGCGGACCAACTCGCCGTTGAGCACCATGCCCACGCCGATGCCTTCGGAGACCGCCACGGCAATGAGGTTGCGAACGCCATCGGTCCGCTTGCCGAACCAGAATTCGGACAGGGCGCAGACGTTGGCCTCATTTTCCAGTTCAGCGGGGATGCCGGTGGCCTGTTCGAGTTGCTGCTTGAGGTCCTCCCGTTTCCACCCGAGGTTCGGGGCGAAGACAAACCGCTGGGACGACAAGTCAATGCGGCCGGGCAGGCTGACGCCCACGCCCTCATACGACATATCCGGATACTGCTGCATGAGCTCGCAGATGCGGCCGCCGACCAGTTCGACAAATTGATCCGGGGCCAGCGGCGTGGGGAGGGTTTCCTGGACCAGGAAGCGCCCGTCCAAGTCGGCCAGCACCATGTTGGTGACAAAGGGCCGGAGGTTGATGCCGAAGACGCCGGCGCGGCTCGAATTCAGGTGCAGGGAAGTCGGTTTGCGGCCGCGCGGGGCGTCGCCGGGGCTGCCCTCGGCAATCCAACGCTCGGAAATAAGCTCGCCGGCGATGGCGGAGACGGTGCTGCGCTGGAGGCCGGACTCGCGGGAGAGATCGGCCCGGGAAATGGGCTGGTGGCGGCGGATGAGGTTCAGGACGAGGCGGCGATTAATATCACGGGCGGTCTCGCTCGTCGCGACGCGAAAATCGTTGAGGTCAATTTTGCGCATTGCACTGCTGATGGGATTTGTTCTTGCCTCGAACTATATTGCCGACACGGACTTTTGTCCAGCGTATTCATCCGCAAAGAATTATTTGGCCTGGGCCACGACGGCTCGAAAGGCGGGTTTGGGCTGGCCGGATCGGTCGAAAAGCAGCGGGTAATTGACTCGACCGGGACCATTTAGCCACGAATCGCCATCGGTGACGCCCCAGAAAGTCACACGGGAGATATCCCGGCGATGCTGGACATAGACCTGGAACAATTCGGCGTAACGCCGCGCCAACTCCTGCTGTTGGGCTTCCGGCAGGCCGTGGGCAAATGCGTCCTCCCCGGCGGTCGCCCGGGCGTTCTGGACGATATCGGCCGTGCGATTCTGCTGGGTCTTGGGCACCACGTCCACATCCAGTTCGGTGATCATCACTTTGACGCCGAGTTTGGCAAAGACGGAGATGGTTCGATCCAGCTCCCCGGGGGTGGGCCAGTCCATTTTGACGTGGTCCTGAAGGCCGACGCAATCAACCCGGATGCCCGCAGCCTGGAGTTTCTTGATGAGCGCAATGGCGCCGTCGCGCTTGGGGCGGTTTTCGAGGGAATAATCATTGTAATGCAGCCGGGCCTGCGGATCGGCTTCATGCGCGAACTGGAACGCTTTTTCGAGGTAATCATCCCCGATGATCCGGTGCCAGGGGGAATCGCGCAGGGTGCCGTCTTCGTTCAGCGCCTCGTTGACCACGTCCCAGCCCTGGATGCGGCCCCGGTAACGGCCCACGACGGTGGCGATGTGGTCGTGCAGGCGGGCCAGCAGGACGTCGCGGGTGACAGGTTGGCCGTGTTCATCCTCGAACACCCAGCGCGGGGTCTGGTTATGCCAGACGAGCGTGTGGCCGATGATGTACATGTGGTTCGACTCGCCGAACTGGACGTAGCGGTCGGCGGCGGTGAAATCGTATTCGCCGGGACGGGGGTGGACGGATTCCCATTTAAGGACGTTCTCCGGGGAAATGGAATTGAACTGGGCCTGGATGATGGGCACGCCGCGGGCGTCCCGGCCCTCGAACTGGGACTGGTTGACGGCGGCGCCGATGAGAAAATCATTTTTGAAGGCGTCCTTGAGCGTGGTGGCGGGGGCGGCGTCTTGGGCGACCGCCGGGAAACCGGCCGGGCAGCCGAGGAGCGCCAGGCCCAGGAGAGAAGCGGTGGTTTTCATGATGGGGATCTAGTGGTTTGGTTGTTGAATTTTTGCCGGCGGTCGGCCAGTTCATTGGCCATCTGGAGGGTGGTGCGCTTGTTCAACTGGTAGGTGCAGAGCAGCAACGAGCAGATGCCGAACAAAACGCCCACGACGATGCCGCTGCAAGCCCGGTAGCCCGCAATGGCGGCGGGGGCATCGGGGAGCTTGGTGTCGTAATTGAAGAATCCGGCCATGATCCAGAGAAAGGAGGCGGAGCCGAGGGCCAGACCCGATTTGAGGCCGAAGCCGATGGTGGCGAAGACCATGCCGGTGAAGCGGTGGCCGGTCTTCCATTCGGAGAAATCGGCCACGTCGGCGTAAATGGCCCAGATCAGGGGAATGGTGGGGGCATAGCAGATGGCCCCGACGACGGTGAGGGCGACCATGCCGACGGCATTAGTGGGGCTGAGGAGGTAAAAGGCAAAGGCGGAGAGCGTGGAGAGGGAGAAACCGGTGATGGCGACGGCCTTTTTGCCGAAGATTCTGGCCAGCGGCGCGGAAAGGAAAATGACGATGATGGTAACGCCGGTGCCGAGCATGTTGATGAGGCTGTTGAAGACGTCGGCGACGTTGGATTGGGCAAGATCAGCCCGGGTGCCGTGGACGAGGTAGCCGAGCGATTCCAAGAGGCCGCCCTTGGGGGCATCCGGGGCGGCGACCAGACCGAGATGCTGCACGAAGTCGAACATGGCAGCGCGGTCGGCATAGTGGTGATAGTAATTATAGAGCGCGCCGCCGCGGAACGAGAGGATGGTGAAATGGACGATCGTCATGAGGAACATGACCTTCCACGGGTTGTTTTTCAGCAGGTTCTTGAAATCCTCCAAGGGCGATGATTTTTCGCGGGAGATGGGCTGGATGCGTTCGCGGGTGGTGGCAAAGGTGATGAGGAACAGGATGAGGCAGAGCACGGCCCAGATGCCCATGGTGACCTGCCAGCCGTGCTGGCGGTCGGAACCGGCGGAGAATTTGGCGACGAGCGGGAGGGTGAAACCACCGACGATGAATTGGGCGGCGTTGACGGCTATGAAGCGGAAGGAATTCAACTTGGCGCGCTCATGGATATCGCCGGTCATGACGCCGCCGAGGGCGGCGTAGGGCATGTTGTTCATCGAGTAGATGGACATGAGCATCGTGTTAGTGATGGCGGCGTAAGCAATGAGGGCGCCCATGGACCAGCCGCGGGGGGTGGTGTAGGCAAGCACCATGACGACGGCCCAAGGGATGGCGGTGACGAGGATCCACGGGCGGAACTTGCCCCAGCGCGACTTGGTGCGGTCGGCGAGAATGCCCACGATGGGATCGGCGACAGCATCCCACAACCGCGGCCCGAGGAGGATGGCGGCGGCGGCGCCGGCCGTGAGGCCAAAGACATCCGTGTAAAAGCTCGTCTGGAAGAGGATCATCGTCATGAAGACGAAGTTGGCGGCGGAGTCGCCGCAACTGTAACCGGCCTTTTCGAAGAACGAGAGCTTTTGCGAATCGGGATTCATGGTGGAGGGACCGGCGGACGGGAACCCTTGGGAGATTCCGGGCTGACGGCGGCTGGAGTTCGCGGCGGCATTAGGGGGTGACAGTCAAAATTACCTTCTGCAAATCGGCGTCGCGGGACGAATGGCCGACCATGATCGCAAACTCGCCGGGCTCGACGGTGTAGCGCATGTGCACGTCGTAAAACGCGAGCGATTCGGGGCGGATGTCGAGGGCGACGGTGCGGGTTTCGCCAGGCTGCAAGGCGATTTTCTGAAACCCTTTCAATTCCTTGACCGGCCGGGTGACGGAACTGACGCAGTCGCGGATGTACATCTGCACCACTTCGGTGCCGCAGCGCTTGCCGGTGTTGGTGACGTCCACGAGCGCGCGGGTGGCGCCGCGGGTGCGGATGGTGGATTTTTCCAGCCGGAGATTTTTGAAGCTGAAAGTCGTGTAGCTCAAGCCGAAGCCGAAGGCATACAGGGGCGAGACATCGTCGAACAGATAGCCGCGGCGGGCGGAGGGCTTGTAATTGTAGAAGGCGGGCACGTGGCCGACGGAACGCGGGATGGTGATGGGCAATTTGCCGCCGGGGTTGAAGTCGCCGAACAGGACTTCGGCCACGGCCTGGCCGCATTCCTGGCCGAGGTACCAGCATTCGAGGATGGCGGGGACGTCCTGGGCGAGGGACGTGATGGACAGCGGGCTGCCGTTGAAAAGCACCACGATGATGGGCTTGCCGGTCATGCGGAGGGCGCTGACCAGCCCCTCCTGACGCCCGACGAGATCCAACGTGGCGCGGTCGCCCAGGTGATTGCGCGACCAGCCCTCGCGGGAGGTTTGCTCGTTGCCGCCGAGGCAGACCACGATGACATCCGCCTCCACCGCCACCTGGACGGCCTCGGCGATGAGGCGGCGGTCGTCCTCGACCTTGGCGGGGGTGACGAGGTCCTGGTTCCACGAGCCGCCGACGGTGATTTTGCAGCCCTCGGCGTAGGGCACCTTGAGCTTGCCGCCCACCTTGGCGCGGATGCCTTCGAGCACGGAGGTGAAATAATTAGGCTTGCCGCTGTAGCCACCGAGGAGCTCGCGATCGGCGTTGGGGCCGATGACGGCGACGGTGCTGAGCTTGCGGGGATCGAGCGGGAGCAGGTGGTTTTCGTTGCGGAGGAGCGTGATGGTTTCGCGGGCGCCCTGAAGGGCGAGCTGGCGGTTGGCGTTGGCGCCGACGACGCGTTCGGCCTCGTCGGGGTCCACGTAGGGATTCTCAAACAAGCCGAGCTTGAATTTCCAGTAGAGCATCGGCGCCACGAGCGCGTCGAGGTCGGACTCCTTGAGGACGCGTTTGCGGACGAGCTCGGCGAGGTGGAGATAGCAATCGGGCTCGGGGAATTCGATGTTCACGCCGGCCTTGACGGCGAGCGCGCAGGATTCGGCCTTGTCTTTGGCCACGAAATGGCCGTGGGTGTCCGGCCGGTCGCCGAGCTCCCAGATGGCGTAGTAATCGGAGACGACAAATCCGGTGAAGCCCCATTCCTCGCGGAGGACGTCACGGAGGAGCCAGGTGTTGGCGTGGGAGGGCACGCCGTCAATTTCGTTATAGCTGGCCATGACGCTGATCGCGCCGGCCTTCTGAATGGCCTCTTGGAACGGCGGCAGGAAGGTCTCGCGGAGGACGCGCAGGGAGACGTTGACGGGGCCGCAATTCTGGCCGGATTCGGGCTGCCCGTGGGCGGCGAAGTGTTTCAGGGTGGCGATGACGTGTTTTTTGTCCTTGAACGTGGCGTCGCCCTGAAAGCCGCGAACGGCGGCGATGCCCAGTTGCGAGACCAGGTAGGGATCCTCGCCGAAGGTCTCCTCGACGCGGCCCCAGCGCGGATCCCGGGCGACGTCCACGACGGGGGTGAGCGCCTGGTGGGCGCCGCGGACGCGGGTTTCCTCGGCAGCCATGGCATAGAGCGACTGGACGAGGCTGGGGTTGAAGGTGGCGGCCAGGCCGATGGGCTGGGAGAAACTGGTGGCGCCGATGGCGGCGTGGCCGTGGAGGCATTCCTCGTGGAAGATCACCGGGATGCCCAGGCGCGACTGCTCCACGAAGAACTTCTGGATGGCGTTGGTGAGCTCGGCGGTCCCCCGGGGACTTTTGCCAACCCCGGCGTCGGTGGGCTTGCTGCCGGCGTCGCTGGGACGGGCGATCTGGCCGATGCCGTGGCCGTGCGCGAAGTGTTTTTTGGCCTTGGCAAAATCGAAATCACCGTTCTTATCCTGGAGCTTGGTGGATTTTTCCTGCCAGATGCACATCATCTGGGCGATTTTCTCCGGGAGGGTCATGCGCGCGAGAAGGTCGGCCACGCGGCGCTCGACCGGCTGGCTGGGATTCTTATAAACAGGGACGGCGGTTTTCTTCTTCATGCGGCGCAGCGGCAACAGGTTCGTAACGGATTTCTGACACGTTCCAAAATGCGGCGGCTGATTTCAATGGCAAAAACATGGAGAATTCTACCGCCGGGGTGAGGCGAAAATCTTCACCGGCATCCGCCTGGCCCTGGAAGGACACCGGAAATAAGCCAAAAACATCCCCAATTATGGCCCCTTTCATTTTTTTTGGTTCTATTAGGTTTGATTAGGTTGGAGCCATTTGAACGATGCGTTTGAATTTCAACGGCTTGGAAAAATGCTGGCTCTGACAACGATAACGTGAAAGTAAGCCGATTTTGGCGGGGATTTGGGATGTCCCACGAATGGGTGGAAGGGCATGAACTGCGTGGCAATTTTGCAAAGATGGAGGCGAACACCAGTTCGCCTCTACGCGGAAGGGCAGCCGATCCGGGCGGCAGTCGGTTGCCAATCTCTATTGAGTCGTGATGGCTCATCATGGTGGGGGCGGTTTCCCAGCCAGAGCGATTTTAGCAGGGTTGGAAGAATCGCAAAGTTAGCCGCTAACGGAAAATGCGTAAGTGGTTGGGCGGGAAGCGAATTCAGTACCGAAAAAAACGAGGTCGCGAGCGATGGAGACTCTGCCAAGCGGTTTCGTGGGTGACCCGTTTTTGAAAGGAAACCCAATCAGTCCTCGGATCGTGGAGAGCGCCCGCTGCCATTTATCGGCGTCTTTAACACATCCGCCATAAACCGCACGTTTACTCACGAAGCAATATCGTCCTCAGCTCCAGCCACCATTTAGAGGGTGTTTTGGAAAACTACCTGTTTTGGGAGCTAGACGTTGCACCGGCCAAATGCGACTAATAAGACTGTCACACCCATAAAGAATCGAAATGCACCTGCAGCGGCAAACTTGTTTGTCACCGATAGCGCAGCTTTTCTCCAACGAGCTGAGCCTTAAGATGTACAATAAAACGCCAACTCGGGGCAAAAAATGAAAACCTGTCATAAGACACTTGAAAACCCTCTCAAGCCCAATTTGAAAATGGCTGCGCTGCTGTCCAGCCGGGCAATTTCAGCCGCCATGCTCGCGTCAATGGGCACGTAAAAACCAAAATTCCCGTTAGCTAAACCTAAAACAACAAATAACTCGATCGCTACACTAAGAAATCATATGAAATCCCGAGTCAATATCACGATCAAATGGAAAACCCATAATATTTTTGCAGCAGCAGCCATGTTGGGTGCTATTTCGCCACTCGGTGCTGACGCCCAGAATCTGCTCCTCAACGGTAGTTTTGAGACGTTGAGCCAGAGCGTCGCCTCAGATACTTATACGCTTAATTTTGGATCGCTTCCTGTGAATGCCGCCACCGGCTGGACCCTGGGAACGTCCGGTGTGAATAATGGTTACGACGGCATTGCCGAATCCGTCAATGGAGCGCTTTCCAACTTCGCAACCAAGGATATCGAAGACGGTCTCAATGCAGTATTCCTCCAGGGTGCGGGTTCCGTTTCTCAAACTCTGACCCTTGGTATCGGCCAATATGCCCTGTCTTATTATGAGATGGGCCGGCCCAGTACCTACGGCGGAAATGGCGCCAACCCGGTGACTGCTTCGTTGAGTGGCGGCCTGGTAAACGATGTCGAAACACCGGCCAACTCCGATATAACCGCTGCCAGCGATTGGAGCCTGTATACGGACAACTTCTCGGTAACCACCGCTGGATCGTACACGCTTCAGTTTCAGGGAGATGACCCTTATGGCGTGGCGGGTGATCACACGACTTTCTTGGACAATGTCTCAATCCAGGCTGTGCCGGAACCTTCCAGTGTTGCTTTGATCGGCCTCGGCGCTTTTGGAGCATTGTTTGGCCGTCGCTTGATACCTGTCAAAACTAAATAGGATTTCAAGAGACGGGATGCTTAAGATTTTTGGCCCGGACAAATTCCCAGCCGGCACGCCATCATTCGCGGCGTTTTGAAGACGCCGCGGATCTGGCATCTTGCTTGCTTTCGTGGTTCCGTTTGTGAGGAAATTAATCCGTACATTTGGGTTGTGACATTTAAATATTCCATAAAAAGTTCATGAAACATAAATCGTTTACGCGTTTCATTATGAGGCAAAAGTTGCTGCTGTCTTTGATCCTGCTGCTTGCCCTTGGATTATGGATGCCGCATGTTGCTCGCGCCCAGAACCTGGTTGTGAACGGGAGCTTCGAGACTCTGTCGACGAGTGTGAGTTCCGATGCATATACGGTCAATTTTGGGAGTTTGCCCACGAATGTGGCCACGGGGTGGGCGCTCGGAACATCGGGAGTGAACAATGGCTACGATGGGATTGCCACGACTTCGGGAGCCTTGGGGAACAAGGTGATCGAGGACGGCTCCCATGGCATATTTTTGCAGGGCGCGGGTTCGCTTTCCCAGACGGTGACGTTGGCGGCGGGGGTATATACTTTATCCTTTTACGCCATGGGGCGCGATACCTCCACGGGCGGCAACGGGGTCAACCCGGTGGCCGTGACGCTGGGCAGTCTGGTATCCCAGACGGTGACTCCGGCCAATACCGCCCAAAACAATCTCAGCGACTGGATTTTTTATAGCTATAACTTCACCGTGACAACGAGTGGGGCATATGTATTAAAGTTTCTTGGCACGCTGCCGTACGGCACCAGTGGTGACCATACGACCTATATCGACAACGTGTCGGTTGTCGCTTCGGCGCTGACCGCGCCCGCAGTCACGATCCAGCCTGCACCGAAAACGCTCTATGCCGGTGCCACGGCGCAGTTCACGGTTTCGGCTTCGGGCACGATCCCGCTGTCGTATCAATGGCGGAAGGATGGCGCGGGATTGCGTGATGGCGGCAAAATCTTTGGGGCGACGAGTAACTTGCTGACGATCACGAATATTGCCATGGCGGATGCAAGCAACTATGACGTAGTGATTACAAATGTGAGCGGGGCGGTAACGAGCAGCGCGGCTGGGTTGACGTTGGTGCTGCCGCAAGCGGCCTATGAGTTGGCGGTCTTGACGAATGGTCCGGTGGCTTACTATCGGTTGAATGAGACGGTGGATCCGAGTTCCGGCACGGCGCTGGCCTTTGATTATGCCGGAGGGTTCAATGGAGTATATGGAAATGTGGTACAGAATGCGTTTGATGGCATCACGGGCCCGGTTCCAGTGGAAGGTTTTTCGGGTTTCGAAAGTACCAATGGTGCCGCACAGTTTGCCAATGGCTACGCGGCATCGGAAGTGACCGTGAATCCGTGGTCGCTGAACACGAACACGGTGACCCTGACTGCCTGGATCGATCCCAGTGGGCCGCAGGCTGAGTTTGAAGGGTTGGTATTTTGCCGGGGCGGTGGTGATGGCAGCGGCTTTAATTACACGGGGAGTACGGATGGCAGCGGCAACTATACATTGGGTTACACATGGAATAATGATGGCAATACTTGGAGTTGGAACTCGGGTTTGGTGCCGCCGCAAAACCAATGGTCGCTCGTGGCACTGACAGTGACCCCATCGAGCGCCACGATCTACTTACTAAACACCAATGGCTTTGTCAGCGCAACCCACTCATATACTCATGGCATTGCCTCATTCTTTGCGCCATCGACCATCGGCCAGGATCCTTATTCCCCCAGCCGGGCCTTCAACGGCAAGATTGATGAAGTGGCAATCTTCAACCGGGCTCTAACCGAAAATCAATTGGTCGTTTTATATGGCTCGGCGGCCGGCGTAACTGGCTTTCCCCCGTTAATCACCTCCGAACCGGCGGCGCAGCAAACCCTTTTCGTTGCACAAAACGCGCAGTTTATGGTGCGAGCCGGCGGTTTTCCGTCGCCCACCTATCAATGGCAGGTGGGCACAAACGGCGTCTATGTTAATTTGGTCAATGGTGGGCGCGTGACGGGAGCGACAAATGCCACGCTGACCATCAGCAATCTATCCTTAAGTGATCCGACGAATTTCATTGTCCAAGTGTCCAACCCGGCTGGCTCAACCAACAGCACGCCGGCATCACTCACGGTGTTACCAATGCCGGCGGCGGGTTCGGCCCAGACCTTTGTTACGGTGATCAATCCAAGCTTTGAGGACCCCCAACAGTCGGGAGACGTTTACACTTCCCCTTTGGGTACTCTTAATGCTCTCACTGGTGTGCCCGGTTGGCAATTTAGCGTTTCTGCAGGCGATTCTTTTTCGGGTATCGTCACGGAAACCGGCACTCTCATGGGTTCTCCAAAATATATTCCGCAGGGGTGGCAGGCGGCGTTCATCCAGGGGACGGGGCAGTTTTCGCAATCTGTCACCTTTAACGCTGCGGGAACCTATGTGGTCCGGTTCCGAGCCGAGGGCCGGAGCAATGGCGGTGCCGGTGCTGAGCCCATCCTCGTGATGGTGGACGGAAATGCCATCGGCACGTTTACGCCTGCAATCACTCAATGGGCACTCTTCATGTCACCCCCCTTCAGCGTGGCAGCCGGAGTTCATATTGTGTCCTTTGCCGGAACCGTTCCTTATTCACAATCAGACCGCACCTCGTTCGTTGACGCCGTGCAAATTGTAACCCCGGCCGAAGCATTCGCTGCCATGCCCCCAACCTCCCCGGTATATGATATCGTTTTTGTGGGCGATAGCATCACGGCAGGGGCGACGTTGGCCAATCCGGCTACGCAGGCGGCTCCGGTGCAATGCATGCAGAGCTTGGGCCAACGCTTTAACGTGGGCATGCGCATGTCTAACCAAGGTCATAGCGGTCATACCACGGTTGACTGGTTGCCTTCGACCAATCCGTCATCCGACTTCCAACTTGCTCTCGCCGCCGCGTCGTCGCTGGAAGCCAGCCAGCCGGGGCAATTGGTTTTTTCCATTATGCTCGGGGCCAATGATAGCGCCCAGAGCGGACCGAACGGAGCCCCCGTTTCTCCCGCCAACTATCTGCAAAATCTGCAATCCATTGTCAGCCAGTTCCTGACCAATTATCCCAGCGCGCTGGTTTTTGTGCATTACCCGACTTGGTATTCGACCAATACCGAGAACTCCTCCGTCTATCTGAGCGCGGGCTTGGCCCGGCTGCAAACCTACTTCCCGGAAATTGATCAGTTGGTTTTGAATTGTGCGACGACCTATCCCGGCCACGTCTTCTCGGGGGATATAGGACAGGCGTTCATCAACTTCTCAAACAATTATTTGACGGAATTGACTCCCGAATCCGGTGTGCTGGGCACCTTTTATCTTCATCCGAATCAAACGGGAGCCATCGTTTTGGGGACAATCTGGGCTAATGCCATTGCGGCTCCACTGAACTTCAGCACCAACAGCGACTACGTGGCTTGGCTGATGAGCGGGGACATGATTCCCGGCATTCCCGGAACAGCTTTTAGCAGTACTCCGACCAACGCGGTTATCAGCAATGGTGCCGCCTATGGTATTCCCAATGGCCTGATTGGCACACTTGGCTCTGGCAGCTACAGCGTCAGCGCGGACATCCGAAACGATCCCGCGCTCACCACCATGTTGCAAAGCTCGACCAACCTCGCCAACTGGAACCCGCAGGCCTGGCTCGCAGCTCCCAGCCAAATTGGAGTCCCCACCGGTTTCATTCGTTATTTACTCCAGAATCCAACAGGTTCGGGGCCCGGAGAAATCTTTTACCGGCTTGTGCTGAACCTTGACAACTGACGGATGGAAGGGGTCATGGAAGAAATTTGGCGCGTCCTGGATGGCGTGAGTTGAAGCGGCGTGAACGCCGCGCGCCAGTCGCGGCACGGAGTCGGCGCGCGTCTTGCACGCCGCTTCACCGTCCGCATTCAAGAAACGCTCGGATTTCCTTCCCCAATCCCCGCCCAATGCCCCCCGTAGCTTTAGCGAAGGAGGGTTAGCGGCTAACGAAAAATCGTCAAAAAAGTGCGTTTTGCGTTAGCGGCTAACATGACAGAACCCGCCGCTGTGCTAAAATGGACCCCGACGACCCCGCAGGCCGTCCATTATGGAACTGCCTAATGCCAACCGTTCCTGGCGCCCCGCTGCCAGTCCCCACCGGCCGACGCCGGCCCGGCGTAGCGCAGGTTTCCAAACCTGCTGTATCGCCGATTTCCAAATCGGCAGGGTGTCGCAATGGCGTGGCGTCTGCGGGTTTGGAAACCCGCGATACAGCAGACTTGGAAGTCTGCGCTACAGGATTGCCTATGAAATATCCGGGTTCGTGTCGCAATCCGCCCCGTTTCGCCCCCTTTGTTACCGCCCCGAAACCGGCCCCGAAATGCATTTTTCGGTATCGTTAAACCCAAATAAAAATCCGCTTCGTCAACCCTCGTCAACCCTGAAATTTTTTTTGGACCATCGGCGGGCGGGTATCTCTGCCCAAGTTTCTTCCGCGCAAGTATATGTGCATCAGCCTGTCTCACACCCGCCCGCCCGCCGGGCAAGCCGGTCAGCGGTGGAAGCTTTCGGGCGGGCCGAGATAGCTGGGGCGCACGCCGCCACAATCCACGACAATTTTTTCGAGCACCACGCCGGGATCCACCATCCAAAACTTCAAGGTGTGTTCGCCGGCGGTGGGGATCTCGAACGAAGCTTTGACCCGGCGCAGGTTGTCGCGGACGGTGGCCTGCCAGTCGTCATTGGCGTCGCCGGCGGAGTAGTTTTCGGGGACGGCGGTGAGGACGCGGGGCGGGGCGTCGTCAAAGGACAGGGCGAAGCGGAGGCCGCGGCCGGCCACGAAATTGAGCGTGGGGGCGAGGCGCGATTCCACCTGCACGGGGCCGGCGTGGAAGAGATACATTTTGTATTCGAGACAAGGGGAGTTTTCGGGCGGCCGGACGCTGGGGGCGGTCATGGGAAAAATGGTCATGGCCGAGAGACTATTGCCCAGGCTGCCGATCCGCCCCCAAGCCGCCCCGGGCGCGTCCACTCTTTTGGTGAAGTGCTCGGCCTCGATGGAGACGCAGCCGTCGGCTTCCACGAAACCGGTGACGGCAGCGCGGGAGGGCACCGGCGGATTGAAGACCCAGACCTCCACGGCGACCCGGTTGGTGCCGCGGATGACGGTCACCCAGGCGCTTGTCTCGTCGGCGGGCGCATTGGTCCAATCCACTTTCACCCACACACGCCGTTCCTTTTCGACGGTGCCGCCGGCGGTGTCGGTGAGGATCCAGGGCGCGCTGTTGGAGAGGGAGAAATGGAAGGGCGTTTTGCCCTGGTTGAAGATGTCGAGGTAGCGGGCGGGGCGGTTATAGGGGTCGAAGGCGGGCAGGACGGCGGCGCCGGGGCAGTCGGGCCAGACATTGGTGGAACCCTCGATGGCGACGCCCATCCTGGCTTCGTCGGGCAGGGTCAACTCGACGACGGCCGGCATGATATTGGAATCCGGCTGCTGCCAGCCGGTGTAACCGATGTGGGCTTGGTCCATCATGTGGTTCCATTTGCCGCCGGCCAGAGCATGATTGTAATAGTCGGACAGCTCGGCATCGGTTCGGAAACAGGCGCGCACCTTGGCGGCGTAATCGTTGGCGCTGGCGCGCTGCTGGGCGGCGTAGAGGCGGTTGCGGGCCGCGGCGATGTACAGCTCGTTCAAATTGGCGCAGGCCTTGACAGGGTACAGCACCAGATCGTAGAAGGCGCCACGTTTTTCGGCGGGCAGGCGCTGGTTCACACCTTCGGCCCCCGCGGCCAACTGGCGCCAGCCGGTGAGAACCTGGTCCGCCTCCCGGTAATTGATGAGGCTGAAGGTCTCAGGCGAAAGCAGCTCGGGTTTGCGCCGCGAATTGAACTTCATGAACGTGCCGACGACGCGGCCGATCTGGCCGTCGTGGTCCAAGCCGAATTCGCGCGCGGCCCAGAGCTGCGTGAAGGCATCGATTTTCTCCCGCGGCCAGCGGGCCGGCGCCCAGGCCAGCGTGAGGAAGAACTCGGTGGGCAATTGGACGTGCTGCAAATGGCCGACATTTACAATCCAGATCCGGTCGGCGCCGCAGGCGTTGGCGAGGGTCATCTGCTCCCAGACGCGGCGGAGCTGGGTGCTGTTGACCCACTTGTAATTGCGCGGGCCGCCGACGTAGTCGAAGTGATAATAAATGCCGGAGCCGCCCGCGCGGTGGCGGTCTTCGGGCGACGGGAGGCGGCGGAGGTTGCCCCAATTGTCATCGCACCAGAGCAGCGTCACGTCATCCGGCACGCGCATGCCTTTTTCGTAGTATTCCTGGACCTCCTTGTAGAGTGCCCAGAGCTGGGGGACAGCGGCGGCGTTGGTGCGGTAAACGTCGGCGATGAGCGCGCGCTGGGCGGCGACGATTTGTTCGAGCAGGGCGATGTTGGCGGTTTCAGACATGGGCGTGTCAATTTTGCCGCGCATGGCGATGGTGATGACATTTTCGCAATCCCGGTTCCGTTCGAGGCCGTCGCGCCAGAATTGCAGGAGGGCGTTGGAATGGGTTTGGAAATTCCAGTCGGCCGGGGTGAAGCCTAGGCGGTTCCACTCTTTGTCGGCGCGCATCATCGGCTCCACATGGGAGGTACCCATGACGATGCCGTAGGCGTTGGCGAGCTGGTAATTCTGGGGGTCATCCTCGCTGAAGCAATTATTCCACATGGCGGGCCAGAGGTAGTTGGCCTTGAGGCGCAGGAGCAACTCGAAGACGTTGGTGTAGAAACCGTGGTTGTAGTCGCCGTAGCGGTCCTTGACCCAGCCGGTGAGGTCGGGGGCCTCGTCATTGATGAAGATGCCGCGATACTTCACGGTGGGCGGGCCTTGGACATATTTTCCCGGCTTGATAAAGAGTTCGGCGTGCTGCGCCGGGGGGACGTCCGCAAAAAAGTACCAGGGGGAAACACCCATTTGCTCGGACAAATCGTAGATGCCATAGATCGTGCCGCGCTGGTCGCTGCCGCAGATGACCAAGGCCTGGTCAATGCCCGGGGCCGGGTGCGGCACCACTTCGGTAAACCATGACTCCCATTTGCCGGCGATGGGCGAGACGTCAATCTTGTGTTCGCGCACGAGGCGGTCAATGAGGCCGCTTTGGCCGACGGTGCCGATGAGGACGACGTTCGTGCCGGGAACGGGCTCGTCGAGGGTCAGGGGGGGCGTTTTGCCGGTGACGCGGGCGAGGTCGGTCTGGAGATCGTGGGCGGCGCGGACGACGCCAGGGAAATCGTTCGTGGCGACGGCAATGGCGGCGACGGCGTCGGTGGTGCAGAGGGGAAAACACCCGGGGCCGGCGGCGGGCGCGACGTATTGAGGCTGGCCGAGGGCGAGGACGCTGGAGCGCGTGGCCAGCCAGAGCGCCGGGAGCAGGAGGCGGACGAAGCTGCGGAGCGCTGTCGCGACCGGAGCAGGCGCGCGCGGGCGCTCCGGCATCCGCCCTCGGCGGCGTGCCGGACGCGGGCACCAGCGGTGGGGCGACCAGCTCATCATGGGAGCTGGGTATTACTGACGAAGGCGATGTGTGTGCTGTCGGGCGACCAGGATGGCACGTTCATGGTCCCCTGCCCGCCATACACGTAGGCGATGACGCGCGGCTGGCCGCCGGTGACCGGCATGAGCCGCAAATAGACCTGCTGGTAATAAGGATGACTATCCGCTTTGACGTCGGCCCCGAAGCTGATGAAGACGATCCATTTTCCATCGGGGGAAATGTGCGGAAACCAGTTGTTGAATTCGTCGCTGGTGACGGCTTCCTGGGCGGTGCCGTCGGGCTTCATGCGCCAGACCTGCATTTTGCCGGTGCGGCTGGAGTTGAAATAGATGTATTTGCCATCGGGCGTGAATTCCGGGCCGTCATTCAAGCCGGGGGCATCGGTGAGGCGGATTTCGTCGCCGCCGGCGGCGGGAATTTTATAAATGTCGAACTTGCCGCCGCGCCCGCCGGTGAAGACGAGCCACTGGCTGTCGGGCGACCAGCCGTGGAGATAGGAGGGCGTGAGCGCGGTGATGCGGGTGGCGGCGCCGCCGGCAGACGGCAGCGTGAAGACGCGGGACTGGCCGCCGTGACTGGCGCTCTGGTCGCTGACGCCAAGCATCGTGCCGTCGAAGGACAGGACATGGTCGTTGTTATTGTTGATGGCGGCGCCGGTATCGAGAACCGCCGGCTGCCGGGTGGCCAGATCGAATCGCACGATGCGTCCCCACCCTTCGGCGCGGCCGCTGACGTTGTAAAGAAGCGCCTTGCCATCGCGGGTCCAGTTGGGGGCTTCAAACGGCTGGGCCGAGGAATAAATTTTCTCCAGGCGGCCGCTTTGGACGTCGAGGATTTCCAGGACACTGCCGAGAAAATCCCGATAGGGTACGAAATCGGCGCGCGCGGTCCGGATGATCCGGACGTCGTGGAAAATCGCCCGCTCGGTGACGTCCGCCGTATGCGAGCAAATGAACAGCCCGGCAAAGACGTCATCGCCCAAATCCAGATTGGTGAGCTCGCCGCTGACGAAGGGTTCGCCGCGGTGGGCGGCGGAGAAAATGAATCTGTCGCCGCGCCGCTCCAATTGCAAAACATCGGCGTTGGTGATGGGCAAGACCACCTCCCCGGTGTCGGCGCCCTTGGTGCGGCGGAATTGGAGCGAGGTCCGGCCGTCGCCATGCTCGGCGCAATCGGCGTAGGGGCAATCCGGATCGAGGCTGGGGCGGACCATCCAGCCGATTTTGCGATGGGCGATGGCGCCCTGGCCGATGAATTCCACCCGCGTGCGGAGGATGAAATCGCCGTTGAGCTTCTTCCAGGCGAACTGAAACTGGTCGCTGCCGAACCACATGTTGGTGCCGGCGCCGGTGAGCGTGTACGCCTGCGCCGCCGGGTCATACGCGGCCGAACCCGCAAGTTTGGGCGCGCCGATATCGCCATGGTCAGCGAATTCGCCGACGGGGCTGGCCCGCAGACCGGCGGTGGAGAGCAAGGTGGACATGAGCAGGAGGGTGGAGAGTCGGTTTTTCATGGTTTGGAGGCGGAAAATCGGTCATTTCGGCGGCAAGTTTCTCTCGGTCTGGAGGGGTGCCGGGGACGGAGACCCGGGGACGAAATAACGGGCGGCAAAGTCGAGGAAGACCGGCCAGTTCGGGCCGTCGGTATGGCCGCCGGAGTGCTGGCGGTAGGCGACGTCGCCGTCCAGCAGGCCGGTTTCGATGGGCGGGAAATGGGGGGTGCCGAGTCCCTTTTTGCCGAGCAGCTCATAGACGGGCCCGGCGGCGGCGGCGGCCATAAACATGCCCTTGGGGTCCGCCCAAGCATCGCCGTTGGTGGAACCGGCGCCGATGAAGACCGGCCGCGGCGCGCAGAGCGCGATGAGCTCGTGCGCATCCACCGGCAGGTCGCCCCAGTTCAAGGGCCCGCCATATTGGATGAAGTTGCCGGCCATCCAATGATATTCGCCCGTGCCGGTGAGATTTTCCACGATTTCGCCCCAGTCGCGGCGATGCAATTTGGCGCCGCCCTCGCCGGAGGAACTGACATAGGCGATGGCAAACCGGCGGTCATAAGCCAGCGTCACCAGCGCGGCCTTGCCGTAACGCGAGTGGCCTTCGATAGCCACGCGTGTGGCATCCACGGCGGGATCCATCTCGAAATAATCCAGCGCCCGGCTGGCGCCCCAGGCCCACGCGCGGAGCGCCCCCCAGTCATCGGGTTTGCGGGGCTGGCCGCGATTACAGAGGCCGATGATGCCACGGGTCAGGCCGGCACCGTTGTCCGCCTGCACGGTGGGGGGCGGCAGGACGGCATAGCCCCAGCCCTTGGACAGGACCTGCTGCTGCCAGGCGGGCGCGGGGGCGGGGCCGTTGGGGCGGGCGCCGCCGAAGAGACGTCCGCCACCGGACGAGACCCAACTGAATTGCATCACCACCGGCACCGGTTGGTGGATGTCCGCGGGCGTGCCGAGCGTCAGGTCAATGTTCACGGCGATGTTGGTGCAGAGCGAATTGTCCACGCGCCCGATCAGGTGCTTGACGATCACCGGAATCGAGCCGTTGGTTTCCCGGGCGGTCGAGGTGACTTCCCAGGTCACTTTGGGGGTGACCGCAGGCACACGGCCGTAGATATCGCGGTCGAAGTCCTCGACAATTTCAGGCCGGCGCTGCCGCCACCACATTTCCGGCGTGGTGACCCGGGCGCCGTTCTTCAAGATCAGCGGATCCGGCAGGTTGGGGAAGGGATTGGCCTTGGACTCGTCGTAATTGGCGTAATTGGACGAGCCGGGGTGGCTGCCGTCACGCCCGGGGCGGAGGAATTTGATGCCGAGCTGGTCCAGCATGTTCTGATGGTCCTGTTCGGCGGTCCAGTTGAGGGGCGCGGGCGTGGCGGGCACGGCCGCCGGCTGGGCAAGGGCCGCGGCCGCGGCCAGCGCGGCGAGCGAGAGAACGGCAAGGGATTTTTTCATGCGAAGGTTTGCATTGGCATTGGTCAACGACGGCTGATTGAGGACATTTAGCCACGAATCGCATCGGATTTCACTATCAAATTTACGGCGCAAAGAAAAATCGGGGGTGAGGCAGAAATCTCCCAAGTTTCAGGCAAGCTCCATAACCATCCCATTTCCACCGTCAACTCCTTTATGCTAATATTATATAAAGGGGTCAACCCATAGATTGGTTCGTTTTTTCATCGGCTTCAGTTTTGGGTGGACACGTGTTTCAGCCATTGATGAAGCAGAGCATTGGCACCCTTGGAGGTCCCCAAATGCACGCGCTGGGCGATGGCTTTGATCGTCAGCGTGGTTTCCTGCCGCAACCGGCCGGCGATGGCCAGCTTGCCAGGATCGCTTTTGCGCCGAGTCACCAATTTCTGTTCCGTCCAGCCCAACCGGCGCAACTCCCCGGCCATAATCCGACTGAAAGGGTCGGTCCTAGGAAATTGGTATTTCATTGTTGTTTCAGCTTTCGTCACCGGCGATAGTGGCCAGCGTTGATCTTGCCTGCCTCAGTTTGCGGACGTCTTGGGGCCTCATTTTTCGCGTGCCGCGCCCCGCATTGCTGTAGTGGCCCATCCCCAGCCGCTCGCTCACCCACCGTAGCGACACGGTGGTGCGCTCCCGCAACCACTGCGACAACGCCGCCTTCTCCGCCGTCACCTTCCGCCCCCGACGCAAAGCTTCGGGGGCAAGTCCGAGCCGGGCCAAGCCCACTGCCAACAATTTTTCCGCCGCGCGCTCGCCATGCTCCCGTTTTGCGCCGCCGCTATGCGATTCCCGCCGCCGCCCCGCCAGCAGCCGCTGAAGTCTCCCGCGCAGCTTCTCCGCGAAACCCTCCCCACCCGCGTACCAGCCCCGCCGCAGCGCTTTCCATTGACCTTCCAGCTCCGTACGTCCGGCTTTTAGTTCCAGTTCCAACACGCGGCTTTCCAAATGGCTGGCGTAGCGTCGCCCCTCGTGGGGCCCCAGGCCCAAAGCCCCCAGCACCCGTTTGCGCTCCAGCCAGGCCGGCGCGCCCCGGCCGCCGCCCACGTACCACGGATAACTGCTCCAACGGTAGCGCTTAAGCTTGTCCCGGCCAATGACGATGACCCCGGCCCGCGCCGGGTTGAGGTGAATATAGCTGCTGACCGCCTCGAGGTACCCCGCGTTGTCCGCCTCCACCGGCACGGCTTTATAGCGGCCTTGAAACAAATGTCCGCGCAGTTGGTGGCGTCCATTGTAACGCTGCGTGCAGGTTCCCTGCAGCCATTTCATGCCCGCCACCAGATTGGCTTCCGGCGTTTCCACCAGCAAATGGTAGTGATTGCCCATCAGCACGTAGGCGTGAATGCGCCAGCCGGTCTTGCCGCAGGCCTCGCCCAGCGTTTCGAGAAACCGCCGCCGGTCCCGGTCATCCTGATAGATCACCCGGCCCTGGTTGCCCCGAGCCATCACATGATAGACGGCTCCGGGATATTCAATGCGCAACGGCCGTGCCATAATGAACGCATACTTCCAGCACCGTCAAACCCAAGTCAAGACCTATTTACCACTTTCCTAGGACCGACCCTTTTAAGGCCGATGGCTTACGATGCCAGCTCGGTCGAAAACCGCCAGATCATCCAAATCCCGCCCTTACGATGGCAGTGTGGAAAGTGCCCGGAAGCCGCCGTTTACGACGGCAGTGCGGTCATAGACCCCTGACACCCGGCAACCAATTTAAAACGCTCCGCCCGGTCGTAACCTTACGATCAAAGCGTGGCTATTCGGCCACAAAATACGATGCCAGTGCGGCCAAAACCCAGAAAACCTTGCGACGCCATTTCGGCCGTTCTTACGATCACAAAAAAGTTCGTAACAGTTTCGTAAGCCGGAACTGGCTTCAACCACTCACTGCAACTGTCCACTTAAACATCTCCTTGAAGTCTTCGTAGCAGTCTTTGCAAACCCAATTGGTGTAGTCTGCCGTTGTGTAGCCCTCATGGAAGTCATCGGATGCGGTCGAAAACTTGCGCCAGCAAAACGCACAGTGGTCATGTTCCCACTTTATACTGTATGGGCCGTAATGCTTCCATAAAAGTTCGACCCCTGCAAGATACCTGTCTTGCCCTCGAAGTCGCCAATCATTTTTGTCAGCCTTCATGTTACTTTTTGGGAACGAGGCTCCCATCTGGCATTATACGATATTGCGTTCCGTCTGGCGCAACGTAATCCCAATGAAAGGGTCGGTCCTAGGAAATTGGTATTTCATTGTTGTTTCAGCTTTCGTCAC
>CAZHIM010000020.1:0-66800 GCA_964532525.1 uncultured Bifidobacteriaceae bacterium
TATCATTTTCGCCTCCAGCCTGCAAAGGCCTGAAGAGAGACGGTTCATGGAAAGGAAACTCGTTTCCGCGAAGCGGCGATGTGCTCGCGCTGGATCTACCCCGGTTCAGGGGTTCAATGCGCGAACGCATCCGGCGCCGGCAAAAGCCGGCAATAAACTTTGCGCGCCGCGGCCGCATGGGACACCATCGGCGCCATGCTCCAACAACGGTGGCTGCGCATCGTGCCGGTGGCCCTGGTCATGTACACGATCTCGTATGTGGACCGGACGAACATTTCCCTGGCGCTGAACCCGCAGATTTCCACGATGCTGCGGGATCTGGCCATGGATGACCG
The DNA here is from genome assembly GCA_964532525.1 of uncultured Bifidobacteriaceae bacterium. Taxonomy (GTDB): domain Bacteria; phylum Verrucomicrobiota; class Verrucomicrobiia; order Limisphaerales; family UBA11358; genus UBA11358. The sequence goes on from CAZHIM010000020.1 coordinate 336, forward strand.
GGCCAAGGGGCAGGCGGCGGGGGTTTTCTTTCTGGGCTACGTGCTGTTGCAGATGGTGGGCGGTTACCTGGCCGGGCAATGGAGCGCGAAAAAGCTCATCAGCCTGTGCTTGATCTTTTGGGGCGCGTGCGCCGTGGGCTGCGGCCTGGCGAGAACCTTCCTGCAATTCGAGGCCGCGCGGTTTCTGCTGGGCGTGGCGGAGAGCAGCGTGTTTCCGGCGACGCTGGTGTTGCTGGCGCACTGGTTTCCCAGTGGGGAACGCGCGCGGGCGACTGCCTTGTGGAATCTCTGCCAACCGCTGGCGGTGGTGGCGTCGGCGCCGGTCACGGGCTGGCTGCTGGGGGCGTATGGCTGGCGGACGATGCTGATCCTCGAGGGGGCGCTGCCGTTCCTGTGGCTGCCGATGTGGTGGTTTTTCATCTGCGATCACCCGGGCGAGGCGCGCTGGCTGCCGGCGGCGGAACGCACGCATTTGGAGATCACGTTGCAGGCCGAGGCCGCCCGGCTGGAGCCGGCGGTGAAGGTGCCATTCTGGCCGCGGCTGCGGCGGCCGGAAATCCTGGTGATGATTGCGATGAATTTTCTCCACAACTCGGCGGCGTACGGCTGCATGACGTTTTTTTCCGACGGGCTGGATTCTCGGCATTTTACCCCGGTGCAGCATGGCTTTCTGTTCGCCGCGCCGTATGCCCTCACGGCGGTCATCATGGTGGTGAACTCGTGGCACTCGGACAAAACCGGGGAGCGGCGCGGTCATGTGGCGGCGGTGTATGTGTTGAGCGGCACGAGCCTGATCCTGAGCGTGCTGACGCGGGACCACTTCTGGACGTCGTACGTGTTCCTGTGCCTGGCCATTCCGGGGCCGTTTGCGGCGCTGGCGCCATTCTGGGCGATTCCCACCGAAACGATGCCGCGGGCGGTTTTTGGGCCGGTGATCGGGCTGGTGAACGCGCTGGGCAACTCGGGCGGGTTTGCCGGGCCGTGGATCGTGGGCTGGCTGAAGCAGGAATATCACGGCGTCACCGTGCCGTTCACGGTGCTGGGGGCGGGGTTGCTGGCGGCGGCGGCGCTGGCCTGCCAGCTGCCCAAGAGCGCCGCGCGGATTCCCGCGGACGAGTTGCCGCCGCCTTGACGGGCGATGCTTAAACGCCGATCAGGTATGTTTTTGACGCTGACCAATCCCGCACCTAAAATGCCGTCGCCAAACGGCCCGGTGTAACGATCTGAAGCAACTCAACCCAACCAGACTTTGATAGATTTGGCGTCCAAAGAGCAAAAGCCGGGCGTGGCTGGAATTTTAGCCGCGTGGCAGGCGCGGCATCCGGTGCTGGCCATCGTCTTGGTTTCGCTGCTGGCGGTGGTCATCAACTGCCATCCGGTGATTTTTGGCGGCCGGAGTTTTGTGTCGCCGGCGAGCACCGGGGTGCTGGTTTATTCATGGCCGCCGTTGTTTCCGGGACTGCCCCCGGGCGCCGAGCTGTCGGTCCACGGGAGCGACACGCCGGCGATGATGCTGGGGGGCGTGCCGGAGGGGTTCATCGAATCGCGGACCCTGCCGCACGGGGAATTGCCCCTGTGGAACCGTTACGGGCACGCGGGCACCACGTTTATCGGCCAGGCGATTTCGATGCTGGGCGATCCGCTGCAATTGGTGGTGATTTTCGGACGTGGCGCGGCGTGGGCATGGGATCTGAAATATCTCATCGCGAAGTTTCTTTTTTGCGCCGGGTTCGGGCTGCTGGTGCTGCGGCGGCTGGGGAGCCCCGGATTGTCGCTGATATTCGCGGCCACGGCGGCGTATTGCGGGGCTTTTTTTTACGTCAACAACCACCCGGTTTTTTTTGTCTTTTGCTATGCCCCGTGGGTCCTCCTGTCGGCACTGGAATTGCTGGACCGGAAAGCGGGCCGCGGCTTGGACTGGGGGCTGGTGTGGCTGTGGGCCAACGTCGGCTGTTTCTGCGGCGGGCACGTGGAACCGGCGGTGCTGGTCATTGGGGCGCTGAACCTGGCGGCGGTGGCTTGGGCATTGGCGGAATGCCGCCGGGCGGCCGAGTGCGGCGCGGTGCTGGGGCGGATGGCGGTGGCCGCGGTGCTGTTTTTGGGGCTCACGGCGCCGGTCTGGATGTCGTTTTTTGGGGCGCTGGACGGCGCCGTCGTCAACGGGCACGCGGAAGCGCGCGTCCACCAGCTCCCGGCCCGGTTTCTGGCGGGCGCATTTGACGATTTGCTGTACCTGCTGCTGCGGCCGAGCGATGACTTTCCAGCCGTGGCTCCGGGGACGAGCCTGCTCGTGTTGTGCGGCTGCGTGCTGTCGGTCCGGCGCTGGCGGCAACTGAAACCCGAGCCATTCTTCTGGGTGAACACGGCGGCCTTGGTCCTGTGGGCCGGCTGTATTTTTGGCTGGGTGCCGGCCTCGCTGCTGGTGCGGATTCCGCTTTTGAACCGGGACGGGCACACCGAGGTGGATTTTTCGTATGTGTTGGTGATTCATCTCACGCTCCAAGCCGCCTATGGCTTCAAGGCGCTGGCGCAGGAGCGGAAGGTCCGGCGGGTGGCGCTGGACTTTATTTGGGTGGCGCTGGTCTTGGCCGGGATGCTGGCGGCGTATGATTTCGGCGTTTCGCATCGGCCGATTCCCTGGCACTATTTTCTGGGTGCGGGGGCGGGAGCGCTGGGCGCGCCGGCGCTGTTTGCGTGGTGGCACAGCCGCGGACTGCGGATCTCTGCGGCGGGCTGGACGGTGATTATCCTGCTCGGCCTGGCGGCCCAATTTCGGTTTGGGATTTATGCTTTCGGTGAAAAAAGCCTGCTGATGCTGGTGGGCCCGCGGCTGGCGCTGGACGCGTCCAGCCCGGCGATTGACCGCGTCAAGAGCGACCGGTCCGGTCCGTTTCGCGTGGTGGGGATGCAATACAATTTGTACGGGGATTATGCGGCGGTTTACGGGCTGGAAGACATCCGTTCCTGCGCCCCCCTGACCAGCGGCGCCTACCTGGATTTGCTGCAAAACTTTCCCGGGATGAAGCTCGCCTACGTGTGGATCCTCGAGGTGAAGGATCCGGTGGCGGCCCAGCCGCTGCTGAATCTGTTGAACGTGAAATATCTGCTCGGCCCGACGAATCTGGCGCCGCCGGGCGCCGATTGGCGCATGACGGACCGGAGCGATTTTACGGTGATGGAAAACCTGGAAGTGTGGCCGCGCGCGTATTTCACGGACCGGGTGGAATCCATCGCAACCACTGCCGAATTCATCCAGCGGCTGGCGGCGGACGCACGGCAGCCGCTGGCGGCGCTCACGCCGGAGGAAATCGCCACCGAGCCGGGCCTGGGGCGGTTGACGGCCACCACGAACGCCGTCGTGCTTGCGGCGACGAATTACCAGTTGTGCGCCAACTCGACGGCGTTTGATATCCACGCCCCGTCCGCCGGCATCGTCTGTCTCACGGAAGGGCAGGCGAAGGGGTTCACGGCCACGGCCAACGGCGCACCCGCGGCGGTGCTGATAGTCAACCGCGCCTTCAAGGGCGTATATCTTGACCGCAGGGGTGATTATCATATTGAATTCACCTACCGGCCGGCGCATTGGCGGGCGGCGTGCATATTATTCTGGCTGGCGGCGGCGGGCGCGGCGGCGCTGGCGATCGCCGGGCTCGTATGCGCCCGCCGGGACCGGCGCCAAGCCAGGGCAAATCGAGAATCATGAATCCGGACCTTCCATCCACGAAGCTGAACTTCCAGCCGACCCAGCGGCCGCTGGTCAAGGCCTGCCACGTTTGTGGCGGGAACAAGATCTATTACCTCTTTTCCACCTCTGATTACCGCGCGGTCCGGTGCCAGGATTGCGGTCTGGTGTTTTTAAATCCCCAGCCCAGCGAGGCGGAGCTGGCCCGGATTTACGGGGCGGACTATTTTCTGGGCAGCGAAAACAGCGCCGAACGGCAGGCGGTGCGGGAGATCAAAGGGGCCACGGCGGGCTTGTACCTTTCGGAAATCCGCCGCTATCACGGGGCCGGAACCGGCCGGCTGCTGGAAATCGGCTGCGGCAACGGTGACTTCCTGGTGCAGGCGGAATCGGCCGGCTGGCAGGTGACCGGCGTCGAATATACGGCCGCCGCCTGCGCCACCGCGCAGGGCCGCTTGAAAAATGGCGAAGTGCGGTGCGGGGAATTGGCGGGCCTGAAGCTGCCTCCCGACCAGTATGATCTGTGCGTGATTGCCGACGTGCTGGAGCACGTGCGCTCGCCGCTGGAGCTGCTGCGCGAAATTCACCGCGTGCTCAAGCCCGGCGGCACGCTGTTCGTGGCCACGCCGTCGCTGGACTCCTGGTCGGCCCGCCTGTTGCGGCAGAAATGGAGGAATTCAAGGCCGAGCACCTGACGTATTTCGACCGGCAAACGCTGCAAACGGCGCTGTTCCGGTCGGGGTTCCGCGAGGTGGTGGTGCAGCCGGGCTGGAAGATCCTCAATTTTGATTACATCCGGAAGCATTTCGAGCGGGCGCCGGTTCCGGTCGTGATGCCACTGCTGAATTTGGCCGCGCGCCTGCTGCCGCGGCGGCTGCAGGCGCGGCAGCATCGGGTCGTGGCCAGCGGCATCATGGCCTTTGCGCGCAAGGCGCCGCTGCGGGCGCAACCGGTGCTGTCGGTGATTGTGCCGGCCTATAATGAAGTGGCGACCTGCGAGACCCTGCTGCAATCCCTCCAGCACAAGGAATTGCCGGGCCTCCAGATGGAGATCGTGGTGGTGGAAAGCAATTCCACCGACGGGACGCGCGAAGCGGTCCGGAGATATGAGCACACCCCCGGGGTGAAGGTGATTTTGGAGGACCGGCCGCAGGGCAAGGGCCATGCCGTGCGCACGGGCTTGCAGGCGGCCACCGGCGATTATGTGCTGATCCAGGATGCCGATTTGGAATACGACCTGGAAGATTACGACGCGCTGCTGGAACAACTGCTGGCCGGTCGCGGGGCGTTCGTGCTGGGCTCCCGGCACGGCGGCCGCAACATGCTCAAGATGCGGCAGTTTACCGGCCAGCGTTTTTTGAGCCTGTTCCTCAACTGCGGCCACTGGACTTTCACCACGCTCGTCAACGTGCTCTTCCGGCAACGGCTGCGCGATCCCTTCACCATGTTCAAGGTCTTTCGCCGCGACTGCCTGACCGGCTTGGAATTTGAATGCAACCGCTTCGACTTCGATTACGAGCTGCTGATCAAGCTCGTCCGCAAGGGGTATCGGCCCATCGAACTGCCGGTGAACTACCGGTCGCGGTCGTTTCAGGAAGGGAAGAAAGTGCGCATGATCCGGGACCCGCTCTCGTGGCTGAAGGTCCTGATCTGGCTGCGGTGGGTCAAAATTGATCCGCTGGGCGTGGTGGAGCGGTCGCGCCGCCGCGCAAAATAGGGCATTTAGCGCGAGTGCTGGAGAAACCAGGCGAACAGCTCGGGGTTGGCGTAGGTCTGGGTCCAACTGTCGTGCAGGGCCTCGGGATAGATGGTGAGTTTCACTTCGCGCACGCCGAGTTTTTTCAGGTACGCCACCATGCGCTGGGATTCGGTGACCGGCACCGTGGGGTCCTTGGCGCCGTGAAAGGCCCAGACGGGCAGGCTGGCGAGGGCGGCCGGGTGTTCCTCCGCCGCGAAATAGAGGTCAATGAAATTGCCGCCGCCGCAAATCGGGGCCATGGCCGCGAAGCGTTCCGGATGGTTGATGCCCAGGCTCCAGGCGCCGAAGCCGCCCATGCTCAGGCCGGTGAGATACACCCGGTGCGGGTCCACCGGATAGGTGGCTTCAACGTAATCCAGCAGGGCCAGCAGCGATTCGTCGGACCAGTGCTGGCCGGTCGGGCATTGGGGCGAGATGACGATGAAGGGAAAATTGGTGGCCGAGGTGTCCACCTTGGGCGGGCCGTGCTTGGCCACCAGCCAGAGGTTGGTGCCGCGCTCGCCGGCGCCATGGAGAAAGAAGATCAGCGGCCAGCGCTTGGCGGCGTCGGTGCCGTAGCCGTCCGGCAGAAAGAGCAGGTAGTTGGCGGCGAGCACCTGGGTGCGCTCGAGGTGGAAGGTTTGGGCGGTTTGGCCGGGTTTCATGGCGGCGGGGTCCTGGGCGGCGGCGGAGAGAGTGCAACCCACCAGCGCGGCCAGCAGAAGGATGGTTTTTTTCATTTTTAAGCGGGTGCCGCGGCCTCACGAGCCCGGCCGCCGATCACATGAGTTTCAGTTTCGGCAAATCCTGCGAGTCCACGAGGCCCACGGGCTCGCGCTGGGCGTTCACGACGATCAAGTCGTCAATGTTCCGCTCGTTGAAAATCTTCAGGGCCTCGCTGGCGAGGGCGTCCGGATGCACGGTGATGGGCTTGCGGGTCATGACGGCCTTGAGCGGGCGGTCGAGGATTTGGTCGTCGGTGGACATGCGGCGGCGGAAATCGCCGTCGGTAAAGACGCCGACGAGTTTGTTGCTGGCGTTGACGATGGCGAGGCTGCCGGACTTGGCGCTGGTCATGACGAGCAGGGCGGACTTGACGGTCATGTCCTCGCGGGCGATGGCGTTGCGCTCGCCGGTGCGCATGATGTCGGACACGTGCAGCAGCATGGCGCGGCCGATGGCGCCGCAGGGATGGTAGCGGGCGAAATCGCTCTTCTTGAAGCCGCGGGCCTGCAACACCACCATGGCCAGGGCGTCGCCCATGGCGAGCATGGCGGTGGTGCTGGAAGTGGGCGCGAGGTTGAACGGGCCGGCTTCCTTGAGCACGCGGGTCTTGAGCACGATGTCGCTGTGGAGCGCGAGGGAGGATTTGGGATTGCCGGTGATGCTGATGATTTTCACCAGAAAACGCTTGAGCGCGGGCAGCAGGTTCAGCAGTTCCTCGGATTCGCCGGAATAGCTGAGGGCCAGCACCACGTCGCCGTCGTTGACGATGCCCAGGTCGCCGTGGAGGGCGTCCACGCTGTTGAGCACCACGGCGGTGGCGCCGGTGCTGGTGCAGGTGGCGGCGATTTTGGCGCCCACGTTGCCGGACTTGCCGATGCCCACGACGATGATCTTGCCGTGGTGCTGGAGGGTTTCGATGATGGCATTGACGGCGGCGTCGAAGGCCGGATCCAGTTGCGCGCGGACGGATTTGAGCGCGGCGATTTCAATGTCGAAGACTTTGCGGGCTTGGGCGATGTACGTCACAGGCGGCAGCTTGCCCGCAACGCGCCCGGAATTCAATGGGGAAGCGCGTCAGCGGAGTTCGGCGCCGGCGGAGTATTGCTGGGTGACCCGGGCCAGGCGCTGGTTGTCGGCGCGGATGCGGGCGGAGAGGGTGCGGGCGGTGGCCTGCAAAAACGGGGTGGCCAGCGCGGGGGCCTCGCGCGTCAGGCGGTCGAACGCGATGGCCGTCAGCTTGAGCAGGGTGCTGTCGGTGCTGGCCACGACGTCCGCCGAGCGCGGGCCGTGATCGAACAGGGCCATGTCGCCGAAGAAATCGCCGGGGCTGAAGCTGGCGAGGATGGTTTCGCGGCCGTCCAGCAGCGTCCGGGCGCGCAGTTCGCCGGCCAGGACCAGGAACATGGAATCGCCGCAGTCGCCCTGCCGGAAGACCACGGCCCACTGGAGGATTTCCTGCAATTCCAGGTATTCGGCCAGGTGGGCCAGTTGGGCGTCCTTGAGGTCGGCGAGGATTTTGATGCGGCGCAGGGAGCCGGGCTTGATGCCCAGGCGGGCCGGGGCGTCCGGCGTGGCGGTGAGCTTCAGGGCAAAATGGTTTTTGAGTTCGGGCAGTTCGGCGGCCCGCAGCCAGGTGCCGGCGCGGCGCGAGAAAACCCAGGTGTCCGGCGCCACGCGCTCGTCGCTGACCCAATCCAGCAGGACGGGCAGTTCGACCGGTCCGTAGGGCGAATCGTCCACGCCCCAGATATGATAGATGTCGCCGAGTTGTTGTGCCGCCATAAGCCATCCTCCATCTGGTTCCACTCTGGCAACGAACCGCGGAAATGTCAAAGTCAATCTGTGTCCGGATAGGAGCCGAGGATTTTGACGAAATTGCAGTGTTTGCCGAGCTGCTGGATGGCTTTGGCCACGCGGGGGTCCTGGTAATGGCCGGCGCAATCAATGAAGAAGTAATACTCCCAGGCCTTCCGCTTGCTGGGGCGGGATTCGATCCGGGTCATGTTGATGCCGAATTTGCGGAAGGCGGCGATGGCCTGGTGGAGGGCGCCGGCGCGGTCGGCCACGCTGAGCATGAGGCTGGTGCGGTCGTTGCCGGTGGGCGGACTGCACTGGTGGCCGAGGACGATGAAGCGGGTGACATTGACGGTGCTGTCCTGGATGTCGTGGGCGAGGATCTTGAGGCCGTATTTTTCGGCGGCCAGGGCGCCGCCCAGGGCGGCGGCGAATTTCTCGCGGGCGGCGAGTTCGGCCGAGCGGGCGTTGGACGAGGCTTCCACGAGTTCGACGGCGGGAAGGTGTTTGGCCAGCCAGCCGCGGCACTGGGCGAGGGACTGCGGATGCACGTACAGCTTCCGGATTTTCGCGACCGGCGAGTGGCCCATCAGGCACTGCTGGATTTGCAGCACGATCTGCGAAACGATCTTGAGATCGCTGTCGGCAAACATGTCGAGGGTGTGGGTGACGACGCCCTCGGTGGAGTTTTCCACGGGCACGACGCCGTAATCGGCGGCGCGTTTGGCGACCTCCAGGAAGACGTCGGCGATGGTTTTTTGGGCGGAATAATTGAGGCTGGCGCCGAACTTCTGGAGGGCCGCCTGGTGGGTGAAAGTGGCTTCCGGCCCGAAATAGGCGATGGTCATGGTTTTTTCCAGGGCCAGGGCGCTGGACATGATCTCGCGGTAGATGGAACGGAGCTGCTCGTTGGTGATGGGGCCGGCGTTTCGCGCGCAGACGCGGTCCAACACGGCGCGCTCGCGGTGGGGCGCGTAAATCTCCTCGCCGGCCTTGAGCTTGATTTCGCCAATGGCCAGCACGTGGCGGGTGCGCTCGTTGAGCAGCCGGACGATTTGGGCGTCCAGCTTGTCAATGGACTGCCGATGTTCTGAGAGGCTCATGGCGGGGAAGCATGGCGAATGGGCCGGGGAGAAGCAAATCCGTTTCGGCGGGACGCCCGACGAGGATGGAGGATGGCGTGCCGGACATAAGCCGATGTGGAGTGCGCGGACATGTCCGCGCTTTGGAACTGGCAGACATGTCTGCCAGTGGGAAAGCGGCGACATGTCGCCGCACTCCAAAAAAAATAAATCCGCCGCCCCTGTTCCCCCTGGCCGGGAGGACAGCGAGGGACCTGAAAACCTGGACAGGATGAACAGGATGGACAGGATCGTGGATTGGGGATCGACCGGAATTTCATCCTGTAAATCTTGTAAATCCTGTCTCGCTCCGGCCCGCCGCCGCCCCGGCCAAGGTTTTTAGGGTTTACGAGGGTTGACGATGTGGGTTTTTGCTGGGGTTTTCGCGGATTTTGGCGAAGGAAATCGCGGGTTTTTTCGGAGTAATTCTGCCCGAAAATTGGACATAAATCACACAAATTCACGGGAATGGAAACCTGGCGCAGGGGGGCAATTCTGACAGGATTAATCAGATTCACAGGATGGGGCGGGCGCGTCGGCACCTTGCGGTGACGATGAGTGGTCGCAGCGTATCTGAGACGGTTCTTGGTCATGAGAAAAGAGATGGCGGGATAAAGGATTCCGGCGGGCGGATGCCGAGGGGGCGAACCGTCCGGGGCCGGACTCGATTGTGAGCATGGTGGCTCATCGTGGCGGGGGCGGTTTCCCAACCGGAACGATTTTAGCAGGGTTGGCGGATTTCACAAAGTTAGCGGCTAACGGGAATGACGTAAGGTGTTGAGGGATAGGAAAATTTTGACGCAAATTTCGCGAATTGACGCGAATTTTTGGCTCACACGAAGGCACGAAGGACACGAAGAAACAGAAACCGCAGAGACGCTGAGAAGCAAAAAAAGGCTTTGCCGCTCTGCGCCTCTGTGTCCCTGTGGTGAAACGAGTTTAAGCGGGAAGGGGAAGGACCAAAGCACATGGACAGGATGAACAGGATGGACAGGATGGGGAGAGGTTTTGACGCGAATCTCGCGAATTGGCCCACTAATCCATGGGCTGACTGCCAGTCCGCGACGGCTCGGCAAAGTGTTGCGCAAGGGGTTTGCGATTGCATTTAACCGCCTTCGTCTTACGATTGCCCTTCCGCATGGGCGACTCCGCAAAAAAGCATTTGAGCGAGCGCGACATCTGCACCAAATTCATCACACCCGCGCTGGTCAAAGCTGGGTGGGATTTGCAGACGCAAATTCGTGAGGAAGTCACCTTGACGAAGGGCCGCGTCATTGTCTCGGGGCGCATATGCCACCGTGGCGAACCCAAGCGTGCCGACTATCTGCTGAACTACAAACCCAACCTGCCGCTGGCGATCATCGAAGCCAAGGACAACAACCATGTTGTCGGAGCGGGAATGCAGCAGGCGTTGGGCTACGCTGATATTCTAAAGGATGTGCCGTTTATTTTCAGTTCCAACGGCGACGGCTTCCTCTTCCATGACCGTACGGTGAAATCCGGGACGGTGGAAAGGCCGCTCACGCTGGATGAATTTCCTTCGCCCGAAGAATTGTGGCTGCGCTACTGCGCCAGCCGGGGCCTTTCCGCCGCTGAACAGCCGGTGGTCACGCAGGATTATTATCCCAGCCCCGAAAGCAAAACGCCGCGCTACTATCAACTCACGGCCATCAACCGCACTGTCGAGGCCATCGCCAAGGGGCAAGACCGCATTCTGCTCGTGATGGCCACCGGCACCGGCAAGACTTACGTCGCGTTCCAAATCATCTGGCGACTCTGGAAATCCAAGGCCCGCAAACGCATCCTGTTCCTTGCCGACCGCAATATCCTGGTGGATCAGGCCCGCACCAATGATTTCAAGCCCTTCGGCGCGGCGTTGACCAAGATCACCAACCGCGAGGTGGACAAGTCCTACGAAATTTACCTTTCGCTCTACCAGGCGGTGACCGGCACGGAAGAGGTGCAAAACATTTACAAGCAGTTCTCGCCGGACTTCTTCGACCTTATCGTGGTGGATGAATGCCATCGTGGCAGCGCGGCGGAAGATTCCGCATGGCGCGAAATCCTTCAATACTTTTCCAGCGCCACCCAAATCGGCCTCACGGCCACGCCCAAGGAAACCGAGAAAATATCCAACATTGATTATTTCGGGGACCCCATCTTCACGTATTCGCTCAAGCAAGGCATTGATGATGGCTTCCTCGCGCCGTTCAAGGTCGTGCGGTTGGACATCGACAAGGACGTGCTGGGCTGGCGACCGAGCAAAGGCCAGCGGGACAAGCACGGCCAGACCATCGAGGACCGCATTTACAACCAGCGCGACATGGACCGGACGCTGGTGCTGGAAAAGCGCACCCAACTGGTCGCCCAAAAAATCACCGCGTTTCTAAAGGCCACCGACCGCTTTGCCAAGACCATCGTTTTCTGCGAAGACATTGACCACGCCGAACGCATGCGCCAGGCGTTGGTGAACGAAAATGCCGACCTTATCGCCCAGGATGTTAAGTACGTCATGCGCATCACCGGCGACAGCCCCGAAGGCAAAGCTGAATTGGATAATTTCATCCTGCCGGAAAAGCGTTATCCCGTCGTCGTCACCACTTCCAAGCTGCTCAACACCGGCGTGGACGCGCAAACCTGCAAGCTCATCGTGCTCGACCAGCGCATCGAGTCCATGACGACATTCAAGCAAATCATCGGGCGCGGCACCCGCATCAACGAGGACTACGGCAAACTGTGGTTCACGATCCTGGATTTCAAGAAAGCCACCGAGTTGTTTGCCGATCCCGATTTCGACGGTCCGCCCATCCAGATTTATGAACCGGGCCCCGAAGACCCCGTCGAACCGCCGGACGAGGGGCCTGTTGCGATTGATCCGCTTCCTCCCAGCCCGCCTAACGGCCGGGTCAAATACGTGGTGGATAATGTCGAAGTCATGGTCCTGCGCGAACGCGTGCAATATTTTGACAAGGACGGCAAACCCATTACCGAATCGCTGAAGGACTACACGCGCAAAGCCGTTCGCAAGAATTTCACCACCCTGGATGAGTTTCTCGACCACTGGGGCCACGCGCAGCAAAAGCGCGTGCTGGTTGAGGAATTTGCGGCGCGGGGAATTTTCCTGGAAGCCCTGGCCGAGGAAGTTGGTCTGGCCTACGACCCGTTCGATCTTGTTTGCCATGTGGCTTATGACCAGCCGCCGCTCACCCGCAAGGAACGGGCGGCGAATGTCCGCAAACGCAATTATTTCACCAAATACGGCGAGCAAGCCCGCGCCGTGCTCAACGCGCTGCTCGATAAATACGCGGACGAAGGACTTGAGCCGGTCGAATCCGTGGACGTGTTGAAGGTGCAGCCGTTCAATCGTCTCGGCACCCCGGTTGAATTGGTGCGGGTCTTCGGCGGGCGTGAGAAATACCTGCAAGCCGTGCGGGAGTTGGAGATCGAAATTTACACAACATAGAATTTATGGCTACTCTGTATTACAAACCCGTAAAAAAGAGCCGTTATTTCAATAAGGATAAAAGATATAGTGAGATTGATTGGAATGATTTTAATGTTGTGGTTCAAGAATTCCGAGAAAGAATAAATGTCTGGTATATTGAGCCGATAAAAGCCCTTCAAAAATGTGGCGATCATTCTTTCCCAGTAGCGGGGCTTACGTGTTTGTTGATAGATGCCTTAAGTCAGTATTTTCCTCAACCAATGTTGGTAGGGCCGAAACCATCTGGTCACGAATTCAAAGAATTCATAAAAAACTATCTGCCAAGATTTGCCGAACCTCTGCCAGCCGTAATTACTCATTACCGCCACGATTCTGGGAGGTCGTACGTTTTACATAGCCTTCAAGATGTCATCTACCATGCTTATCGATGTGGCATCCTTCACGAGGCACATTGTACTTTATATGCTGGTATTTACGGCCTGAATGGAAAACGATTTAAATTTTATAAAGCAAAATGCACTAAATACGCTAACGGTAGGAAGTGTCTGACTGTTGCGATTGACCCCCACTTGTTATTTAGAGATACAATTTTGGCTTTTGACAGATTTATAATAAATCTTCTCGACCCAAATCCTGTTTACCAGCCTTGGAGAGATCAATTCAAACAAAAATTTCTGACTGCTTTTGGCATAGATATAGAAAACGAGAAACCCTGACAAATGTCCCTCTCCACCACGGTTAAATCCATCCAAGACATCATGCGCAAGGACGTCGGCGTCGATGGCGACGCCCAGCGCATCTCGCAGCTCGCCTGGATGTTGTTCCTGAAAATCTTTGACGATCACGAAAGCGAACTCGAAGTCCTGCGCGACAATTATAAATCCCCGCTGGCCTCGCGCCTGCGCTGGCGCAACTGGGCCGCCGACGCCGAGGGCATGACCGGCGACGAACTGACCGATTTCGTCAATAACGACCTGTTCCGCAACCTCAAGAACCTCACCGCCACCACAGGACGCGCCGCCGTGCTCCGGACGGCCTTTGAGGACGCCTATAACTACATGAAGTCCGGCACGCTCCTGCGGCAGGTCATCAACAAGATCAACGAAGTCAATTTTAACTCCGCCAGCGACCGCCACCTGTTCGGCGATATCTACGAGCAACTGCTCCGCGATCTCCAAGGCGCCGGCAACGCAGGCGAATACTACACCCCCCGCGCCGTCACCCAGTTCATGGTGGACATGGTCAATCCCCGGCTCGGCGAGCGCATTCTCGATCCCGCCTGCGGCACGGGCGGCTTCCTCACCTGCGCCATCGAGCACGTCCGCAAGCAGGGCGTCAAGACCCCCGCCGACGAGGAAGTCCTGCAAGCCTCCATCAACGGCGTGGAAAAGAAACCGCTGCCGCATCTGCTCTGCACCACCAACATGCTTTTGCACGGCATTGAAGTGCCCAGCCAGATTCGCCACGATAACACCTTGGCCCGACCGCTCCGAGATTATGGCCCCAAGGACCGCGTGGACGTCATCATCACCAACCCGCCGTTCGGCGGCATGGAAGAGGACGGCATCGAGCAGAATTTCCCGGCCACCATCCGCACCAAGGAAACCGCCGATCTTTTCCTCGTGCTGATCATGCACCTGATGAAGGACGGCGGACGCGGGGCGATTGTGCTGCCGGACGGCACGCTCTTTGGCGAGGGGGTCAAAACCCGCATCAAGGAGGAACTGCTCACCCAGTGCAATCTCCATACCATCGTCCGCCTGCCCAATGGGGTGTTCGCCCCGTATACCGGCATCAAGACCAACCTGCTGTTCTTCACCAAGGGCGAACCGACCAAGGAAATTTGGTATTACGAACACCCCTATCCGCCGGGCGTGAAGTCCTACAACAAAACCAAGCCCATCCACATCGACGAGTTCAAGGCGGAGAAAGCTTGGTGGGGCCGAGCCGGCCAGGCGTCCAAGCGCAAGGAAAGCGAACTCGCGTGGCGCGTGCCGATTGAGCAAATCCGCGATTCCGGCTACAACTTGGACATCAAAAATCCGAACGTAGTTGATCCCGGCCACGCCGACCCGGACAAACTGCTGGCCGAATATCAACAACTGGTCGCCGCCGTGAACGAGACGCGGGAGAAACTGAAACGTGAATTGCAGGAGGCATTGGAGCGATGAGCATCGTCAAAGGCAAATCCTACCATTTCCCAACGGAAGCGCCAACACGGCCATGAACCGCGCCACTTTCTTTAAGCATTTCGAGTTGTTGGCTGACCACCCTGACGCTGTTGCCAAGATGCGTGAGTTGGTCTTGGAACTGGCCGTTCGAGGCAAACTCGTTTCACAAAACCCAAAGGACGAACCCGCCGCCAATTTACTGAGCCGCATTAATCAGGAAAAAGATAAATTGGCAAAGAATTCAAAGAATCAAACGGATGCTTTACCGAATGTTCTCTCGGACGAAATAGCCTTTGATGTCCCGCCAGGATGGGGCTGGGTAAGAACCCAACACGTTACCACTTACGTTCAGCGCGGAAAGTCTCCCAAATACAGCATGGAGCAAAAAGTTCCTGTAATAGCCCAAAAATGCATCCAATGGCACGGATTTGAGCTTCACAAAGCTCAGTTTATTGAACCGGCAAGCTTGGAATCATATTCAGATGAACGCTTTGTACTGGACGGAGACTTATTGTGGAATTCAACGGGGCTGGGAACTCTCGGGAGAATTATTGTTTTCAGGGAACGGTTCAAAGGTAGATATCCAAGGATTGTCGCTGATTCCCATGTTACTGTAATTAGGCCATCAAAAAACGTCGTACCCGATTATCTCTTTCTTTGGTTTGCTGGTCCGAAGGTTCAGAAGGAGATCAATGCAAAGGCATCTGGCTCAACAAAACAAACGGAATTGGCGACTTCAACGGTTTTAGGTTACCCAATTCCACTTCCCCCATTGGCCGAGCAGCGGCGGATCGTGGCCAAGGTGGAGGAGTTAATGGCATTGTGCGACGAGTTGGAGCAGCGGCAGGAGGCGCGGCAACAAGCCGGCGGCATCCTCCAACAATCCGCACTGCATCATCTGCTGGCCGCCCGCGAGCCGAAAACCTTTGCCGCCGCTTGGCAGCGCGTGCGCGACCATTTCCACCTCCTCCACGACACCCCCGACGCCATCCCACAACTCCGCCAAGCCATCCTTCAACTCGCCGTCCAAGGCCGTCTCGTCCCTCAGAATCCGAAAGACGAACCAGCCGTACAGCTTCTCGAACACGTTTACGCGGCCAAACAGAAGGTTGCCAGGGTCAACGGGGAGAAGCCGCCGAAGGTTTGGCCCAGAGTCGAGCCGCATGAAGTGGAACAAACGTTCCCAGCGGCTTGGGTGGTTGCCCGCCTTGGTGACCTCACCATCAACATCGAGGCTGGTTATAGCCCTCAGTGCGAGGGGCGGCGAAGGAGCGCCAACGAATGGGGCGTGCTGAAGATCAGCGCCGTTTCTTGGGATAAATTTGATCCCGAAGAAAATAAGGCGTTACCACCGGACGTCGAACCGCGTCAAGGACTTGAAGTTCGAGATGACGACTTCCTCATGTCGAGAGCCAACACTGCTGAACTCGTCGCCAAAAGCGTCATCGCTCACAAACCGCCTTCAAGGTTACTACTCAACGACAAAACGCTACGCGTTCACTTCACGGAGTATACCAATAAGCGTTTCGTCAACTTGGTTAACAATAGCCTGTGTGCTCGCGCTTATTACGCCAAGGCCTCATCTGGGACTAGCAGTTCGATGAAGAACATCACACGGGAGGGCATAGGAATGTTGCCAGTTGCCATTCCCCCCTTGGCCGAACAAAAACGGATCGTGGCGCGGGTGGAGGAATTGCTGCGGTGGTGCGACACGCTGGAAGCGCAGTTGCACCTAACCCGCACCCTCGGTGCGCGCCTCCTCGACTCCACCATTCACCACCTGCTTGCCGGATAGGGGGGATTTTGATCGGTAAACCCGGCATAGGTGCCGGGGCGCCAGCGCCGCGTTGGATGATCCAATTCCTACCGGGATAGAGTTGAATGGCGTCATTGCCTACGAGCAATTGAGGGGCCGGAAAGGGGAAAGGCCGCAACCGCGTTGCGGTTGATGTTTTGGTTTGGACACAGACCCGGGGTAGGCTCGCGGACTCGCCAACCCCGGGCTGGAGGACTCAATCCCTTTGGGATTGCCAAAACGGTCGTACATCTGCGTGGCAAGATAGGTGTAAGGTGCGGGGAAGGGGGAGGCTGTTTCCCGGGGGGATTGGGTTTGCCGTGCTCTCACGAGACACGGCCACGGTTTGGTGCCGATTGTGGTGATGGGCAGATGCGGGGGAATGGGGATGGTGACGGCGGAAATCCGGCGTCCCGTCAGGACGCATGATTTCGTTTGGCGCGAGACCGGCCACTTCGTAGCTGGCTTATGTCCGTTGTCGCTCTGCGACAATTTCGGTTGGGGAAATTTTGATCGAGAGGGAAACAGGACGAGTCGGGGCGGCGCGTCGGAATTACGCGGGGCGTCATGGGCTGCGGCGGGAAGCGCCACGCTGCTTTCGTGCGGGCGATGGTTCTCAAAAGCTTGCGGGTTGCGCGTGCGGGCGAAAGCGCCGTCGCCGCTGCGCTTTGCCGGCGCAGTCCAAGACGCGAACGGAATTGGCGGGCGCGTCGTCATTGCGCGGAGCGTCAGGGGGAGTGCGGCAACATGTCCATCTCCATATTTGGTTCAAAAAGGGGTTTCCAGCGGGCGCTGCTGGCTCCGCCTGCCGGGGTGCGGGAGAATCGGGGTCGGTTTCCGGGGGTAGCAGCAAAAGGCTAAATTCCAAAGGCTGAAGGCTAAAAAAAGGCTAATCTCTGGAACGCCGCTGGCGTTCAGCCGAACAGGCGTTTGGGAAGACGGATTCCACAGGAGGACATGGCGATAATTCAGCCGTCCCTGCGGGACTTTGGCCATGCCGAATTCCAACCGGGCGTTGAAAACGCCCGGCTATTTTCATGGCGTCGCGCTGCGACGGCCAAAAGGGATAGCGTGCGGTCAGTCGCGCGGCGGGAGGCGGGAGGGCAGGGGCGGCAACTGCGTGCCAAGGGAGCTGGCGATGACGTCGTAAAGCTCGTAAAAGCCGAGGCGGTTGACGGCTTCAAACAGGTCGGTGATGGGCTGGGTGCCGGCAAAGATGACGTTGTTGCAGCGCCGGAGCGTCTCGGCGGTCAGCCGCGGGTCCTGGCTGATAAAATCCACGATGCGGTCAATATCGTGATCGGGATCGCGGAAGAGGTCGAGGAGTTGAACGGCCACCACGGGGGCCATGGGCAGGGGTTCGGCCCGGCCGGAAAAATTGCCAAGATTTTCCATAAATGATTGCAACTACCGTAACTAATGTGCCTTACAACAAGGCGGTGCTGCGTGGATTACAGCCCAATTGTCTCAAAATACGACGACTGTGTCCACTTTTTTTATCGGCAATTTTGGGCGGAAGTGAACTTTTTTCTGCGGCCCGGGTTTGGTCGCAGCCAGACTGCCGCCTGGGCGTGCGACAAAATTGTTTGACCGCTTAGGACGCGCCCTTTTTTAATGCGTTGACTTCATTCGGGGAGGCGATATTTTAAGCGTTCCCAATTTTGCGGGAACTGCCGCGAGGCAGCGTTGGCCCGCTCCCGGAAAGGAAGTGAGTGCATTGACAGAGATCAAATTAAAAAAAGGCGAACCAGTGGATCGTGCGTTGCGGCGACTGAAGAAAAAAGTCGATCGCGAAGGCACGCTCAAGGTGGTTCGCAGCCGCCGGCAATATGAGAAGCCCAGCGCCGTGCGCCGTCGCAAGGAAAAAATTGCGCGCTTCTCCGCCATGCTCGCCGCCCGCCACGCGGACGATTAGAGTGTTCCTTTGTTGAAGCGTTGAAGGGGTGAACCGCGCGAGCGTGTCACACTTCAACGCTTTAACTTTTTTTCTCCCCAGCCTATTTTAGCCCCATGTATTCGTTGTCCACCTGCTGGAATTCCGCGCGGCATACGGATGGCCGCGCGATGCTGCGGGAAATCCGCGAGCTCGGTTTCGGGCATGCCGAACTGAGCCATGGCATCCGGCTGAGCTTGGTGCCGGGCATCTTGGACGCCGTGAAGGCGGGCGAGATGAAGATCTCCACCCTGCACAATTTCTGTCCGCTGCCGGTGGGCGTCAGCGGCCCCTCGCCGAACCTCTACGAATTTTCGTCCGACCGGGAACGGGACCGGCAACTGGCGCTGAAACACACGCTGACGACGCTGGATTTTGCGGCGCGCGTGGGGGCGCTGCTGGTGGTGCTGCACTTTGGCAGCATGGATTTGAAGGATTACACCGGCAAGCTCAAGGAATTGCTCGAACGGGGCAAGCGCGGCACGCCGGAGTTTCGCAAGCTCACGGCGGAGGCCAGCGCGGCGCGGGACGCCAAAAAGAAGCGTTTTTACGATCACTCGCGCGAGGCGTTGCGCGAGTTGGTGGGCCAGGCGGAGTCCCGCGGCCTCAAGCTGGGGATCGAAATTCGCGAGGCGGTGGAGGAGCTGCCGGTGGAATCCGATTTCGCGTCGCTGCTGGCGGAATTCCCGGGGCCGACGGTCAATTACTGGCATGACACCGGCCACGCGCAAATCAAGCACGACCTGGGATTCATTGATCACGCGAAGTTTTTGGG
Organism: uncultured Bifidobacteriaceae bacterium; assembly: GCA_964532525.1. Classification (GTDB taxonomy): domain Bacteria; phylum Verrucomicrobiota; class Verrucomicrobiia; order Limisphaerales; family UBA11358; genus UBA11358. The sequence continues at coordinate 19,516 of CAZHIM010000020.1, forward strand.
CGAGCGGGCGGACCGGCTGGCGGGCTTCCACATTCACGACGTGAAATTCCCGGCGCGCGACCACTTCCCGCCCGGCGGGGGCGACATTGACTTTGCGGCGCTCAAGCCGTTCGTGAAGCCGGAGCACATCAAGGTGTTCGAGCTGAACCCGAAGCTGCCGGTGGAGGCGGTGCGGGGCGGCATCGCCCACTTGAAGGCGATTTGGGGCGAGGAATAGGCTCGCGGCGGGGGGTGCGCGCGTGCCGGGCAGAGCGATTTCTGAAGAATTACATTTGCTTTTCGATAATGGTTTTCAGGCAATCAATGTGGGCATCGAGGAAATCTAGGTGGCGTGTCCATTCAAAGTCGAGATGCGATGCGCAAAACCCGAACCTTTCCAGTTTCTTTTGTGTCGATGTTGCCGCGCTGAAAAGCGCTGCCGCATCCGCGCCGATTTTAACATAAAGTTGGTTGTAAATATGCTCAACTAAATCAATAGACTGTTTCCGGTCCTCGCCTTTGATTTCAAAATAACGCTTTGCGCCATTGAATGTCCTAATTTGATTTTGCAACTGGACAATCGAATCATGGAGCAGCCTCTTGTTATCCTGCCTCTCCAACTCCAATTTGGTGCTGGCCAGTTTGGTGTCTAGTGCTGCTTCTAGTTTCTCCTCCAGCGATTGAATTTTTCCGTCTCTTTGGTTCAACTGCTTTTGGAATTCTTCGTGCTGTTCCTTATAAATTTCATAGGGCGCATGGCCGAGATTCCACGCTAGGAATGCGAGCAGGAGCGCGCTCGGCAACAATAATTGCATCCAAAGACTCACGTCATACCCGCAAATTTTTGAATCAGCCCAGTTGCGGAAACAAACGTCCGTGAATGCGTATAAAAGACCAAAAACAATGAGCGCGTTGCCGTATTTTCCCCAAGATCCCTTAAAGGCTTTTCTAAATCCATACCGCCAGAACGAACAAAACGATTTGGGTTTGTCGTCAGGCTGCTTTGCTGAATTTGCGTCGGCCATTTCAGTAAATCATTTCCAAATATAGGCATTCCGTCAATTCTTGGCTGGCATGAGGGCCGGACTTGATCCTTGGTTGTTTTCGGTGAAATGGCTCCGGGCAACGGGATGGCTGACCAATCTGCAGAGCTTCCCGAAGTGGATTCAATGGAATATCTGGGCGGTATCTCCGGGCATAGAAAGCACTGTATTTAAATGGTTTAACGCTCGCCCTCACCCCGGCCCTCTCCCCCGGGGAGAGGGAGAACTCGTTTCCGCGTCTCGGCAATTGGCTCGCGCTGGATGCACTCCGGTTCAGGGGATTGAGTTGGGATTGAAAGGCGGATGGGGTTCGTGTGGCCGTTTCATGCCACAGGACGGACGGAGGTTAGGGTGTTAAAATACTTACCAACTCCGTCTATCCATGCGCTTATGCGGGTGCCGGCGGGGAGAAGTTATTCCCGATATGCACTCAAGCAAACTGTTTCGGCTCGTGTTTCTAGGCCTCGGGCTGGCGGCGTTTTCGGCTCCGGCCTTTACGGCCCGGGACGCCAACACAATCTTCACCGCGTTCAATTCGAGCTTTTACATTCAAAGCGGCACGAGCGGGTATTTCAAGAACACCCAGACGGACAATAGCCCGACGTATTTTTGGGGCCAGGCCGAGATGATGGAGTGCGTGATTGACACGTACGAGTGGAACACCAACGCCACGGCGCGGGTGATGATGACCAACCTGTGCAACGGCTTCATTGCGAACAACGGCTCCACGTGGACCGGGGACGGCTATAACGACGATATTCTCTGGGCGGTGATTGCGTTCGCGCGCACCGGGCAGGACGTGGGCAACGCGAATTTTTGCCTCATCGCCAAGAACAATTTTGACGCGGTGTACGCCCGCGGGTGGGACACCAACCTGGGTGGCGGACTGTATTGGCAATATCCTGAAAATGCCGGCAAGAATGCCTGCGTCAACGGACCGGGAGCCATTGCCGCGTATCTGCTGTACCAGATTTATGGCGACACCAACTATCTGGCCAAGTCGCTCGCCATCTATAATTGGGAACGGGCGGTCCTGTTCAACACCAACTCCGGCGCGATTTACGACAGCATCAGCACCAACGGGGCGATCAACACCTGGTCCAGCACGTACAACCAGGGCACGTTCCTGGGGGCGGCGAATTTTCTCGGGCAGACCAACGACGCGATGCTGGCCGCCAATTTCACGATGATGGACATGTCGGGCGGCGGGATTCTGCCGGTGTATCCCATCGCCAACAACAATTCGGGTTTCAACGCGATTTTTTTGCGCTGGATGACGCGGTTCATGAAGAGCCGCAATTTGCAGCCGCTGTATGAGCCGTGGCTGCAGACCAATGCGGCGGTGGCGTGGACCGGGCGGCGGCTGGCGGACAATTTGTCGTGGTGCGAGTGGCCGGGAGCCAGTCCGGTGGGGACGAATTTTTATGCGTGGGACTGCATTTCCTCCTATGCAGCCCTGCAGGCGGCGGCCCCCACGCAGGGCAGCTCGCCCGGGGCGGTGGCCACGGATTACGTGGGCTATTGGCCGCTGGACGCCACCAACGGGAGCACCACGGCCGATCTGTCCGCCGCCGGGAACAACGGCGTCGTGACCGGGGCGGGCTGGAGCGCCAGCGGGCGGGTGAATGGCTGCCTGGTTTTCAACGGCACCAGCAGCTCGGTGCAGATCACGAATCCGGTTTGCAATGATTTCACCATCGCGTTTTGGGTGAAGACCACGCAGACGGCGGGCACGGGCCAATGGTACAACGGCGTCGGGTTGGTGGATGGCGACTATCCGATGACGGCCAACGATTTTGGGACGGCGATGTGCGGCGGCAAGTTTGCGTTTGGCATTGGGAACCCGGACACGACGATCCTCTCCACGACCTCGATAAATGACGGGGCGTGGCACCAGTGCGTGGCGACGCGGACCCAGACGACGGGCGCCTTCAGTGTGTATGTGGACGGCACCTTGCAGGCCACGGGCAAGGCCGGCCAGAATACGCAGAACGCCTCCGCCAAACTCTTGTTTGGGGAGATCGCCTCCGGCGGCAGCCACTATTTCAACGGCAGCCTGGATGAGGTCCAGATTTTCAGCCGCGCCTTGAGCAGCAGTGAAGTGGCCGCGTTGTACGGCTGCATCGTTTCTCCCCCCCCGGCGGCGCCGACGAACCTGCTGGCGGCGGCGGGGAACGCGCAAGTGCAGTTGAGCTGGGCGGCCGCGGCCGACGCGACGAGCTACAACGTGAAACGCTCGTCGCTGAGCGGCGGGCCTTACACCCTCCTCACCAATGTCGCCACCGCCGCGTATGCGGACACGAATGTGGTGAACAACCGGACGTATTTCTACGTGGTCTCGGCCGTCAACACCAACGGCGAAAGCACCAATTCCAGCCCCGTGAGCGCGAACACGCTGGCGCTGGTGGCCTGGTTCAAGGCCGACGCCATCACCGGGGTGGCCAGCGGCGCGCCGTTGTCGGTCTGGCCCGACGCGACAGGCAACGGCTACAATGCCTGGCAGACGACCTCGACCAACCAACCCACCTACGTGGCCGGCGCCCTCAACGGCCTGCCGGTGGTGCGGTTCAATACGACCAACAGCAGCTATCTTTGGTTCTATCGCCCGGTGCAGGACGACTTCACGATCATCCTGGTGTATCAGAGCAGCCAGGGTATTGGCACGGGCACGAGTTATTGGCAAGGGGCGGGCTTGGTCAACGGCGAAGTATCGGGCACGGTGCCGGATTTCGGAATGTCGCTCAACGCCAGCGGCCAGATCCTGGCTGGCACGGGCGAACCGGACACGACCCTGGTTTCGACGGGGGCACACAATAACGGCCGGCCGTATGTGGTGACGTTCAAGCGGACGAAGGCCTCGGGACTCATCCAGCTTTACGTGAATAGCGTCCTGTTGGCGTCGGCCATCGCCGGCACGGAATCGTTGACGGCGCCCAATTTCCTGGTGCTGGGCGCGCAGGCCCCGCTGGACAATTTTCTAAATGGCGACATTGCCGAAGTGCAAATCTACAACTCGGCACTGACGGACACCGACCGCACCGGCCAGGAACGGGCGCTGGATTGCAAATACGGGTTCACCAGCTCCGCCACGCCGGCGGCGCCGGTGATTTTGACGACGCTGGCGGGCAACCGGCAAATCGCCTTGGACTGGAGCCTGATCGCGGGCGCGGCCGGCTACAACTTGTGGCGTTCCACCAATGGCGGGGCCAGCTACCAGGCGGTGGCCACCGGCCTGACGGGCGGCAGCTTCGTGGACACCAACGCCGCGAACGGCCAGACGAATTATTACACGGTGACGGCCTCGGATGACTGCGGCGCCGGGTCCTATTCCACGGCGGCGGCGGTGGATCTGCCCCTGCCGGCGCTGGGCCTGAATGCCGGCGCGGGCGCGCTGGGATTGAACTGGCCGGGCTGGGCGGACGACTGGGTGCTGTACAGCGCCACCAATCTCACGCCGCCGGTCGTGTGGACACCCGTGACGAACGCCGTGGGCAGCAATGGCGGCCAGTTCAACGTGAGCGTGCCGCTCGCCGCGCCGGCGCAGTATTTCCGCCTGACCCCGCCCTGAAATGCGCGGCCGGATCGCCGGCAAATAATCCGGAACGGGACTGGAAATTCGCCGGCAAATGGTAAATCGTAAACCATAAATGACGAATGAAACGCCCAGGGCCGCGGCCAAGCGCATTGTGGAACGACTGCACGCGGCCGGTCATGCCGCTTTCTGGGTGGGCGGGTGTGTGCGCGATTATCTGCTGGGGCGGGAGCCGGAGGATTTTGACGTGGCCACGGACGCCCGGCCGGCGGAGGTGGAGGCGCTGTTTCCCAAGACCATTCCCGTGGGGCGGAAATTCGGGGTGATCATCGTGGTGGCGGAGGGCCAGCAATTCCAGGTGGCCACCTTCCGCGCGGAGACGGATTACCGGGATGGCCGCCGCCCGGAGCAGGTGGCATTTGCCAGCGCGGAAGCGGATGCCTTGCGCCGGGATTTCACCGTCAACGGACTTTTCTATGACCCGCTGACCGGGCAGATTCACGATTGGGTGGGCGGGGAGAAGGATCTGCGGGCGGGGATCATCCGGACCATTGGCGCGCCGGCGGAGCGGTTCGGGGAGGACCATCTGCGGATGCTGCGCGCCGTGCGCTTCGCCGCGCGGCTGGGATTTGAGATCGAGGCGGAGACGTTTGCGGCCATTCAATCGCTGGCGCCGAAAATCAAGCTGATCAGTGCCGAGCGGGTGCGGGACGAACTCCTCAAACTGTTCAGTCCGCCCGGCGATGACGCGGCGGCCGGCGACCCGCGGGATGACCGGCGTCCGCGCCGGGTCGCGCCGCGGCGCCATTCGGCCATGCCGCCCGCCGCCCGCGGCCTGGTGCTGCTGCGCGAGAGCGGCTTGCTGGAACAGATCCTGCCGGAGGTGACGGCCACGGTGGCGTGCGAACAGTCGCCGGATTTTCATCCCGAAGGCAGCGTGTTCAACCACATCCGGCTGATGCTGGAGAAGGTGCCGGCGGGCGCCCCCGAGTCCCTGCCCTGGGCGGTGCTGCTGCACGACATCGCCAAACCGCTCACCGCCGAGCGCGATCCGGCCGTGGGCAGCGTGCATTTTTACGGACACGAACGGGTGGGCGCCGAGCTGGCGGCAGGCATTCTCCAACGCCTGCGGTTCCCGAACAAGGAGCTGGAGGAGATTGTGACGTGCGTGCGGAATCACATGCAGTTTAAGGACGTGAAGCAGATGCGCAAGGCCACGCTGCGGCGGTTGCTGTTGCGCGAGACGTTTCCGCTGGAGCTGGAACTGCACCGGCTGGACTGCCTGGCCTCCGCCGGCGACCTGAGCCATTATGATTTTCTGGTGGCGGAGGCGGAGGCGCTGCGGCAGCAGCCCGGCATCCGGCCGCCCTTGCTCTCGGGCGACGACCTGTTGGCGCTGGGCATTCCGCGCGGGAAACGGATTGGCGAGTTGCTGCACGAAGTGCGCGAGCGGCAACTGGCGGACGAACTGCAATCCGCGGACGAGGCGCGCGCCTGGGTGAAACGACAACTGGCCGCGCATGGCTGACGAACCAGCTCAGTATTTGAGCGGCGAAAAGGAGATCGTGCGGATTTCGATTTCGCCGCCTTCGCTTTGAATGCCGATGAAGCCGGCGTTCAGCGTGCATTCGCTGATTTCATTGACGAAATAGCCGTTGATGAAGGACTCGACCTTGTGGTTCACGCAGATGGTTTCGGCGAGGTTCCACTGGCCGACGGGGTTTTCGCGCGAGGGGCCGCGGAAGGCCACGGGCGTGTTTTGGTCCAGGCCCCGGTGTTCCTTGGCTTCGGCGCCGGCCATGAGAAACAGGTCGCCCTGGCGGTCATGCTTGCCCTGCACCTGGACGCAGGGCGGCCAGACATTGTCCGGCAACTGCATGTGGACGAGAATGCCGGTGTTGTCGGCCCGGGGGGCCACTTTCACGAAGCGCCATTCCACAGTGAGGAAATAATTGCTGTAGCTCTGGGTGGTGCGCAGATAGCCGGCGGGTTGGCCGGTGCAGTGGATGAGGCCGTTGGTGACGCACCAGGTTTGCGCCGGGTCGGCGCCGTGGCGCATGCAGAAGGTGAAGCCGGAGAGATTTTTGCCGTTGAACAGCGCCACCTGGTTTTGCCGGGAAGGCGGGGGCGGAAGATTGGGTTTCTCGTCCTGCGCCGCGCCGGGATTCAGGAACGCCACGCAGAGACAGCAGCCCAGGGCGATGGCTTTCATCGCCGCGCAGGCTGGCGTGGCCGGCGCCGATTAGCAAGCGGATTCGGCCACGGCTTCGGCGCCTTTGGCCAGCAGTTGGGCGCGCCAGGTTTGGAACTGGCGGTCCAGCCCGACGAAAGTGAGATACTCCGCGTCCAGCGGGCTGGGCATGCCGTCCGGTTGGACCGCAGCGGCATGTTCGAGGGCGTTGGCCAGGTGGATGACGCCGGCCAGGCAGAGTTGCGCCGTGCCGCAACCCCGCGGGTGGTGATGGGCGGCGACGGCCGGGGCCAGGGGCAGGGGCAGGCCCCACAGCGCCAGCAGATAGGCGCCCACCTCCGCGTGCGAAGTTTGAAAATGTTCCTGTTCGACCGCGGGCAGCGGCGTGTGTGTCGCAAGCGACTTCTTCAGGATGGCGGCATATTCGGCGGGCAGGTTGTCGGCCAGGATGATTTTGCCGAGGTCGTGGAGGAGGCCGGCGCAGAAGGCCTGCTCGGCCAGGGCCGCGTCTTCCAGGTGGTGGGCGGCGATCCGCCGGGCGATGATGCCGGTCTGGAGGGAGTGCTCCCAGATCTGGTCAATGGGGAAGTCGGGGCATTTGCCGCGGGAGAAGGCGGAAAAAATGGGGACCGCCAGGGACAGGGATTGGATGATGCTCACGCCCAGAAGCTGCGCGGCGTCCTCGACGGTATAGACTTTTTGGCTGAAGCCGAAATACGCGGAATTGGCGAGCTGCAGGAGCTTGGCGGAGATGGGCGGGTCTTGGCAGGCGATTTCGGCGATGCGCTGGGTGGTGGCCGTGGGCGACTGGAGGGCGTCGGTGATTTCGAGATACACTTTCGGCAGGCTGGGGAGGGTTTTCAGGCCGCCGATGAGATTGCAGAGCCCGTCGTTTTCCAGGCCGCCCTTCATGGCGGCGAGGCGTTCGAGGCGGTCCTTGAGGTCGGCCAGGCTGCAGGGCTTTTCCAGGAACTGATGGGTGAGGCCCACGCTATTGACCACTTCGCTGAGATCCGAATAGCCGGAAAGGACGATGCGGACGGTGCGCGGGTGGGTGCGGAGGACGTGATTCAACAATTGCGCGCCGTTGATGCCCGGCATGCGCATATCGGTGACCACGACATCGAACTCCTTGTGCTCCAGGAGGGCCATGGCTTCCATGCCGTTGTTGGCGAAATCCATCTCCCAGGTGGCGTCCAGGCTGCGCAGGGCCAGTTTCAGGACGCGGAGGAGGGAGGGTTCGTCATCCACGAACAAGATGCGGTTTTTGGGGCCGGTGGGGGTGGAGGGGGCGGCGGCGCGGGCTGATTTAGCGGGGCGGCGGTCGCAGCAGGAATTGGACGGGGGCGGACGCATTCCAACATTTGCATCGGCTGGAGCGGCGGCGGACTTGAGGTGAATTCTGTTAATTTGAAGGGGGGCAAACGGCCTTCCGCGCCGGCGCCGGCCAAGCGGCTCAGATAAACGCCTCCGGCGGTCAGGCGACGATTCTGTACATCATATATCCGAGACTGCCGAGGAAAACGACCACGGCCAGGAGCTTGAGGACTTGGCTTACCGTTTCAAATGTCGGTAGGAGGCCCCAAAACCAATGGGCATGAATGAAGAGGCCCAGGGCAATGCAGGCGACCGCCAGCGCCTGGGCGGCGGGGCCGTAAAGATCGAGGTTTTCGTACTGGCCGGGCAAAATCGCGTGGCCAGCCAGCAGGCAACTCAAGCCGTAACCGGCCGGAGCCAGCGCCAGCCCGACGCCCAAAAGCCACATTTTGACGGGGCCGCCGGAGGGCGGATAGGCAAGGTCTTCCGCATCATCAAAGGCGGTGCGATGTTCTTTGTTGGTCCAGAAGCCCATGGGTGAAGACTGAGCCACGGGGCAACGAAATGTCAATGGCGAAGCGCACTCGCATTGTCATCGAACAGAAAACCCTTCAGGCCACCCGGACCAGAGAGAAATGATTACCCATGATGCGCGAAGCTGTATCGCGGGTTTCTAAACCCGCAGGCCATCTCTATTCCCAACGCTCTCGACCTTGCGACGCCCTGCCGATTTGGAAATCGGCGATACGGCAGGTTTGGAAACCTGCGCTACGCCGGTTTTGCCCGCGCTCGTCTAAGCCGCCGTGAGTTATCCGGGCTAGGCCGGCGGGGCGGGGGGGAGCCGGCCGTTGACGCGGGCGAGAACCTGGACGGGGGAGAGGGCGCGCAGGCATTCTTCCGGCCGTTCGAAGTGGCAATGGGCCTTGAAACACGGGGAGCAGGGGAGGTCCAGCCGGAGGACGTTTTCGAGCTGGCCGTAGGGGCCGGTGCGGCGGGGTTCGGTGGGGCCGAAGAGGGCGACCAGCGGCTTGCCCAGCGCGGCGGCGGCGTGCATGGGGCCGGTGTCGTTGGTGATCATGAAGTCGCAACGCCGGATCCACTCCACCATTTCCGGCAGCGAGGTCTGGCCGCACAGGTTGAGGCAGCGTTCCGGCGCGGCCTCGGAGATGATTTCTCCCAGCAGATGATCGTGTTTGTCGCCGAGGATGGCAAAGCGGGCCCGGGGGTGGGCGGGGGCCAGGAGGCGCACGAGGTCGGTGAAATTCTCGACGGGCCAGCGCTTGTTGTCCCAGCGGGCGCCCGGCTGCAGGGCGATCCACGGGCCCGCGCCGGGGGCGGCCTCGGGCCATTTGGCGAGCACGGCGGCCGCCACCGTGGGGCGGACGGGCAGCCAGTGGAAATGGTTGTGGACGGGCACGCCCAGGTGCGGCAGCACGGCCAGATACCAGTCCACGGCGTGCGTGTGGAACGTTTTGCGCCGGGCGGCAAAGTCGTAAAAGGCGCGCGCGCCTTCGCGGACTTCGTCCAGGCCGATGAGCCGGCTGCCGTTGGTCAGCCAGGCGAAGACCGCGCTGCGGGCGAGGCACTGGAGGTCAATCACCAGGTCGAAGTGCTGATCGCGGAGCCAGCCGATGCTGCGGAGCATCTCGGGCCAGTGCCGGGGCTTGGCCCAGCGGCGGCGCTCGAAGCGCACGACGCCCGCCAGGTCCGGGTCGCCTTCCAGGAGCGGGGCGAGGGCGGAATCAAGCCACCAGTAGATCCGCGCGTGGGGCCAGTGCAGCTTGAGCAAACGGAGGACCGGCAGCGCCTGAATGACGTCGCCCAGCGAGCTCGGTTTGAGGATGAGAATCTTCAACGGCGGAATGCAGAATGAAACCGGCGGACAAAAACGGCCGCGAGTCGGAAATGGGCCGCCTTTACCCGGCGTTTTTCATGCTTTAATCACCGGCCAAAGGCCAGGCGTTCGGCGAGGCGTTCGGGGAGGCCGGCGTCGAGGATCTTCTTTTGCGCGGAGGCGATGTCGTAGTCGAGGCGGCGCAGCTCGATCGTCTGGGCGTCCATGTCGTAGATCACATAGGCGCACTTGGGGTTGTTGTCGCGGGGCTGGCCCACGGCGCCGACGTTGATGAAATATTTCTTGGCGGGGTCCACCTTGAACTTGGAGTAGGTGCCGCCGCGGACCACCGTGTCGCGCATGAAGGCGACGGGCACGTGGGTGTGGCCAAAAAAGCACATCTGGGTGTTTTGATAAGGGAAACTGGCGGCGGCGGCGAGCTTGTCAAAAACATAGCCCCAGCGCTCGGGGGCGTCCAGGGTGGCGTGGACCATCGTGAAATTGGCGGCCATGCGGGAGTATTTCAGTTCCCGGAGCCACTGTTTCTCCTCGTCGGCGAGCTGCTGCCGGGTCCAGTGGACGGCTTCGGCGGCGTGGGGATTGAAGCCATCGAGGTGGTTTTCGGTGGAGCAATATTCATCGTGGTTGCCTTTGACGCACGGAATATTCATTTGGCGGACGATATTGAGGCATTCTTTGGGCTGCGCATTGTAGCCCACGATGTCGCCGAGGCAGACGATATGCGTGGCGTGCTGGGCCTTGATGTCGTCCAGCACCACTTGGAAGGCATCCAAGTTGCCATGAATATCAGCGATGATAGCGTATTTCATTGACTAGCGAACGATTTCAAATCCCCGAAACTCGTTGGTTGCATCCGCCCAATCTAACTTCTCGTCCCGGATAAATCCAGCAAGACCTGCGTCCCGCAGGGCGGCGCGAAAGGCCTCCAGTTCCTGCGGGCTGCCTTCGGCGACCAACTGCACGCGGCCATCGGGCAGATTGCGGACGATGCCGGTGAGGTCAAAGCCGGTGGCGACCGTTTTGGTGGTGTAGCGGAAGCCGACTCCTTGCACATGGCCGGAGTAAACCACAGTCAGGCGTCGGCGTAAAGGACTGTTGGCGGCATTTGACACAGAGTGGATGAAGCCAAAGGCGGCGGGGGGTTGCAACTTTTTTCGGCGCGGGACGAATTTTTTTTCATTTTGGTTTGACCCGGAGGAAAATATGCCCTAATCAACTGGCTGCCCATCTCGGATTAGAAAGTTTGCAACAGACGATGGCGCAAGCGCAATAGCATGCTCAACACTAAGTCATTTTTGACCGTTGATTTCGGGGCCGGCAGCCTCAAAGTCGCGGAGTTCGAGCTTAATGAGTCGGGCGGGTTGCGGTTGAACCAATTCGTCATCAAACCGCTGGGGCTCGAGGGGTCGCAGGAAGCCACGCGCGAGAAGGTGATTTTGACGGCGCTGCAGGCGGTCATCGCCGAGCACGGCTTCAAGGCGCGGAACGTGAACGTCTGCGCGCCGGGTTTCCATGTCTTTTCCAAGTTCGTGAAGCTGCCCCCGGTGGATGCCGGCAAGGTGGACCAGATCATCCAGTACGAGGCGCAGCAGAACGTGCCGTTTCCCCTGGCGGAAGTGGTGTGGGACTACCAGATTTTGGGCTCGGCACCCGGCGGCGAACTGGAAGTGCTGCTGGTGGCCATCAAGTCGGAGATCGTCGAGGGCCTGTTCCGGGTGGCCGCCGAGGCCAAGCTGAATTTGCAATTGTGCGACGCCTCGCCGGCGGCGCTGTGCAACGCCTTCCGGTATAATTATGGCGAGATTGACGACTGCACGCTGCTGCTGGACATCGGGGCCAAGACCAGCAACCTGCTGTTTTTCGAGAAAGGCAAGGTTTTCTCCCGCAGCATCAACCTGGGGGCCAACGCCATCACGCAGGATTTTGCCAACGAGTCGAAACTGAAGTTTGACGACGCGGAAAAGCTCAAGATTGCCGAGGGGTTTGTGAGTTTGGGCGGCGCCTACGAGGAGCCGGACAATCCCAATCAGGCGGCCATTTCCAAGATCGCGCGGCAGTTCATGACCAAGCTGCACATCCAGGTGAACCAGACGCTGCAATTTTACCGCGGGCAGCAGGGCGGCGCGGCGCCGCAGCGGCTGTTCCTGTCCGGCGGGGCCTCGATCATGCCCTACACGGCCCAGTTTTTTGCGGAAAAGCTCAACGTTCCCGTCGAATATTTCAACCCGTTCCGGAACGTGCAGATTTCGCCGGCGGTGAACCTGGAGGAATTGTCGCGGGTGGCGCATTCGCTGGGGGAAGTGGTGGGGCTGGGCTTGCGGAACCTGGCCACCTGCCCGGTGGAAATGAATTTGATGCCGGACAGCACGCTCCGGTGGCAGTCCTTCAACCAGAAGAAGCCGTATTTGATCGCCACGGTGGCCAGCATGGTGCTGGTGACCTTTGCGGTGGGCTTCCTGTTCCAGAAACTGGCGGAGAACAAAACGGCGGAAATCGAGCGGCTCACGCCCCAGACGGAGACCCTCACGCACAAGATGGATGTGTTCAAGGCGGCCTACAGCAAGATGCAGGCGACCAAGAAGAATGCCGAGCAAATTGCCACCTGGATGCAGGACCGGTATTACTGGGGTGATTTTCTGAGCGAGCTCCGGCGCGGGTTGATCCGGTCGGAGGACGACGTGCGGAAGAAGATGGCCGCGCAAAAGCCCGGGGCGGACGTGGGCATCTGGATTGAGCAGTTGAACAATTCCGCGCCTCCGGCCAGCGGAACAGCGGGGCCGAACGCGGCGATGGGGCCGGCGTTTGGGGCGCGGGTGGAACTGCAGAACCCGGCCGCCCAGCCCGGCTTGGCCGCCACCGGCGCCGGCGCCGCCGCCGCTGCCGCCGACGAGACCAATTCGCTCCAGCTCGTCTGCCGGGCCGTGAGCCTCAAGCTCACCGTGGATCCCTCGCAAAACAACAAGGACATTGCGTACGCCGTGCGCGATGAAATCGCGGCCTCGCCGATGGTCAATCCGGACGCCAAGGCCACGCAGTTGGTGGGCGAGATTTCGCCGGACGACGCCAACGGCACCTTCACCTTCACGGTGAGTGTAACGCCCGCGAAACCGCTGACATTCTGATATGGGCTGGATCAAACGCAATTTACTCTTCGTCATCAGCGGGCTGGTGGCGGTGGTGCTGCTCGGCGTGGCCGGATTCTTCATCTACCAGAGCTGGACCCGCAACTCGGAGGCGTCGGACAAGCTCAACGAGGTGTACAACACCCTGCAAACCCTGGCGCAGTCGCCCTTGCAACCGGGGAACGACCGGATTGACAATATCAAGCTCGCCAAGGACCAGGAGCAGCAGCTTCGGGAATGGATCACCAACGCCGCGGCGTCCTTTCATCCCATTTCGCCGATTCCGCAGGGCCAAGTGACCAGCAAGACGTACGCGACGGCGCTGGGGTCCACCATCTATGAATTGCAGCAGGAGGCCAAAAACAGCAGCGTGGGCCTGCCCAGCCAGTATTATTTCTCGTTCCAGGTCCAGAGCACCAAGCTGACGATTTCTTCGGGCCTGGAGCCGCTGGCGCAGCAACTGGGCGAGGTGAAGGCCATTGCCGAAATCCTCTTTGCGGCGCGGGTCAACGCCCTGGATGCCATTCAGCGTCCGCGGGTGTCGGACGACGATGTGGCCGGGGGCCTGCAATCCGATTACATCGAGGAGCGGCCGATTACGAACAGCCTGGCGATCATGACGCCGTATGTGGTGACGTTCCAGAGCTTCACGCCGGAATTGGCGAAGGTGCTCGCCGGGTTTGCGGCGTCCACCAATTCGTTCATTGTCAAGTCGGTGTCCGTGGTGCCGGCGGCTCCCGGTGGAACGGGGGAGGCTGCGGAAGGCGAGGCGCCGGGAATGCCGGAACGTTCGCCGTTCGGGCCGGGCATGGCGCGGCCGCCGTGGATGCAGGGGCGGGAACAACCGGCACCGGCGGCGCCGGCGGCGGGCAAGGGCGGGTTGCAAACGGTCTTGAAGGAGCAACTGCTCCGCATCACGCTGGAAGTCGAAGTCGTCAAACTGCTGCCGAAGAGCTAAAATGGATTTCCTTAAAAAACATTACGAGAAGATTTTGCTGGGCGTGATGCTGGCCGGCTTGATCGGCGTGCTGGTGTTCATGCTGTTCTACATCGCCTCCGACACCGAGGACATGAACAGCAAGCGCAACCAGCTCATCAATCCCAAGGTGGTGGCGCTGTCGAATCTGGACCTGACGATTTTGGGCGGGGCGGCGGCGCGGCTGGCGGTGCCCTACAACCTGGATTTGGAGAGCACCAACAAGGTGTTCAATCCCATGGACTGGCAGAAGGGGCTGGATAACAATCTGATCTTGAAGGGCAGGAAGACGGGCTTGCAGGTGGCGGTGGTGACCAACATCACGCAACTGTACACGGTCATCTCGCTCGACTCGGTGATCACCAACGAACTGGGCGTGCGGTATGTGGTCAAGGTGGAGCGGCAGGCGGCGGCCACGCCGGCGAAGCGGCGGCCGGTGCCCCATTATGTGTCCAAGGGCGACAAGCCCAACGCGGATTTCGGGCTGGTGGAGGTGAAAGGGACGCCGGAGAGTCCGGACGGGCTGGTGCTGAAGCTGGGCGACAGCGGCGAGACGGTGACGATTTCCAACAACCAGCCGTTTCGGCGGGTGGACGGCTACGCGGCGGATTTCCGGTATGATCCGGAGCGGCGGGTGTTTCACAATATGCGCGTCGGAAGCCCGGTTTCCTTTGGTGGAACGGATTACTCGGTGGTGGAAATCAACCAGGGCGAATTGATTTTGCAGGATAAATCCAATCAGAAAAAAACCTCTTTGCCATTTGCCCCCTGACTGATAAAATTTTACTGTTGCAACGCCCCATTTGAGACGAAACTGATTTTGCCATGACCAAAGCCGCCCTTATTTCCCTTGGAATTGCCGCGCTGGTATTCGCTCCGAACCTCGCTCCGGCGCAGGATGCTTCCGCCCTGAACATCGCCGACACCGAAGCGACGTTGCGCCAGGCCAACACGATCCTGCTGCGCCAGAAGCTCTCGGAGGCCAAGGCCGTGATGCAGCGGGGAGATGTGGAAGGCGCCGCGAAAGTTTACCAGGAGGCCTGCACCACCGCCCAGGGCGTCGGTTCGGGCATTTCCGAGGAAGCGTTGCAGGCGGTGAGCGGGTTGACGGCCACGCGCCTGGCGCTGGCGCGGGACGCCCAGAGCCGCGGGGATTATCACGAAGCGAATACGCAGGTGACCCAGATTTTGCAGGCGGAGCGGGACTTGAAGGTGGCCCCCAACGGGAACGATGTGCTGGCGTTCAAGCGGCACAACGACGAATTGCTGGCGGCCAGCAAGGGCCGCGTGCCGGATGCGGAGACGCTGGACAAGGTCCCGCAAATGGCCGCCGACCGGATCAACGCCGGCACGCTGGTGCAGGACGGCAAGGTCTTCTATGAAATGGGCAAATACAACGAGGCGGAAATCAAGCTCAACGAGGCGATCCGGCTGGATCCGGGCAACACCACGGCGTCGTACTACCTGAATTTGATTCAGCAGGACAAGATTTACCGCGATTCCTTGCAGCACAACACGGACACGCAGATCCGCATGGAACATGTGGAAAAGCAGTGGATTCTGCCCAAGGCCACGGTGGACCTGCCGGTGCCCAACTCGTATGCCACCAACACGCTGATTCACACGGGCGTGGGCCGGCAGGCGATTGTGGCCAAGCTGGACCGCATTCACCTGGACAACGTCTCGTTTGATGGCCTGCCGCTGAGCGAAGTGTTGAAGCAGTTGTCCGAGCAGTGCCGGCTGCGCGATCCGGAACGCAAGGGCATTAACTTTTTGATCAACAACAATCCCGACCTTTCCGGCCAGCCGGTGACGGCGCCCACCTCCTTCGGCGTGGGCGGCGTTGGCGGCGGGGGCGTGGGGGGCATGGGGTTGGGCGGCATCCCGGGCGGCGGCGCGGCGGCGGTGCCCACGCCCCAACTGGATCCCACCACCGGTTTGCCTGTCTCGCCGGCGGCGGAAAACGCGACGACCGAGCAGCAGGATGTGGGCTCGTTCCTCATCAAGATTCCCAGCCTGACGGATGTGCGGCTGGCGGACGTGCTGGATGCCATCCAACTGGTGTGTGACCATCCGATCAAATATTCGATCCAGGATTTCGCGGTGGTGTTTTCCGCCAAGGGTCCCGAGACGCCGCAGCTTTTCATGCGGACGTACCGCATTGACCCGAACACATTCTATTCCGGCTTGGAAAACGTGAGCGCCCAAAGCTTCGGCGCGCTTAACAACACCGGCAGTGGCAGTTCCGGTGGCGGCGGCGGTGGTGGTGGTTCCAGCGGGGGCCAAAACAATAACGGCGCGGTGGTGGGCGTGGTGAACGCATTTTCTGGTGCGGGTTCCCTGCGCAATACCGGCGGCGGCGGTGGCGGTGGCGGCGGCGGTGGCGGCGGCTCGCAGGGTGGTTCCGGAAGTTTGTTGAGCCCCACAGGCGGTGCCGGCGGCGGCGGCGGTGGTGGCCAGCAAAATCAGGGCGGTTTGGCGTACATTACCACGCAGACCTCGTCGTCCACGCCGAGCGCGCTGGCGCGGGCCTTCTTTACCACGCTGGGCGTGAATCTTTTGGCTCCGCCCGGCAAGTCGGTGTTCTTCAATGACCGGCTGGGTGTTCTCTTTGTCAAGGCCACGGAGTCGGACTTGGACACGATTGAGCGCGCGTTGCAGGTGCTCAACCAGGTGCCCCCGCAGGTGCATATCAAGGCCCGCTTCATCGAGGTGTCCCAGAACGACAACAGCCAACTGGGTTTTGACTGGTATCTCGGCCAGTTCAACCTGGGGAACCAGGCGGTGGCGCAGGGCGGCAATCCCGGCTCGCTGACGGTGCCGACTTCTGCCGCCAATCCGATCGGGGCCTTCCCGGGCGCCTCTGCGGCCAATGTTCTTGCCGACCAAGGCCAGTCGCTTTTCAACAGCGGCCTGAGCTCGAGCACGGCGGGATCCAGCACGGCCGCCATCACGGGCATTATGACGAATCCCAATTTCCAGGTGGTGCTGCACGCGCTGCAATCGCGGACCGGCGTGGAGACCTTGGGCGAGCCGGAAGTGACCACGATGAGCGGCCGGCAGACGCAGATGCGGGCAACCTCCGTCCAATCGGTGGTCGTGGGGGTGAACTTTCAAGCGGCGCCTGCCGCAACCACGGCAGCGGGTGTGGGTGGTGCGGTGCCCTGATTACCTGACAACGTAAGCCAACGAAGCAAAAATGAAAAAGTCATCTTTCAATTTCCCGATCAAGCCGGTGGTGCCGGTCGTCGTCTGTGCCGGCTTGCTGGTGGTGCCCGCCCTCCAGGCGCAGAACAACACGTTCCAGCCGGGTGTCTCAGCCATCTCGCCGGTGACCCAATCCATCGAGACCGGGCCCATTCTGGACGTGGTGCCGTACGTCTTGGCGGACGGTTACACGATCAACCTGGCGCTGATTCCCTCGGACACGGAATTTGCCGGTTACGGCACGTTCTCGTTGCCGCAGGTCACGGGCAACTTGAATGTGGTGCAGTTGCCCACGGTGTTGCCCAATTTCACGGTGCGGCAGGTGGTGACCACGGTCAACGTCTGGGACAACCAGACCGTGGTGCTGGGCGGGCTCATCACCTCCTCGGTGACCAGCACCAAGAACTCGGTGCCGGTGCTGGGGGATATTCCGCTGGTGGGCCGGCTGTTCCAGAGCAACAGCAAGACGACGGCGCGGGACAACCTGATGATTTTTGTGACCAGTACAATCGTGGACCCGGCGGGCAACCGCGTGCACTCGGATGACGAGTTGCCGTTTGCCCAGACCGAGATTCCCGTGCAGACCGGAACCGTGGCGCCTGCGGCGACGGAGAAGACGGTTGGTTTGGCGGACTTGCCCAAGTGAACCGGTTGCTGATTGTTGATGGCCATGCCTATGCGTACCGGGCATTTCATGCCATCCGCAACCTGCGGGGGCCCGAAGGCCGGCCCACCAACGCGATCTACGGGTTCATCAAGATGTTGGACAAGCTGCGCGGGGCGTTGCAGCCGGCGCATTTGATGGTGGTTTGGGACGGGGGCCTGAGCCCCGAGCGGCTGGCGGCGCATCCGGAATATAAAATGCAGCGTCCGGAAATGCCCGCGGATTTGCGGCCGCAATTGGACGAGCTGGTGGAGTATTTGGCCGCGGCCGGGGTGGCCAGTTATTGCGCCGATAACGTCGAGGCCGATGATTACATCGGCTGTCTGGCGCGGCGGGCGGCGGCGGCGGGATGGCAGGTGGTGATCGCCAGCGCGGACAAGGATTTTATGCAGTTGGTTTCGCCGCAAATCGGGTTGTGGAACCCGAACGACAAGGCGGCGGTCATTTGGACGCGGGAACAGGTCGTGGCCAAGGCGGGGGTGGCGCCGGAACAGGTGGCCGACTGGCTGGCGCTGATGGGCGATGCGGTGGACAACATTCCGGGCGTGCCGGGCGTGGGGCCCAAGACGGCGGCGGAATTGTTGAAACAATTTGGCTCGGTGGCCGCGCTGCTGGAGCGGCTGGCCGAGGTGAAATCGGAGAAGTTGCGGGCCGCCTTGCAGGGGTCGGTGGCAGTGGTGCGGCGGAATTTGCGGCTGGTGCAGTTGCAGGAAGTGGCCTGCGAGTTTGCGCCGGAGCGGCTGGCCATCCAGCCGGCCCGACGGGAACAATTGCGGGAACTGTTCCGGCGCTGGGGCTTTAAAGGCATGATGGAAAGCCTGGACCGGACGCCCTCCGCAAGCCAGGCGGAGCTGATTTGAACATGAATTTGCACACTGGGTTCGACAATGTGGCCGGAGCGGGCAACCGCCCGGCGAGAGAGACCGGATTGTTTCGACAAATCCGGCGTCATGGTTTACATTTGAGTTGCTCTTGTATGTATCGCCAAAACCCCGCCCGAAATGTCGCCCTGTTTCTGGTTGGGGCGCTGGTTTCCCTGCTGGCCCCCGCCCTCCAGGCTCAAACCAACTACTACGCCGACAACGGCTCAACGTATCCGATCATCGGTTCCCTGCCCGGCGACCAGGTGTTTTCCTCGGCGGCGGTTTCCCCGACCAACGGCATCGTGGTCTGGCAGGACAACATCACGGATCCCAGCGGCTGGGGCATCAGCGCCCGGCGGCTGGACGCCACCCTGTCCGGCACGCTCAACACCTTCCGCGTGAATAACACCACCACCGGCGACCAGGAGAACGCCCGCGTGGCGTTGCTCAAAAACGGCGGCGCGGTCGTTGTCTGGCAGGGCGGCCAGGAAGGCTACCAGCACATCTTCGGGCGCTTTCTGACGCCCACCAACACGTTTCTCACCACGACCGACCTGGCGGTGAGCACGTTTCCCAGCACGGTCAGTTTTCAGGTGAATCCGGCGGTGGCGGTGCTGAAGGACGGCAACGTGGTGGTGGCTTGGGCCAGCTTCAACCAGGCCGGTTCGAACAGCCTGCTGGATGTTTATGCCAAGATCCTTTCGCCCACCGGCAGCACGATCAACAGCCAGTTCCTGGTGAACCAGTACACCAATTTCAACCAGCGAACCCCCGCCGTGGCGGCGCTGGCCGGCGGCGGATTTGTGGTCACGTGGGTCTCCGAGCAGGAAGTGCAGGCGGTGCCGCAACTGGGAACGAACACCGCGGGTCTGGCTTCGGGCTACATTTCCGCCGGGGCGGCGATGGTGCCGAGCGCGAACATTTATGCCCGGCTCTACCAGAGCAATGGCGTGGCGCTGGGAAATGAATTCCGGGTGGACACCAGCGAGGGACCTTGCGCCAATCCGGATGTGGCCGCCGCCTCGGATGGCAGCTTCATGGTGGCTTGGAGTTCGGCTGACCTGGCGAATATCACGAACGGCTGGGATGTGTTTGCCCGGCCTTTCTCGAGCGCCGGCGCGGGCGGCACCACCGTGCAACTGAATACCTACACGCCCGGCACCCAGTATCTTCCGCACCTGAGCGCCATTGACCTCGATTACCTGGCGGTTTGGACCAGCTTGGGAGAGGACGGCTATCGTTCCGGCGTGTTCGGCCAGTTCGTGCATAATGACGGCACGCTGGTGGGTGGGGAGCTCAACTTGAACGTGCCCGGGGTGGGCCAGCAGATGCAGCCGGTGGTGGCTTCCGATGGCGTGAGCCAGTTCATGGCGGTGTGGAGCAGCTACACCGGCAGCGTGTACAGCTTCGATTTGGTGGCGCAACGATTGATCGGGGTGGGGGCGATTTTGCAGCCGATGTCCGCCCCGTATGTCTGGGCGCCGTTTGTGATCAGCAACAATGTGTATCAGCCGGAACTGGTGGTTTCGTGGGCTCCGCTGCTGGGCTTGTCGGTCACCAATTATGAAGTGTATGTGGATGGCGCCAGCACGCCGCTGGCGGTCGTGCCGGGCAACTCCTGGACGATGACGGCGGCCAACGGGTTGGCCGCCAGCAGCACGCACTCTTTCGCGGTGGACTACGTGACCACCGACGGCCGCCGCTCGCCCATTTCGCCCTCGACCAGCGGGACGACGTGGAGCGGGGCCAATTACTACGGGGTGCCCTTGGAATGGGTGGAGGAATATTACGGTTTGAACGTGGCGAATTGGCCGGCGAACGTCAACGCCCCGCTGGCGCCCGGAGGGCCCTCGCTGTACCAGGTGTTCCTGGCCGGCGGGAATCCGCTGGATTCCACCACCTGGCTGCGGCAGCAGTTGACCAAGACGGCCGCCGGCGTGTTTCTGAGCTGGAACACCCAGCCGGGGGCCACTTACCAGGTGCAGGTGACGACCAATTTCACCGCTTGGAACAATTTGGGTTCGCCGCGCTTTGCGGCCGGGACCAATGATGACATCAATATCGGCGGCGCCCCGGCCGCTTATTACCGGGTGAACCTCTTGCGCCAGTGAGAATCCATATGCGACGAGTGATGAAGACATTTTGGCTGACAGTTGCCGCGGCCGTTTGCTGGTTGCCGGCCGGGTGGGCCTACACGCCCGAAGGCCCCGTGGGCAACGGCGGCGACGCCTGGCAGGTTCCGGAAGATGGTTTTGGCACGCCGCGCGATTTCGTGGCCCCCAAAAACCTGGGGGAGGAATACCGGCGCAATGTTCCGGTGGTTTATTACGCCTGCGATGCCAATTTCCTCGATTACTTTGGGCCGGACGGGCGCGCCGCCTTGGACGGCGCCTTCGCCACGCTGAACAATGTCTTTACGAACAATCCCACCGGCAATGCGACCGGCTTGGATGGTTACAGCCAGAATCTCTCCGAATTTCCCCTCACTTCGAGCCACATCAACTACGAGGCGGAGGTGCTCGGCTTGTATGACCTGAAATCCTATACCCTGGGCATGATGATGCGGCAATTGGGGCTGGCCGATCCCACCTATTATGTCTGGAACATCCACGACTGGTACCATGTGGGAACCATCGCCTGCCCGGTGGGCCAGGAATACCTGGTGGTGCAGCGCAACTTTGACTACGTCTCCAGTCCGAAGAATCAACTGCAGTATTCGGCCTACATCAACAACGTGCTTTATACCTACCAGATCCTCGAGGATTGCTCGGGGCCCAATCCGATTCGCCTGGCTGAGCCGGAGACCGTGGATATCATGGCCAATCCTTACACCCCCGTGGCCTCCTATTTTGCGGCCACCAGTTGGGGAACCTACTATACCGGTCTGACCCGCGATGACGTGGCGGGGTTGAAGCATCTGATGTCCGCGAGCACCCTCAGATGGGAAACGGTCTCGGCCGACAGCCTGCTCTACAGCGTCACCGTTGACACGAACACGCCGGAGGTTTACCCGCCCTATCTGCAAGGGGCCACCAATTTCGTGAGCGGCACCAACGGCGGCTATTATATTTTCAGCGGCAACACCAACGGCGGTTACGGCTACGGCGACTTGACGGCCTTTCTCGCGTTTGCCGCCACCAACCCCCCGGCGGCCTTGCAGGCGGCGTATCCCGGCGTGGTCATCAGCTCGTACACTTGGAGCGAGAAGCTGGGCTCGAACGCCACCATTATTGCCTATTATACCAACGCCCTCGTGGGTTCCCCGTACGGTTCCCCGCCGGTGCTGGTGGTGAAGACCAATTATACGCCGGTGTTTGAATTCTTTTATAACTACACGTTTGCCAACGTGTTCACCAATCATTACTCGAAGTCGTACGAGAGCGAGATCACGGTCACCGTGGGCGCGCCCGTGGGCTCGCCTTACGGTTCGCCCGGGAGCACCAACACCACCGTCAAGAAGCTCGCGTCCATGTCGGGCGATTTCTTCGTGCTTCCATTGTTTTACGGTTATACCAATGCCGCCTTCGGAAAATTCGGCACCAATGTCTGCCCGATTGACATTCTGCCCCTCGGCACCATCCCCACGGTGCTGGCCATGACCAACCTCCTGACCGTCGCCGCCACCAATACGGCCACGACAGCCGGCACTTCCACGGCCACCAACCTCACCAGCTACGTGTACTTGGTCACGTATTTCACCAATTACTCGTACGTCATCAACCCCGTCACCTGCACCACCATAGCCGGCGCCACGGGAACGTATGAAGGCATCGAAAAGATCGCGTTTGTCGGCACCAATTACGACTCGCTCCTGGGCCAGTATTTCTATCCCATCACGAACAACTACGTGATGAAAGTGGTCACCAATAACCAGGTCCAGGTGCAGTATCTGCAACGGATCATCACCACGCCGGATTATCTCTTCTCGGCTTCGGACCAGATTGCCGGTCCCAATGGCATTCCCGTGGTGGGAATAGATACGGAGGGATTGACTTTTGACCAGGCTGACGTGCCGGCGGGCTTGGCCGGGCCCGGGACGATTACCGCGCCGACGACCATTTCCTTCGAGAAGGGCGGTCCCGTTTACTTCAACAGTTATGGCGACGTCATGAATGGAACGCCCTATTTTACTGAAAACCCGGGCAGTGATATCGTTGATGAATATTATCTGGGTTCATATTTTGTCTGGGCCTCGTTTGATGGCACCACCAACGCGCCCGAGGTCTATCCCAATGGCACCAGCATTGACAACTTGGATTACCAAATCCTGGTCACGGTCACGCCCACCACCGTTCCCGGCGGGCAGAACGGCGTGGCCTATCATCCGGTGACGTTCACGGCCACCAGCAGCTTCTTTGCGCAGCCCTATACCTGGTCGGCCAGCAACTTGCCGCCCGGGTTGAACCTGCTGCCCAACGGGGTGCTTTCGGGCACGCCCACCCAGTCCGGCAGTTTTGTCTTCACCCTCACCTTGACGGATAATTTGTCCCGTTCCGTCCAGTGGTTATACTCGATTACGATTCAATGAACAGCACGGAACCCATCCCACGCCTGGCGGGCGGCCTGCACCGGCCTGCTTTCTGGCCGATCTTCGCCGCATGTCTGGCGCTCGCAACTTTTCGGGCGGCGGCGGCGGATGCCTACTATGACAACGCGGGAATTGTCACTTATCCCGGCACGCAAACCGCTCCGCCGATGATTGACGCCACCAATTTTGTCAACAGCGGCCTGTTCCAAATCAATTTCCAGACCATCCCCATCATTGCCCCGTATTACGAGACTTCCGACACGGTGAATTACACCAACACCGATAGCGGGACGTTGGTGGCGGACACGGGATTTCAGTTTGACACCCAGTCCAGCGCCACGGGCGCGCGCACCATGGCCGGCAGCTTTTATAATTCCGGCTTCGTCGGTTGCGACCCCGCCAGCGATACCAGCGCCCCCTACGGCGACATCTATGGTTTGTTGGGCGTCGCCCAATGTCTGATCAACGCCACCAACATTGACATCCCCGGCGAAGTGGACGTGGCGGATGGCGGGTTGATCCAGATGACCGGCCTGAACGTGAATTTGGTCCGCTCGCTGCTGACGGTCGAAAATCTCACCGCCAATGCCAACGGCGCGGGTGCCTTTGGCACAAACGTCTGGTTTCCGGCGGGCGACTTGACCCCGACCGAGGCCGAATCCGCGGGTTTTCCGATTCCGCCGGGGTTTCTGCTCCTGACCAATTCGACGCCCTATTATCAGGTCGCCCCGTCTTCCAGCATCAGCAACAACCTCGTTCGCGCCGTATTCATCGAGGATTACAGCGGCTCCAATGTTTCCTTTAACGTCTATTTTGGCCAACTGCCTTTCCCGAAGGATGACCAACTCGGATTCGGTGATGTCACCATCCAATGGGCGGCCTCCTATGTGGATTACGCCACCGGTCGCACCTTCACCAACTATCTCTATCTGAATAATGATTATGCGGCGGGCACGCAGACCAATATTCTGCCGATCGCCGCGAATGGAATTCCGTACAATTTCATCTTTACGGGCAGCACCACTCCCGTGCTGACGAATGTGGCTTTCGCCCCATCCCAATTCTACCCCCTGTTCCAACCGGCCGTGGTGAGCAACCTGTACGACGTGGTCAACGCCAACTTCACTTCGCCCTTCGGCACGAATCTCATCGCCAATCAAGCGATCACCAACCTGCCCGGCCGGGTCCAACTCACCGGTTTGAGCAACATGGACCTGACGCTGGCGCAAATCAGCGGCCCGAGCTACCTGTCGGTGCAGTGCACCAACCAATTCAACGGCAGTGCCGGGGCGGTGATTGAGACCCCGTATGCCGACCTGTATCTGGGCGTCACCAACGGCTACCCGCACCCGATGTACGTCACCAATACCATCCAGGCCGCCCTGCCCGTTTGGAGCGGCAACGTCATCGCCTGGAACACGCGCTGGACCTATGTGGATGCCACCGGCGTCAGCAACGATTTCCGCGTGCTCATCGTCAGCAGCCAGATCGCGCCCACCATGCCCGCGCAGGTGCAGGATCTGGCCCTGTACAACACCAACAGCACGGTGATCAGCGACACGTTTAATATCATGCGCAGCTTCACCGCCACCGCCCGAAGCCTCACGCTCACGACCAATCTGATCGGCTACGGGGCCACGTCCCCGGATGGTGAATTGAACCTCAATTCCGCGGGCATCTTCTGGCAGAGCTCGGTGCCGAATCTGCGTTATCTCACCAATTACGGCGCGATTCGCACGCAGAACGCCGTGGATTTCGGCTACCCGCTCCTCACCAACGTCAATCCGCCGGTGGCCGCCGCCGCCACGCTGGCGGAAACGGCAACCGGCACGAATGTGGTCAGGAAGGATCAGGTGACCATCGGCACCAACCATTACATGTTTGTGGGCACGCTCACCAACAAGGTTGCCAACCAAGTTTTGATTGTCCCGTCTTCGGTTGACACCACCCTGGACAATTTGATCGCCGCGATCAACGGGGCCGGCGGCGCGGGCACGGCCTACAGCACCAACACCCGGGCCAATCCGCGGGTCACGGCCGGGGTTCTGAGCAACCATGCCTTCACCGTGACGGCGCTCATCGCCGGCCTCTCCGGCAACACCAATCCCATCGCCTTCACGCCGGCCACCACCTCCACGAACCTGACTTGGAGCGGCCACACCACGCTTTACGGCGGCTTGGCGGCCACCACCAACACGGTGCAGTTCCTTGGCAACAGCGCCTTCATCAACCACGGCATCGTCTCCGACCAGGGCACCGTCATGTACGCGGGCAATTTCCTGAGCGACGATATCGTTTCCAACGGCATCAATTCCTTTACGCTCCAATCGCTGACCACCACCCTGACCAACGGCTTGCTTTGCGCCGGCGGGGATGTGTCCATTACGGCGGACAGCATCGTCACCAGCAACCTGCTGCTGCTCGCCGGCAAATCGCTGACGCTGCAGGCGACGAACTTGTTGACCGACGGCGTGCCCAACGGCACCACGGGATTGACCAATCCCAACGTCTGGTCGGTGCAAGGCCCCACCGGTTCGGGCGGCAACGGGCTCATGCTGCCGATCAAGCCGGCGTTCAGCGGCCTGCTGGGAACCACCATTACGAACACCGCGCCCGCGCCCAACCGGCTGGTGGCCAATGTGTGGGCCGGCCAGGACTTCGGCGTTTCCGCGGCGGGCTTCACCAACAATGCCGCCATCGGCCGCCTCATTCTGGATGCGCAGGGCACCTCCAGCCAGTTCCAGTTCTCCTCCGCCGGCGGCAGCAACGCGCTCTATGTGGATGAATTGGTCCTGCTGGACCAGGCCACCAACGGCGTCAACAATTCCTATGATTTCACCGAGTGGCTGTCCGTCAACCCCAACATGATGGTGTACTTCGCGCAGGCCATCGCCGATGGCGTGTCGGTGGCGGAGAAGATTGACGATGCCAGCAAGGCCGGACGCAACAACGGCGGGCGGTTGCGCTGGGTGCCGCAGTACGCGGGCTATTTCAGCGCCACGAATCTCGTGTCTCCCGATGGCACCACCAACGTCGTCAACGCCGCCCTGGCCGCTTCCTCCCTGATTGATTCCGATGGCGACGGCATCCCCAACGCCTACGACACCACGCCGTTCTTTTTGGCCGGCCAATTGCAATTCAACGTGACGGTCACCAATGTGCCGCCGCGCAAGCTGGCCGTTGCCTGGCACTCCATCCCGAGCGCGACGAACTATGTCTTTTACAAGACCAATCTGTTGAGCCCGAACTGGCAGTTGCTCACGAACTTTGTCTCGCCCGCGGCGGTGCCGCCGGTGGGCGGATGGCCCGTCACGAACCTGATGTTCGATCTCGTGACGAACCAGGCGCGCTTTTATCAGTTGCGGGTGGATCCGAACAATAGCTTATACTATTGAGGGGTTGGGCGCCGGAGGGCGGCGTTCGGGCTGGATGATTTTTTGGAAGTGGTTTATTCAAGCCCCGCCGCGGCGGGGTTCACAGAACATTGTCGTTAAAATGAAAATCAAGAACTTTATGCCTTCTGGGACGAAAGCTGCGCCAAAGGCATTCTGGTGGCAAACCGGATTGGCGCTGGGGGCGGCTCTGTTCCTGGCCGTGTCCGGCCGGGCCCAAACCAATTTCGCCAGCGCCCAAGTGATTTCCGGCTACTGGGGCAGCGTCACCAATTCCAATACCAACGGGCTCTCCTTCGGCAACGCCCCGGTCATTGCCGGCTCTACCGCGTATGCCCCGGTTTGGTATCAATGGACCGCCCCTGTGGATGGCGTCGTGGAGATGGATACGGTGGGCAGTTGCTATCAGACCACCAACATTCTTCTCAGCAGTCTTTCCACCAATCTGGCTTCCGACACGTTCACCACCAATACTTCCTACGCAAATATTGACACGGTGCTGGGGGTTTACACGGGGACCAGTTTGCAGAACCTCAACCAGGTGGCCGCCAACGATGACCTCTTCCCGCTCAATGGCACCAGCCGGGCCGGTCAGGATGCCGGCGCCACCCTGGTGAATGAGTCCTACTCCGCCGATTATATTGGTCTTGGGCCGCTTAATGGTGGCGGATACTTCGACGGCACTGGGGAGGGTTTCATCGGAGGCGACGTATTCGATTATATCCCGCCCTACTACGGACCCAGCGGGCTGCGTTTTAACGCCGTGGGTGGCCAGACCTATTACATTGTCGTGGATCCCAAAAATCCCTTCCAGGCGGCTGGCCCGCTCGTATTGAACTGGGCCTACCAGTCTTCGGGCGTGTTTCGCTTTGCCTCTGAGGATTTTGATGGCGGCGTGACGACCTCGCTCGGCAGGGGCACGAACGCGATCGTGGTGAACATTGGCACCGGCCTGCCGCTCTACCAAGCCGCCGAGACCGAAAGCCAATATGTAAATGGCGGCAATAACACGGCAAATTCAGTCGTATTGACCTATTACAATTACAACGCGCCGGGTGTGCTTGTGACGGTGACCCGCGTGGCCGGATCCACCGGTCGCGCCTGGGTGGATTATTCAACCTTTGACGGCACGAACTTGGCGAATTTCAATGACCAGCCGGGCGTGGCTGACACGGATTACATCCCCGTCGCCGGGACGCTGATATTTGACGATTTTGAGATGAGCAAAACCATTCTCATCCCGATTATCAACCGGGGTCAGGTCCGGGGCGATCAAACGAACCGGGTCTTTGGCGTGCAATTGAGCAATCCGCAGCTTGATTACGATGAATCCGGCAACGTTTCCACCCCGCGCGTGGACCCGGTCCTGGGCACCGCGGTGGTCAGGATTCTGAACTCCTATGCCGATCCTTACGGTCCGGACATGGTTGCCGCAGTGACCGCCGTTCCCCCGGGCTCAACCAATTACGTGACCAACAACGTTGTGGCTGATTTTCCCACCAACTGCATTTTTAACTTCCAAAAAACCAATTTTCGCGTGCCGGCTGACGTCAATGATCCCACCACCAGCCCGTGGAACCAAGTGACCCTCTGGGTGGAGCGGTTCGGTACGAATAGTTCGGCAGAGCAGTTCAATTACCGCGTTAACAATGTATTGGACGGCGATCAGGACGTCGAAGAGGAAGAGAACATCTATTTTCCGCTTCAGCCAGGTTCGGATTATGCCGTGCCCACACCGCCCAATGTGGGCCCAATCCGCGGCACGAATTCGGATTTCGTAATGACCCAGGGAACGGTCAGCTTTCCCAGTTCCGGTTCGGGCTATAGTTTTCAGCCCATCACGTTCACGGTGCCCACGAACACGCTGACCAGGTTCAACAAGGACTTCAAGGTGCAGATCTACCAGGAACAAAGCATCAATAACAACACTGTGCCCCGCCTGCTGGGCATGATCAACGAGACCACCGTCACCATCTTGTTCAACGACGAGAATCCGCCGGCCGGTTCGGTGGACGAGCTCTATAACGCGGATTTCAACAGCGAGCTCGCGCTATATGCCGCCAACATCCCGCAGACGGTGCCGGCCAATGATCCCTTCCCCGGGGTCGGTCTTTATGGTGAGGTTTACGCCATGACGATCCTCTCGAATAACGAATGCATGATCGGTGGCGATTTCCAGTCCTTCAACGGTCTTTCCGCCAACGGCATATCCCAAAGCTGCATCGCCTTGGTCACCACCAATGGCCAGCTCGACACCTCCTTCTACCCGGGTTCGGGCGCCAATGCGGCGGTGGACGCCGTGGCCAGCTACGGGAGCCAGTTTTACCTCGGTGGTTCCTTTACCTCCATCAATGGCGCCAACGTCGGGCGCATTGCCCGTTTAAACGCGAATGGCACCATTGATAGTTCCTTTGCTCCCGGCGTGGGGGCGAATGGGACGGTTCGCGCCATGGCGGTGCTGCCCAATGGCGAGGTGTTGATTGGCGGCGACTTCACCCAGGTGGGCAACCTTGCCTGTAATTATATCGCCTTGCTGAAGGCCAATGGCGCGGTGGACACCAGTTTCAATCCCGGCAATAATATCAACGGGTCGGTTTATGCGCTGGCGCTGCAGCCGGGCGGCACCAACGGCCCGCAAGTGCTGTTGGGCGGCAGTTTTAGTGTCGCTGGCCAGACTTATCAGAATATCGCCCGGCTGAACCTCAATGGTGCCGTTGACCCCACCTTCAATCCGGGCACCGGGCCGGATAGCGTGGTGCACTCCTTGGCGATCGAATACGAGGGGACGATCCTGGCGGCTGGCGAATTCACACACTTCAATGGCACTGCCATGAACCGCTTCGCGCAACTCTCCGCCAACGGTTCCCCCAACCTGACCAATTTTTTCATGGGCACGGGCGCCGACGCCACGGTCTTCTGCATCAACCCCATGACCGTGACGACTTCCACCAATTATTTCACGAACACGATCACGGGCACGGTTTTCACCAATTATACCTATGCCACCGGCGGCATCTATATTGGCGGCGCCTTTGACACCATCAACGGCACACACCGGCTGGGCTTTGCCCGCCTCTATGCCAACGGCACGGTGGACACCACCTTCATGGACACGGCGTATAACCAGTTTGCCGGCCTCAAGCGAGTTTTCTCCTACGACGACCCGGCCGTCTTGGCCACGGCCATCCAAAACGACGGGAATGTCCTCATCGGTGGCTCCTTCAACCAGGTCGGTGGTGGCCAGGCTAGCACCAATGTCTGCGAAACCCTGGACGACGAGGAATACATCTACCCGAGCTTTGGTGACCCGAACCTGTGGGTCGAGCCCAAGAGCCGTGATGGGGTGCGCAATCGCACCGGCCTGGCCCGGTTGATCGGCGGCGCCACTCCCGGGGCTGGCAACATCGGCTTCGTCCAGTCCAGCTACTCGGCGAACAAGAGCCAGTCGTCGCTCTCGGTCGCCATGGTGCGCACGAACGGCCTGTTGGGACCGGGCGCGGTCAATTTCGGGGTGATCCCCAACTTGGCCCAGAGCGGCGTGGATTACGGCTATGACGCCGCCCCGCCTATTTTCTGGACGGCCTCCCAGTTTACCGTCCACCCCTCGCGCGAGCGCAGCGACGGCCTGTACGGCAATAGCGGCTTTTTGGAAGACCCCTATGGCCTCTTCCTGACCCTGTCGGATACCCTCCTTAATCAGGCATCCGAGGTCACGGTCAGCATCATCAATAACAAGCTCAGCTCCGGCGACCTCGATGCCGGGTTCCAACTGGCCAACCCGAGCGATGCGGACACCTTCTATCTGGGCGGCGAGAATATTCCGCTGGGCACGGCGTTGGGCATTTCCTCCGCACCGTTGACCATTGTGGACGACACCTCTTATCCGGGCCAGTTCGGTTTCAGCTCCAGCACCTTCATCGGCACCGGTTCCAGTGCCGAGATCAGCGTCGTGCGCAGCAACGGCGTGTATGGCGCGGTGACCATGAAATACTGGGCCACCAACGGCACCGCCTTGGCGGGGACCGACTATGTGGGGCTTACGAACCAACCCATGGTTTTCAACCCCAACCAGACCACGAATGGGTTCGCGGTTTCCATTAAAAATAATGGATATAGTGCGAACGTGGAAAAAACCGTGAACCTCAGCCTTAACAACTTGGCCACCACGCCGGGAGCCACTTTTGGTATCTCCAATGCCATCTTGCGCCTGATCAATCCCAGCTTCCAGGGCTATATCACGCTGAGCGCCAGCAATTACACCGGGACCATTAGCGCCGGCGTGCTGAATTTTGTCGTCAGCCGCATCACCGGCAGCCTGGGCACGCTGACGATCCAATATGCCACTGCCAATGGCACTGCCACCAATGGCATTGATTATATGGGTTCCACCAACACGCTGACCTGGAACAGCGGCGATGTCTCGCCCCGGGCCGTCAGCATTCCGCTGTTGAACCCCGGCGTCGTCGGCACCAACAAGCAATTTGCCGTCAGCCTGTTCAATCCCACTGCTAACGGCTCGGGTGCGCCTTCCCTGTTCGGGCTGATTACCAACGCCACGCTGGTCATCAGCAACAACAACAATGCCGGCACATTGCAATTCGCCTCCCCCAGCTACCTCGTCAATTCTAACGGCGGCTATGCCACGATTAACGTGATCCGGACGGGTGGCTCGGTGGGCACCGTCTCGGCCCAGTTCGCCACCAGCAACGGCACCGCCACCAACGGCCTCGACTATGTGGCCACCAATGGCACGCTGACCCTCGGACCGGGCCAGATCAGCACCAGCTTTGCCGTTCCGATTATCTACGACCCGACCGGCGCGCTCCCCCTCTATTTCAATGCGTCCTTGATCGGTTCAAGTGGTCTCACCAACACGGTCGTGAATATCGTGGGCTCCTCTGGCCATGCGCCCGGGACTTTGGATACGTTGTTTAATACCAACGGCGTCAACGGCGATGTCTTTGCCGTGGCCCTGCAAACCAACGGCCAGATCGTCATCGGCGGCAACTTTACCGCCGTCGGCCCCACGCCCGAAAGTCAGGTCGCCCGTCTCAATACCGACGGTTCTTTGGATACCACCTTCCTCAATGGTCTGGCTGGCGCGAATGGTCCGGTCAGCGCCGTGACCGTCCAGAGCGATGGACGCATCCTCATTGGGGGCGGCTTCTCCTCTGTGGACGGCATCACCCGCAGTTATATCGCCCGCCTGATGACGGATGGCAGCCTGGATACCAGCTTCAACCCCGGTGGCGCCGCCGATAATAGCGTCAATACGATCTCCGAAACCTTCATCGGCGGGGTGCGTCGGGTTTACGTCGGCGGTAATTTCATCTACTTCAACGGATCCTACACTCCTGGCATCGTGCGTCTGGAAGCGGACATTACCGACCTGAATAACGATGGCTCGGTGGATCCCAGTTTTAACGTCGGCTCCGGCTTGGATGGCCAGGTTTACGCCGTGGCCGCCTATCCCACCAATTCGCTGTTTGCCGGGCAGGTTCTCGTCGGGGGCTCTTTCGCACATTACAATGGCGCCGCCGCCACCAACCTTATCCGCCTGAATGTGGACGGCTCGCTGGACACGACTTTTGTCAACAATCTCGGCAACGGCCCGAGCGATATGGTGGAGTCGCTGGCCATCCAGTTGAATGGCCAAATCCTGGTGGGCGGCCGCTTTACCAGTATCAACGGCACGCCGGCGAACCACCTTTGCCGGTTAAATGCCAATGGCACGCTGGACGCCAGCTTCCTGTCCGCCCTGGGCGCCGGCGCCGACGCCTCCGTTCTTGCCCTCCAGATCCAGCCCGATAATCGCATCATTCTGGCCGGCAGCTTTGCGCACGTGAATGGGGTGACGCTGAATCATATCAGCCGCTTGTTGCCCACCGGCGCCGTGGATGGCTCCATCAATTTCGGCAGTGGCGCCAATGGCGACATCTATGCCGCCGTCGTGCAACCGGCGGACGACAACATCGTCATCGGTGGCGCCTTCACGGAGTATAACGGCATGCCGACGCCCGGCATCGCCCGCATCTATGGCGGTTCCGAAACCGGCTCCGGAGCCTTCACCTTCGCCAGCGCTTCCTACCAGGTGAACGAAGACGGCCTGTTGGCCACCATCCCCGTCTTGCGCACCGGCGGCCTCAGTGGCCCCAATGCCGACGGTTCCGGAACTGTCTCCGTCCAGTTCACGGCCTCCGGCGGCACGGCCGTCCCGGGCGTCAACTATATCCCCGTCTCGGACACCCTGAGTTTCGCGCCCGGTCAAACGGAAGACGACGTCCAGATTTATGTGCTGCATGACTCCGTGATCACGCCCAACCTTTCCGTGAATCTGGCGCTGTCCAATCCCACCCCGCCGGCCACCGACGGCAACCAGAACACTGCCATCCTCACCATCATCAACGTGGACAATGCCATCGCCTTTGACTCGGCGGTCCCGACGGTGCAGAAGGCGGTCAATACCGGCCGGGCTCAAGTTGAGGTGGATCGTTTGGGTGGTTCGGTGGGAACCAATACCGTGGATTATCAAACCACCACCAACGGCACCGCCGTCATCGGCACGGATTATTACCCCACCAATGGCACGCTGACGTTTGCGCCCGGCCAGACGAACGCCTACCTCTACGTCCCCATCATTAATAACACGCTGACCGAGGGCAACCAGACCGTGAACTTGGTGCTGACCAACCTCACCGGCAATTACTCGATGTTCACTTCCCCCTCCAATGTGTTCCTCACCATCCTGCAGGGCCAGTCGGGGCCGGGCCAGTTGTATTTTGCCCAGACGAATTTCACGGCCTACTCGGGCGATGGTTATGCCTATCTGACCGTCTTGCGGACCAACGGTGACGGCGTCAGCGTCTCGGTGGGGGCCACGGCGATTCCGGGCACGGCGCTGCCGGGTGTGAATTACAACCCCGCGATTAGCGGCGTGACCTTCCCGGTGAACGCCACCAACGCCATCATTCGGGTGGGCGTGGAGACCAATTCCCTCATCGAGCCTCCCGTGAGCCTCAACGTGTACCTCAATGCTCCCAGCGGCGGGGCCACGCTGACGCTCCCGACCAACACCATCCTGACCATCATCAACACCAATGTGGGCTTCCTCTTCCAGAGCGCCACCAACTATGTCCGGGAAACCAACGGCTATGTCCCGATCTACGTGGAACGGGTGGGCTCCACCAGCAACAGCGCCTCGGTCAATTACTCCACCGCCCCCGGCACCGCGCTGCCGGGCGTCAATTACACTCCGGTTTCCGGCACGCTCGCCTTCGCCCCCGGCGAAAACCTGGCGGGCATCTCGCTGCCCCTGATTTATGATCCGAAGGTCACCGGCAATCTGCTGATGACCGTGCAATTGTCCAGCCCGGGCGCCGGCACGCTCCTCGGCTACCCCAGCAATTCGGTGATCGTCATCCAGGATGCCGACGCCGGCGTCAGCTTCACCAACTCGGTTGCCAGCTATCTTAAGAACGTCGGCGTGGCCATGATCCCCGTCGTCTGCACCAACACCGCCGTCGAGCCGGTCCTGGTCAATACCAACGTCATTCCGATGAGCGTCCATTATGCCACGGCGGACGGCACCGCGCTGGCGGGCCAGGATTATCAGGCCACCAGCGGCACGCTTTATTTCACCAATGGCATCGGCACCAATTTTATCGCAGTGCCCATCATCAACAACAGCCGCGTGGTGGGAAATCTCAATTTCACGGTGAGCCTCATGAGCCCCACCGTGCCGGCGCAACTGGTGCCGCCCAGCGAGCAGACCGTCACCATTGTGGATCATAACTCCGGCCTGAGCTTCTCCTCGCCGGTTTACACGGTGCTCAAGACCGGCGTCTATGCGCCCATCACCGTCCAGCGTACCGACTTTACCGCCACCAATTCCTCCGTCTATTTCTCCACCGCGGATGGCACGGCCGTGGGCGGCTTGGATTATGTCGCCACCAACGGCCTGATGGTGTTTACCAACAACCAAACCTCCCAGTCCTTTGACGTCTGGGTGATTGACAATACCGCAGTGCAGCCGGACAAGACCGTCCTGCTCCAATTGTCCGGTCCCACGAATGGATTCCTGATCGCTCCCTATGCGTCCACGTTGACCATCCACGACACCAGCGGCAGCCTGGTCGTGCCGGCGGGTTCGGCCCTCATCGCCGAGAACCTGATCACCAACGGCATTATTGATCCGGGTGAGACCGTCACTCTCCTGCTTGGCTTGCGCGCCAGTGGCGGCACCAACGTCAATAACCTGTCCGCCACGCTCGTGGCCTCCAACGGGGTGGCCTCGCCCACCTCGCCCAACGGCACGCCCACGCAGAAGTATGGCAATCTGATTGTCGAGGGCCCGTCGGTGTCCCGGCCGTTCACCTTCACCGCCCACGGCACCAATGGCCAGACCATCGCCGCCACGCTCTTGCTCACCAACGGCACGTCCGGCCTGGGCACGGCGGTCTTTACCTACACCCTGGGCACTTGGACCAATTCGTTCTATAATTCAAACAGTATCATCATCAACGACTTTGCCATTGCCTCACCCTATCCCTCCGAAATCGCCGTCAGCAACCTCGGCGGTGTGCTCGTCCGGTCCACGGTCACGCTTACCAACCTGTACCACGGCTTCACGAAAGACATTGAAGCCCTGGTGGTTTCGCCCGCCGGCTCCGACACCATGCTTATGGGGCACGCCGGGAACGGGAATGTCTCCGGCATCACCCTGACCTTCGATGATCTGGCCACCAACTCCCTGCCCGCCAACAGCGTGCTGGTCACGGGAACGAACAAGCCGACCACGTACAGCCCGATTACGCCTTTCCCCTGACCCGGTATGAAAACCATCAAAGACCTATTCACTCCGGAGCCGGCCATGTTTAAAGTTTCTCAAATTTTGAATACTCGTATGTGGAGGACATTTCTGCTGTTGGGTGCCGGTCTCGTTCTGTCCGGCGCCCCGGTTTCTTCTGCGCGCGCCGGCGGGGCGTCCTTGGAAACGCTGCATGGCTATGTGTCCGCCGCCGTCTCCCGGATGCAACCCACCGGTGACCTCCCGGCGGATACCAACCTGAGCCTCGCCATCGGCCTGCCGCTCCGCAACCGCGAGGCCCTCACCAACCTGCTCCGCGAGATCTACGATCCCGCCAGCACCAATTACCACCATTTCCTCACCACCGCTGAATTCACCGAGCAATTCGCCCCCAGCGAGGCGGATTACCGCCTCGTCGAGAATTTCGCGCAGGTCAGCGGGTTGAAGATCACCGCCACGCATCCCAACCGCATGCTGCTCGACGTCACCGGCAAAGCCGCGGATGTCGAGCGGGCCTTCCATGTCAACCTCCGCACCTATCATCATCCCAACGAAGATCGCGACTTCTTTGCCCCCGACACCGAGGCGTCCATCCCGGCCGGCCTGAAGATCGCGGAAGTGGGTGGTTTGGACAATCTGCGGCGGGTGTATTCCCATTATCGGCTCAAGTCGCCGACGGACCTTGCGCAATCCCAGGCGGATGCGGCGCGCTTGTCTCCCGGTGCCACCACCGGTTCCGGCCCCTTCGGCAATTACATTGGCGATGACTTTCGCAACGCCTATGTCCCCGGCGTCACCCTCCGGGGCAGCGGAGAGACGGTTGCCTTGGTGGAATTTGACGGCTACCTGGCGAGCGACATCGCGGCCTACGAAACCATGGCTGGCCGCACCAACATTCCTTTGCAAAATGTGCTGATTGACGGTTTCTCCGGCGCTCCCACCGGCAATGGCGGTGAAGTGGAGGTTTCACTGGATATCGAAATGGCTGTTTCCATGGCGCCGGCCCTGGCCAAAATCATCGTGTACGAGGGCAATCCGTACTACGGTTCGCCCAATGACGTGTTGAACCGCATCGCCACCGACAACTCGGCGCGCCAAATCAGCGCATCGTGGTCTTGGGGCGGCGGTCCGAGCCCGATCACCGACCAGATCTTTCAGGAGATGGCCTTGCAGGGGCAAACCTATTTCACGGCCTCCACGGACGTGGATGCTTATCCGCCCGGCACGGTGGATGACCCGTATTATGCCGGCACCCCGGCGGACAACCCGTATGTCACGTCCGTGGGTGGAACCACCCTCACCATGGCTAACGCGGGCGCGGCGTATGTGTCCGAAACCGTGTGGAACTGGGACATTCGTTACGGGACCAACTATGATGGCGTGGGCAGCGGCGGCGGCATCAGCAGCTATTACCCGATCCCCAATTGGCAAACCAACATCAATATGACTACCCGCGGCGGTTCCGCGGCTTTCCGCAATTTCCCCGACGTGGCCATGACCGCTGACGATATTTTGGTGATTGCCGATGGCGGGCAGGAATACGCCGGCGTCGGCGGCACCAGTTGCGCCACGCCGTTGTGGGCCGCCTTCCTGGCTTTGGTGAATCAGCAGGCCACCAATAGCGGCTTGCACTCGATGGGATTCCTCAACCCCGCCCTCTACCAGATTGGCACCAGCACCAACTACCCCTATTGCTTCCACGACATTACCAACGGAAATAATACGTGGAGCGGCAGCCCGAACCTGTTCTACGCCACGAACAATTACGACCTTTGCACCGGCTTGGGCGCGCCCTTGGGCACCAATTTGATCAGCGCCCTGACCACGTCGCTCATCGTGGTCACCAATCCCATCACGCACCTTTCGCCGCCGCCTCCGCCCTACGGCGCCACCCTCTCCGTCTTGAACGGCGGCAACCCCAACGGCACTTGGGAATTGTTTGTCCAGGATGTCGAAGTCCTGAATTCGGGCATGATTTCCAACGGCTGGATTCTGAATCTCACCACCGCCAATCCCGTCGGCTCCTCCGCCGATCTCGACCTGGCCATGACCGCCTCGGCGTCCACCGTCGTCGTCAGCAACGATTTGACCTTCACCCTCACCGTCACCAATTTCGGCCCCTCGCTCTCCAGCAACGCGATTGTCTCCGATGCCTTGCCCGATTCCGTGGCCTTGGTTTCCGATTCCGCCGACGCCGGCACCATCATCCACTCGGGCGGGGAGCTGATCTGGAATCTTGGGAACTTGAACACCAACACCGGTTCGCGGCTCGTGTTCACCGTGCTGCCCCTCAGCGTCCAAAACGTGCTGAACTACGCCGTGGCCAGCGCCGACACGCTGGACGCCAACCCCGCCGATGATTTCGTCACCACGAACATCACTGTCGTCGCCGCCTCGCTGCCCCGGTTGACGGCCGTCCCCATGCCCGGCAACCATCAATTCCAGTTCTCCATCACCGATCTCACCCAGGAGCCTTACGTCATCCAGGCGTCCACCAACCTGGTCAACTGGGTGCCCGTGTACACCAACGCGGCGCCGGCGGCCACCGTCACTTCGTTCTCCGATTCCAACGCGTCGGGTTATCCTTATCGCTTCTATCGCGTCGTGCTCCAATAGCGCCCGGACGGCCATGAAACTTTGCGGCTTGACCGGCGGCGTGGGGATGGGCAAATCCACCGCCGCCGGTTTCTTTTTGCAACTCGGCGCCCGCCTCGTGGACACCGACGCCCTGGCCCATGAACTTGTTGAGCCCGGCCAGCCCGCCCTCGCCGAAATCCAGCGCGAATTCGGCCCCGCGGTCATCGCCCCGGACGGCCGCCTCAAACGCGCCGAGCTGGCCCGGCGCGTCTTTGCCGATCCCCCCGCCCGGCAGCGGCTCGAGGCCATCCTCCATCCCCGCATCCGCGAACGCTGGCTGGCCCAGGTCCAAATCTGGCGCGCCGAAAACTGTCCCCTGGGCATGGTCGTCATCCCGCTCCTGTTCGAAACCTGCGCCGAAACGGGCTTCGACCAGATCATCTGCGTGGCCTGTTCCCCGGCTGCGCAACAGCAGCGGCTCCAGTCCCGCGGCTGGTCCCCCGCCCAGATCCGTGGCCGCCTCGCCGCCCAGTGGCCGGTTGACCAAAAAATCGCCCGCGCCCATTTTGTCCTCTGGACCGATGGCTCCCTGGCCAGCCACCGCTGGCAGGCCGGGCGGGTCTTTGAGAATTTGAACCGTTGAACCGTCAGCCACCTGTTCGCCGCGCCGCCGCCGGCGGATTGTGTTGACGGCCGGCGCCGAAGGATGACTCTTGTGCCATGCAAAATTCCGCGCCCAGTCCGCTGGCCGCTCTGATTCAGCCCGGGCAATTCATCGGCTGGACCTGCCGGCTCGATTACGAGCAGGCCGTCGTCTTCACCAGCGACCTCTGGAAGGCGCGCGCCCGCGGTGTGCCCCACAATTGTTTCCTCCTCGCGCCCGCCTTTGATGCCCGCCCCGCCGCGTCCGCCGACCCGGGCGAAGTCATCCTGCTGCGCGTTACCGGCGCCGCGCCGCTGCCGCTGGAGGACGAAGTCTTGCAGGCCAGGATCCGCCAGCTCAAGACGCAGCCGGCGCCGTCGGCCGAAACGGCGCCCGCCGGCGGACCAGACAACGATTTTCAATTCGGCGGCCTCGGCTGCCGGATTCTCGGCACGTTTTATTTGCAGGACGGGCAGCTCCGCCTGGGCAGCGACATTGAATCCTATTTTCAGGCGCCGCAACTGGCGGTTTACCGCCCCACCGGCCCCGCCTTGGAGGCCATCGTCAACTATATCAGCCCCGAGCGCGCCGCCGCCGCGCGCGAAGAGGCCCGGCGACTGGGACTTCGGGGCGGCTTGCCCCGCTTTCCCATCGGCACCGTCCGCTACACTTCCACCGACCGCCTGCACCGCGGCGAACCCGGCCAGCAGGCCGTTTTCCACCTCAATGCGGTGGACTTCCTCGCCCGCCGCACCGCCGTCTTTGGCATGACCCGCACCGGCAAGTCCAACACCGTCAAGCAGCTCGTTTCCGTGGTGATGCACACCAGCCGCGGCAGCGGCCTGAAAATCGGCCAGATCATTTACGACCTCAACGGCGAATACGCCAACGCCAACCAGCAGGACCAGGGCTCCATCGCCGAGGTGTTCCCGCGCGATACCATCCGCTACCGCATGCTGCCCACGCCCGGCTTCGAGCTCATCCTGAACAATTTTTTCACCCAGATCGCGGAAGGCCACACCACGCTCAAAGGCCTGATTGAAGCCGGGAAGATCCACCGCACCGCCGATCTCGAGGCTTTCCTGAACATGGATTTCTCGGAGCCGGGCCGCGACGAATGCAGCAGCGATGCCGAATACAACCGCCAGTTCGGCAATTTCCGCCGCAAAATTGCCGCCTACCAGGCCGTGCTGGCCCGCGCTGGTTACGAACCGCCGCCCGGTTTCAAAATCACCTTCGAGGCCGGCGCCGGCATCCGCAACAAGGTCAACCCCAACGTGGACCCCGCCGCCGGCCTCACTCCCGTCCAGGCCGTCGAATGGTTCCAGCTCGCCCGCCAGATCCAGGAGGAACTCATCACCGCCAGCGGCGCCGATTGGATTGACCCGGACACCAACGTGCTGATGAACCTGCTCCTCCAGCGCAACGATCAGGGCGCCTACATCCCCGGCTTCCGCCTGCTCCAGCCCTACAAGGATTATCACGCGCCCAACCGCACCACCGATGTCTGCGACGAGATTTACCAGCACCTCGTCGCCGGCCGGATCGTCATCCTCGACCTCTCCGTGGGCGACCCGGTGCAGCGCGAGCGCCTGGGCAAGCGCATCGCCCAGCACATCCTGCGGCACTCCATGGCCACCTTCAACAGCGGCCGCCTGGCGCCCCACATCGTCATCTACGTGGAGGAAGCCCACAACCTTATCGGCCGCAACGAGGCTCTCACCGACATTTGGCCCACCATCGCCAAGGAAGGCGCCAAGGCCCGCCTCGCCATTGTTTACGCCACCCAGGAGGTTTCCACCATCCATCCCAACATCCTCGCCAACACCGAGAACATCCTCGTCTCCCATCTCAACAACGAAAATGAAGTCAACGAACTCGCCAAGTATTACGACTTCCGCGATTTCGCCACCTCGCTCATCCGCGCCCAAAACGTCGGCTTTGCCCGCGTCAAAACCCTCTCCAATCCCTTCGTCATCCCCGTGCAAATTGACCGCTTCGATCCCGACCGCGAACGCCGCCGCGCCGCCAGCCAGCCCGCCTCGTAGCGGCGAACTGGCGTTCGCCGCCATCTTTTTGGCATTTAAACCGCTCAGTTGAAATCGCGTCCCACTTGTCCCTAAGGCGTTTTCAGTTTAAGCTTTACCCATGTTGGCTTGGCGAAGAGCTTATGGAACCATGACCCGCCTCCCGGCGGTGCCCCGAGGATTCCCGCAAACGTGAATCATGGCGCAAACAACGGTCCGTTCACCGAAGCCGGGGCCTGGCGCGACGTCGGCAAGGGCTGGCAGCCCTTGTTCGGCAGTTTCCGCGGCGCGGGCTACAGCATCGAGTGGCACGATTTTTTTGCCCGGCGCGAATTGGACTGGGGCGCCAGTTTCCATCCCGGCTGCCTGGAGCTGTGCCTGAATCTGGACGGCCGCGGCTTCGTGGCCGGCGGCGACCGCCGCACGGAGTTCGCGCCGAACACCGTCGGCTTTTACCATCGCCAGGACGAACCGCTCACCGCCCGCCGCGCCGCCAATGAGCAGCACCAGTTCCTCACCGTGGAATTCTCCTGCCCCTTTCTCGCGCGGCATCTCGCGGAGATGGGGCCCATGCTGCATCCCCTCGTGCGCGCCGCCCTGGCCGAGTGCCCCTGCGAACCCGTCTCCGGCGCCACCGTGCGCCTCACCTCGGCCCACGAGCAGCTCATCGCCACCCTGCGCCAGCCGCCCGTCTATGCCGCCGCCCAGCCGCTGTGGTATCAGTGCAAGGCCCTGGAACTCGCGCTCACTTTCCTCGTCCAGCCGCCGCCGGACCAGGAGCTCTTTTGCACCCGCCAGCAGCGCCTCGCCCAGGAGCGCGTCGAGCAGGTCATCTTCCTCCTCAAACAGAATCTCGCCGAGCCGCCCACGCTGGAGGAACTCGGCAAAAAAATCGGCTGCAGCCACTTTTATCTCAGCCGCATCTTTTCCGCGCAGACCGGCCACACCATCACGCAGCATCTCCGCCAGCTCCGCATGGAACGCGCCGCCGAACTCCTCCGCGGCGGCCGCCACAACGTCACCGAAGCCGCCCTCGAAGTCGGCTACAACAGCCTCAGCCATTTCAGCGCCGCGTTTCACGAGACCTTCGGCTGCTGCCCCGGTTTGTACCCGCTCAAAACGCCCGCCCAAAAATCGCGCTGAGTTTCCCATGGCTTAAACGGGTTTTTGTATTAGATTCCCCTCGCCATGATACTGACAAAGGACGAACTGCGAAGTCTGGTTGGCCTCATCCACCAGTCCCCCCACATGCTCCTGGGAATGCATCCCCTCGGCGATCATTCGGGTCTGGTCGTTCGTGCTCTCGTGCCCGGCGCCCAAAAAATCGAGATCCAGCCCGTGCATGAAAAAAACCGCCCCGCCTTCGCGCTCCAGCGCATTCCCGAGACGGACGTCTTTGAAGGCGGCACCACCGCGGCCAAGGAGGTCTATGCCTATGACCTCGTCATCACCGATGCCCGGGGCCAGGTGCGCCGCACGCGCGATCCCTATTCCTTTCTGCCCACGCTCAGCCCGGCCGATCTGTACCTCTTTAACAAGGGCGATGAGCGCCGCATTTACGAAAAGCTCGGCGCCCAGCTCCGCGTCCTGGACGGCGTGCCCGGCGCCAGCTTCGCCGTCTGGGCTCCCAACGCCCAGCGCGTCAGCGTCGTCGGCGATTTCAACCACTGGGACGGCCGCTGCCATGCCCTGCGCCTGCTCGATGGCTCCGGCGTGTGGGAAATCTTCATCCCCGGCGTCGGCCAGGGCGCCCATTACAAATTCGAGATCCGCGACGCCCACGGCCAAATCAAGCACCACACCGACCCCTTCGGCTTCTTCTTTGAAGTCGCCCCCAAGCAGGCCGCCATCGTCTGGGATACGAAAAAATTCCCCTGGACCGACGACCCCTGGCTTCAGCGCCGCCGCCAGAGCGACCCCTTGCGCTCGCCCGTGAGCATCTACGAAATTCATCTTGGCTCCTGGCAGAAAAAATCCGCCACCGAATCCTGGAGCTATCGCGAGCTCGCCCAGCCCCTCGTCGAATACCTCAAACGCCAGGGCTTCACCCATGTCGAGTTCATGCCCCCGGCCGAGCACGCCTTCTATCCCTCCTGGGGCTATCAGGTCACCGGCTTCTACGCCCCCACCAGCCGCTACGGCACTCCCGACGACTTCCAGTTCCTCGTCAACGCCCTCCACGCCGCCGGCCTCGGCGTGATCGTGGACTGGGTGCCCGCCCATTTCCCGCGCGACGACTGGGCGCTCGCCCGCTTCGACGGCACCGCCCTGTACGAGCACGAGGACCCCCGCAAG
The DNA here is from genome assembly GCA_964532525.1 of uncultured Bifidobacteriaceae bacterium. Lineage (GTDB taxonomy): Bacteria > Verrucomicrobiota > Verrucomicrobiia > Limisphaerales > UBA11358 > UBA11358. The sequence continues at coordinate 62,533 of CAZHIM010000020.1, forward strand.
GGCGCCCACCAGGACTGGGGCACGCTCATCTTCAACTTCAGCCGCTACGAAGTCGCCAATTTCCTCCTCGCCAACGCCCTCTACTGGTGCGACCGCTTCCACGTGGACGGCCTGCGCGTGGACGCCGTGGCCTCCATGCTCTACCTGGATTATTCCCGCAAGGCGGGCGAATGGATTCCCAACAAGTTCGGAGGCCGCGAAAATCTTGAGGCCATCGAGTTCCTCAAAAAATTCAACCACACCGCCCACACCGAATTCCCCGGCGTCCTCACCATCGCCGAGGAATCCACCGCCTGGCCCCAGGTCACCCGTCCGCCCTACCTCGGCGGCCTCGGCTTCTCCTTCAAGTGGAACATGGGCTGGATGCACGACACCCTCGGCTACTTCTCCCGCGAGCCCATCCATCGCAAATACCATCAGAACGAGCTCACCTTCGCCATGCTCTATCACCACCACGAAAACTTCGTCCTGCCCCTCTCGCACGATGAAGTCGTCCATGGCAAAGGCTCCCTCCTCGCCCGCATGCCCGGTGACGACTGGCAGCGTTTTGCCAATCTCCGCGCGCTGCTCGGCTATCAATGGTTTTTTCCCGGCAAGAAGCTCCTCTTCATGGGCTCCGAATTCGGCCAGAGCCATGAGTGGAACGAAAACGGCCAGCTTGACTGGTGGCTCCTCAACGCCGGCCCCTACCACGCCGGCCTGCAAAAATTTGTCGCCGACCTCAACCGCCTCTACCAAGCCGCCCCCGCCCTCTGGCAGGCCGATTACGACCCCGCCGGCTTCAGTTGGATTGACTGCAACGACCGCGACAACAGCGTTCTTTCCTTCCTCCGCCAGACCGCCGATGGCCGGAGCCAAGTCGTCGTCATCCTCAATCTCACGCCCGTCCCGCGCAGGTCTTATCGCGTGGGCCTGCCGCGCGCCGGCTTCTGGAAGGAAGTCCTCAACAGCAACGCCGCCCTTTACGGCGGCAGCAATACCGGCAACGCCGGCGGCCTCCAGTCCGTTCCCGTCCCGTCCCACGGCCATCCCCAATCGGCGGAATTTTTCCTGCCGCCGCTGAGCGTCAGCGTGTTTCAAGCCGCCTGAGTCTGCACGCCGGAGGCGTTCCGGAGATTATCCGCCTATCCCGCGCGGCAAGGGGTGGAATTTACGATATACGATTCACCCGCCGTCAAATGCGTGGCGCCCCAAACCCCCGCCTCGTAGCGGCGAACTGGCGTTCGCCGCCATCTAAAAAAATGGCGCGGCACGCCGTCGCCGCACGCTGCCGGCGCAGTCCAAGACGCAAACCAAATTGCCGGACGCGCCGTAATCGCGCGGGGCGTCATGGTGTGCGGTGACATGTCTGACCACTCCCCAAAAACCCGGGTTGCAAAATGGCTCCGCTCTTTAATGGTTTCCACCTCGCCCTCGCCTGGTTTATTTTCGCCCCATGAAACTCATTTCCTGGAACGTCAACGGCCTCCGCGCCCTCCTCAAGCGCAACTTCCTCGAATTCCTCGACGCCGAACAGCCGGACATCCTCTGCCTCCAGGAAACCCGCTGCGCCCCGGACGACGTCGAGCCGCTCTGGCCCCGCCACTACACCACCTATTGGAATTGCGCCGAGAAGAAGGGCTATTCCGGCACCGCCATTTTCACCCGCCCCCGCCCGCTCCAAGTCACCCCCCACGTCGGCGTTCCCCTGCACGACCACGAAGGCCGCGTGCTCACCGCCGAGTACGGGGACTTTTACCTCGTCAACGTCTATGTGCCCAACTCCCAGCGCGAGCTCACGCGCCTCCCCTACCGCCAGACTTGGGACGCCGACTTCCTGAAATTCCTCCAGCGCCTCGAAAAAAAGAAGCCCGTCATCTTCTGCGGCGATTTCAACGTGGCCCACACCGAGCTGGACCTCGCCAATCCCAAGGCCAACGTCCACAACCACGGCTTCACCGTCGAGGAGCGCGCCGGCTTCAGCGCCTTCCTCAGCGCCGGCTTTGTGGACACCTTCCGCGAATTCGAGCAGGGTGGGGGACACTATACCTGGTGGAGCCCCATGGGCGGCGCGCGCTCCCGGAACATCGGGTGGCGGCTCGACTATTTTCTCATCTCCCAAAGCCTGCGCCCGCGCCTCGTGAAAGCCCGCATCCTCCCCAAAATCCTGGGCAGCGACCATTGCCCCGTGGAAATTGAAATCAAGTGAAAGAGCGTTGACGCGAATTGCACGAATTTACGCGAATTTTTAGGGGAAACGTGGGCGGGGATGGGAAGGCTTCAGTTGAAAAACGAATTAACCACAGATGAACACAGATAAACACAGATGAAAACGGGCTTGGCGGGCTTTCTCGGAGAGGCCCCACTCAAATTTATACATCGCCCTGACCAACCAGTTTCGGCTTTGAATCTGTGTTTATCTGTGTTCATCTGTGGTTGAAAAAATTCGCGTCAATTCGTGAAATTCGTGTCAACCCCCTTTTCCCGGTCCTGATTCAGCTCTCACACGAAGGCACGAAGACACGAAATAGTTCCAGAGACATTCGTCCCCGGTCCCTAAAAATTCATGTCAATTCGTGGAATTCGTGTCAAACCCCCTTCCCCTTGTAAATCCTGGTCATCCTGTCTCCCTTCCCTGGTCTTTCCTTGTTTCCGAATCTGTGTTTATCTGTGTTCATCTGTGGTTGAAAAAATTCGCGTCAATTCGTGAAATTCGCGTCACCGCCCCCCTTCATCCTTCATCCTTTGGCATTTTCCAAGGCCCCCTGGTCCCGCCGCCGCAGCCACGCCTCCCCCAGTTCCTTCAACGTCTTCGCCTTCAACACCCGCTCCGCCATGGGAAACACGATCCGCTCCTCCTTGTCAAAATGGTCCCGGCACTTCGCCATCGCCTCCACCAAAATCCGCTTGGCCTCCTTCACCGACTTGGCCGCCAGCGCCTGGGCCAGCGCCTCCTCGATCTGCTTGTGCTCCTCGTGAAACGTCTCCTGCTGCCCGATCTGGTCGAAATAATGCTCCAGCGGCTCCATGAACAAATCATCCTCCGTCCGCGCGTGCGGCTCATGCAACGTCACCACCACCGCCGCCAGCGCCTTCACCTCCGCCAGCGTCTTGAGCCCCGGCACCGTCGCCTCGATGTGATCGAACAAGTTGTGGAACACGGCATGTTCCGCGCGCAAGACATCGGTGATTTTCATGCCCCCTACCATAGCCAATTCCCGGCCGCCTGACGAGCCCCTGCCGAACAAATATCAAAAAAAGGGTGAGACGCGAATTTCACGAATTGACGCGAATTTTTAAGGAGGCCCTCCAATCTTTGCCTTGCGCCTGCGGCATTTGCCCCGCATATTCCTGATACATGAAAATCATCATCGAGAAACATCCTGATGGTTATGTGGCCTATCCTGCCGGCATTCAAGGCGTGATCGTCGGTGAGGGTGACACCTATGAGGCGGCGTTGCAGGACGTGCAGAGTGCCATCCGCTTCCACATCGAAACCTTTGGCCGTGAAGCTCTGGTGTTCGAATAAAATCTTCCACGCTTCGCCTCATCTGCCGTCAATCCGGCATTAGCCGCGAAAACTTCCTCCGTGCCTACGGGAATGGCTGAAGCATTGTTTGGTCTTGGTTTTCGCACCCCATGATCGTGGTGGCCGGCCGGCGCAGGCCAAGACGCGAACGGATTTGCCAGGCGCCCCGGGATGGCGCGGGACGTCATGGACTGTGGCGGGAAGCGCCACACCGCTTTAGTGCGGGCAACGGTCCTCAAACGCTCGCGGCTCGCGCGTGCGGGCGAAAGCGCCGTCGCCGCTGCGCTTTGCCGGCGCACTCCATGACGCCGTCAGGATTGCCAGATTCCAGTCCCCCCTCTGTGCCTCTGTGCCTCCGTGGTGTGGTTTTACCACCGAGACACCGAGACACAGAGAAAGAGCTGCCGGGGTGATCCAAGACCTCGCCTGCTTTTCCCAATCCTGTAAATCCCGTTCATCCTGTCTCCATGCCTCTTGCCTTGTTTCCGGATCTGTGTTGATCTGTGTTCATCTGTGGTTGAAAAAATTCGTGTCAATTCGCGAAATTCGCGTCTCCCCCTTTTTTCCCTCCGGTCTTGTCTTCGTGCCTTCGTGTGAGTTCCCCAAAAAATTCGTCAATTTGCGTCTCACCCCCAAAACAGGACACAATCTTTCGGAATGCCTGGCGCCCGCCCCAACTGCGGGACGTATGAATCGGATGACCCCCGCCTGTTTTCCAGTCCCCCCTCTGTGCCTCTGTGCCTCCGTGGTGTGGTTTTAC
>CAZHIM010000021.1:0-64479 GCA_964532525.1 uncultured Bifidobacteriaceae bacterium
ATCGCGCCCTCGGATGGCGCAAAAGCTTGCGGAATCAGTTCCAACCCCGGAGACTGCCCCGCATAATTGCCGCCGGACACAAGCGCATCCTTGCCGGCTGGCTCAACGACGAGCAAACCAACGATTTATGCCCGCAGCCAAAGATCCGATGAAGCCAGCCGCGGCCGACGCGCTGCACGAAGCCGCCGCCGGTGACATTGCCCAGATCCTCCTGCGGCTCAAGACCACTGCCGCCGGCCTCGCCCAATCGGAGGCCGCCGAACGCCTCGAATCCGTCGGCCCCAACGAAGTCGGCCAGGAAAAAAAACACGAGTGGTTCCTCCGCCTCTACCACGCCCTCCGCAACCCCCTCGTCATCCTCCTCACCGTCCTCGCCATCGTCACCTTCGCCACCGCCGAGGACAAAACCGATTACGCCGGCGGCCTGTTGATGCTCGTCATGGTCGTCCTCGGCGTCTCCCTCCGCTTCGTCCAGGAAACCCGCGCCGACAAATCCGCCGCCAAGCTCCGCGCCATGATCAAGGTCACCGCCACCGCCCTCCGCGACGGCCAGCAGTGCGAAATCCCCCTCCGCGAACTCGTCCCGGGCGACGTCGTCAAACTCTCCGCCGGCGACATGATCCCCGGCGACGTCCGCCTCATCGCCGCCAAGGATCTCTTCATCATCCAGGCCACCCTCACCGGCGAATCGCTGCCCGTCGAGAAATCGGACGCCCCCGACCCGCGGCCCAACGTCTCCTCCATCGAACACACCAACCTCTGCTTCCTCGGCACCAGCGTCGAAAGCGGTTCCGCCACCGCCGTCATCGTCGCCACCGGCCCCCAGACCTACTTCGGCAAGATGGCCACCAGCATCTCCAGCCAGCCCATCGAAACCGCCTTCGACCGCGGTGTCAAAAAATTCGTCTGGCTCATGCTCACCTTCATGCTCGTGATGGTGCCCACCGTCTTCCTCATCAACGGCCTCACCAAGCACGCCTGGTGGGAGGCCCTCAAGTTCGCCCTCGCCGTCGCCGTCGGCCTCACCCCGGAAATGCTTCCCATGATCGTCTCCGTCTGCCTCTCCAAGGGCGCCGTGGCCATGTCCAAAAAGAAAGTCATCGTCAAAAAAATCAATTCCATCCAAAACTTCGGCGCCATGGATGTCCTCTGCACCGACAAGACCGGCACCCTCACCATTGACCACGTCATCCTCGAACTCCATTGCGACGTCTTCAAAAACGAAAGCGAGACCGTCCTCCGCGACGCCTACCTCATCAGCCATTTTCAAACCGGCCTCAAAAACGTCCTCGACCGCGCCGTGCTCAAATACAAGTCCCTGGACGAGGAACTCGGCGTGGTCCGCTACAAAATGGTGGACGAAATCCCCTTCGATTTCTCCCGCCGCATGATGTCCGTCGCCATCGAATGCCCCGATGGCGAGCGCCAGTTGCTCACCAAGGGCGCCCCCGAGGCCGTCTTCGCCAAATGCACCCACTTCGAGAGCGACGGCGAAATCTTCCCCATGGAGCCCATCCTCGCCGGCGACCTCGTCCAGCAGGTCAACGACCTCAGCGAAGACGGTTTCCGCGTCCTGGCCGTGGCCACCAAAAAACTCGGCTCCCAATCCACCTTCACCAAGGCCGATGAATGCGACCTCGTCCTCTCCGGCTACCTCGCCTTCCTCGACCCCCCCAAGGACACCGCCGCCAAGGCCATCGAAGCCCTCCGCCAGCACGGCGTCACCGTCAAGGTCCTCACCGGCGACAACGACCTCGTCACCCGCAAGGTCTGCAGCGAAGTCGGCATCCACGCCGAAAAGATTCTCGTGGGCAACGACGTGGAAAAAATGTCCGATGAGCAACTGGCCGCCGCCGTCGAAACCATGGACGTCTTCGCCCGGCTCTCGCCCGCCCACAAGAAGCGCGTTGTGCAGGCCCTCCAGCGCAACCGCCACGTCGTCGGCTTCATGGGCGACGGCATCAACGACGCCCCCGCCCTGCGCGCCGCCGACGTCGGCATCTCCGTGGACAACGCCGTGGATATCGCCAAGGAATCCGCGGACATGATCCTCCTGGAAAAAAACCTGATGGTGCTGGAGGAAGGCGTGCTCGAAGGCCGCAAAGTGTTCGCCAACATTCTCAAATACATCCGCATGGGCGCCAGCTCGAACTTCGGCAACATGTTCAGCGTCCTCGGCGCCAGCGCCTGGCTGCCCTTCCTGCCCATGCAGCCCATCCAGGTGCTCACCAACAACCTCCTCTACGACTTCTCCCAGGTGCCCATCCCCACCGACAACGTCGGCGCCACGGCCATCGCCAAGCCCCGCCCCTGGCAAATGGGCGAGATCGCCAAATTCATCGTTTTCATCGGCCCCATCAGCTCGATCTTTGACTACACCACCTACGCCCTCATGTGGTTCTTCTTCAAGTGCAGCCACCTGGACCTCGCCGCGCCGGCCGGCCTCGCCGCGCGTTTCGCCCATCCCGCGGATGCCGACCACACCTACGCCGCCGCCCTCTTCAGCACCGCTTGGTTCGTTGAATCGCTCATGACACAAACGCTCATCGTCCATGTCATCAGAACTAATCTGCTTCCCTTCATCCAGTCGCGCGCGAGCTGGCAGTTGACGATGAACACCATCCTCATCATGTGCCTCGGCGCCTGGCTGCCCTTCTCGCCGCTCTCGCCCTATCTCGGGTTTGTGCCGCTGCCCTGGCAGTTCTGGCCGCTCCTGGCCGCCACGCTGATCTGCTATGTGGGCCTGACGCAACTCGTCAAAATGTGGCTCCTGCGGAAGAATTGGATCTGAGCGCCGGCCGGTGCGCCGCCGTGCCCTCGGGGCCGCCGCCGGTCATCAGGTGTGGAAGGATCGCCCGCCACCGGGTTTTATCCCCGCGCGCGGCCAAACGGCCTCAGCGCCCCAGCGCCGCCCGCTTCTTCTCCAGCGTGTCCCGCAACTGCGGCAGCCAGTATTCCAGGCTGTGGACGAACCGGTCCGCGTCCCCCTGCTTCACCAGGGGCATCAGCGGCAGCGCCTGCACCGCCGCCTTCTTCATCCAAAACGGGTCCGCCACGTCGTTCGTCGTGTACACCACCTCCGTGTACTGCTCCAGCGCCTGCGCCAGCAGCGGCCGCTGCGTCTCCGCCGGCAGCCCCTCCGCCTTCTTCTCCAGCACCAGGCCCAGCCCCACCTGCGCCCGGCTGCGCAATTCCCGGCCCGCCGGCGGCGCGCTCAGCACCTGCGCATACGCGTTCGTCGCGGCGTCAAAGTCCCCCAGTTGCAGATCGCAATCCCCCGTCTCGCACCACGCCAGCGCCCCCACGATGTTCGTCCCCGCCTTCGGCGTCATCTGCGCCAGCACGTTCGTCGCCGTCTGCAGGCTCTCGTTGTTCGTATCCGTCGCGTGCATGGACAGCAGCGATTCGCAATACGCAAACCGCGCCTGGTCCGTCAAATACTCCGGGCAATTCGTGTCTTTCAGCAGCGGCGTCAGGTACACCCGGATTGCCTCCGGGTACGTGAACCGTGCCATCACCGCCCGCGCCGCCATCAACTGCGCCGGATACGCCAGTTCATCCTTCGGAAAGTCCTGGAAGATCAACTGGTAGTTCCGCTCCGCCGCCGCGAAATTCGTCCCCAGCCGGAAATAGTGGTCCGCCACCGCCCACAGCGCCCGCGGCGTCAGCGTGTTGGTGGGATATTCCGCCACGAAATTCGTGAACCTCTGGAACGCCCCGTCCTCGTCCCCCGTCTGGTACATCGCCAGGTCGCGCGCGTACTCCACCTCCGCCCGCAGCCCGTTCGTGGTGTAGCCCCGCAGCCACGCCCCGTAATTCGTCACCGCCGCCGCCCAGTTCTGCTCCCGCTCGTAGGTCCGCGCCACCGCAAACGCCACCTGCGGCAGCAGCGGCGAATTCGTGCGCTCCCGCTCGAACCGCAGAAACAGCTCCCGCGCCTTCGCCGGCGAACCGAAATCCGAGAAGCCCCGCCCCGCCAGCAGCAGGCTGTTGGTCGCCGGCACGGGCGTGAAGAACTTGCCCATCAGCCGGTCCATCGTCTCGTCCATGCCGTTGGTGTCATGCAATTCCAGTTGCGCCCGCAAAATCTGGTACAGCGCGCGGTCGCTTAGCGAATCCGCCACCTGGGGCAGCTCCGCGAAATCGGTCAGCACCGCCCCGTAGCTGTTCGTCGCCTCCGCAAACTGCCCCAGCGCAAACTGCGCGTCGCCCAGCTTGAACCGCGCCACCGCCAGGTCCTCCGACCGCGGCAGCCGCTCCAGCCGCTCCGCCGCGGCCGCAAAATCCGCCAAGCTGTTGCTCGTCCATTGCGCCGCCCCGTTCGTGTCGCCCGCGTCCGTCGCGCGCCCGGCCCACAACCAGTCGCACCAGCCGCGGTCCAAATAGATCTTGCCCGCCAGCGGACCGTCGGTGGAAACCGTCAGAAGATTGGTCTGCGCCAGCAGCAGGTAATTCGTCGCCGCCGGCTGCGCCAGAAAATCCTTCACGTGCAGCTCGCCCAGCGTCAGCCGGGCCAGCTCCGCCGCCGGCGCGTCGGGAAATTGCACCAGGAAATCCGTCAGGTTCGCTTCCGCCTCCGGCAGGTTGTTTTGCGCCCCCGCCAGTTCCACGATCTTCAGGATCGCCAGCTCCTGTTGTTCCACCGGCGTGCCGTCCGCCAGGTTCTCCCGCCAGGCCGCCTCCGCCTCCGCCAGCAACGGCCGCCGCATCTCCGCCGGCAGTCCCTCCGCCTTCTTCTCCAGCAGGCTCGCGTGCGACACCACGCTTTGAGCCAGGTTCGCCGCCCTGCCGGATCCCCCACCCCGCCGCGCAATTTCCAGCAGATTCGTCGCCGCCGTCAGCGCCGCGTCCAGGTCGTTGCGCTCCAGATTGGCGCGGCACAGCAAAAACGCCCGCTTCCAATCCTGCTCCGGCGTCAGCTTCGCCCGGTCCATCCGGTTCAGCCCCCCGATCGCCGCGCCAAAATCCCGCTGCACCAGTTTCGCTTCCCCCGCCAGCAGCCGCCCGTCGGCCACGGCCGGGTTGGCCGGGTTCAACCCGGCCGCCTGCTGAAACACGCCGTTGGTGTCCTCCAGCAATGCGTCCACGCGCGCCCATTGCCCCAGCTCGCCCAGGGCCGCCGCCCCCTCCACCACCGCCTTCACTGCCAGCGGCGATTTGGGAAACCGCTGCGGCACCGAAATAAATGTCTCCGCCGCGCCATTGGTGTCGCCGCTCGCGTACCGCGCCTCCGCCGTCCAATAGAGGTAGCGATCCGCCACCCCCGCCGCCTGCGCCTTCGCCACGTTGTTCGTGTCCGTCAGCCGCGCGATGGCATCCGCGTATTTGGCCTGGTAAAATTGCGCCTGCGCCAGCATCAGCATCGCCGCCGGCGCGTTGGGGGACTTGCGGTAGTTTTGGAGGAAGTCCGTGAACCCGCTCTCCGCCCGCTCGTAAAATTTGTCCTGGAACGCCGCGCACGCCGCCGCATAGGCGCGGTCCTCCCGCGTCGCGGCCCACGCCGGTCCGCCGCCCAGGATGAGAGCAAACATCACCAGCCACCACCAACGGAGAAAAGCCATGCCGGAATTTAGCCCATTTGGCGCGGTCACGGAAAGCCAAACCTCGCCGGCTTCGCCGGCCCGGTCAGCCCAGCACGGTCTTCAGGTAATGCCCCGTGTAGCTCGCCTCGCACCGGACGATCTTCTCCGGCGGGCCCTCCGCGACGATCTTTCCGCCGCCGGCGCCTCCTTCCGGGCCCAGGTCAATGATCCAGTCCGCCGTCTTGATCACATCCAGGTTGTGCTCGATCACCAGCAGCGTGTTGCCGGCGTCGCGCAATTTGAACAGCACCTCCAGCAGCTTCGCCACGTCGTGAAAGTGCAGCCCCGTCGTCGGCTCATCCAGGATGTAAAACGTCCGCCCCGTCGCCCGCCGGCTCAGTTCCGTGGCCAGCTTCACCCGCTGCGCCTCGCCCCCGCTCAACGTCGTGGCCTGCTGGCCCAGCCGGATGTACCCCAGCCCCACTTCCGCCAGCGTCTCCAGGGGACCCGCAATCTTCGGCACCGCGCGAAAGAAGTCCACCCCTTCATCCACCGTCATGTCCAGCACGTCCGCGATATTCTTTCCCTTGTAGGCGATCTCCAGCGTCTCCCGGTTGTACCGCTTCCCGTTGCACGCCTCGCACGTCACATACACCGGCGGCAAAAAGTTCATCTCGATCTTCAAAATGCCGTCGCCCTCGCACTTCTCGCACCGGCCCCCCTTCACGTTGAAGCTGAACCGCCCCGGCTCGTACCCGCGCACCTTGGCCGCCGGCAGTTTCGCAAACAAATCGCGGATGTGGTTGAACATGCCCGTGTACGTGGCCGGGTTGCTCCGCGGCGTCCGGCCGATGGGCGACTGGTCAATCACGATCACCTTGTCGAGCGCCTCAAATCCCTTCAGCGCCCGATGCGCGCCCGGCCGGTCCTTCGAGCCGTAAAACTTCCGGAACAGCGCCCGCTGCAAAATGTCGCTCACCAGCGTGCTCTTGCCCGATCCGCTCACGCCCGTGACGCACGTGAACGTCCCCAGCGGGATCCGCACGTCAATGTTCTGCAGGTTGTTCTCCGTGGCGCCGACGATTTCCAGCCAGCCCCGCTCCTCCGTCGGCGCGATTCGCTTTTTCGGCACCGGGATCTTCAGTTCGCCGGTGAGGTACTGGCCGGTCAGCGACTTCGGGTTCGCCAGAATGTCCGGCAAGGTTCCCGCCGCCACCAGTTCCCCGCCGCGCACCCCCGCGCCCGGGCCGAGATCCAGGATGTAATCCGCCGAACGGATGGTGTCGGCGTCATGCTCCACCACCAGCACCGTGTTGCCCAGATCGCGCAGCCCCTTCAGCGTGTCCAGCAGCCGGTCATTGTCGCGCTGGTGCAGCCCGATGCTCGGCTCGTCCAGCACATACAGCACCCCCACCAGCGCCGCGCCAATCTGCGTCGCCAGCCGGATCCGTTGCGCCTCCCCGCCGGAAAGCGTGCTGCTCTCGCGGTCCAGCGTCAGGTAGCCCAGCCCCACGTTCTTCAAAAACCCCAGCCGCGCGCGGATTTCCTTGACCACTTCGTTCGCAATCTTTTGCTCGAATTCAGTCAGTTTCAGCGTGGCGAAAAATTCGTCCGCCTTGTCCACCGACAGCGCGCAGATGTCCATGATGGACAGCCCGGGAAGCATCAGCTTGCGGGTCCCGATCTCCACCTTCCGCCCCGGGACGCCGTTCCCCAGCGTCACCGCCAAAATTTCCGGTTTCAGGCGCCGCCCCTTGCAGGCATCGCAAAACTCCGGGCTCATGTACGCCTTCAGCCGGTTGCGGATGAACTCGCTTTCGCTTTCGGTCGCCAGCCGCTCCAGGTTCGGCAGCACACCCTCGAACGGCCGGTCAATGCTGCTCACTTTGCCCGCCCGCCAGAATTTGAACTCCACGTTGTCCTCGCCCGACCCGTACAGCAGCACCCGCTTGAAATCCTCCGGCAGATTCTTCCAAGGCGTGTCCAACTCCACGCTGAAGTGCGCCGCCACCGACCGCAGCATCGCCTTGTAATAGATGTTCATCCGCTTCCCGGCCCGCCGCCAGGGCTGGATGGCCCCTTCCAGCGGCAATTCGGGGTCCGGCACCACCAGGTGCTCGTCAAAAACCATCTTCTGCCCCAGGCCGTGGCACATCGGGCACGCGCCCGCCGGCGCGTTGAATGAGAAATGTTTCGGCGTCGGCGGATCGTAGCTCTTGCCCGTCGCCGGCGAGCACATCTTGTTCGAATGCAGCGTTTCGATCCATTCGCCGTTGCGCTGCGCGTCCTTGGCCGCCTTCGTCGCGGCCGGCTCTCCGTCCGGCAATTGATGCAGCGTGAACATCACCCCTTCGCCCCATCGCAGTGCCGTCTCCACCGAATCGCCCAGCCGCACGCGCACTTTGTCGTCCATCACCAACCGGTCCACCACCGCTTCGATGTTGTGAAATCGCTTCTTGTCGAGCTTGATCCGCGCCACGTTTTCGCCCACTTCCGCAATCTGCCCGTCCACCCGCGCGCGCACAAACCCCTCCCGCGCCAGCCGCTCAAATACGTCGCGAAACTCGCCCTTTTGCCGGCGCACCACCGGCGCCAGCAGGATCACCTTGGTCTTGGCCGGCAGCGCCAGGATCTTGTCCACAATTTCGCTCGTGCTCTGCGACGAAATCGGCACCCCCGTTTCCGGGCAATGCGCCTTGCCGACGTGCGCAAACAACAGTCGCAGGTAATCGTAAATCTCCGTGGTGGTGGCGATGATCGAGCGCGGGCTGCTGCCGGAGCTGCGCTGCTCGATGGCGATGGCCGGTGACAGCCCCTCGATGAAGTCCACATCCGGCTTTTGCAACTGGTCCAGGAACTGGCGCGCGTACGCGGAGAGGCTCTCCACATACTTCCGCTGGCCCTCCGCGTAAATCGTGTCAAACGCCAGCGACGACTTGCCGCTGCCGCTCAAACCGGTCACCACCACCAGCTTGTCCCGCGGAATCTCCAGCGACAGGTTCTTGAGGTTGTGCTCCCGGGCGCCCCCGATCTTGATGAACTCTTTGCTCATGGATTACAGTGAATTTCTCGTCAAAACGAAAAATCACACTACGCCCGCACGCCCCAAAAAGCAAAGCCCGAGTTTGACGGAAATTTGACGATGGGAATTTAAACGCGGGCCGGGAGACAAAGCTTTTCACCGACACGTGTGGTTTACAAAACCCGTCGGAGCAAGCCGATGCGCTTGGAACTTTCAGGGGGCGCCATTTCGCCGCCTTCTCCCCGAGGGAGAAGGTGTCCGAAGGACGGATGAGGGGGAAGAGCACTTAGCAGATCCAGGTGTACCGAATCGCCGCCATCTTCAATCTTCCATCCTCAGTTTTTATCTGTGTCCATCTGTGTTCATCTGTGGTTAAAAAAATCGTGTCAGTTAAGGCAACAGCATCAACTGGTAGAATTTCATCATCAACAACGGCGTGTTGGTGTCCACAAAGCTGAAGTTGCTGCCGCTCGAGGTGATGGTACCCGGGAAAATTGTCCAATTGGCCGGTGCCAGGTTCGTGGTCCACCGGATCTCGAACTGCGCGTTGGTGGCGCCCGTCCACTGGAATGTCACCCCGCCGGGCCCCACGCTGATGCTGCTGAATTCCGGCGCCCCATTCACCACCACGGTAAACGAATTGGTCGTGCTTTGCGCGGGCACACCGTTGTCGGTCACCACCGTGGTGATCACATTTGCCAGGCCCGCCTGCGCCGGGGTCGGCGTCCAAGTGATGACTCCCGTGACCGGATTGATGTTCAGATTCGCCGCCCCCAGCGAATTCGTCACGGAATACGTCAGGCTTTGCGCCGGCAGATCCCAGTCCGCCGCCGAATTGGTGAACGTGAACAGCACGCCGGGACTGGCCTTGAACTGGCCGGGCGCGTACAGGAAGAACGGCGGCGTGTTCGTGGGCGAGTTCAGCAATTGCAGACGGTAGAAGCGCACCGGTGCCAGGCCGCCGGTCTGTGAGCCGTCATCGAAATACTGGAACTGGCTGTTCGTGGCCACGATCAACTGCCCCAGATTCGCGCTGATGACGCCGTTGAAAGCTGCCCATTGCGCCGGCACCAACGCCGGACTCCATTGGAGATGGAATTGGTTGCTGCCCGCCGCGGACCAGGTGGCCAGATAGCCGTTGGTCCCGTTAACCCGGGCGGGCGTGACCTTGAAATTGGCGAAGTACTCCGGCGGCGGGAAGACCAGGTCAAAACTCACCTTCACCGAGTTGGTCACGGCCACCGTACTGCTGGGATTCTGCACGCCCAAGTAATACACCGAGCCGGGCACCAGCAACGGCGTGGAGTTCAAATTCGTGCCGATCACGCTGACACCGGCGATGGAATTCGTCACCAGCTCCGCGTCGCCCGGACCGCCAATGGACGGCGGCCGGGTCGTGCTAAACCAGAGGTTCACCGGTCCGCTGGCAGAAATCAGCGTGTTCGTGGCGTAAATGGCATTCGGCGGCACCGCGATCTCGTACCAATTCGTGCCGCTGGGCGGAACGACATTGGTCCCTGGCGATCCCGGCGGCAATCCCATCAGCACGGTCACATAGAAGCTGTTCGTCGCGCTCAAAGACGGGCCATTGACCGCCAGCGGAACGGAATCGGTGACCACCGTCTGAATGAAATAAGTACCGACCTGCGCGAGCGTGGGCGCCCAGGTGATGATGCCATTGGCATCAATGGTTGGAACGTTCACGCCCGGCACGGAGTTGGACAAGCTGTACCCCAGCACCGGGAAATTCGGAGCATTCGGGTTTATGGCCGTATTCGCCACCGTCAACGCGCCTCCCGGCACGATCACGACTTGATTCGAAATCGATGTAGGCAATACCGGTGGCAGGTTGGACACCTCCACAACGATGCCGAAGTTGTTCGTCACGGTGTACGCTCCATTCGACACGCTTACCGCCACTCCGTTGCTGGTTCCCGCCTGGGCCGCGTTGGGTGTCCAGTTGAGCACACCCGCGGTTGACACCGTCAAATTCGTCGGACCGCTCACCAGCGCAAACGAGAGCGGCAACGTCGGATTATTCAAATCCGTCGCCACGCAGGTAATCTGCAGCGGGAAAGGTTCAAAATTCGTAATCACCGTCGTGTTGGTCGGATAGAGGAACTCCGGCGGCACGATGATGCCCAACGGCGTGATCTTGGCCTTGTAAACCACGTTGCTCCCGGACTCATTGACCGCCGCCATATACCACCAACCAGACGTGAACGGCACCGGTGCGGAATTGGTCAGCACCACGATTTGGAGTGTCGTCGGCGCCGGCGGCTGATTCGTGTAATAGTCGTAGCTGGACAGCGACGGACGCATCACCGACTTGCTGACCACCATGGCCATCGGGGCGGTCGGATTCTCAATTTCAAACAGCACGCCGGAACTGCCCGAGGGGACATTAATGCTCCAGTAATCCGAGCCACCATAATTGGTCGGGTCAGATTCCTGCCCACCGTTCAACTGTGTGATGATCGGAGGCATGTTGCTGTTGATGGTGATCGGCACGGCACTCACGATCACGCTCACCGTCTCCGGGCCAAAATAGGCGGCCGTATCCAGGTTCGTCACATAGAAGTCAAACGATCCATAGCCGAAGTAATTGGTCCCGCCGGGATTGTTGGTCGGCGTGAAGATGGCAAAGCTGTTGCTCCAAGACGTACTGAAATTGGTCACCGAGCCCAAGACGTTCGTCAGATAAATGAAGCCGTGAATGCCGTTGGTCACATAGAAGGCCAGGCGCCCGGACTCGCCGCAGAGCTGATACAGATCCACGCCCACCGGACCGTTGGTGACCGTCACGGCATGCGGCCCGGCCAGCCAGTTGTTGTACTCTTCAATATCCGTGTAACCGTCCCCGTCGCGGTCATGGTTGTTGCTGTTCGTATAGATCAAACTCGGCGTAAACGTGGACTCCCAGAAATCCGGCAAACCATCCTGGTCCGTGTCCAGATACGGCAACGGCGAAGCCTCCGTCGCATACGTGGACATGAACTTCCCGGCGCTGCCTGCATGATAGATCGCTGCGATCTCGCTTGCTGACAATGCGCGTTTGTACAAGCTAATCTCGTCAATTTCGCCGTTAAACGCGTCGCCCGGGTTCGAAACGGAATGAAATGTAGTTCGTGCGCCCATTACAATATTTGTCAATGTGGTTCGCAGAGTGAAACTGCCAAGGTTCTGCGTCTTGACAGGGATTCCGTTGACGTAAATACAAGCCACTCCCGAAGGCTGGTCGTAAGTCAGCGCAATATGCTGCCAGACACCAGCAGTCACCACCGGCCCCGTCAGGATTAGGTGCCCATTCATGGCGAGATCCATCAAATTCCCCTGCAATTCAGTGGTCCCAGGCGGTATGGTAAAGTTGATGCTGGTATCTGAACCATTGCCAGTCCCCAAGGGAGCCTCATATTCAAGGAACGTCACCTCGCCCACCGCGGTGTTCGGTTTGATCCACTCTTCAAAAGTAATGCCGGTCCCATTACTTCCCACATTGAAAGCCGTGTTCGTCGCGGTGACCAGAAGAAACTCAGTTGAGCCGTTTAAATTGAATGCCGTACCCACTTTGCCCGGCAAATAGCCGATGCCGTTCGGGAACGTGGCATTATTGCCACCGGCACTGTCCGCTCCATTATTCTCCCCCTTCCACCAGCCAACCATTCCGGCCAAGGGCGGCGCGGAGATGAGCCGGCCGGTTTGATAACGCACATTGTTCGCAATGTTGGTGTCCACAAAATCGCGCAAAGCCATGCTCGCACCGGCGAAGTCCAGCACCCGTTCATACGCCACATAAGCCTCGTCCACCTCCACCGGCGGCGTGGAAAATGCCCAGCCAAACCGCGTGTAATCGTTCGTGAACATGCCCCAGCCCGTGTCCGTACCGTTCAACACGCCGTTGGTGTCGCTGTCTATGAAGTTGTTCGTCTGGAAAAGCCACGTGGCCACCTGTCCATTCGTGAAGCCGCCGAAGAACGCGATGTTCGTGATGTTGTAATTGGTGATCGCAAAACCCGCCGTGTCCGCGCCGGCGATCAGGTAATTGGCCACGTAGTTCAACTGGTTCGTCCAGCCGGTCGCGCTTAAACCGCTGAGATCACCCGTGCCAGCGCTCAGACCCGGGCGGTAGCCCCAGTTGTAGATCACGTTGTTCACGAAATCGAGCGTCACATTGTCCCCCAGCCGCGGGCTGCCGCTATAGTTGTCGGCGTAAAGATTGTGATGCAAGCTTACGGCGCCGCTCCCCCCGCGCACCAGCGACCCGGTCGGCGGATTGGTCGGGTTCACCGGCGGACTGTACAGGCTGTCGGCCAGCATGGACCACTGCACTGTCACGTTCGACGAGCTCAATACCGACACCAGGTTGTCCGACGTCCACTCCGCCGAAATATGGTCGGCAATCGCGTTGGACACGTTCGCAAATTGGAACGAATCATCCGCCGACCCGCGCCGGAACCGCACGTCGCGCACAATCACATCATGCGCATTGGTCACCGTGGTCATGTTCCCCGCCACCGTGATGCCGCCCGGCGACGTCTGCCCGGCGATGGTCAGATTCGAATTCGTGATCACCAGCGGCGAGAGCAGGTTGATCGTGCCCGCCACGTCGAAGACCACTGTGCAATTGGTGGTGCCGACCGCGGCGCGTAGCGTGCCCTGCGAGCCGTCATCCGCCGTGGAAAAGACGTGGTACACCGTGCTCTTCACCCCCGCGTGTCCCGCGCCCGCCGCGCCTTCGCCGGCCCCCTGCGCCTCCGGGAAGGCCGGAAAATAAAGGTTCGTCAGGATCTCCGCCACGATCGTAAAGCTAACGGTGTTCGTCACCCGGTTCGGCACGCCCAAATACCAGTCGCCTGCCAGATTGGTCAGCACGTTGTTCGTGTAAATAAACACCACCTCCGGATCCGTCCCGTGGTTTTGGCTGGTCTGGAAAAACGGCGGCGCCAGCGGCAAGGCGTTCGTCTGCACCGTCAGGTCGCCGTTGCCGCTCAAATTATACAATTCAAAGCGCAGGCCCTGGAGCACGTTCGTCCCACCGGCCACCGAGTTCGAGGCCGCGAAATGGAAGAAATTCGTCAACGCCGCCCCCGGCCCCGCCGTCCATGTCACCGGCGCGCCGTTGGTCAGGTTAATGATGGCCGGCATCACGCTGGTCGCCAGCGTCGGGCCGGGGTTGGTGAGGTCCAACTCCTTCGCCAGCACGCTGTATTGCAACCGGCTGCCGTCCCGGTTAAACACCCCCAAATACCACCGCCCGGCGGCAAGCGGCACCGGTGCCGAATTCGTCAGCACATAGATATTCTCATCCGCCCGTCCCGGGTTAAAGCTGCCGTAATCGCTGCTGGACAGATCGGGCAGCGGCCCGCCCTTGCGCACCACCAAGTCGGCGTTGCCGCTCAATTGCAATAACTGGAACGTCGCCTCGTAGGCGTTGGAACTCACGTCATACTCGAAATACCGGACGGGATTGTACCCATTCGTCAGAATATCCGTGAAGGGCGCGCCGTTCGTCAGGTTATAAATGTCATAATCCACCTCCACCTCCACCTCGGCCGAGTACGCCGTGTTGTTTTGGACGCCCAGGTAGTAAGTGGTGCCGGGTATCATGGGTTGTTCCCTTGGCCCTGGATTAACGGACAGGATCGGGTTGTAGGCGCCGATCATCGGTCCTATGGGGGTCATCAGCGTGCCGATCGCATTGGTGGTGGTCGGCATATTCGTCGAATAGTAGAACAATTGCACCGGCTGGCTTGATGACACCAGAATGTTTGTTGCCTCCAGCGCCCACGCCGGCACCGTCTCCTGGTAATACACCGTCTGCCCCGACGGCACGGTCAAGGACGTCGGCGTCTCCGCCGGCAACGACGCGGAAATCACCGCGTTGGAATTGAGCACAAACGACAGTTCCCAGTTGACCAGTTGAGTCACGTTGGTCACGTAGGCGCCCACGCGGTTGTCCCACACCTGCAATGTCCAATTGCCGCCAGCCACCGTGCCGTTGAGGGCCGCCAGCGCCTGTTCCGGGAAATAGTAGAGATTCGTCACCGGCGCCTGTTGCACCCCGAAATAGTCCAGCAGGATGCCCGGCTCGATGCCTGAAATGGTCAGCGGCATCGAGTTCGAAGTGGCCGTGAACGTAAAGCTGTCCTCGTTCCATTGGTCGTTCACACCAAAGATGACGTTGCTGGTCCCGCCGAAGTTCACCAGCGCCTCCGCCAGTCCCGCCGCCGGCGTCGTGTCCGGGTCAAACTTCCCGATCAGCCGGTTGGTGGTGTCCGCCGAAACGTGGTAAATCGCCGAGATTTCCGCGTCGGACAAGGCCCGGCCATACACGCTCATTTCATCCATTTCACCCACGTAATAGTTGTTTGTGTACAGGCTCATGTCCCACCCGAGCAGCACGTCCCCGTCGGTCTTGGGCACAAACGACACGCCGGCGGTGTAAAGGTTCGACGTCGCCACGTTCGTGCCGTTGAGGAACAGCGCGGCGATGCCTGAATTCGTGTTGAAGGTCAGCGCCACGTGTTGATACACATTGGACGTCAACAATCCCGGCGCCGAGTAAATCACATGCGGCACGTAATTCGTGTCCACGATGTTCGCGCACAGGCTGCCCCACAGCGTGTTCGTGGAGCCCGTTCCGTTGGTGCCGGAAATCCAGAACTGCACCCCGTTCGTCGGAATCGTCGGCACTTCCACCACGCCGTAAATCCGGTTGGTCGGCGGACCGTCGCACGTCTGGCCCAAGTTATCTTCCAACTGCCACAACTCCGGATACGCATTGGTCGGCCCCATGATCGTCACGTAATGCTGGTCCTTGGCGTCGCAATTCGTCGGCTGCCCCGGCGCCCAGTCGGTGAACGGCAGGTTCGTGTAGCCGCTGGACCAGAGGTATTTCGCGGGCGTGATTCCGGTCGCGTTCGTGTATTGCAGCCCCGTCCACAAATCCCGGTTCAGCGTCCCGTAGGCCGTGAAGGTGTCGTAAACCCACTGCCATTCGTTCGCCGTCTCCAGCGTCACCAAGTGCCCGCCCAGTTCCTGCGCCCAAGATTCCGAGGTCTCCCAGTTCGTCGCCCGCAGCAGGTAGTAAAAGTGGCTCGTGGCCGGATCCAGCACCGGGCCCTGGATGATGGCCAAGTTCGTGTCCACCGTGTTCGTCGGCATCTGCGCCAGCCATTCCACCAGCGGCTCCGGACGCGACAGGTTCGTCGGGTTGATCCACCCCTCCACCGTGAACCCGCTCCCCGCGCTCACGTTCAAGGACTGCGACGCCCGCACCTGCACGTAGTTGTTCGTGCCCGCAAACTGATAAGTATTGCCCGGATCTTCGAATTCAAACGCCTGTTCCACCTCGCCCGCCGGGAAATCAAACCGCCCGATCAGCCGCCCGTTGTTCTTATTGTTCTCCGGATCCGAGCTGTCCAGCGCGTTGCCCTCGCCCCGCCACCAAGCCGCAATGTCCGGGCCGCGATACCAGAACGTCACATTGTAAATCCGTCCCGGAATCGTCTGGATGGACCGGGTGATCGTGCCCCGGCCCAGCGCCAGGTAATTGCTCACCGTCCCGGCGTCGCCCGACAGCGCTATGGCCGGATCGCTCACCACGCTTACCAGGTTGTTCGTCAGCACCACCACGTTGGTCACCTGCACCAACTGGCCCAAGTTCGTGTTCAATACCGTGCTGACCGTCACGATATTCGTCGGCACCGTCCAGCCGCCGAACCGATCATAGATGTTCGTCAGCCCCAAGTAATCCCCGTTCGTCGCCAGGTTAAAATCCGAAAGCAAATAGTTCGTGGAGCTTTCCGTGATATCAAACGGCGCCTCCGCAAACTTGATCGGCACCGACGCCAGATTCGTGTCATCCGTGAACATCAGGTACTCGTAGTTCGTCACCGGCGCCCCCGCCGTGTACGTCCACGCATCGCCGCTGCCGGCGGCCGGATTCCCAAACTGGTTCATAATGATCGTAATGTTCGTGACCCCCCCCGGCACAAAAAGATTCGTCGTCACCGGTATCGTATTTTGAGCCCCGGACCCGTTCGGCGGATTGTTCGTCAAACCGGTGTTGTAAAGACAGAACGTTGTACTGTTCGTAAGGAAATCAGCCGGGTTGGTCGTGGCATAAACCGTCATTTGGTCCGGCACCGTGTAAAAGTTCCAGATGATCGGCACCGTCGTGCCAACCGGATTGGGGTTGACCGACAGGTAATTCGTCTCCGCCGCCGCATTGCCGCTGGCCGTGCTATTCAAGACGTTCGTGTAGATGAAGACATATCCCGCGCCGTTCGTATCGCCTGCGCCGCGGTTCTCCATCAGCAACACGCGCTGCCCGGTCGGGCTCACCAGCGTGAATGTGTAATCCGATATCCGCGGCGATTCGACCACCATGCCCACGTTCACCGACGCCACCTGTTGCGTCACCGTCATCGGCACCGCGATCGTCGCCCCCAGCGCCCCCGGGCTCGGCGTGGACCCCAGCACCGGCGCCGGCACCGGTATCACGGCGTCATCCGGCAGGAGTTGCTCGGAACCGGAGGTGTAGTTGAAAACATCGTTCACCGTCGCGTTGATGCCCAGCGACGCGCTCAAAAGCACGTTTATCGAAATGTCGCTGGGATTGTACAGACCCACAAAATACTGTCCCTCCGCCAGCGGCGGTCCCACTGAAATCGAGTTGCCGGGCGGCGCGCCGTTCGTCAAAGTGGCCTCTTGGTCGTAATCCGTCAGCGTCGGATCGTTCCCCAGCTTCTCATACATTTGGATCGGGTTCGCCTTCGACTGCGGCGGCACCGGCGTCGTCACGTTCGTCCCGTAAAACGTCAGGTTCGTGTAGCCCACCGGCACGTCCACATAATCCACAAACCACCCCCCCGGTGGCACCGCCACGATGATCCCCGGCTGCTTCAAATTCCGGTGCGGCTGGATCAGCAGGGTCAGCGTCCGCACCACGCCCGTCCACCCGCCCGCCGAATTGTCCACCTCCGACAAAATCCACGGCCCGAGCGCGGACTTGTCCCGGAAATCCACCAAGCTCCCCGGTCCGTCCGAATTCGTCGTCCCCGCCGGCGCATCCACACTGTCGTCATACACAATCGGCGTCACCCAATTGGACGTGCTGCCGAATCCGTCGTGGCTGTTCAGCGTCACCTGCTTTCCCCCGAACGACAGCACCCCCAGCAGGTCGCCAAAATTCTGGTGCTGGATCAAATTCGTCACCGTCACCTTCTCCACCACCATCGGCATGATCGCCAGCGCAAAAATATTTGTGACCGCCGGATGCGCGTTGTTCCCCACCGGCGTCGCCATCGGCAACAGCAGCCCGTTGACGATCTGGTTCCCGTTCTGATCCAGCGAGCTGAACGGCGTGTCCGTGAACACCGGCAGAAAACTATATTCCGACCCCATCTGGTCCTCCGACTGCACCCCCACGTAATAAACCTGTCCCGGCGCTGAATTCGTATAAAAGACAAACTGCGTCCCCGCGTTGGCCACCGACGCCCGGCTGTTGACCGCCCCGGCCAGGCAATTCGAAATCACCGTTGGATCCAGGTTCGTCAGCGCCGGGTTCTGCGACACAAACAGGTCAATATTCGCCTCCGGCTTTGTCGCATTATCCACCTCCGTCTCATACACGCCCATCCGCGGTATCGAAAGCGTGTCCACATCGAACGTCAGAAAGGCCGCGTTCGTGTAATCCGCCGCCGGCCCGGTGTTCGTGACAATGTAAAAATGCCACTGGTTCGTCTGCCCGATGGTCACCGCCCCGTTCGGCCCCCAAATCGTGTTCGCCCCCAGCGGCACCATGTTCGTCCCCAGCAGCGGCGAACTGGCCCCCACCATCTGGTTCATCAACGGCGCATTCGTCGTCAGCACCACCGTGATGTTCTGGCCCCCCGTCGGGTTGCCGGCAATCCCAAGATCCTGCACACTGAACGCGTTTGTCACCCCGCTCTCCCCCATGGCATCCGGGCCCGGCCCCAAGGCAACCACCAGCGCATAATCCTGCACGATGTTCGGCGCGTACAGGCCGGACACGTTGTTATTTGTCTGCGCCGTCACCGCGTTCACGTTCACGCTCCGCCCCACCACCGTCACCGAATACTGCCCCGCCAGCATTGATGGCAAAATGATGTTCTCCACGTTGTTGACCGTATCCAGGTTCGGTGCCGCGTTCGTGGGCTCCGCCAGGTTGTAGCCGATGTCCGCTGAAATGTCGTTGCCCACGAAGACGTCCCCCGTGTCCATGTTCGTGATGATCAGGTCCAGGTTGTTCACCAGCTTGATCGCCGCCGCCGGGTCGCCCGGCGGGTCCGTCCACACCAGCGTTGCCCGCAGCCACATATAATTCGCCAAATTGTTCGTGTCCACCTTCACGAGGTAAGTGTGGCTGTCGCCCGTCGCCAGGGCCAATTTCGGGCTCTGGTCCACGAAAAAGCTCGCCCCTTCCGTCCCGTCCGTCTTGCTGAACAATCCCCAGGGCGGCAGACACGCCTCGATATCATCCATGCCCCATCCGTCGGAATTGATTCCGTTCGTCACCGAAAGACCGTAATCGCCCACCGTCCTTGCCCCGTTGATCACCAGCGCCTTCAGCAGCGCCGGGCTCGGCGTCAGCGTCAACTGGTTCGTGAAATAATCCTCGATCAGCGCCAGCACGCCCGAAACCCCCGCCGCCGCCATGCTCGTGCCTGTCTCATACCGGTAATACCCCCCCAGGCTGTCGTTCATCCCCTCCAGCACCGAATACAAATCCCCCACGTTGTTCGTTACATACACATCCACCGTCAAATTGTAATTGATCGCCCCGCTCCAATTCGTTGGCGGCGCCACCGCAAAATCAAACCCGTTCCCTTGCAGCGACGGTATCGTGCAATTGCCCCCGCCCGGCGGAATCGCCACCCCGTTCGTGTCCGTCGTCAGGTCAATCACGCCCGGATTATTCACCGGGTCCGGATACCCCGACTGCTGGCAATAAATTATCATGTTCGTCGCAAACGGTATCGGCGATAAATTGTTCGTCGAAATTGTGATGTTCACCCCCACCGCGTTCGGCGGCACGGCCACGTTGTAATACACCAGCGCATTCGAGCTCGCCACCTGGTACGTGTACACCGCCGGCACGTCGTTCGTGGGGTTGTTGTAATACGCGTTCGTATCCCATTCGTTGTTGAACTGGCTCGAGGTCGAAACTACAAACACGCCCGGCGCCACCACGTCCGGCTTGAACCGTCCGTTGGGCCCTTCGGTCTGAATTCCCACGTTCCCGCGCGCAGAAAAGGCCGCCACCTGGTTCCCTGAATCCGTCTCGTCCTGCCATTGGGCCACCTGGTTGGTTACCAATACACCATCGTCCGTCCCGTCCCCGGAGATTGTCGTCACGATGTTCGTGATGTCCCGCGGTTGCTCCAGCGCCCCCACCGTGATCACATTCTTGGCCGTCCCCGGCGATAGTATCGTGTCCCCCGTGCCGCCCGACCCGTCGTCGCTGCCGCCGCCGTCGTTGCCCGCCGCAAACACAAACAGCATCGGCTGCGACCCCGTCTGCCCCGGCACCGCGTCGCGCGTCGCAAAATCGTAGCTCGCCGCCGCCAGATCATATTCCGGGTCGCCGTTCCCGTAGTCCCAACTGTTGTTCGAGATCAGCGCGTGCACCAGCGCCGCATTCGTCTGCAACTGGTAGTCCGAATAATTCCCCATGTTCAGCGAAAACAAATTCGCCAACGGCGCCTTGCCCCGAAAATCCGCATAGGGCACCGATCCTTCCGCATACATTCCCACGTTGGTGGGAGTAACGCTCGCCGACCCGTTGCCCGCAATGATCCCCGCCACATGCGTGCCGTGACCGTTGTGATCCACCAAGTCTATGAGGGGATTCAGCCCCGTCACCCGGCTCGGCGGCGGCGTAAGCGGATTCTCTTCCGACCCCCCCACGCTGAAATCCGGGTGGACCGAGTCCACGCCCGTGTCATTCACCGCCACCAGCACATTATTCCCCGTCAGCGGCTGTCCGTTCACCGGGTAGTTGTTCGTGATCGGCGAAATTGTGTCTGGCGAAATTCCCAACGCCACGCGCGACAAATCATTCGCCACCCGCCGCCGAAACGCCGGCTCCGCGTACTGCACCACCGGCAATTGCACCAGCGCCGTCCAGTTCGCCGGCGCCAGCACCCGCACCACCTGCCCAAATGGCGATTGGTCGCTCCCGATGATCCGCGCGCCTTGCGCCACCAATTGCTGCTCGGCCGCCGGGTCCGTCCCAAACAGCCCCAGCGTCAACGCCGTGCCCGGCGGCAACGGCTCCTGGTTCACCGCCAAGCCCATTAGCGACGACTGGATCTTGTAATACGGCTCATACGGCAGCACCGACTGCACCAGCGGATTCCCCGCCAGCGCGCCCGCCGCCGGCGGCGTCGCGGTCACCAAATACGCGTTGTTCGGAATGTACGAAACCACCTGCGCCCCCGCCTGCGCCAGCACCGCCCGAAACCGCCCGTCAATCTGCCCCCGCGCTTGCACGATGTAGGCCCCTGGGTCCCCCGTTGCCTTCAGTTGCGCCGGTATCTTCAGGTCCAGCGGCTTGTCCGTGTCAATAAATGCATTCCCCAGCAAAATCGCGTGCGGATTCGCCTCCAGCGCCCGGAGCGAATTCGTGGTGTTGGATAACCGGTACGCCAGCCGGTTCGTGTTGAGCGTCGGAAATTTCAGCGGCCCCGCCCCCGCGCCGCCCCGACCGCTGGCCACCGCGGCCTTCGTGGCCGCTGCCGCCTTCGTCACGCTGCCGGCCGGGGTGGTCCCCGCCGCCGGCCGGCGGTGCTGCGGCCCAAACAGCCACAGTCCCGTAACGGCCACCAGGCACATCACGGCCAAAATTCCGATTCTACGTTTCATATCTGTCTTTCAGTTGCACTTTCCGCTTTTTTCCATCTTCCATCCTCGATCCTCCATCCTCTTCCAAGGCAAAGGCGCGAAGCGTTCAGTTCGGCGGCAAAACGTTATAACTCTCCACCACCACATGCGGCTTGGCCGTATTGGCCCCATCCACCCGGATCACCGCCCTCACCGCGCTCTCCGCCACCACCTGGTAATTGGTCACCAACTGGAAATACTGCCCCCCCGTCAATACCGTCCCATTCGGCGCCGGCCGCAACGACTGCCCCCAACAATACAACACATAGCGCGGCTCTGTCGCCCGCACCAAACCCATCATCTGCTGCGGCAGCCACTCGTACATCTCGTCATTGATCGCGTAGGCCGCTTGCGCCGCATTCGTGTTCAGAAACGGCGATTGCACCGATAGCGCCGGCGTCGCCAGGATGCTTCCCACCCGCGTAAACGCATGGTACGGAAACCAATTGGTGTTCGCGCGCGTCGCATTGATCCCCACCGGCCCATTCACGATCTGCCACAACGGCGACCCAGCCCCCTCCACTCCCGCCGGATTGATCGTCTGGCTGCTGTATGACAATGCCATTCCCTGTTGCGCGATCGGAAAATTATTGGTCAACGCCGTCATACCGCTGAACAATGCCGACCAAGCCGCCAAGCCCCCATCGCCCCGGCCCATTCCCACGTTCACCGGCAGCGTGCCCAGCACTGCATTGTCGTTGAACCGCGCCGTGAAAATGTCGAACAAAAGGTAGTCTTGGTTCGGCGCGCTGTTCGCGGCGTCATAAGCGGCGTCGGCCGTCCAAGCCGACCAAGTACTCGCCGCCGCCAAACTCATCACGTTGGTGGATTTCAGAAAAACCGTCTGCCATGGCGTGCCCCGGTGCACCCGCCCCAGCCACCCCACCGTCGGATACAAGTTCGTCGGAAAATCCCAGTGGTCCGGCCCCCACATCAGCGGATCCTTGTAGCTCAGGTTGTAAGGGTTTTGATCCACATTTAGGCTGGCCAGCGCCCCCATCTGCCCAAGCTGGCCCCACGGCTGGAAGCGGCCTCCGATGGGCGTCCCCGGCGGCGTTGGCAGCGGCTGCGACGCGCCCGGATCGTCACTGTGCAACCACAGGCCGTTCGTCACGGTATTCTTCGCGGCCCAGATGGCCGGCGTGCCGTACTGCCCGTTCATATCGCTCGGCAGATAATGCACCAGCGGATCGTTCGCCTGCAGCAAATATGCCGAGTACACCGTCCGTGACGGCGTGTACGGCGCCTGGATGCTCAACTGGCGGTTGATATACGGCTTGCCTTTATATTGAAACGAGCTCGTGAAAAACCCGTTGAAAAAGGCCGCCTCGCCATCTGGCGCCGCGAATGTTGCTCCCATCCCGGCGGGCGCGGGACCCCATTGACCGCCTTTCGGCATTTGTGCCGTCGCTGTCGGGCCATAGGGCGTCGGCGGATGGCCTGAAATATACAATTGATTGCCTACCCCCGATGGCGCCAACTTCGGCGAAAGCGAATTCGTGCTCCACTGAAGGTACACATTCCCATTCTGGAAATAATTCGGATCCGCCACCGCGTAGTCCAACCGCCCCACACTCATGGGAGCCGCCATTTGCACGTAATCAATCACGTTGTTTCCATCCAAGATGTACGCCTGCAAATAATTCGTGACCGCCAGGCCAATCTGATCCAGATTGCTCGTTCCCGGGTTGAAGAACGTGTTGTTTAAGAAACTGTGGGTGGTGAGATTATAGGCCAGCGGGCTCTGGAATAGTACGCTCCAGTGGAAGTTGGTAAAGGACGCTGCCCGTGGCAGCATGGTCGGCGGGGTGCCGCTCCATTGTGAACCCGGCCAGGCGTTGATCACTATATTCGTGAAAAAATTCGTTGGCGTGAAGTCCGAGTGCAAAGGCCATACGTAGTACCTATTGGTCATGAATATGTTCAGGCTGTCAGCCACCACCACTCTCAATGGCCGCGGATAGTTCGTATTGTACGGATTCCAGAACGAAACTCCCACCGCGTTCGTGATGGGGCCGATGATATACTCCACGTTCGTGCCAAAGGTGGTGGTGGCCTTCGTAACGTCCAAGGACGAGCGCGTCAATTCCAGCTTCCGCGTCACTTGCGCCGATTGGATGTCGTAAAACTGCTCAAAATTCGGCAACCCCTTCTTCGCGCCAATGATCCACGGCACGCCATACACGTTCACCAAGCCACTAGCATCATGAATTGGCGTATTGGCCTGATTAAAGAGCGGCAGGTCCGATATCGGATGCGGCGCAGCCAACTGCACATCACCCGTCCCCGCCACTGTGTTCGGGACACCGCCGCTGTAAAGATTCGTGTAACCTACGATAATGATATTCCCGTAAATATCGCGTTCAAATATCGGCCGGAAGACGTGCGGCATAAACGGCGGCGCGATCCGCCCTGATGCGTCCACGGGGGGGGAGTTCGTTGTCGCGTCATAAATGTTGGCGGCCAATTGCAGGATCCGGTTGACGGCCGACGAATAGACAAAGTTGCTGTTCATCAGCACCGGGATATTGGTGATGCCAAACGAGGGAATCTGGTTGGTCACGCCAAAATAGGGAATGTTGGTCACGCCCAGGCCGGTGGCATCCACATAACCCCGCGGGACATAAGCGTAATAAGTCTCCAGGTAATTCGTCGGGTGCAGTTGAAACCAATAGGCGCTGTACATGCGCAGCATTTGATCGGAGGCGGCAATGAAGAAATCCTGCGGCCGCCACGGCATCTGGTTCGTCTCCGCCCCCGTCACCACGCCCACGCTCGTCGGAACGGACCAGCCGCCCACGTTGGTGTAAGTGACGACCGCATTGGAATAATTCAGGTTCAGCTTTCCGTCATCCGCCGTGGAATCCGAGCCCAGTTCGTCCAGCATCCGGTAAAACGTGTAGCGGTCATACGACGGCAGGTAGCCGCCCATGTTCGTCGTCCCCCCGTAGCGCAGGTCATTGGTGAAAGTGCCCAGCTTGCTGCCGTCCAGAAAATCGCCCGGCGTGAAGTAATGATTCGTGCTGGCCGCACCCGACCATGGGGTTCCGAGCGCCACCGGCGGCGGCATGAAATACCGGTCATAATCCAGGTTGGTTTGCACGGGCCCCTCGCTCAGGACGTCAATCCCGCTCTCCGGCAACTGCCGGGAATTCGCGTAGGGCAGGAGGCTGGTGAGATGTGGCAGGGAGTTGGTCTGGTACCGGACCATCAGCAGCGAAAAAGCGTCTTGAAAGGCCACGCCCACATTCGGCTGGCCGTACGGTCTGCTGTAGTTGTAATAGGAGTTCGCCGGCAGTGGCTGCGGGCCCCAGACATTCGTGTTCAAATCCGCCAGGAACGCCGCCAGGTTCAGCTCCCACGATCCCACCCCCTGGTTCCGCAGGAAACCGTCCCGCGTGTCCAGCCCCTTCGGCCACGTCGCGGTCAGCGCCTGATTGTGAATGCTGTTGACATCCAGCGCATTTCCCGCCGGCACGGCGATGAACGCATACCGCGAAATAAAATGGTTGTTCGGCCCGTGCGGCGCATCCGGATGCTCCAGCACCCCCACCCATTCCGGATCGCCCACAAAGAAATTGCTCAGGATGTTCGGCGGCTGCGCCTGCGCCGCCGAAATCGGATTCCGGTTCGTGTCATAAAGCTGGAAAGTCGGATTGTCGCTCACCACCGGCTGCCACCCGTTCGGCTCAAACGATCCGTTCTCGTTCAAGTCGAGATAAAACCGGAAATCATATCCCGGCTTCGACGACGCGGTATTGGTAGGCACGAACACCGGCACCCGCGGCAGAAACCAGAGGTTGGCGATGTTCTGGTTCCAATCCGCCACGTTGTTGTCGTTGGCATAAACGTAA
Source organism: uncultured Bifidobacteriaceae bacterium (assembly GCA_964532525.1). Taxonomy (GTDB): domain Bacteria; phylum Verrucomicrobiota; class Verrucomicrobiia; order Limisphaerales; family UBA11358; genus UBA11358. The sequence continues at coordinate 25,308 of CAZHIM010000021.1, forward strand.
TTCACATTTGTCGGATTTCCGCTGCCGGACGTGAAACCGTACGGATTGATGTAATTCGTGGAGACCATCAGATGCAGATTGTAGGCATTGCTGCTGGCCAGCCCGGTGAAGCCGCTGACGATGTTCGCCGCAATCTGCGCCTCGGCGCAGGCCAGCCCCGTGTCCGCCGCCAGCCGCGCCGTCGTCGAATCCGTGCCCGTGCTCACGCTCCCCCGCTCCCGCCGCGCCAGCGCCAGAAACGCCAGCGCCATCACCAGCGTCACCGACAACATGATCAGCGTGATCACCAGCGCTATGCCCCGCTCCGGCCCGCGGCGCTGCTGCCAGCCGCCCGGCCGCCGGCCGCTCGGCCTGTCCGCATTCGTCAATCGTGAATCGTGCATCTTAAATCTCATGGGTAGGCGGACGGGTCCACGTTCGGTATCGTCACGCGCTGGCGGAAGATCTGCACATGGCCGGATTGCTGCGCCAGATAGTTGCTCTGGGCCGCTGACAAACCCCGGCCCAGCCCGTTGGCCAGCGATTGCGCCCGTTGCAGCGTCCGGTCTTCCAGCACCCCCAACTGCAAATCCACCGCCGCCGGAATCGTGTTGCTCATCATGTAACAGCCCACCTCGCCCCAAGTCGGCTGCGCAAACAGCACGTTCGGGTTTGTGTACATCTCCACCGCATGCCATTCGTAGGTATTTGTCATCCAAATCCCCCTCACATCGTAGGGCCGCGCCGTCAAACTCACCACCCCGTCCAATACATGGCTCATGTTGGTCCACTGCCCTTGGTTGACCGCGGTCATAAACTCCGCGTAAAGCATGTACGGCGATGCCGTAATGTTCGTCTCCGCGTAAAACCGGTACAGCGGATACAGCGGCGTCGCATTCGTGGCGTTCACCACGTAGCCCACCGCCGTCCATTTCGTGTTCAGCCGGCCCAGCATGAAGAAGTAATTCAGCACATTGTCCCGGAGAATGTTCGGGCTGGTGGTTCCCGGCAGGCTTTGCCGCAACGGTTCATAGAGCAGCGTCGTGCCAGCATAGGAGCAGCCGGCGGACGAGTTGTCCTGCACGCAGAAGTTCACCGTCCCGGGCGTACCCGCATAACTGACCGCCATATAAGGATTGCCATTGCTCAGGCCGTCGGACGGCACCATCGTGCGCAAATCCGTCGTCATCAGGTCCATCGTCGCCCGCCCGCCCTCCAGCACGTCAGTCTGCGTCACGCTGGCCCGAAAGGCCCGCTGCGTGCTGCTGAACACCGCCATCAGCACCAGCACGATCAGCGACAGCAGCGTCATCGTCACCAGCAACTCCACCATCGAGAACCCCCCGTGCCGCAGACTTCCAAGTCTGTTGTGTCGCGGGTTTCCCAACCCGCAGCCGCCACGCCTTTGCGACGCCCGGCCGATTTGGAAATCAGCGATACGAGCGGCCGCCACCGGCAACCGGCCATGGGCAGTTGACAGTTTTTCCATCATGGCAAGTTGGTCGTAAACGATTGCGATTGGTAAAAATAGAGCGGCCAGATGGACTGGAAATAATTCCCGTAGTTCGTCACCACCAGTTGCCCGCCCACGCTGGCGCGAAAGGTCTGCCGGTATGGTCCCACGTTTCCACTGGGCAGTTGCGGCCACATGAACGTCAGCCGCAGCTCCCGCAGGCTCTCCGCCAACTGCCAGGTATAGGCCCCCACCGCCGCGTTCGTGTTCATCAGGACGTTCGTGTCCGTCGCCAGCGGCGCATTCACGCACAGCACGCGGTAGCTGAACGTGTTCCCCTGCATGATCGAGTTGTTCTGCGGTGGTTTCTCCGCCGCCAATCCGCTCACCGAGCGCACGTAGGCTACCACGTGGTTGCTGGTGAAATAATTGCCAAAGGTGTTCACCAGCGGCACCCCGCCAACCACCGGCGGGGGCGGGCTCCCCGCCCCCGAACTCGTGAATTCCGGCGTGCTTAGGAGGCCGATGATGCGCAGGCCATTGGTCAGATGCATGGCCGGCTGGGCCACGCCGTTAATAAACGCCTCGGTGTAAGTATAGCTCGCCGTATATACTGGGCTCATCGTTTTCCCATACTGATTGTACCCTTGGTAGGTATTCGTGATGGCATACACGTAATTCGTCAAGTCATCCACGCCCCGCTCTCCGTTCCGGATCGCCTCCAGCAACATCGAAGCATCCTGCCCGATGATCGTCTCCTGCCGCGTGTCCCGCTGCGTCGTCATGCCGCTCGGCAGCACCAGCAGGATGCTCACCAGCGCAAACCCGATGATCGCCAGGCACAGCGCAATCTCAATCATCGTGAACCCGGCCGCAAAGCGCCCCGCGGCGCCCCGCCACCCGGTTCGGCAGTCTGGAATCGGTAATCTCATGCTAATTCACCAGCCGGAAAAAGACGTTCCCCGCCGTCGGTAACACGCTCAAGCTGCTCACCGCGTTCGTCGTGTTTACCGGCCCGCTGTAATTGCCCCAGGTTCCGTTTCGCAAATCCGTGTTCGTCTGCATCGTGAAACCGCCCGACGTCGGCCATGCCACCATCACCCCCGCCACCTTGCTCGACGTAATCAGGCTCAGCGCCAGCGCCGGCGCCGGCGCCAGGGCGCCCGCCCGCATGTTGTTGTCGCCGAAGTCGCTCACAAACAGCCGGCCGGCGGCATTCACCGCAATCCCCGCCGGCGCCCCAAATACCGCGTTGGTCCCCGCGCCATCGGCGGCGTTGTACGCACCCAGTGCCCCCGCCAGCGTCGTCGTCACCCAGTTCGTCCCCACCGGCGACACCTTCCGGATCACCGCGTTATTCCCATCCGCCACATACAAATTGTCATAAGCATCTACCGCAATCCCCATGGCATACTGCTGCACAGGACTGTCGAATTCGGCCACTTCATTTGTGCCGTCAGTTGCCCCGGGCGTCCCGTCACCGGCAATCGTCGTCACCACCCAGTTCGTCCCCACCGGCGTCATCTTCCGAATGGCGAAATTGCCCGAGTCCGCCACAAATACATTGCCCGAACCGTCAACGGCCAGGCTGGCGGGATAGTTGAAAAGCGCCGTGCCGTTCGTCCCGTCCTGGAAATCGGCATCCCCCAGGGTCCCGGCAATCGTGGTGGTCACCCAGTTTGCCCCTGCCGGAGATACCCGGCAAATCACTTGGTTCCAGGTGTCCGCCACGTAAATATTCGTCTTGGCATCCACCGCCACCCCACATGGGTAATAGAAGTTCCCCGCAATCGTGCTCGACACCCAGTTCGTTCCTGTCCGCGTCAGCTTCCGCAAGGTGTTGTTATTGCTGTCCGTCACGTAAAGATTTCCGCCTGCGTCCACCGCGATGCCCGTCGGCAGGTCAAAGTCAATGCTCCCGTTCGTCCCGTCGTTAAAGCCCCCGGGATTGCCCGACACATCGGCGGGCGTTCCGGCAATCGTCGTCACCACCCAGTTCGTCCCCACCGGTGTCATCTTGCGCACCGTGTCTTCATAGTTGTCCACCACGTACACGTTGCTGTTTGCGTCCACCGCCACCCCATAAGGATTGTAGAACAACGCGCCGCTGTTCGTCCCGTCCGTAGAGCCCGCGCTCCCATACACCCCGGCGATGGTCAAAAAGTCGTACGGCGTCGCATAGTTCAATTGCCCTCGAGCCCCCGTCACCACCAAAAAGCTGGCCGCCAGGAAACCACCCGCGAGCTTTGGCATTCTGATTGTCGGTCGTATTTTCATAAATTTCGCAAAAATCTCATGGAATCTGGTGCACCAGCAGCCGGGCCCGGCCGGAAAGCGGATCAACGTCAACGATGTTGTACGAAATGCTGCTGCTGTTGCCCGGCGGGGTTTCCGTGATGTCGTTCGGCGACACCGGCGTCAGCGTCGGCTGCTTGTTCAGGTTCACCCCCACCGACACCGAACCCTGCGCCAGCGGAATGTACGCGTGATGATACGTCACATTGTCCTGCGTCTCCGAAATCAGCCGCCCCGTGCTGTCAAAAATCAGGCACGGCATCCACACCAGTGGCGATTGCTCCGTGGGAAACGCCACCTGCGCCTGCGCAAAACCGTAAACCTGCGCCTGCAATTTGGCCCCGAGCCACTGCCAGGTGTCTATCTGCGCCGGATAATCCGATTGCCACGTCGGAATTGACATCGCCTGTCCGTAGCTCTCCGGCAGAAACTTGGCCGCCGCAATGAAGTTCCCCTGCGGCAAGGACTGCCAAGTGCTCAGATAATGCCACGCATGCTGTCCCGGTTGGTCTCCTACCTTGCCATACGACACAAAATTGTAGCCGGTCAATTGCAGGCTCACCAGGTTGCTCATCGTCACCAATGCCGTCTGGTAATCCGGCTGCGTCAGCGTGTTGAAAGCGACGGTCGGGTTGTTCAGTTGGCCATAGGTGTTGTACAGGTTGAAGAAATTCGTCGGCACAAACACCATGTACACCGTCGTGTGCTGGCTGATGGCCAGCTGCCGCGCCCGCCCGATGTCATCCAGCAACTGCCGCGACGCGCTGGCCTGGACGTTCGACTTCCCCAAGTTCTTCAGCGCCGGCACCGCCAGCGACGCAATCAATCCCATGATCGAAATCACCACCAGCAACTCGACCAGCGTGAAGCCCCGCCCCGGCCGCCGGCCGCCGGCACCGGACCACGCCGGCCCCGCCCCCGCCGGGCGGCAGCGGCTCACTGGACGCACGTCACGCTTCATCTTATTGCCAGCTCAAAATGTTGTCTTTGTTCACACCCGAAATCGCATTCAGGTTATTCCCGCCCACCGTGGTGGCCGCCTGCCCGTCCGGTCCCACCGACCACACCATGACCTTGCCGTGAAATTCAAAATTGTCATGGCCGCCGGGGGTGTTTGAAAATCCCGGACTGTTCAAGCCGTTGTACCCGGCCGTGTTGTTTTGCTGGGAGACCCCATGCAGGCAATAGAACGAATCCATGCACAGATCGTCATAGTTGAGGTCCAGGCTGATGATATACGGGTTGCCCCACGGATCGCGATACACCAGGTTGTTGTCCACGCCCCCGAGCGGCGTGCCAGCATTGGGCCCCGGAGTCCAGCCGGACATCTTGGCATTCAAAAACTTCGTCTGCTGCGGATTATTCTGGTGGTTCGTGTTCACCGTGAACATGCCCGGATTGTCCGGGAAATTCGTCATGTCCATCAGGATGGCCACCACTTCACTGTTCGTCAGCACCACGCCCGGCTGCACCGGCGTCCCGATTTGGATCGTTCCCGGCGCGCCCGGCGATTTGTAGGTGGCGCCATACGTAAAATCAAAGTTGCCGTTGTTGCCGAGCGCCGCCGTGTGCTGCGCCAGACTGGACACCGGAAACCGCCCGTAAGCCTGATCGTACGCCTCGATGTCATTCACCAGGTCGGCGATCTGCGTCCGGGCCTGCATGATCAGCGCATGCTTCTTGGCCGCCGCCAGCACCGGCATCAGCATCGCCGCCAAAATGCCAATGATCGCAATCACCGTCAGCAGCTCCACCAGCGTGAAGCCCGTGCGCGTCCGCCGCGCCAGGCACCAGCCCGCTTTCAGCGGCTTGAACAGGTTTCGGCGCCGCTCCGGATGCGGCCAGACGGCCGGCTCGGCCGACGGTTTGGTGTCCGTGCCATTCCGCCGGACTATTCCCCGGCGCAACCGGATCTCCGGACAAAACGAACAGTCATGCCATTCCACATTCAGGGAACATTTCCAGCAATACGGACCGTTGGCGTCGTTGGTAAACATAAGAGTCAGGGATACGCGCTGTTGATGAGGGGGGTCGGGCTCCAGTTGCAAATCAGGTTGGTCTTGTTGTTGATGACCAAATTCACCCACAAATCGTAGGAGCTTGGATTGTTGATGCCCGGATAAACGTAACGAAACGGGTTCACACTCTGCGCTCCCAGCGGCTGATACCGGGTATCCGGCCCGCCCACCGAGGTGACGAGGAGCGTGACCAAGACTCCGTTATTCGTCACCGAACTGATTCGGTTTTGTTTCAATCCCATCAGGAAATTTCTGGCTGCCATCGTATCTTCGCCACTGCCCTGGGAACAATTGATAAACCCGCTGACACCGAAGGCAGTTTGCACCAGATTCGGCGGACCGTACGAAATCGCCAAGCTGCCATCAAGGGGCTGAAAGACACTGTGTGGAACCACGTTTGTAACCCCGCACAACTCATAAAAAAGCGGCGGAAACATCGAATTGGTCATCGGTGATATATAAGTCCCGGACGGATTCGCATTGCTGGGCGGATAAACGCCATACTTGGCCTTGTAATCATCCAGCGCGCTTTGAATCTGCGTCAGCTCCGCCGTGGCCGTGTTGACCCATTGCCGCCGCTTGATGCCCCCCGTCACTGACAGCGTAAACGCCGCCAGGATCGCCATGATGCTGATCACCACCAGCAATTCAATCAGCGTAAAGCCCGGCCGCAACCCGCCGGCCATCGGCAATTCCGATTTCGTGATTTTCATCGTTTTCACGGTTCTCACCGTTCTCTCAATTCATCTTCCATCCGCTCGCTCAACCATTGCTTGATCATGCTCTGGTAATTCAAAAACCGCATCCGCGCCAAACGCTTGATCCGCGCCAGCATCCGCGGATCAATCCGCAGCGTTATCGTCACCGATTCCGCCTCGCCATTCCCCGCCACCGCCGATTCCATCAGCCGCAGGTCCGGACGGTTCTCCGCCCAAAAATCCGCTTCCGCCTCTTCGCTGTCGAAGATCGGCACCTCTTCCCAATTGGCAAATGTCCGCATAGTTCGAGTGACTCAATCGCGCCCGCCAGCCTGTTCCCGTAGCTTCAGCGAAGGAGAATCTATTGGGAAAGAGTTTGCCCCATTTTCCGCTGGTAGAAAAACCGTTCCTCCGGCTCAAATGGCCGGGCCAGCAGCACCCGCACCTGCCGTCCGTTCGTGCGATACACACTCAAGATGCCAATCCCGCCCGCCGTCAACCCTAGATTGAAAAACCGCGCCTGCACCCCAAACCGGGGCGAATCCGGCATCAAACGCACCGCAAATGCGTCCTCAAAGGACTCCTCAACTTCCCGTTGACTCAAAGAACCAAGCTCAAAAGGCGGGTTATTCCAATCGAACTCCATACGGGGTTAGTTGTAAATAAATCGCCCATGCAATGTGAATACAATGTATTTACTCACACGGGCGGATTTTGTCAAGCACAGCTTCAAAAAAAACGCGTTAAAACCAATTTTAACCGGCTTTGGGCGAATCCTCACTCACCCTTCTTGCCGCTGTCACCTTCACCGCTCAAGTTGCTGATCATCGCAATCAGCGGCAAAAACATCGCAATCACGATGCTGCCCACAATCACCGCCAGAAACACAATCATGATCGGCTCCAGCAACGATGTCATGGCCGCCACCGCATTGTCCACCTCTTCATCGTAATTGTCCGCAATCTTTAGAAGCATTTCCGGCAGTGCGCCCGTCTGCTCCCCCACGTCCACCATGCTCACCACCATCGGCGGAAACACCCGCGAAGCCTCCAGCGGCGCCGTGATCGTCTCCCCCTCCTTCACGCTCTCATGCACCTTCGCCACCGCGTTGGCAATGATCACGTTGCCCGCCGTCTCCCGCACAATCGTCAGCGCCTGCAAAATCGGCACACCGCTGCTCACCAGCGTCCCCAACGTCCGCGTAAACCGCGAAATCGCCACCTTGTTGATCACCGGCCCCACCGCCGGCAAGACCAGCTTGGTCTTGTCCCATATTCGCCGCCCGAATTTCGTCTTGATAAACAGCAAAAACAACACCACCGCCACCGCCACCCCCCCCATCGTCGCCAGAATGTTGTGCCGGATGATGTCGCTGACCGTCAGCACAAACACCGTGAACCCCGGCAGCGTGATGCCCATGCCGCCAAACACGTCCTTGAACTTCGGCACCACAAACGTCATCAGCAAAATCATGATCCCCACCGCCACAATCAACACCGCGCAGGGATAAAACAGCGCCGCCTTCACCTTGCCCTTGATCTTTTGCGCCTTCTCGGAAAATTCCGCCAACCGCTTCAGCACCACTTCCAGCACGCCGCCCAACTCCCCGGCCTTCACCATGTTCACAAACAACCGGTTGAAAACCTTCGGATGTTGCGCCAGCGCCTCGGAAAAAGTGCTCCCGCCCTCAATCGAGTTGGCCAGTTGCCCGATGATCCCTTTCAAATTCGAGTTCCGCTCCTGCTTTTCCAGCACCCGCAGCCCCCGCAACAGCGGCAAACCCGCGTCCACCAGCGTCGCCAACTGCCGCGTAAACGTCGTCAGCACCTTCGGCTTGACCCCGCCCCCCAACCCCGGAATCTTGATGTTGAGATTCATCCCCCCGCCCTTCTTCCCGCCCGACTTCGGCCGCGCCGCGCTCTTGGCCTTCTTGCCCGCCTTCTCCTCCTTGTCCGACTCCGTGATCTTCGTCGGGAACAAGCCCATGTCCTTCACGCGGCCAATCGCCTCGTTCTGGCTCCCGCATTCGATTGCCCCCTTCGTCTCATTGCCGCGCCCGTCGAGGGCTATATAGTTGTATTTAGGCATGGCAAATCACGTGTATTTCACGACTTCCTCTATCGTTGTATCACCATCGAAGATGCTCCGCAAGCCGTCTTCCCGCAAAGTCACCATGCCCAGCTCCACCGCCTTCTGCCGCACCACCACCGTCGGCGCGCGCTCGTTGATCAGCGTCCGGATCGCATCGCTCACCACCAGCAGCTCAAAAATGCCCTTCCGCCCCTTGTACCCCGTGTCGCTGCACGTCGAACACCCCCGCCCGTAATGAAACACCTTGTCCCCCAAATCATACGGCGACAACCCCAGCAACCCCAGTTGCTGCTCCGTCGGCTCAAACGGCGTCCGGCAGTTCTTGCAAATCGTCCGCACCAGCCGCTGCCCCAGCACCGCCATCAGCGTCGAGGAAATCAAAAACGGCTCCACCCCCATGTCCACCAGCCGCGTCACCGCCCCCGGCGAATCGTTCGTGTGCAGCGTGCTCAACACCAAATGCCCCGTCAGCGATGCCTGAATCGAAATCTGCGCCGTCTCCAAATCGCGCATTTCCCCCACCATGATGATGTCCGGGTCCTGCCGCAAAAACGACCGCAGCGCCTTTCCAAATGTCATCCCCACCGCATCGTTGATCCCCACCTGCATGATGCCCTCGATGTCGAATTCCACCGGGTCCTCCGCCGTCAGCAGCTTCGAATCAATCGTGTTCACCCGCCGCAAACACGAATACAGCGTCGTCGTCTTGCCGCAACCCGTCGGCCCCGTCACCACGAAAATCCCGTTCGGCCGCTGAATCACCTCCGTCACAAAATCATACACGTACTTCGGCAGCCCCAGCGACTCCACCTCCAGGTTCACCGACCCCCGGTCCAAAACGCGCAACACAATGGACTCGCCAAACGCCGTCGGCAGGCACGAGACGCGAAAGTCAATCTCCCGCCCCCCCAGGTGCATGGTGATGCGCCCATCCTGCGGCAGCCGCCGCTCCGATATGTTCAGGTTCGCCATCACCTTGATGCGCGACGTCACCGGCAGCGCCAAATGCTTCGGCGGCGGGGCCATCTCATACAGCGCGCCGTCCACCCGGTAGCGAATCCGGAAATCCGTCTCAAAAGGCTCAAAGTGAATGTCGCTCGCCCGGTCCGCCACCGCCTGCTGCAGCACCAGGTTCACAAACTTCACAATCGGCGCCGTGTTCGCCAGCTCCTCCGCCGCCTTCGCGTCGTCCGCCGCCGCCGCCGCGTCCCGCTCTATGTTCTTGTTGGCGTCCAGCTCCTTGAGAATCTCGGAAAAACTCTCGTTCTCCTCCTGTCCGTAAAACCGCTCCACCCCCTTCAGCACGTCCGCCGGATCGGCCACCACAATCTGGACGTCCCGCTTGGCCGCAAATTGCACTTCCCCCGCCGTGTTCGGATCCAGCGGCTCCGCCAGCGCCACCTGCAGGCTCCCGTTCGCCTGCCCCACCGGCAGGCAATGATACATCTGCGCCACCTTCGCCGGAATCAGCTTCAACACCTCCGGCGACAACTCCCGGTCCTTCAGCGATACCACCTCCGTGCCCAGCGCCGTCGCCTCCACGTGCAGGATGTCGTCCAGCTTCATGATCCCAAAGTCCTGCAACACCTGCACCGCGTTCGCCCCCGTCCGCTTCAATTCGCCCGCCACTTCCTCGTATTGCAAATCATCAATCAATCCGTTCTCGCGGATCAGCGTCAATAGTGGACTGGATACTTCTTCGGGCATGGATTAAATGATTATTTCTGCTTCGCCCCCGTGCTCGCCGCCAGCTCCAGCTCCTGCAGCTTGACCATGATCGTCGTCGGGTCTTGCGATTTGTTGATGACTTCTTCGCGGGCAATCATGCCCGCAAGATATTTCTCAATCAGGAAAGAGTCCAGCGTCACCATGCCATATTTCGACCCCGTCTGGATGTCCGACTGGATGCGGAATGACTTGTTGTCCCGGATCAGCGCCGCGATGGACGGCGTGTTCACCATCACTTCAAACACCGCCACCCGCCCCGGCTTGTCCACCCGCGGTATCAGCAGCTGCGAGATCACCGCCTGCAACACCGTCGAAAGCTGGATGCGCACCATTTCCTGCTGGTTCGTCGGAAACGCGTTCGTCAGCCGGTCAATCGTCTTCGCCGCGCCCGTCGTGTGCAGCGTCCCAAACACCAAGTGCCCCGTCTCCGCCGCCGTGATCGCCGCCTCAATCGTCTCCAAGTCGCGCATTTCCCCCACCAGGATCATGTCCGGGTCCTGCCGCAGCGCCCGCCGCAGCGCTTCCGCAAAATTCGGCACGTCCACGTGCACCTCGCGTTGCGTGATCAGCGCCTTCTTGTGCCGGTGGTAATACTCGATCGGATCCTCAATGGTGATCAGGTGAATCTCGTCCCGCGTCTCGTTCACGATGTTCAGCATGGACGCCAGCGTCGTGGATTTGCCCGACCCCGTCGGCCCCGTCACCAGAATCAGGCCGCGCGGTTTGTACAACAGTTCCCGCGTCGATTCCGGCAGTCCGATCTCCTCAAACGACAGCAGCTTGCTCGGAATCTGCCGCATCACCATCGCGAAGTTGCCCCGTTCCTTGAACACGCTCACCCGGAACCGCGCCGCCTCGCCAAAGGCAAAGGCAAAGTCCGCCCCGCCCCGCTCCCGCGTCTCTTGGATGTGCTCCTCGGAGGTGATGCTCCGCATCAGCTCCTCCGCATCTTCCGGCCGCAGCGACGGCCCCTCCACCCGGTGCAAAATCCCGTGCACCCGGATCGTGGGCGCCGTGCCCACGCGTATATGCAAGTCAGAGGCATTTTCCGACACCACCAGTTGCAGCAAATCTGACATCGAATATGACATGGCTGGTAAATTTTACGTTCCGTTAGCGTGTGAACATGATTGTTAGACCGGATCCGGTGGCATCTCTCACGCTTCATCTCCCACCGTCGCGCGGATGACTTCCTCCGGCGTCGTCAGGCCGGCCAGCACCTTGCGAATGCCGTCCTCCCGCAGCGTGCGCATGCCCATCTCCCGGGCCCGGGCCCGCAGCACATTCGTCGGCACCCGGTCGTAAACCAGTTTCCGCGCCTCGTCGTCCAGTACGAAGATCTCAAAAATCCCAAACCGGCCCCGCGTCCCCGTGTTGTTGCAGTTGTTGCAGCCCCGCCCCTTCTGGATGTTCGCGCTCTTCAAGTCGTCCCGCTTCAAACCCAGCGCCCGCAACTCCGCGTCCGTCGGCTCGTACGGCGCCGTGCACTTCTTGCAGATTTTCCGCACCAGCCGCTGCGCCATCAGGCACCGCGTCGAGGACGCCACCAAAAACGGCTTCACCCCGATGTCAATCAACCGCGTCACCGCCCCCGGCGCGTCGTTCGTGTGCAACGTCGAAAACACCAAATGCCCCGTCAGCGAGGCGTTGATCGCAATGGACGCCGTCTCCAAGTCGCGAATTTCCCCCAGCATGATGATGTTCGGCGCCTGCCGCAGCATCGCCCGCAGGGCCGACGCAAACGTGAATCCCACCGCCTCGTTCACCTGCACCTGGTTGATCCCCGCCATCACGTATTCCACCGGGTCCTCCACCGTGATGATCTTCCGGTCCGGCCGGTTGATGAAATTCAAACACGAATACAGCGTCGTCGTCTTGCCCGACCCCGTCGGCCCCGTCACCAGCAATATCCCGTCCGGCAGCGCAATGATCCGCTCAAACGTCGCCTGGTCGTCGCTCATGAAGCCCAGTTCCGCCAGCCCCAGCTTCAGCCCTTCCTTGTCCAAAATTCGCATCACGATGCTTTCCCCGTGATTCGTCGGCAGGCACGATACCCGCAGGTCAATCATCTTGGCCCCCACTTTCGACTGGATGCGCCCGTCCTGCGGTATCCGGTGCTCCGATATGATCATCCCCGCCTGGATCTTCAACCGCGCAATCACCGGCGCCTGCAGCCGTTTCGGCGGCGACTTCATCTCCACCAGCACGCCGTCAATCCGGTACCGCAGCCGGAACTTCTTCTCCAGCGGCTCCAGGTGGATGTCCGACGCCCGCATCTTGAACGCCTCCACAATGATCTGGTTTACCAGCCGGATCAGCGGCGCGTCCGCCTCCACTTCCCCCCCGTCGTTGACGTTCACCTCCACGTTGTCCCGGGTCAGCTCCGTGATCACGTCCTGGAACTCCGCGTTGTCCGCCATCGCCCGCCGCTTCTCGCCCCCGTAATACTTCGTCAGTGCCGCCTCAATGTCCTGCTCCGACGCCACCCGCGGCTCAATTTCCGCGTTCAACAAATGGGTCAGCGAATCCAGCGTGTTCAGGTCGGTGGGATCCGCAATCGCCAGGCCGATCGTCCCCTCCGAATGAAACACCGGGATCACCCGGTACTTCCTGGCCACGTCCCGCGCCACCAGCGAAATCACGTCGTCCTCGATCTTCAGATTGGAAAGATGCACCACCTCCGCGCCGCATTGCGCCGCCTTCGCCTGCGTCACATCCCCCGGTCGAATCACCTTGTTGGCCACCAGCAAATCCACCACCCCCACGCCGGCGGCATGGGCTTCCTCGCGGGCCTTGGCTACGACATCTGCGGTGGTAAAACCCAGGTCAACCAACAGGTCTAATAAATAATCGTCTTTTTCTGCCACGGGATATCGGGCGGGTCCGACTACTATTGAATTCGGGGAACGCGCACGCCGAAAGGTTTCATTTCTCCGCCCGAAAGTCAATGTCAATACCATCAGTTGCCGGAATTTTAAGCTTCTCCAATCATTGGCTTCAGTTCTCGAAATCATTCCCCCGCGATTCTGTTCACACCGCGCCTTGCCGCGAAAGGACAGATTTTCCCGAAAGCATTCGCGCATTGAATCCTCGAACCACTCGCAAATCCAGCGTCGCGCCATCGCCCAGACGCGGAATCTGTTTCACCTTCTCCTCGGGGGAGAAGGTGTCTGCAGGACGGATGAGGGGGAGAGCCCTTGGCAAATCCAGGTGTACCGAATTGCCGCCATCCTCTCAAGAAAAGCCTTTTCTATGATGTTCCGGTCAAACGGTTTTGGGAGGGGTGGGTTTCGGGGGCGCGGTGATGAAGAGGAGCAGGGAGAAAAGCAGCGCGGCGGCAAGGAAGAATTCCGCGACGTGATTAAACCGGGACCGAGCAAGATCCCGGGCATCCCACAGGGCGAGCTGTTGATGATACAAATCCTGCAAGGCGGCGGAATCGTCCGCGTCGGCTTGGTAGATCGTGTTCGCCATTTGGCGGGCCGCCTCGGCCGTTACCTGGTCGGCATTGGTCAGGCTGCCTTGGCTTTGGGCCAGCGGCAGCAGGGTGCGCCGCTCGACCGCGAAAGTGTTCGTCCGCTGGTAATCGGCCAGGGCTAAATATTGCTGGCGGAGGGATTCCTCCGCCGGGGTGGAATGGCCGTGGCGGGCGTAACCAGCGGCCCAGCAAACGGCCGCGAGCAATAAGGAAACTAAGGCCAGAAGCTTGACGTGGGCGCGGTTCATGGGGGCAGCTTAGCAGGTTGGTTAAGCGCATAAACCATTTTTTAAGGAACAGCGATGCACTTTCGGGGACAGGCACGTCGGCTTGGGAAGGAAGTGTTCAAGACACCGTTCGAAACCCATAGACGACAGCCCGGCACCCGGACTAGGCACCGGAGGAAGTCGGGAAGCGAGGCCATGGTCGCAAGATCCGTCACCCCGGATTCAGGCCGGAGATGAGCTAGCCAGGCTGGAGCCGTTATCCGATCCCGACCAGGATAACGCGGCGATAACGCGGCGAGGCGCGGAGCGCGGTGGCATCTTACCTAACTTATCCCCTTATTTTTCAATACAATAATGAAAAGGAAGAAGAAGAAGAAGAAGAGAGAGAGGGCGGCGTTATCCCGTTATCCCGTTATCCCGTTATCCATTAAAATTCATATCGCGGAAATGATGGTTTTTGGAACTCCACTACTCCAACTCACCGCTTTCTGGAAGGAGCGGAGTAGTGGAGTAGTTCAATTTTCCGATTTGTATAAAGAGGCATTTTTCGGGATAACGGGATAACATTTTGCCAGCAAGCCACTCAACGTGTTTAAAATGAGGCACTCCCCGCGTTATCCTGAGGGATAACAAAGGGAGATGTTTGTTATCTGGATAACATTTTGCCAGCAAAAATGATTTTTCCAAAAAATGAAACATCTGTTTTGGGCTTCGGCGGCGGTTGACGCGTGGAGCTAGCGTGATTTTCGCGGAGGAGTTCGTCTCCGGGGGGCGATCGTTGCTGAATCCGGAGCTGGGCGCGGGCTTTCCTTCGCCCACTGGCGAATGAGACCAAAACACTCTCCGTGTCGGCGGAGCCGATCGGGAGTGAATTCCCCGAAGGCGTTCGCGCCTTGAACCCCTGAACCTCAAAAGAAACATTCCACATTCAACGCCCAATATCGAAGGGGCTCGCGCTGCCGCCTTCGTTCAGGGTTGGAAGTTGAATGTTGAGCGTTGAATGTTTCTTTTAGTCACTTTTATCCGTGTTTATCTGTGGTTAAACTCATTCGTTCCGGCTTGGGTTCAGCCGGAATCCTTGCCGGACGTTTCTGGAGAAGGGTTTCCGCCGGCCGCCCCGACTGGGGCAGTCCCGGGCTTTGCACTTCGCTCTGGCCCACCAGATCCGTCAGTTCGGCCATGGATCCTTTCAAAAGTTCCGCCTGCGCATGGAGCTCTTGCGCCGCCGCCGCGCTTTCCTCGGCCCCCGCCGCATTCGCCTGCGTCACCCGGTCCATCTGCCCGACCGCCGTGTTGATCTGGCCGATGCCCATATTCTGTTCTCGCGAAGCTTCCGCCACCGCCGCCGCCAGGCCATCCACCTCCCGGGCCCGCGCCTGGATCTTGGTGAGCGCTCCCGCCACTTTGTGGCTGATCTCCACTCCGTGCGCCGTCTTTGCCGCGGCCCCCTCGATCTTCGCCGCCGTTTCCTTCGCCGCCGTGGCACTCCGCTGCGCCAGATTTCTCACTTCCTCCGCCACCACGGCAAACCCCATCCCCGCCTCGCCGGCGCGCGCCGCTTCCACTGCGGCGTTCAGCGCCAAAATGTTGGTCTGAAAGGCGATTTCATCAATCGTCTTGATGATCTTTTTCACCTCGTCGCTGGAATCCTTGATCTCCGTTATGGCCGCGTCCATCGCTTGCATGTCCGTTGCCCCCTGGTCGGCGGCCGCCCGCGCTTCCCGGGCCAACCGGTTCGCTTGGGAGGCGTTTTCGGCATTCCGCCGGGTCATGCTGGACAGCTCCTCGAGCGACGAACTGCATTCCTCAATCGAGGCCGCTTGCTCCCCCGACGACTCGGCCAGCGACTCGCTCGTCTGCCGAAACTGTTCTGCGCTCCCCACAATGTGCCCTCCGCACCCCCCCAGGTCTTGAATGATCCGTTTCAGCGGCTTGATGATTCCCCCGGCCAGCTTGTAGCTCAGCCCCACCCCCAATCCGGCCATCACAATGGCCGTGATGCCAGCCCATTCAAACAGGCTGGCGATGGAACGATTGATCTGCTGGTTCACCGCCGCAAACTCGTCCTCATAAAGGGATACGCCAATGATCCAATCCCAGGGCGCAAAGTAGGTCACCACCGACAGCTTATGCCGGGCTGCGGCCTCGCCGGGATTCTTCCACCAGTAGCTTTCATTAGTGAGGGAACCGTCCGCCGTTTGCCGCGCGCGGCGGATAAGCGATTGGATCACCGGCTCGCCGCTGGCGTCCCGGGCGTCCCACACCGATTCACCGTCCCGCTGGCCGAGCCGGGACACCACATAGCTGCCCTGGGAATCCAGCACGAAAATATAACCGGATTTGCCCACCACCAGGTTGGTGAGGCTGTCGTGAAGCTGCCGGCTGAAAACGCCCATGCCCGCCCCCGCGTAAAGCATTCCGATCACCCGGTCGTGCTTCGCGTCCCAGATCGGCTCGTACGTGGCCGCGTGATACTCGTTCACCACAAACGCGCGCCCCATGTACGTGTCCCCCTTCAAGACGCTCTGGATCACCGGATTCGGATTCCCGTCCGGCCCTTGGTGCGCAATGAACGTCCCAATGGCGCGATGGCCGTTCGCACCCACGACGCTCGTATCCACCCGCAGCATGTCGCCGGCCTCGTTCATCCGCTCAAACACCGTGCAATGATCCATCGTCCACCGCCGCACCTCGTCCACCAGCGGCGATGGCTCGTTCGTCTCAGAGTTTTGCCCCAGCCATTCGGCGCCCAGCAGCATCCGCGGTAGTTCCACGCTCGTGGGTTGCTTCGTCAACTGGTCAATCGCCGTCCATTTGACAAGGTTCGTGTCCAAGCTGAAGTCTCCGCCCCGCTTCACAAGTTCATGCGCCACCAAAAGATCATGCCGCAGGTGCACCCGGTTGTCCGCCTCCCGGCTCTGGCAGTTGAAATACGTCGCTTGCGCAACCTTCCCCGCGTCAGCATACGCCTGCTGGACCACGATGGGCTGGACGCGTTCATATATCGCACCCTGCTGCCGCCAAATGGTCGCCATGAAGGCCGCCGTGATAAAAAAAACCAGGCCCACACAGAGGACGACAATCTTGCCGGTTATCTTCATAACGTAGTATCGGCCCGATCCGCCAAAACCTAAATGGCCGAATCTAATTCTTACAATTGCGACGCCGGCATCCGCTTCAGCAACACCCGGATCATGCCGATCATGTTGTCCTTGTACTGCGGATCATTCTGCAACTGCTTCCACACCGGCGCCGCGGAAAACGCCTCCCAGTGCTTTTTATGCTCGGCCGGGTCCTCCCCGCACGTCATGTACATCAGGCAGGGCATGTGCCCGCCCACCACCACCCGGCCGTAAAACACCGGTGCCAAGCCCACCTCCTTCATCACCCCGATTTCCCCGGCCTCGAACATTTGGATCTTGTTCCAGCCCTTGCTCTCCCCCGGGCTCAGGTAAGTCCGCAGCTCAAACACATTCCGGCCCGCCGGCGGCGCCGCCAGGTGCTTCATGCCATCAAAGGCCACCAGCAGCGAGCTTTCAAACCGTTCGTACGCCGCGTTCGTCTTCGTCGCCCCCAGGAAATCCGCCGCCGCCTTCTGGTACTCCCCATCCGCCGCCAGCTTCGCCGGGATCGTGCCAAAAACCGCCAGCGAATCGCACGGAATCAACACATATACCTTGTTCGTCGCCGAAGATTCCTGCTCGGTGAACACCCCGATGGGTCGTATGCCCATGCGGTTGTAAGCCGGAATGGCCGCCGCCTGCCAATAATCATTCACCCGCTGCTGCTGCGCCGCCGATGGCGTGCTGTAAACCCGCACCTCGTAATACTGCGGCCCCCCCGCTTCTTCGGCAAACGCCTCCGCCGCCAGCCCGGCCAGCCCGGCACCCATCGTTAACGTCATCAGGCTTTTGAAAAACAAAGGTGCAATCATAATGATAATGTCGAAATCCAGACGTTTGGCGTCCGGCAAGATTACACACCCCCGACTGCCCCCGGCAAGCCCTTGTCAGCCTTGGCCGTCCGTTCCCGCTTCCGCCGTTAGCGGCTAACTAACACCCCTCCCGAATCCATGCCATACTGATGCGGTGAATGCTGCGGCCTCACCCAGGCCAGCACCCGTCGCTGCCAAGCCGGGTGCCCTCACCCGGCGTTTCCCGGCACGCTGCCGGAAGTCCATGACGCGAACAGAATCGCCGGGCGCGTCGTCATTGCTCGAAGCGTCATGGGCTGCGGCGGGAAGCGCAGCGCCACGCCGCTTTCGCGCGGGCGACGGTCCTCCTGAGAAGCTCGTGGTGCGCGCGCGGGAAAGCGCCGTCGCCGCTGGCGCCCTGCCCCCCAAAATCACCCCCCGCGCCGCGAATTCCCACGCGCCGTGAGCCGACAGCATTACCCTCTGCCGCTAAAGCCTTTCGCCCCGCCCGCAAGTTCCTTGAATCAAACCTAATCAAACCAAAAATCTTCCAAACGCCCCCGGATCGCCCCCCAACCGGCTCACCCGCTTGACTTTGGCCCCACTCTGACGTGAAATTACCCCATGGTAACGGAACTCATTGCGCCAACCGGCGCCCGCCCAGCCCCCGCTGGAGTGCCGGCCCCCTCCTCCATTCGCGAATCGTTCCCGCCCACGTTGCGATGAAATATCGCTTCTCAACGACCGGGCGCCGCCGCCGCGCCGCCGTCCACCCCATCTCACCCCTCCGCTAAACCTTGTGGCCACTGAAACCCTTCATTTCGAAAACGCGCGTTTCGCGCAGCAACTGTTCAACCACGAACCCCGCAACCTCCACGCCCTCGAAACCGAGCTCGGCGTCAGAGCCACCGCCCGCGAAGGCTGGATCAAGCTCGACGGCCCGCCCGCGGACGTTGAACGCGCCAAGCAACTCTTCGCCTCCCTCGAGGACCTCCTGAAGGCCGGCTCGCCCGTGAAAAACCGCGAATTCACCCACGCTCTCAGCGTCGTCAAGCACGAGGGCGCCACCATCCTCAAGGACATGGTGAGCGACCGCGTGACCACCCATGAGCGCAAGCCCGGCGTCACCGCCAAGACCGTCGGCCAGAAGCAGTACCTCGACGCCATCCGCCACCACGACGTCACCTTCGGCATCGGCCCCGCCGGCACCGGCAAGACCTACCTCGCCGTCGCCATGGCCCTGGCGGCCTTCCGCGAGGGCACCGTCTCCCGCATCATTTTGACCCGCCCCGCCGTCGAAGCCGGCGAGGCCCTGGGGTTTCTTCCCGGCGACCTGCTCGAAAAAATCACCCCCTACCTCCGCCCGCTCCACGATGCCCTCCACGACATGCTGCCCGCCGAGGAAATCGCCAAACACATGGAGCGCGGCACCATCGAGATTGCCCCCCTCGCCTACATGCGCGGCCGCACCTTGAACACCGCCTTCATCATCCTGGACGAGGCCCAAAACTCCACCACCGAACAGATGCTCATGTTTCTCACCCGCCTCGGCCACGGCTCCAAGGCCGTCATCACCGGCGACGAAACCCAGATTGACCTCCCGCCCCACAAGCATTCCGGCCTCGCCGAGGCCCATCGCGCCCTCCGCCACACCGAGGGCATCGCCATCGTCGAGTTCTCCAAGCGCGACGTCGTCCGCCACCCTCTCGTGCAGCGCATCATCGCCGCCTACGAGGAACATCGCAGCCGGGCCAAAACCGGGAGCCCGGCATGAGCCTCGTCATCGCCAACCGCCAGCGCACCCAAAAAATCAACCCGCGCTTGCTCCGGTCAATCGTCTCCGCCCTCTTCGCTGAACTGAAAATCGAGCGCGCCGAACTCGGCATCCGCCTCGTCGGCGCCCGCGAAATGGCCCGCGTCAATTGGCAGTTCCTGCAACATCCCGGCTCCACGGACGTCATCACCTTCGACTACCTCGGTTCGGACCCCGCCCCGCCTGCTGCCGAATGGCAGCTCCACGGCGAACTCGTCATCTGCGTGGACGACGCCGTCGCCCAGGCCCGTGAATTCCGCACCACCTGGCCGTCGGAAGTCGTGCGCTACGTCATCCACGGCGTCCTGCACCTCCGCGGCTATGACGACTTGCAGCCGCGCCTGCGCCGCCGGATGAAACGCGAGGAAAACCGCCTGCTCCACCGCCTGGCCCGCCGCTTTTCACTCGCGAAACTCGCGTCCCCCGCTAGAATCATTGCGTGAGAAAAACACTTTTCGCCCGTTGGCGCCGCAGTTTCCTGACCGGTCTCGTCATCTCTTTGCCCGCGTTGCTCACCCTCGCGGCCGTCAAATGGATCTTCGGCACCATCTCCAGCTTTACCGACACCCTCCTGTTCTTTCTCCCGCATTTCCTGGCCCCGGCCCTCATCTACGAAAACGGCCAGTCCGGCCCCATGTTCTGGTACTGGAGCCTCCTGGCCCTCGCCCTCGCCGCCACGCTCATCACCGGCGTCGGCGTCCTCGCCCAATACTACATCGGCAAACGCATGATCGAATGGCTCGACACCCTCATGCTGAGCGTGCCCCTCCTTAATAAATTTTACGGCGCCATCAAACAGGTCAATGACGCCTTCGCCGGCAACCGCAACTCCTTCAAAACCGTCGTGCTCGTGGAGTTCCCCCACCCCGGCAGTTATTCCGTCGGCTTCATCACCAGCGAGGCGCAGGGCGGCATCCTCCCCCCCACCGGCAAAAACCTCGTCAGCGTCTTCGTCCCCACCACGCCCAATCCCACCTCCGGCTTCCTCGTCCTCGTCCCCGAAGAAAAAGTCACCAAGCTCGACCTCAGCGTCGCCGACGGCATCAAGTACATCGTCAGCCTCGGCGCCATCCTGCCCGAACTCGCTCCGGGTGAAAAAAACCTTTGGCCCGCAAATCCTGCGGCCCCCGCTCCCCCCCATCCCGCTCGCCTGCCGCATGACTGAATCCGCCCAGGGCATCATTCTGCGCACCCGGCCGCTCACGGAAACCAGCCTCATCGTCCACTGGCTGACGCCCGGGCTTGGCCGCCTCGCCACCGTGGCCAAGGGCGCCCGCCGTCCGCGCTCGCCCTTCGCCGGCAAGCTCGACCTCTTCTACGCCGCCGACTTCTCCTTCACCCGCAGCCGCCGTTCCGAACTCCATCTCCTCCGCGAAATCAGCCTGCGCGAAACCCACGCCGCCATCCGCGAAGATCCCCTGAAGCTCCAGCAGGCCGGCTACGCCGCCGCCTGCCTCGAGCTCGCCACGGAAACCGAGACCCCGCTGCCCGAGATCTTCGAGCTCACCCGCGCCTTCCTGCAGCTCCTCTGCGCACAGCCGCCACAGCCCCGGAACATCTTCACCTTCGAGCTCAAGCTCCTCCGCGAGCTGGGCCTGGCCCCGGACGCCGCCGATCTGCCGCTCACCCCCGGCGCCCAAAAAATTGCCCGGGCCCTCGCGGAGGGCGATTGGGCCGCCAATGCCCGCCTCCAATTGTCCGGCGCGCAAGTCGGTGAACTGCGCCAGTTCCTGCTCGGCTTCCTCACCTTTCACCTCGGCCGCCTCCCACGCGGCCGCGCCGCCGCCCTCGCCGCGCCCGTTTGAGGTTTTCGCACCGGCCCAATTAGGCTATATTCCTCGCCATCTAATGACGCGCAAATTCATTAAACGCTTTTCCAGCCTCCGGGTCCAACTGGTGGCCAGCGTCTTTTTGTGGATTTTGCCCGCCCTCGTGCTCACCTTCATCGTCAACCAAAGCTGGTTCTGGGATTTCGCCCCCGACTGGTTGAAACCGTATGCCCTCAGTGTCCCTTGGGAGAGCTTCATCGTCGGCATCCTGGCCCTGATAGCCGCCTGGTACGGCGGCGAACATTTCATCCTGCGCCAGGTCCGCGCCTTGTCCCAGGCGATCACCCGGCTCTCCGCCGGCGACCTCCAGGCCCGCACCGGCCTCCACCAAGCCGAAGGCGAACTCGGCCAGCTCGCCGAAAAATTCGATGAGATGGCCGCCGCCCTCCAGCAGCGCGCCACGGAACGCGACGACGCCGAACGAAAACTCCGCGACCGCGCCCACCAGCAAACCATCGTCGCCGCCCTCGGCCAGGGCGCCCTCGTCATCACCGACCTCGAAACCCTCTTTTCCCAGGGCGCCCTCATGGCCGCCCAGATGCTCGCCACCGAATACTCCGCCGTCTTCGAACGCCTGCCCAATGGACGCTTCCTGCTCCTCGCCGGCAACGGTTGGAAAGCCGACACTCTCCGCCAGGTCTTCGCCTTCTCTGAGCACGATTCCCAGGTGGGCTTCACCGCCCTCACCGGCGAGGTTTCCGTGGTGGACGATATCTCCCTCCAGACCCAGTTCAAGCTGCCCGCTCCGCTCGCCGCCTGCGGCATCGTCGGCGGCATCACCGCCGCCATCCCCACCCGCGGCCTCCCCTTCGGCGTGCTCGCCGTGTTCACCACCCATAAGCGCGTCTTCACCCCGGACGAAGTCCAGTTCCTCCTCTCCGCCGCCAACACCATCGGCATGGCCGCCGAACGCCGCCGCGCCGAGGCCGCCATGCAAAAGCTCGCCTCCTTCGTGAAGGAAAACCCCAACCCCGCCCTTGAGATCTCCGCCGACGGCTCCATCACCTATTTGAACGCCGCCGCCGAAAACCTCGCCCAGGCCGTCGGCCGCGCCCATCCCCGCGAAATCCTCCCGCCCGACGTCACCGACATCGCCGCCGGCTGCCTCCAGTCCGGCGCCAGCCGCGCCAACCTCGAAACCAAGATCGGCGACCACACTATTTCCTGGTCCTTCCATCCCGTCGCCTCCAGCAAGGTCGTCCATTGCTACGGCGAGGATATCACCGCCCGCCTCAGCCTCGAGGGCCAGTTGTTGCAGGCCCAAAAAATGGAGTCCATCGGCCAGCTCGCCGCCGGCGTGGCCCATGACTTCAACAACATGCTCACCATCATCCAGGGCCACACCAGCAAGCTGCTCGCCGATCCCACCCTGGCCCCCGCCGTGCAGGACGCCACCCTCGCCGTTTACGGCGCCGCCGAACGCGCCGCCGGCCTCACCCGCCAGTTGCTCATGTTCAGCCGCAAAAACATCATGCAGCCGCGCCCCCTCAACCTCCACGAGGTCGTCGCCAACCTGAACAAGATGCTCGGCCGCCTCCTCGGCGAAACCATCGTCCTGCGCTTCGAATGCTCCGGCGAACCGACGCCCATTTACGGCGACGCCGGCATGATTGACCAGATTTTGATGAACCTCGCCGTCAACGCCCATGACGCCATGGCCAGCGGCGGCACCTTGACCATTGCCGTGGACGAATGCTGGGTCGGCCCCGATTACCTCGAACATCACCCCGATGCCCGCATCGGCCATTTCGTCCGCCTCCAGATGACCGATACCGGCTGCGGCATGTCCGCCAAGGTCCGCGCCCGGATTTTTGAGCCCTTCTTCACCACCAAGGAGCCCGGCAAGGGCACCGGCCTCGGCCTCGCCACCGTCTTCGGCATCGTCAAACAACACGCCGGCTGGATCGAAGTCGCCAGCGAAGTCGGCCACGGCACCACCTTCACCATCTTTTTCCCCGCCAGCAACGAGGCCCCCGCCACCCCGGCTGAATCGCCCGCCGCCGCCGCGCCCGCCGCCGGCGGCTCGGAAACCGTCCTCGTCGTCGAAGACGAACTCGTCCTCCGCGAAATGGCCCGCGACTTCCTCCACGATTGCGGTTACCGCGTGCTCGAGGCCAACTCCGGCCGCCAGGCCCTCCAGGTCTGGGGCGAACACCGCTCGGAAATTGACCTCCTCCTGACCGATATGAAAATGCCCGAAGGCATGTCCGGCATGGAACTCGCCGAAAAAATGCTCAGCGAACAGCGCGCCTTGCGCGTCATCTTCACCAGCGGTTATTCGGATGACATCGTGAGCGCCGAAACCCTCGAACGCAACAACGCCCGCTTCTTGCCCAAACCGTATTCCTACGCCGACCTGACCCGCGTGGTGCGCGAGTCGCTCAATGACGAAACCGCCGCCGCTGCCGACGCGGCCGCGTGAACCAATTCAGCTTTTCCTGGCCCGGAAATTTCATGGTTGCCTTGGCGGACGGGGGCAACTCCGGCATAGCGCAGGTTTCCCAACCTGCTGTATCGGCGATTTCCAAATCGGCAGGGTGTCGCCATGGCGCGGCGTCTGCGGGTTTGGAAACCCGCGACACAGCAGACTTTGGAAGTCTGCGCTACAGGTTCGACTGCGAAATATCCGGGCTAGAGCATTGACAGAAAAGAAATGCTCTACGCCCGCCGGCTCCGCAATTCCGCCGCCACCCGGCCGATGACCTCCGGCCAGTCGCCGCGCCGGTTCTGGCGGAACAGCCGCATCGTGGGATACCACGGCGTCCGCTCGCCGAACTTCGTGAACCAGCGCCAGTCCGCCGCGAACTGCACCAGCGTCCACACCGGTTTGCCCAG
Organism: uncultured Bifidobacteriaceae bacterium; assembly: GCA_964532525.1. Taxonomy (GTDB): domain Bacteria; phylum Verrucomicrobiota; class Verrucomicrobiia; order Limisphaerales; family UBA11358; genus UBA11358. Next base: position 49,665 of record CAZHIM010000021.1, read on the forward strand.
CGCCCCCGCCAGGTGGGCCACGGAAGTGTCCACTGAAATCACCAGGTCCAGCGCGGCCACCGCCGCCGCCGTGGCCCGGTAATCGGCCCAGCCGCCCAAGGCCCTCAGGTTCGCAAAGCCGGTCATTGCCGCCGCGTCTCGCGCGGGCACCGGCATTTGCAAGCTATAGAACGAAACGCCCGGCACCGCCAGCACCGGCGCCAGCATGGCCAGCGGCACCGAACGGTTGGCATCGTCGCGGTGCGTGGCGCTGCCCGCCCATGCCAAGCCCACCTTGAGCGCGCCCCCGTTTCCCCCCGGCAGGATCACCGCGGGCGGAGCCTGAAGATACGGCACGTCGCCCGGAAGGGTTTCCGGCGTGAAGCCCAGCAGCCCCGGCAGGCTGATGACCGATGTGTAAAAATCGCAAGCCGGCGGCGTTTCGCCAAACGCGATCACCTCGTCCGCCACCCCCGACTCGACAAACAGCGTCTTGAGTTCCGGCCGGCATTCCAAAATCACCCGGTCGCAGCGCCGGCGGGCCAGCCGCGGATAACGCGCGCTTTGAATGCCATCGCCAAAACCCTGTTCGGCATGCAAGAACAGGGTCTTCCCGGGAATCGGCCGCCCGTCCCAACGCGGCGCCGCAAACTCGCGCGGCTTGAGCGTCAGCCAGCGCACTTCATAATCCCGAAAACCCTCCACCATCCGCCCCGCCGTCAGCAGCGAGATCGCCCGCCCCTGCCGGGCCAACAGGTAGCCGGGATTGGCTTCCAGCGCCCGGTCATAGGCGGCGATGGATTCATGGATGCGGTTCAACTCCTTCAGACACTTCCCCAGATTGTTCCAGCTTTCCGCGTCCCGCGGGTTCAATTCCGCGGCCCGTTGAAACGCCGCCGCCGCCCGCTCCAGTTCGCCCGCTTGATAAACCGCGTTGCCCAGGCCGTAGAAATGATTGGGCGCCCGCGGTTCCAGTTCGGCGGCCCGGGCAAAATGTCCCGCCGCCCGCCTGGGGTCGCCCAGCTTCTGCCAGACCACCCCCAACCCGCTGGCGATGCGCGCGCTTTCCGGTTGCCGTTCCCCCGCCCGTTCCAGCCATTCGGCCGCTTCGGGATCGCGGCCCGTCTGGTGCAAGACCATTCCCAGCAGGAAGCAGAGCTGGCCATCCGCCCGCCCGGCCTGCACCAGCGTACGGCACAACGCCTCCGCTTCGTCCTGCCGCCCGGCATTGTGCGCGGCAAACGCCAGCTTCAAGACCTGTTCGGAATGATCCATGGCACCGGCGGCGGCTTGCGCTCCCACCCCGCTTCCCGGGCGCTAAACCTGCAACCGTTTCAAAACTTCCGCCACGGCCTCCTCGATCTTCACCGATTCCAACGCCCCGCCGCGCGGCTTGATTTCCACCAGCCCTTTCGCCAGCGACTTTTCGCCCAAGGCGATCCGGAGGGGAAAGCCCACCAGGTCCGCGTCCTTGAACTTCACGCCGGGCCGCTCGTCGCGGTCGTCCAGAATCACCTCCACGCCCTTGGCCGTGAGTTCCGCGTAAAACCGTTCCGCCAACTGCATCGCCTGGCTCTCCGGCGCCACGGCCAGCGGCGTGATGCACACTTGGTACGGCGCCACGCTCAGCGGCCAGATGACGCCGTCCTTGTCGTTGCACTGCTCGATCACCGCCTGCAACGTGCGCGTCACCCCGATGCCATAGCAGCCCATCACCGATGGCTTGCGCTGCCCATCCGCGTCCAGAAACGTCGCGTTCAGCTTGCTGCTGTACTTCGTCCCCAACTTGAACACGTGCCCCACCTCGATCGCCCGCCGGATCTTCAGCGTCTTGCCGCACTTCGGACACGGTTCGCCCGCGGTGACCGTGCGCAGATCAAACCACGCCGTCACTTTGATGTCCCGCTCCAGCGAAACGTTGTGGAAATGGAAACCATCCTCGTTGGCGCCGGTGGTCATGCCATTGGCGCCCTGCAGCCGCTCGTCGGCAAAAATCTTCACGTCCGCCGGCACCTTCACCACCGCCCCGAGCGATCCCGGCTTGGCCCCCAGCAGCGGGACTATTTCCTCCGGCGTCGCCGGCCGCACGGCCACTGCGCCGGTTTTGGCCATGAATTTCGTCTCGTTCAACTGGTCGTCGCCGCGGATCAGGATGATGACCGGCTTGGAATCGGCGATGAAGATCAGCGTCTTGACCTGCCGGTTGGCCGGCACGCTGTAGGGCGCCTTGCTCAGCGCCTCGATGGTCACCACGCCGGGCGTGGGAAACTTCTCCACCGGCGCGCCAACTTCCCGCGCCGCCGTCTTGGGCAGGCCGCTGGTGGCCTTCTCCAGGTTGGCCGCGTAACCGCACGCCTCGCAGAACGCCACTTCGTTCTCGCCCGTCTCGGCCGGCACCATGAACTCGTGCGAGTAATTGCCCCCGATCACCCCCGTGTCCGCCTCCACCGGGAACGCCTTCAACCCGCACCGCGCAAAAATCCGCGTATAGGCCTCATACATCTTCTGGTAGCTGGCCATCGCCCCCTCGTCCGTGCAGTCGAACGAATAGGCGTCCTTCATGATGAACTCCTTCGCCCGCATCAGCCCGAACCGCGGCCGGATCTCGTCGCGAAACTTGACGCTGACTTGGTAGAAATTCTTCGGCAACTGCCGGTACGAATTGATTTCGTTGGCGGCCAGCGTGGTGATGACCTCTTCGGCCGTGGGGCTCAGCACCCACTCGCGGTTGCCGCTGTCCTTCAGTTTAAACAGCACGTTGCTGGCCGTCTCGTAACGGCCGCTTTGCTGCCAGATTTCCGGCGGCTGCAGCGCCGGCATCAGCACCTCCACGGCGCCGGACCGGTCCATCTCCTCGCGAATGATCTGCTCCACCTTGCGCAGGGCCCGCAGCCCCAGCGGCAGAAAGGTATAAACGCCGCCGGCGAGCTTGCGGATGAGGCCCGCGCGCAACAACAGCTTGTGCGAAAGAATTTCCGCGTCAGCCGGGGCTTCGCGGAGGGTCGGAATCAAAGTTTTTGTCCACTTCATGTGGCCGCGAATCTAACAATAAAGCCCGTGGGGAACGAGGGATTTTTCATCCGCCGCGCGCGGCAGCCGCTCCGCCCGCCGGCGCCTCCCTACCCCGGTTGCGTAAAGGGGTTCTTTTTTTCCGGTGGCAGGGCGCGCTTTAGAAACATCGGGCTCACAAACAAATAGATCCAGCCGATGACCAGATGCATCCCAAAGGCCAGGCACAGTTGCAAAATGTTGAATCCGCCCAGGTCGTAAAGCACCAGCGCCAATGAGAACAGCAAGGCGCCGGGCATCAGCGCCGCCCCGGCCAGCTTCCAACTGGCGCCAAAGCTCAGGTCCCGGTTGCTGAACAGACAGATGAGCCAGACGGGCACAAAATAAACCGTGGCCAGCAGCGCCCACATGACCAGCAGCCCCACAAAGGTGCCCAGTGCGGCCAGGCCGAGAATGTCCGGCGCCCACGCGCCCCAGGTGGGCCGCGCATCCGTCTGGTTGGCGGCAATGACATACGCCGGCGGGTAATTAAACTCGGTTTCCCCGAAGAGGGAGAAGATGCGGACGGAATCGCGCCCGAATTCAAACTGAAAATCAGCCGGGGAACGCAACGCACCGCCATGATCGAGGTCCACGCTGAAGGCCAGGATTCTGCCTTCCGCCAGCAGCACCGGCGAATCGTCGCGCCATTCCAGTTTCCCGCCGTGGATTTCCCCCGCGTCCGGCAACTCGCCCACGGCCGCGTCAATCGTCGGGAAAATGCCATCCGATAAAATCCAGAAGATGGCCGCGGCGCCGAGCAGGGCGACGACCGCCTGCACCACAAAGAGCCGCTCAAATGAGGCGCGGGCGAACGCCGCCACGCCGCGTGGCGTGATGGGTTCCCAGGCAAACGCCGGCTCGGTAAACGCACTCACCCTGCAAAACTAGCAAAATTGAAGCAAATGGTGAAATTTCAAAATCATCAGGGAGTCGGTTGCGGCGGCCAGCCCCTGTTCCCAAAACGCGCCCCGGATCCGGGACCCCAGCTAAAGCACGAACACCCGGTATCCCCGGGGAACTCCCTCGTGGCCGCGAACGTGAGCTCGCGGCAAACTGAAAGCTGGCGCCCAGTCCTCCGTCATTCGCGCGAGCGTCTTGGAAGAGCAACTCATTCCGCGCCCCCGATCGGGACGCTGCCGGCCTCGGCTCGGCAGAACGCCGCCGTTTATGGTTTGTCCGCGGCACCCGCGGCGGGTGCGGCAGGCGGCGTCTGGCCGGGCGGCGGCACCACGACCACCGGCAGGGGGAAGCGCATCTTCATGACGTCGTCCACGTTGATCTCCACAAAATAGGTGCCGGCGACTTCGAATTTCACGTTGCCGAAAAACATCACGCTCGTCGCGCTCATGGCCGGATCGCGCAATTCAAACTTCGATTCGCCCTTGCTGACCACCGTGGTCTGGTCCGGCGCGATGATGCGGACGGATTCGGTAAACTGGCCAATGCCCGCCGTCCACCGGTTGAAGACACAGACGCGCCCGGCGGTGATCGGCAGTTGCGGCACGCGCAGGTACTGGATCACGCCGATGAGAATGAGGTTGCCGTTGATTTCCTGACGGACTTCTTCGCACATCAGGGAGCATTGCAGGTCGGGAAGAATGCGGGAGGCTTGTTGCATTTGAGAATTCAGTTGGGGGGTTGGGAGCAGTTTAAGTAAGCGATTTTTCGGCGGCTTGGACGGTGTTCTGCATGAGCATGGCAATGGTCATGGGACCGACCCCGCCGGGATTGGGCGTGATCCGGCCCGCGATGGGCTGGACGTGCTTGAAATCCACATCGCCCACCAGCCGCGTTCCAGTTTTGGAACTCGGATCGGGAACCCGGTTGACGCCCACGTCCATCACCACGACACCGGGCTTGACCATGTCCGCCTTCAAAAATTCGGCCACGCCCATGGCGGCCACGATGATATCCGCCCGCCGGCAATGCGCCGCAATGTCCCGCGTGGCGGAATGGCAAATGGTGACCGTGCAGTTGGCCGCGCGCCCTTTCTGGCAGAGCATGGCGGCCATCGGCTTGCCCACGATGTTCCCGCGGCCCAAAATCACCACCTCGGCCCCCTCGGTCTTGACGCCGGAACGCGCCAGCAATTCCACCACGCCCGCCGGCGTACAGGGACGGAAACCGCTGGGATCGCCCAGCATGAGTTTGCCGACATTGACCGGATGAAAACCATCCACGTCCTTGGCCGGCAGCACCTGGGAGTAAATCGCCGATTCGCGGATGTGTTTCGGCAGCGGAGCCTGCACCAGAATGCCGTGAAGCTGCGGGGCGGCGTTTAATTTGTCAATCAGCCCGAGAAGTTCCGCTTCGGTGGTGCTCACTGGCAGGACGTGCGTTTGGGACACGATGCCCAGCTCGGCGCACGCTTTTTCCTTCCGCCCCACATAGACCTTGGAGGCGGGGTCTTCCCCCACCCGCACAAAAGCCAGCCCGGGCACCACGCCGCGCGTCTTCAACTGCGCCACCCGCGCCACCAGTTCACGCTGGATTTGCGCGGCGATGGCCCGCCCGTCAATGAGATTGTTCACGACAAAATCGTCTCACCCGATGGTCACTTGGCCTTGCCGGAGGACGACGGCTTTGATTTTTGGTTGTCCGAAGGCAACACGAAAATCTTCTGGATCGTCAGCACCGGCGTATCCTTCCAGCGCACGTCCATGGCTTCCTCACCGGTCACGGTGATGTGCAGGCCATTGTAACGGGCAAGGTTCAGGTTGGTGCTGGTGGTGTACAGGTAATTGATCGCCTTGTCGTCCGCCGGATCATACAGCTCGAAATAGGTCGGTGCGACCGGACTGACCGAGTGGCGGACCGAACCCTCGTGGGTCACAATACGCGGCGGCGGCGGCGGCAGATTGGTGTCCGTATCATCCGGGGCCAGTGTCGGCGTGGGCACGATCGCCGGTGTCGGCGCCGGCAGGGCCGGGGCCGGCATGGCGGCAACTTCCGGGGCCGGAGCCGGAGTGACCGGGGCCGGAGCCGGCGGCGGATTCGCAGCCGGCGGCGCAATCGTCGGGGCTTCCGTCACGGGCGTCGGCGTCGCCACCGGCGCAGCCATCTGCGGCGCGGGCGCCGGCGCATTTTCCGTGGCCGCAATCGCGGGCTGCGCCGCAATATTGGTCTCCGGGGCGGCGCCTTCCTGCTTCAAATAACCGGCCGCCACGAACGCAAACGCGCTGGACGGCGTTTCGATCTGCATCCAATCACCCTTGGTGGTGACGGAGTTGACGCTGGTGCCCTTCTCAACAATTCCGAGCACGCTGAAATTCTCGCCGGGACCGCCGCGCAGATTCAGCTTGCTGGCGGAAACCACGTTGTTGGTCACAAACTTGGAATCAATCCACACCTTGGTGCCGCCCGGCAGCGCGATTTTGGCCCATTGCGCCGGCTCGCCGGCCTTCGGCTTCTCCAGGTTGATTTCAGACAGCACCGTCACGGTGTCGCCCTTTTTCACATGCCCCACCACTTCGCCCTTCAAACCGGCCTGACCGCGTAAATTGACATTGTCGGCATCCACCGTGGCGGGACCGGGAACCAGGGTCACCGGCAGGTTGGACAGCTCGGGCGCTTTCTTCTCGGCCTTCTCCGCCACCTTCACCGGGGCCTTGGCCTTCTTGGCCTTTTTCTTGGCTTTGACGGCTTTCTTGGCCGGCGCGTTCGTCTTGACCTCCGCCGGAGCGACCACCGGCGTCGCGGCGGGGGCCGGCGCAGCGGGCGCGGCGACCGCTGGCGGGGGAATTTCCGGCAGCTTGTTGGTATTCACCTGCGCCACGACACTCGTCGCGAGCATTGTTCCTAAAATCAACCAGCAGTTCGTTTTCATAAATCTGAAATCAAAGTCTTTATCTCCACAGCATTCAATGTGCGCCATTTGCCGGGCTTCAATTCGCCCAGCCGAATGCGGCCGATTTGCGTCCGCTGCAACTTTTTTACCGTCAGCGCCTGGGATTCAAACAACCGCCGCACCTCGCGGTTCTTGCCCTCGCCGAGTTCCACTTCCACCACGCTCCGGTCATGCGTGCCCGAGATGACCCTCGCCCCCAGCGCCCGCAGCCGTTCGCCTTCATGAAAAACACCCCGTTTGAACACCTCGAGCATGGCCGGCGTCACCTCCCCTTCCACCGTGGCGAGATACTTTTTACGAACCCCGTAACGCGGATGGGTCAGGCGCAAGGCGAATTGTCCATCATTCGTCAGAAAAATCAACCCTTCGCTGTTGTAGTCCAGCCGGCCCACCGTCTGCACCGTGTTCCACTCGCGCGGCAGCAGCTCGTAAATCGTCGGCCGGTTCAGCTCATCCTGCCGGGAACAGACGCACCCCCGCGGCTTGTTCAACGCCAGATACAGCAACTTTTTTGCCCGTACCGGCTTCCCGTCCACCACCACCCGGTCATGCAGGGGATCCACCTTGCTCCCCAGCAACCGGACCGTCTGCCCGTTCACGGAAACGCGCCCGTCCAAAATAAACTGCTCGCCAGCCCGGCGGGAAGCCACACCGGCGTCGGCGAGAAACTTTTGCAGACGAACCACAAGCAACCGGGCGGCCGGTCGCCGGTCAGCCACCGGGAACAGCCTCGCCGCTCCCGGCGCAAATCGTCAACCCCAGCCCCCCAAACTGTTCAGGCTTCCGGCTTCGTCTTGCGCAAACCGGTGATCCGGTCGCCTGCCTTCCATTGGCCGCGCTTCTTCAGAAGCTCGGTGCGCTCAAAACGCTTGAGTACATTGCGCTTGCCGCCCAACGTGGACGCGGCGCGGAGACTGCGATGCTGTGACATAAATTTTATTAAATCTTCGGTTAAAACGGACGGCCAGCATACCAGAACACCGCCAGCTCGCAATGGAAATTGCATCCTTCCCCGCGCCTCCTCTGGCGCCGGACCAGTGCCGAAAACCGGCCCCGGCCGGCGTCATACCTTCAGATCCGCCAGCGTCGGATCGTTTTCCTGCGCGAGCTTCCGCATCTTTCGGATCGCCGCCCCCATGTTGCGCTGGTGATACAGCGCCGTGCCCGCCACAAACGTGTCCGCCCCGGCGCGGGCGCAATCGGCCACCGTTTCATTGCTGATCCCACCGTCCACTTCCAGGCGGTAGTGCAACTTCCGCGCCCGCCGCCACTCGTCCGCTTGCTGGACTTTGGGCAGGCACTCGTGGATGAAACTTTGGCCGCCAAATCCGGGATTGACCGTCATCACCAGCAACAGGTCAATCTTGTCCAAAAACGGCTGCACCTCGCCAATGGCCGTGGGCGGGTTGATGGCCAACCCCACCTTTTTGCCCAGCGAACGGATCTTCCACAGCAGCGGCGCCACCCGCTCCCCCAGCTCCACATGGACGATCATTTCATCCACGCCGGCTTCCACAAACGGCTCCAGCAAGATCTCCGGATTCACGCACATCAGGTGCGCGTCAAAAAACAGCTTCGGGGCCTGCGGGCGGACGGCGGCCACGACCCCGGGCCCGAAGGAAATGTTGGGCACAAACTGGCCGTCCATGATGTCCAAGTGCAGCCAGTCGGCGCCGGCGCGCTCCGCGCGGGCGGCTTCCCTGCCCAGGCGGGTGAAGTCAGACGCCAGTAGTGAAGGGGCGATGATCATGTCATTCTTCTTTCGCTGAATTTTCTCAAACCCGGATTTTGTGAATTTGCGCCGCCGGCCGCCATATTAAAAACCTCCCGGCCCATTCACGCGATGCTTTCATTATCCAGACACCGCCGGATGACGCGGGACAGCGTCTGCGGCAGGTACGGCTTCTGCAGATAGTTCAGCTTGGGATCCAGTTTGAAATCCTTTCCCAAGGCGTCCGCCCCGTAACCGCTGGAGAAAATCACTTTCAAACCCGGCTTGTCGGCCCAGAGGCGGTCCGCCAGTTCGCGTCCGTTGATGCCCCCCGGCATGATGATGTCGGTGAACACCAGGTCTATTTTATTCTGGTATTCGGACCAGATCTCCAGCGCGTGATGGCCGTCCACCGCCTGGAACACCCGGTAGCCGTTGAGATTGAGCGTGCGGGTGACGATCTCGCGCAAGTCGCGCTCGTCTTCCACCACGAGGATCGTCTCGGTGCCCTTGCGCGCATGAAACTGGGTGTCCATTTGCTCCGGGTCAACCGCCGCCGCCGCCGTCACCGGAAAATAGATGTGAAACGTCGTGCCCTTGCCGAGTTCGCTTTCAACTTCCACCCAGCCCTCGTGCTGTTTGACGATGCCAAACACCGTCGCCAGGCCCAGTCCCGTGCCCTTCCCAAGCTCCTTGGTGGTGAAAAAAGGCTCAAAGATGCGCGCGAGATTCTCCGGCGGAATCCCTTCGCCGGTGTCTGCGTGGCTCAGCCGGATGAATTTGCCCGTCCGGGCCTCCGCCACCCGCAGCATGTGTTCCGGGTCCACCTCGCACGCGGCAATCCGAATGCCCATCTGGCCGCCGTGCGGCATCGCGTCCCGCGAGTTCACCGAAAGGTTCAGCAGAATCTGCTCCAGCATGCTCACATCCGCCGAAATGACCGCCGGCTCGCGGCTGAAATCAATTTGCAGCGCGATGTCCTCGCCCAATAACCGCGCCAGCAGGTCGGTCAGCTTGTGCACCACCCGGTTGAGGTCCACCGGGCGCGGGTTGAAAATCTGCTTCCGCCCAAACGCCAGCAACTGGCGCGTGAGCCCGGCCGCGCGCTCGGAAGCCTGCTTGATCTGCTGTGCGGACACCTGCGACTTGGCGTCGAGCTGGGCCATGGTCAGCAGCGTGGCATGGCCCAGGATGATGGTGAGAATGTTGTTGAAGTCGTGCGCAATCCCCCCGGCGAGCTGCCCGATCGCCTCCATCTTCTGCGACTGCCGGAGCTGCTCCTCCAACCGCCGATGCAACGTCGCGTCGCGGAACAGGCTCAGCAGCAGGCGCGGTTTGCCGCCCGACTCCACATACGAATCGGTGATCTCAAAAATCACGGACCGCCGGTCGTGCAAAATCCGCCGGGTCTCCTGTTTCTCGCGGATGGTCCGGGCGAGAAACCGCTCCCGGTGCTGCCGCAGCAGCTCTTCCGGCTCCTCCCCGGCTGAATAAACCACTGTCAACGGTTTGCCATCCAATTGTTCATGCGTCAGCCCCACCAGCCGGCAAAAAGCCTGGTTGGCCGCCACGATCGTGCCCTCCTCATCCGTGAGCCGCATCCCGTCCACGGAATTCTCCCAGACGGACCGGAACAGCGTTTCCGAGCTGCGCAGCGCCAGCTCCGCCGCCCGGCGCTCGGTGATGTCGCGCACGTGAAAAAGCAGCGCCGGCGAACCGTCATATTCCACCGGCACCGCGCGGATCTCCACCGGCACCACCCGGCCGTCGGCCCGCCGGCTCTCGCTCTCGACCCAGGAAAGCTGGCCCGCCGCCAGCTTCTTGAATTCCGCCCGCGCGATTTCCTGCCGTTCCGCCGGCACCAGCTTCTCAATCGCATTGCTCCCCACCAATTCCTCCCGCGTCATGCCATGCAACGCGCAGGCGCCCCGGTTCACATCCAGCACCCGCCCCGCCAGGTCCTCCACAAAAATGGCGTCGGGCGAATTCTCAAACAGGTCGCGAAACCGCCGCTGGCTCTGGCGTAATTGCTCCTCCACCCGCACCCGTTGCAAGGCGCCCGCGCATTGGTCGGCCAGCGTCTGCAGCGTCTCCACATCCCGCGCCGCATAGCTGTGCGCCTCCCGCCGCTGGATGAACAGCACCCCAATCACGCAGTCGCCCTTCCGGATCGGCGCCAGCATCGTCGTGCCGTCCTTGTCCCCCGTTTCCGCCGCCGTCACCAGTTCCGCCCCGCGCGCAATCACCCGCTGCACCAGGGCGTTCGCCGTTTTCGGCTGCGGCGACGCCGGGATCTCCACCCGCTCCCCCTCCACCGTCGTGATCGTCAGCAGTGAAACCACCTCGTCGCGCTCCGCCGAATATAGGTCCAGCGCAAAATCATCCCAGTGAAACAATTCGTCCGCCGCCTCGCAAATGAACAGCGCCGCTTCGGAGGCCGTCGTCACCGCGCTCAGATTGTGGCTCAGCCGCCCGAATATCGCATCCCGCTCGGACGCCCGCCGCCGCACGGTCACATCCGTCGCCAGCGTCAACGCCGCCAGCTTGCCGCGAAACGCCAGCGGCGACCAGATCAGCTCCATGTCCATCTCGCCCCCGTCCTTGCGGCGATGCCGCCACACCAGTCCCTGCGCCTTGATGTCCGCGAACGCCGGACGCCCCCGCCCCGGATCCTCCGGCACGCGCAAATCCGCCAGGGTCATCCGCAAAAATTCGTCGCGGCTGTACCCGTAATGCTGCGTCGCCACCTCGTTGACTTCCAGAATGGCCAGCGTCTCCAGGTCAAAGACCCACATGGGATGCGGATTGCCCTGAAAAAGCAGCCGGTACTGCTTTTCGCTTCGCCGTAAATCCTCTTCCGCCGCCTCCCGCCGCGTCCGCTCCGCCGCCTCGGCCACCGCCCGCCGGACCGCCGCCGGCAACCGGTCCCGTTTGTGCTTCAGAATGTAATCCGTCGCGCCCGCCTTCAAACTCTCGATGGCCGCCTGCTCGCCAATGGTCCCGGACATCAGAATGAACGGCAGGTTCGGGTGCTTCCTCCGGACCAGCTTGAGCGCCTCCAACCCGTTGTAGTCCGGCAACTTGTAATCCGCCAGCACCAGGTCCCAATGCCCCTCGTCCAGCGCCCGCTCAAATTCCTCCCGCCGGCTGACGTGCCGCACGTCCGCCGCCAGTTCGTCGCCGGCAAACTGGTCCCGCACCAGCGTCGCCTCCGCCGGGTTGTCTTCCAGATGCAGAATGCGCAGTGGCAAATTCACGGTTCGTTTTCCATGGCCATGTTCGATTCCAATAGCCTCACGTGATTCTCCTAAACAACCAGCCCCGCCGCCAGAAGTAAAGTGCGGACGCTTTTTTTCAGCGTTGACTTTCCCCGCCAATTGATTAGCTTCACGGGCTCTTTAGCAAACATTTAACGATTTATGCCCAATACGAAGTCAGCCGAACGCCGCATGCGCAACAGCCAACGCAAGCACCTCCAGAACACCGCCGTCAAATCCCACTTGCGCCGCGCCGAAAAAGCGTTCCGCGCCACCGTCGCCGCCGGCAAAAAAGAGGATGCCGCCAAGCTGCTCGCCGGCGTCCATTCCGTCTTTGACAAGGCCGTCAAGGTCGGCGCCCTAACCCGCCCGGCCGCCAACCGCAAAAAGTCGCGCCTGGCCCTCGCGCTCCGCTAATCGGCCATCCCCCTTTTTAGGCCACCACTCCGGCGGCGCTCGTCTCGGCGCCGCTCGTTTTGTCTTCCGGCTGGGCCGTTCCCAACCGGCCCCCGGCCCGGCCGGGCGCTCGCTTTACGGGAAAAATAACTTCGGTTTGGCCAGCCCCAGCTTCGCCAGCCGGAACTGCGCCCCCACGCTCAGGCAGCCGAAACCATACTTGCAACTCCGCCGGAAGTTGATGGACGACGCCTCCTTGAAATACTTCGTCGGGCAGCTGACTTCGCCGATCGTGAAGCCATGCCACAAAATCTGCGCGATCATCTGGTTGTCAAAAATGAAATCGTTCGAGTTCACCGCCAGGTTCGGCTCCAGCTTCTGCAACAGCGCCCGCGAAAACGCCCGGTAGCCCGTGTGATATTCCGAAAGTTTGGCCCCCAGCAGCAGGTTTTCCGCCGCCGTCAGAAATCGGTTCGCCACATATTTCCAGCCCGGCATCCCGCCCTGCAGCGAGTACCCTCCCAAAATCCGGCTCGCCAGCACGCATTGGTGCAAATCGTTGGCGATGATCGAGGCCATCGCCGGGATCAACTTGGGCGTGTATTGGTAATCCGGGTGCACCATGATCACAATGTCCGCCCCCGCATCCAGGGCCAGCCGGTAGCACGTCTTCTGATTCCCCCCGTACCCCGTGTTGGTCTCATGCACGTGCACCTGCACCCCCGGCAGCGATGACGCCACCTTCACCGTGTCGTCCCGGCTCCGGTCGTCCACCAGAATGATGTCATCCACAATGCCCTGCTGCATCACCTCGTCCACCGTCATGGTTACGGTCTTGGCCGCATTGTACGCGGGCATGACCACCACAATTTTTTTTCCGAAATACATGGTTCCGATTTTTCGACATGCTGCCCCATTCCGGACCGGCCGAGAAGTGAAAAAGCGCCGCCGACTTTTGCTGACCTCCTCCGGTTTGCTTTAGCTGTCCAACTTCGCCCGTCTGTGATTATAATTCGCCCATGAAAATTCGCGTTCGTTTCGCGCCTTCGCCCACCGGCTTTCTGCATATCGGGGGCGCCCGCACTGCTTTGTTCAACTGGCTTTATGCCCGCCACACCGGCGGCACCTTCGTGCTGCGCATTGAAGACACCGACGCCGCCCGCAATTCGCAGGAAGCCGTCAACGTCATCCTCGAGGGGCTCCGCTGGCTCGGCCTCAACTGGGACGAGGGTCCGCTGACCCCCGACGCCACCGGCCCGTGCAAGGGCAGCCACGGCCCCTATTTCCAATCCCAACGCAAGGAAAACTACCAGCGCCGCGTCGAGGCCCTCTTGTCCCGCGGTCTCGCCTATGAATCTGAGGGCGCCATCAAGTTCAAGATGCAGCGGGAACCCATCCTCATCCCCGACCTCGTCGTCGGCGACGTCCTCCGCAAGCTCACCGACCGCGAGGAAGCCGACCCCGATTTCGTTATCGTCCGTAGCGATGGCGAGCCCGTGTTTCACCTCGTCAACGTCATAGACGACCTGGAGATGGGCATCACCCATGTCATCCGCGGCGAAGACCACCTCTCGAACACCGCCAAACACATCGCGCTCTTCCGCGCCTTTGGCGTGGAACCGCCCCGCTACGCGCACATCCCTCTCATCCTCAATGCCGATGGCAGCAAGATGAGCAAGCGCGATCGCGGCGCCTCGCTCTCCACGTACACGGACGAAGGATTCCTTCCCGAGGCGGTCACCAATTACCTGAGCCTGCTCGGCTGGTCTCCCAAGGAAAACACCGAAAAACTGTCGCTGGCCGAAGTGGTGGAACGCTTCGACCTCCCGCAGATTTTGCGCCACAACGCCCGCTTCGATTTCGAGAAGCTCCTCTGGCTCCAGGGTGAATATTGCCGCGACCTCACCAACGACCGTTTCTACGAACTGGCCGTCCACGCCCTCGCCAAGGCTGGCTTGGACACCAACCAGCTAAACGTCGCCTACGTCAAGGCCGCCCTCGACACCTGCAAGGGCAAGATCAAGACCTTCTCCGAACTCCCGACCTACGCCGGATTCTATTTCAAGGACGAAATCGCTTACAATCCCGAGGCCGCCAAGACCTGTTTCGTGCCGGAAAACAAACCGCGCCTGGAAAAACTCCGCGACGCCCTCACGAAAACCGATCCTTTCAACGCCGCCTCGCTCGAAATCACTTTGAAGGCCACCGCCAAGGAACTCGGCGTCAAGGCCGGCGTGCTCGTCCATCCTGTCCGCCTCGCCGTCACTGGCAACCCTTCCGGCCCCAGCCTGTATCATCTGCTCGAGATCCTGGGCAAGGAGAAGGTCATGGCCCGGATCGAAAAGGCGCTCGGCACCTTGGGATGAGAATTCCCCGAAACCGTTCGCGCATTGAACCCCTGAACCGCAGACGAAACATTCAACGTTCAACGCCCAATATCGAAGGGGCTCGCGCTGCCGCCTTCGTTCAGGGTTGGAAGTTGAATGTCGAAGGTTGAATGTTTTCTGGGTTCATGGAAAGGTGCTCGTCCACCCATCTTCCGCTTCAGGGAAAGAAACGATCAGGCGCCCGCGC